>CAYQKY010000001.1:0-174919 GCA_964418125.1 uncultured Phaeodactylibacter sp.
ACTCTTTCAAAGATCTTATCAAAAACTAACCATTCCAACTGACATCGCGCACAACATTTGAATAACCCCCCCCCCGCAATGGTGTTTATTACCCCTTTATCCCTCCCCCATTTGTAACCGAATACATCCGGCTATAAACGTTTACAAACACTTAGAGGGCATCAGGCAGGCCTCGATACCACAATTTAAGCAAGTCCTCGCTTAACGACAATGTAAGATGTGATTTTTTTGAATGGATGGGCCGGGTAGATGGGCGCGAGATGCACGACCGGCGCTTTCACGGTATGGGGATTTCCAGGTAAAACGGGCCGCGTTTTTTTTTTCTACTCCCGCGCCATCACCGCCTCCCGCGCCGCTTTCATGGGGATGCCGATGCACTTTTTCTCCATGTACGCCAGCATTCTTTCCATCAATTCGCGGGTCTGTCCGTCGAGCATTTCCACCTCTTTGCGGAAGACCTCATTCATGGCTTTGTGTTTGACCGCCTTGATCTCGGTGGGAACGCGGCGCATGGCCAGTTCGATCTGGCGCTGCTTGAGCAGGGCGGGAAACTCCTGCAGGTACTCTCCGAGGATCTTTCTGGCCTCTTCGATCTCCTGCTCGCGGAAAGCATGGTTGGCCTTTGCCAGGTGGCGCAGGCCTTCTATTTCGATGTAATTGATATCGTTATTTTCCACAACCTCCTCCGAAACGTTATGGGGAACCGACAGGTCGATCACTACTTTGCGGCCCGTTTCTCCCCCAAGCAGGTGAGCGTACAATTCGGGCGTGATGACCGCACGGGTAGCGCCGGTGCAGACGACCAGGCAATCGAAACCTTCCGTGTAGGCAGGAAGAGCATCCAGCGAAAGCGCCTTACCGTTCAGCATGTCGGCCAGCTGTTCGGCTTTGGCGAGGGTGCGGTTGAAAACGGTTATGTTGGTGAACGCGTGTTTGACTAGGAATTTTCCCACCAGTTGGTTGGTCTGCCCTGCGCCGATGACCAGGATACGGGCATCTTTATTCAGGCCGGAGTTCAATAGCTTCTGTACGGCAAGCGAAACGACGGAAACCGGCTTCTCTCCGATCCGGGTATTGGAATACACGGCTTTGGCGGCAACAACCGCCTGCTGATAAGCAAGCCGGATAAAATCGCCGGCAAGGCCCCATTCCCAGCATTGGTCAAATGCTTCCCGGAGCTGGCGAAGGATCTGGCGCTCACCAATGACCAGGGAGTCGATAGATGCGGAAACTTCAAGAAGGTGCTCAAGAGCGGCTTCCCCCTCCAGGCACTGTACGACGTCTTCGATCTGGTTCAGGGTTGCGGCAGGCAACTCAGGGTTGATGGATTGGAAAAAACCGGAGACAAATTGAGCATTTGTGGGCCGGGCGGTAGTGAAAAAATACATCACCCGGTTGCAGGTAGGCAGGTACAGCAACTCGTCGAGCTGAAATTCAGCCTTAAGCGCTTCCAGGCGCTCCCGGAGTGCGCTGTTATCCGCCGCCTTAATGACAAAATCACCAATCTCCTTGAGTTTGGTGTGTTTGTGTGTTACGGTGAGTATCTTGAAGTTTGCCAACATAATGCCCAATCTATAGTTCCAGGTTTTAATGTGCAAAAATAAATCCCCGTTACACACCTAGTGTCATGAGACTGCAACAAGGTTAAACAAAACTATATTCGGGAGCAGGCGGACTCGATGACAAATATCACTTGAAAGGATGATATTTAACTATTTTGTGATAAATATCACGTTCTTCCGGAAGAAAAATCACAAACCAAAACAACTTTAAATAAATAAAATTCAATTAAATAAACATTATATAAAATTATAAACTAAAACCCACCAAGACGGCCGCTGGAGAAGGGAGCTACATTGTCACGCCATTGTAAAAAAATATCAACAAAGAAGAACCCGGGCTTTTTTACTTGATTTTAATCTGCTCGGAAGCATTGACGAAAAGGGTATTTCCTATGCTTTCATAGCCTTTGAACACAGCGGCGCCTTCATGGCGGGCCACCTCTTCCCGGAAGCCGATGATGGTCAGGTCGGCGTCTCTTGACTTTTCAGCGATAATTTCCCGGGGGTCGATTTCCGGTTTGCGGGGAATGATCTCGATGTTATGCGGGGCAATAGGCAACTGGCCGGCCTCAATGAGGCTGTATAGGCGTTGGCGTTCTTCATCGGCAGTTTCCTCCGGGTAGATGGCGAAGATCTTGATGTGCCCGTGCTTCCATTCGCGGTGGCCGAGGATGATGTAGGCCAGGAGGATCATCAGGTTGGCATTTTCGTAGTCGTTGGAGGTGATCCAGATGTGTATGCTTTGTTTGAGGCCGTACCCGCGCTCGGTAGTTCCCAGGATAACAAGGTCAAAATCGACGGACTTGATGAGCTTGAAATTATCGACGATGTCGTCCAGGTTATCCGGGTTCATCTTGGAAAATTCCGTCAGCAACAGGTTGTTTTCCGTACCGGAAATACCGGGCAGCTGTATAACCTGGGCCACAGCAGAGGTATAGGAAGGGCTGATCAGGGTATCGATGTAGATATTGCTGTCGCTGGCTTCCGCCATTTTGATCAGCCGGTCCTTTGATTTCTTGGCTTCCTGATGCGTGGCCTTTGAGAGGTAACCGCTGATCTTGTGGATGTAGGTGCCAAAACCGTACCGCTGGGAGATCCACCTCAGCATATCAAAGGCAGCCAGGCGGTCGAAGGAGTGTTCCGAAATACAAACCGCCGAAGGGCGCCAGCTTCCAGTCTGTTCTTTTTCCGTCTTCTGCAGGAATACCTGCAATTGGCGGCTGATCTGAAAGATTACCCCTTGGAAGATCACGGCCAGGTTCTTTTTTTCGGGATTGTAACGGCTCACCAGCAGGTAGAAGACCACCATCAAAGCCAGGGAGAAAAAGGCATAACCGGGATTCATAAAGAACATGAGCCCGAAACAGGCCAGAGCGCCGAATAGAGAGATGTACCAGCGTGAGCGGAAGGTCGGCCGGTAGGAAGGGTCGGCGGCAAAGTGCTGCAGGAAGGAGATCAGGCAAAGCGAGCCATAGGTGACCATAAAGAACATGGATATGATCTTCGCCACCGCGTCCAGTTCGCCCAAGAGGACAAACACAAATGCCAGCACCACCGTAACGACCGTAGCATTGAAAGGCTCATCATTACTGCCCCTCCCGCGCGACAGCCAGTAATTGATGCCCCGCGACGGCAGCAGTCGGTCGCGCGCAATGGCCTGCAGGGTGCGGGGCGCCACCAGAATGGACCCGATAGCCGATGAGATGGTGGCCGCCGCCAGCCCCACCGGTATCAGCCACCACCCCTGCCAGGCGATCTCCGCCATGATCAGGCGGCTGGTATCAGCCAGAGCAACCGGGCTGGCCGACATCGCCAGCTTATAGGTGATGAAAAAGTAAACGATCATGCCGGTTATTGTGCCCGCAAGAGTCCCCATAGGGATCGATCGGCTGGGGTTCCTGAGATCGCCGGAAAGCCCCACCCCGGCGGTCATCCCGGTAAATGCAGGGAAAATAATGGCGAAAACCGTGAAGAAACTGTATACTTCCACCGGCGGCCTGGCCTGGCCGGAAGGGCGGCCCGGATCCGCCGGCTCCAGTTTCGGAACATTGGGGTTGGGATAGTCGTCTTCAGTAAGGGTATCCTTTTGATGCAATTCTAAAATAGCCGTATCGGCCATCCTTTGCCCCGGCCGCTTGTAATCGGAAACATTCTCGAAGAGGTCCAGCTCGTAATCCTGGGCATAATCGGTCCTGCCAATAAAGAAAGCCACCAGAGACAAGAAAAGCGTGGCAACGACCACATACAGGGTCTTCACCCCCAGGTCGGCGCCCTTGGTCAGCACAATGGCCGTGAGGGCAATGAGGGCAGGAATGCTTACCGTTTGTTTCTTGGTGAGCAACCACTCCACAGCCGGGTGAAGGTGATAGTTCTGGAGAAGGTAATCAAAGAGGGTAGTGAAGGCTTCCGAAAAGGCTATGATATAAAAGGCCACGCTGATGGCCTGGGAAAAATACAGGGCGATACCGATCGATGAGCCGATCACCAGTCCGAAAGAGCGGGAAATGATGTAATACTCACCACCTCCTTCTACCTTTTGGTTGGTGGCGATCTCGGCAATGGCCATCGCCGTAGGAATGGTTACGGCATGGCCGATCAGGATAATGATAAAAGTACCCACCATCCCGACCTGCCCCACAGCAAACCCAAAACGCAGGAACATCACCGCACCGAGAATGGTGGAAATGGCGGTGAAGAACACCGGGGCAGTACCAAATTTCCGAACGGGTTGCGATGCGTCCATGTGATGGTTTGATTTTCAGGAAGGGAAAGTTAAGAATTATTGACAATGATCCAAGCTTTTTTCAGTTTGCAGGCTCCAATGTCTTTCGCTATACCGGCGGGAACCTTCCTCGTCACTTATCGTATATACCCATTTTACATTTTTCTAGGAAGGCGCAGGGGAATTCCCTATTTTTGTGCCTCGTTTCGGGAAGCGTGTATTCGTGTATTCGTGTATTCGTGTATTCGTGTATTCGTGTATTCGTGTATTCGTGAAACGATGAAATCATGAAATAAGAATCCTATGTACCGTACACACAACTGCGGCGAGCTCCGCATCTCCGATGTTGGCAAGGAAGTAAAACTCTCCGGCTGGGTGCAGATCACCCGCGACTTTGGAGGCATGACCTTTATCGACCTGCGCGACCGCTACGGCATCACGCAGCTCGTTTTCAATATGGACGACGACGCCGAACTCTGCGAGCGCGCCCGGAAGCTGGGCCGCGAATTCGTCATCAACGCCACCGGCCAGGTGCGGGAGCGCAGCAATAAGAATCCCAACCGCCCCACAGGCGATATCGAGATCGAAGTGAAGGCCATGGCGTTGCTCAATGCTTCAAAAGTACCGCCTTTCACCATTGAAGACGACACGGACGGGGGCGACGACCTGCGCATGAAGTACCGCTACCTCGACCTGCGCCGCAATACGGTCCAGCAGAACATCATCTTCCGCAGCAAGCTGGCCATCGAGACCCGCAAGTACCTGGCGGGTAAGGATTTCCTGGAGATCGAAACGCCTTTCCTCATCAAGAGCACCCCGGAGGGCGCCCGCGACTTCATCGTGCCCTCCCGCATGAACCCCGGGCAGTTCTACGCCCTGCCCCAGAGCCCGCAGACCTTCAAACAGATCCTGATGGTGGCCGGCATGGACAAGTACTTCCAGATCGTCAAATGCTTCCGCGACGAGGACCTGCGCGCCGACCGCCAGCCGGAATTTACCCAGATCGACTGCGAGATGGCCTTCGTCACCCAGGAAGAGGTGCTGGCTACTTTCGAAGGGCTTACCAAACACCTGTTCAAGGCCATCAAAAACATCAACCTCCCGGATTTCCCGCTCATGACCTACGACGAGGCCGTACGCCGCTTCGGCTCCGACAAGCCCGACCTGCGCTTCGGTATGGAATTCACCGAGCTGAACGACGTGGCTCAGAATAAGGGCTTCAAAGTGTTCGACAGCGTAGAACTGGTAGTAGGAATCAGCGCTCCGGGCGCCGGAGAGTACTCCCGCAAACAGCTCGATGAGCTGACAGAGTTCGTCCAGCGGCCTCAGATCGGCGCCAAAGGGCTGGTTTACGTCAAATACAATGCCGACGGCAGCTTCAAATCATCGGTGGATAAATTCTTTTCTCAACAAGGCCTCAAATCCTGGGCGGAAAAGATGGACGCCAAACCCGGCGACCTGATGCTGGTGCTGGCCGGCGAGGAAGAAAAAACGCGCAAACAGCTCAACGAGCTGCGCCTGGAGATGGGCCGCCGCCTCGGCCTGATGAAACCGGGCGACTTCAAACCCCTGTGGGTGGTCGACTTCCCCCTCCTGGAATGGGACGAGGACACCGAGCGCTTCTACGCCATGCACCACCCCTTCACCTCCCCCAAGAAGGACGACGTGGCCCGCATGCTGGACGGGGATCATGAAACCATGAAAAGCCTGCGCGCCGACGCCTACGACCTGGTCATCAACGGCGTCGAGATCGGCGGGGGCTCCATCCGTATCCACGACCGCGCCCTGCAGGAGCGCAACTTCAAGCTGCTGGGCTTTACCCCCGAAGAGGCGGAAGCGCAGTTCGGCTTCCTCATGGGCGCCTTCGAGTACGGCGCGCCGCCCCACGGCGGCATCGCCTTCGGCTTCGACCGCCTCTGCGCCGTGATGAACGGCCAGAACTCGATCCGCGACTTCATCGCCTTCCCCAAGAACAATATGGGGCGGGATATGATGATCGACGCGCCCTCGCCGGTGCATAAGGAGCAGCTGGATGAGCTGCATCTGAAGCAGGTGAAGGTGGAGGAGAAGAAGGGGTAGGCCAATTAGCCGGTGGCAACCAACTTATCAAAAAAATGGTTGCTTCTATATGCATGAAACCGTAAGTTTCTTGAAGCCATTTTTTATGATCATAAAATAAGGCCTATGAGTGAGCTTGAAAAGGTTGAAGCCATGATAGCCGGATTGTCCAGAGGGGAAAAAGCTCAGTTGCTGCAATGGGTTGTTAATGACCTGGGGGAGGCTTTCCCGGGTATCGACAGCAAATCGGATGTGATGGGGAGCGCCGCCTGGAGGGTATCGTCCTCTATATAAAAATCCACAGTGAGGCTTTGTATGCTGTTGCCGTTGCGGATGAAGGCGCCCGTCCAGTAGCCTTCCAGGCTGTTGTTGATCTTGACTTCTTGTCCGAAAACAGAAAAGGCAAGTAAGCAGAAAAGTGTCGGGAGTAGTTGTCGCATCATTAGTTTTTTGATACTTACGATTGACTATAAAGATTAGATCCCAGCTAATTGGTTGCACCCTGGGTTTTATACATCCCCGGCCGATCCTCTCCCCTTTCCATATACCCGAACTGCCGGTAGAAACCCTTCACACCCACTGCCGCCATCAACCCAATAAAGGCATTTTCCAGAGCATTTTCCTCCAGGTATCCTTCAATTTCCTGCATTATGGCTTTTCCGACGCCCCGCCCCTGGAATTCAGGAAGAACAATGACATCCTGCACGTAAAAATAGACGGCCTTGTCGCCGACCAGCCGCCCCATGCCGATAATAGCGCCCTTATGTATGGCGCAGGCACAGAAAATGCTGTTGGACAAACCCTTTTCCACCGCGGCATCAGCCAACTCATCCCATCCGGTGGAGTTTCTAAGGGTTTGGTATTCTTCGACGGTGGGTATCCGGCGTTCGATAGAGAAAGAGAATGGATGGCTCATTGTTATTGCATTAGATCTTCCAAATTTCGGGTATGTGTTTAGCGCTAAACATATACAATTTCCGAAATTTGGAAGATATACCCAGTCGGCCATTACTCTCCACCCAACCTTTCCGTCCGGCCCACCAGCTCCAGAAACTCCTTCCTATACACATCCGGGCTACTGCCGACAGTTTCCTCTGCCAGGCAGATCCTACCTCATCCTGTCCATAAAGCCACTGTGCCGCCACATGCGAACCACTTTCCCTTCTGCATCCCGCTCAAAGCCAACCTCCTCGCCCGGCTCGCCATCGTCGCGCAGGCGGTAGAAGGTGTCTCCTTCTTTGTGCTTCATAACCATAGCGGGCTTTTCCTGCTCTCTGGTTTTCAAATAGAAAATTGCCAGCATGCCCTTCCATGGCACGACGATGGCCTCGCCCGACCAGAAGCCGTAATACTTCCCGGCATAATCTTCCAGATTTACATCGGGCATCGCCTCTTCTTCCTTTGCATTTTCATAGGCATCGAGGATGTTATTCATGCCAACGGCATATTGCCCCACATTGATCCCCAGCCCATTCACCATCACAATAACGGCCCTCTTCTGAGCAGGAACCATCCACAGTTGGGTAAGGTACCCCGGGCAGCCTCCGGAATGGCCGACTACTGTATTGTCTTTAACCTTGCGAACGACAAAGCCCAGCCCCCAGGCCGTCTCCCAATCCGGATCCATCCAGTGGACGCGCTGCATCTCCCGCAGGGTGTTGCCGTTGAGCACCGGCACATCCTTTTCTTCCAACGCCTGAAATTGCCAGGAGGCGAAGCCCGCCAGGCCCCGGACGGAGGAAGAAAAGCCGGCGGCCGGAGCGATGCTCCTCGCCTGGAAGAATGCCAGTTCCGCTCTTTCCCCATCGCGGGATTCTACCCCGTAACCGGTGGCCAGTTGCTCATGGCGTTCGGCTTCCGGCATTTCCGGGCGGGTATCTTGCAGGTGGAGCGGCCCGAGGATGTTCTTCTGTATGTATTCTTCATAGGGCATGCCCGACAGCTCTGCCACCACCTCGCCCAACAGCGCCATGCCCAGGTTGGAATACTGGAAATAGGTGGAAGGAGGATAAAGCGTTTCCTGCTCTCCCAGCTTTTCCTTCAGCTGCTCGCGGGTAGGGAAGGGGAAGGTGGAATCCGTCCAGTAGGGATAGTCCGATTCCCGGGGCAGGCCGGAGGAATGGGTCAGCAAAGAACGGATGGTAATGGGCCCACTCTCTTCGTGTACCTGCTTCAGGTTGAACCAGGGGAGATGTTCTTTCAGCTCGTCGTCAAGATCGAGCTTGCCCTGATCCCTCAATTGCATAATGGCGATAGAGGTAAACAACTTGGAGATGGAACAGATGCTGTAGATCGTGGAATCGGTGGCCTGCACTTTGGCATCGAGGTCGGAATAACCAAATCCGCCACTCCACAGCAGTTCCTGATCCAGCACAATGCCGGCGGAGATGCCGGGAATGTTCTCATAATCGCGCTGGGCATCCAGCCAGGCCTCGATGACGCGCAGAGGCTCGGAGTAATCTTTGTTTTCTTCCTGCGCAAAGGCGGCTGTGGCCAGGGCCAGGAATAATAAGGTGGAGATCAAAGCTTTCATCGGATTGTCGTTTTGCTAAAAAAAATTCCTCCTGCCGGGTTTTCGGCCAGGCTCCTCGTTGGATAACCCGGCCTACCCGGCAGGTTTATCGGAGGCGCCGGATGGCGCATCTCATTTCCACGTGTTTCAATGTATCTCCCTACCTCCCATACACCACCTCCCCATTCACCACCGTCCGCTCCACCTCCACCTCTCCGATCTTCTCCGGGGCGATCTCGAAGATGTCCTCTGCCAGGATCACAAAATCGGCAAGGTACCCTTCTTTCAGCATTCCCAGCTTGTCCTCCTGAAAGCCGGCGTAGGCATTGGCGGCTGTATAACAGTGCAGGGCTTCCTCCACGGTGATCTTTTCCTGCGGCACCCAGCCACCGGGGTTGGCGCCATCCAGCGTGCGGCGGGTGACGGCCGCGTAGATGCCTTCCAGCGGGTTGAGCGGGGCCACCGTCCAGTCGGAACCGAAGGTGAGGGGAGCGCCGGCATCCAGCAGGGAGCGGAAGGGGTAGGTCGTCTTGATCCGCTCCGGGCCGATGCGCTTTTCCGCCCAGCGGCCGTCGTCGATGGCATGGTAGGGCTGCATGGAGGGAATGACATTCAATTCCGCAAAACGGCCGATGGCCACCCGGGTGAGGTGCTGGGCGTGCTCGATGCGGAAGCGGCGATCCCGCTGTCCATTGCTGTCGATGGCTTCGGCATAGACGCCGAGGAGCCAGTCGTTGGCGCGGTCGCCGATGGCGTGGACGCCGATGTGCAGGCCGGCGGAGTCGGCAGAGAGGACCCACTCGCGCAACTGGAGGGTGTCGTTGACCAGCAGGCCGGATGTTTCCGGCTCGTCGTTGTATGGATCGCAGAACCAGGCGGTGGTGGAGCCCAGGGAGCCGTCGACGAAGCCCTTTAGAGCCCCCCACCGAAGCATTTCATCTCCGGTTCCGTTTTCTGCTGCATAATCTGCCATCCGGGCCCAGCTGCTGATGGGCACGAAGCTGTAGATACGCATGGGAAGTTTTCCTTTTTCATGAGCACGCCGGTAGGCGGCCAGGTCCGCCCAGCCCCCGAAGCTGCCCACGTCGTGCACCTGGGTGACGCCCAGGGAAAGGGCGTGTTGCACGGCGCGCTGCAGCGCCTCGTCCAGCTCGGCTTCGGTGCGCTCAGGCATGACGGGATACACCAGGCTCATGGCCTCGTCTTTCAGAATGCCGGTAGGCTCGCCGGTTTGGGTATCCCTGACGATCGTACCCCCCTCCGGATCGGGCGTGTCTTTGGTAATGCCCGCCAGCTCCAGCACCTTCGAACTGGCCAGGGCCATGTGCCCGTCCAGCCGGGAAATGAAAACCGGATGGCCGGCCGATACGCTGTCGATCCATTCGCGGCGGGGCAGTGCTCCGCCCCAGGCCTCGTGGTCCCAGTTGCCGCCGGTGACCCAACGGCCGTCATCGGGGAGGCCGCGGGCAAAATCCGCCAGAAGCTGTATAAACTCCTCAGGCGACTGAGCATTGCGCAGTTCAACGCTGGCCAGTTGGAAGCCGCCCTCCAGAAAGTGGGTATGGTTGTCGATGAAACCGGGTATCACTAATTTACCCTGTACGTCTATCAGCTCTGTCTCCGGCCCCTGATAAGCTTCGTATTTATCGCCGACAAAAAGTATATGGCCATCTTTTACGGCAAGGGCTTTCGCAATGGGGTTGCCCCGATCCCCCGTCCAGATATTCGCATTGTAATAAATCACATCAGCCGCAGGGCCGGCAGGTTGGCAGGCATAAAGGGCAAGGGTTAAAAAAGCAGTGAAATACAGCAGGCGCATGGTTCTGTTGGTTTTATCTTCTCTGGTAGAGCAAGATAAACCTTAAAGGCCGTACTGCCAGGGCTTTCTGCGAAAATTACCGCTCATCGGCGGGGACAAGCCTCATGTATTTCACTTTTCCACATACTTTTCCACACCTGTTAATTTCTCGCTTTTCCCAGTTGAAAATCCACAAATAACATGGCTGTCAGCAACAAAAGAGCGACGGCCTGATGAAGGACGCCATAACCGACTGGAATCGCCCCTATGGAGTTGACGACGGTGAGGATACCCAGCGCCATTTGGATTATCAACATAGTTACCAACAGGTACAGCCCGGCGCGCAGAGGCGGCGCCGGATCGGACTTAACGGCTTTGAAAAAGAACCATAAAATAATGATTGTCAACACATAAGCCATTCCCCGGTGCAAAAACTGGATCAGGGCGGGCAAAAAGAGGGAAGTGTCGTAATTCACAAAGTTTTCCACAGACCAGTTGCCGGCGTTCAACAGCACTCCGGGGATGGCCTCGCCGTTCATATCCGGCCAGGAGGGATAGAAAAGCCCGGCCTTGGTTCCGGCCATAATTCCTCCCAGGACGATCTGCAGAGCGATCAGCCCGGTGATGGTTAGCGCGGTGTTTTTCAACAGGCGGCTGTGTAAAACCGGGCGCTCCGGCTGAAAGGTTTTGAACGTCGTCCACAACAGGTAGCTGAACAAAATAAGCGCCAGCGAAAGGTGCATGGTGAGTTTGTAGGCATTGACCCAGGGCCGCTCTATCAACCCGCTGGCCACCATGATCCAGCCAAAGGAAGCCACCAGGGCCGCCAGCAGGAAAACGATGCCCAGACGCTTCAGAAGGGGTTTATCCACCATACCCCTCGCCCAGAAATACGCCAGGGGAATGATAAAGACAAAGCCCATAAGGCGGGCCCACAGGCGGTGAATATATTCCCAGAAATAAATGAATTTGAACTCGGACATCGACATGCCCTGGTTGATCTTTGCATATTGGGGCGTAGCTTTATACAAGACGAATGCCTCCTCCCACTGCTGGGCATTGAGGGGCGGCAGGGTGCCGGTCACGATCTCCCATTTGGTGATGGATAGCCCAGACCCGGTCAGCCGGGTAATGCCCCCTACCACGACCTGCATGAAGATCATGAACAAGCCGGCAACCAGCCAGGCTTTTACGATTGCAGGGTATTTTGGGGGTTGTGTTTTGTTCTCTGTTGAAATGGTATCGATTACAGCTTCCATCTTCTTTTGATTTACAACATTACGTTAGAGAAACAATACTACAAACTTTTGTTTGGCCATGGCATGGTAAAACGTTCCGCGTGGATGGGTAATAGTAATATATTATAAATTTTTTGAATAGATCCTCTCATCATTAAGCCTGTTAGTATGTGAGTAAATTTTCTCGTCAGTTCTGGGTTAAGTCAATGTTAAGGCCCCGGGTTGGCCTTTACACAGGCTTTACACAGTCCGGCTTCCTTGTACTTCGTTGCTTCTGCAAACTTACCCACAGCCTGTGTAAAACTCCGGGCGGGGAAAACTTTTTTTCGCCGGGCGCCCCTCTTTTTAATTTTGGTTGTAGACAACCGGAAGAGTTATCCCCCGAAAAACATTCAATTTACCAGTTTTGATATATGTGAGAATGCCATTCTTGGCCAATGTGGGCCGGCGGGGCGGTTTTTAAGGCCCTGGCCCACATTTACTGTGGAAAAGAGGTTTCGTCAAATTGCTGGTTTTCTTAACTTTAGGGAATCCACAAAAAACAGGTGTGGAAAAGGGGAAACGAAGCGGCCCAACCCCTTGTTTTTATGAAGATCCACCGGCCCAAAGTTTTGTGGTAGAATAATAATGTGGACTTCAGTGTATAATATCACTGTGTATTGAAATGCCGGCCTTTGTGCCCCGATGACCGGCGAAAGGCCTGAACAAAAAATTTGAAACGTATGTGCGGAAGGTTTTCCTTTGTGACCTCACCGGAGAAGATAAAAGAACAGTTTGGGGAAATAGAAACCGGCCAGAACCTGCGCCTGAGTTTTAATGTCGCCCCGACCCAGCATTCCTACGTTATTACCAACGAACACCCCAACCGCCTGGAGTACCTGATCTGGGGGCTCATCCCTCACTGGTCCAATGATGGAAAGAACGCCGGCAAAATGATCAACGCCCGCATGGAGGGCATCGTATCCAAACCATCCTTCCGCGTCCCCGTCCGCAAGCGGCGCTGCCTGGTGCTGGCCGACAGCTTCTACGAATGGCGCACCGAAGGCGGGAAAAAGGCCCCCTACCGGATATTCCGGAAAAACGGAGAACTGCTGGCCTTCGCCGGCATCTGGGATGTATGGTACAAGGACGACTATGCGGTGAAGACCTTCTCCATCATCACCGCTCCTCCAAACAAGGAAGTAGCCCCCCTGCACAACCGCATGCCGATGGTGCTGCCCACCCGCAAAAAGCAGGATCGGTGGCTGGAAGAATTGTCCATCGAGCAGGTCATGGAGCTCCTGCAGCCCCCACCGGATAACATTCTGGATTACTACCGGGTCTCCGATAAGGTGAATTCCGTAAAAAATGACTCCCCGGAACTGCACCAGCGGATCGGGGGGCAGCCGACGTTGTTTTAGTTTCTCGGTATTTATCTGCAGTAACCAGCAACAACAAACCCTTAAATTTACCCGAAAAAATGCGCGTAGTTATCCAACGAGTTTCCCAAGCATCCGTCATTGTAGATGAGAAAACTGTGGGCGAGATCGGCCCCGGCCTGCTCGTTTTCCTCGGTATTGAAGACGAGGACACCGACGAAGACATAGAATGGCTCTGCCAGAAAATTGCTAAAATGCGGATCTTCAACGATGAGGAAGGCAAGATGAACCTCTCCGTCAAAGATGTGGACGGCGAACTGCTCGTCGTCAGCCAGTTCACCCTGCACGCCAGCGTCAAAAAAGGTAACCGGCCCTCCTTCATCCGGGCGGCCCGGCCCGAGTTCGCCATCCCCATGTACGAGAAATTTATTAAGGTGCTGGAAATTACGGCCGGCCGTGATGTACAGAGCGGAGAGTTCGGCGCCGAGATGAAGGTGCACCTGGTGAATGACGGCCCGGTCACCATATCCGTAGACAGCAAAAACCCGGAATAACACCAAGTTCGAAGTCGGAAGCCGGAAGGCTCATGTGATTGCCAATCAGGCGGTTATAAGCAGTTTTGTACGTCTTTTTATTTAAAAACTGGTATAATATGACCATTCAGGAAGCGCAGCAAACCGTAGACCGGTGGATCAATACCATTGGGGTACGTTATTATAATGAACTGACCAATACGGCCATCCTTATGGAGGAGGTGGGGGAGGTGGCCCGCCTGATGGCCCGCCTGTACGGCGAACAGTCCTTTAAGAAAAACGAAGACGCTGCCGGCGCCAAAGCCCAGCTGGGCGATGAAATGGCCGACGTGCTCTTCGTCCTCATCTGCCTGGCCAACCAAACCGGCATCGACCTCACCGAGGCCATGAAGAAAAACCTCGATAAGAAAACGAGACGGGATGCGGAGCGGCACGCGGGGAATGAGAAGTTAAGGAATGAAGGAATGAAGGATTGAATAGGAGCTTTGCCCAATCATTCCTTCATTCCTTCATTCCCTTTAAAAGGAGAGTTCTCCTGATGCTCCCGGATGAGCTTGGTGGCGATGTAGATGCTGGCGCCAAGCAGGGCAAGGGCCAGGATCATCAGTTCTTCGTAATATTCCTGGAGGATAAAAAAATCGTAGGCGCCGTGGACGGCTACCGGAACGGCCAGGCCCAGGGCGGCCAGCCTCCTCTTGGCGGCTGTCGAAAGGGCGAACCGGGAGCGGCCGATAAAATACCCCATGATGATAGCGAAGCAGGCATGGGCGGGAACAGCCGTAAATGCCCGCAGCAGCGTTGTCTGAAAGCCGAACTTTCCGGCGTAGAGCACGTTTTCCAGCGTGGCAAACCCCATACTGACCATTACTGCGTAGACAATCCCGTCCATCGGTTCGTTGAAAAACGGCCTGGAATACGGATACGCCAGCAGGGCCAGGTATTTAGCCAGTTCTTCGGTTAGGGACACCACGATGAAAGAGGAAATGAAGGTAGCCGCCAATCCCTGCGATTCGTTCCAGCCGGCGTAACTGGCCCAGGCCTCGGCCTTTAGTACCGGATAGGTGATGGCCATGCCCAGGGCAAAGGTAATGGCCAGTTGAAGGCGGGATTCCTTTTCGTACTTATCCATTCGGTAGATATACCAGCAGATAAGCAGGCCAGGAATGATCGCCAGGAGAAAAAGAAAAGTTTCCTTCAGCATCAGGCGCGGGCGTTTTCTTCACAGAAACCGATAAACTGGCGGACGATGCGTTGGGTTTTTTTCCGGGCTTCAAACATCCCCATGTGCCCTACTCTTTCCAGAATATGGATGGAGGCGGTTTGGGGCAGGTGGATCTGCTCGATGTTCTCAGGGGGGACAGCCTGGTCTTCTTTTCCGATGATGAAAAGCACCGGGACTTCCAGGCCGGAGAGGGCCTCTGTTTCATCCTTTCTATCGATCATGGCCTGTTGGGCGGCAATAATGCCGACGCTCTTTCCTCTGGCTGCCCGGTAAGTCAGTTTTTCGATCAGGAAAGCGTTGCTGTTGGCAAATTTCTCATGGAAAAGGCTGGGAAGAAGCTGCTTGACAAAGAGCGCATGGCCCTGGCGTTTAATAAACGCTATGCTTTTGCGGCGGTTTTCTTTTTTCTCCTCGCTGTCGGCGTAGGGGTGGGAATGAAAAAGGCCAAGGCCCTTCAGCATTTTCGGATACAGGCGGGCGAAGGCCAGCCCGACATACCCCCCCATCGAATGGCCAATGAGCACCACCTCTTTTATCTTTAACTTTACCAGTACGGCATGTACGATCTCCGCCATTCGTTCTATGCTCACTGAGGGAAAAGGCTCCGACCGGCCAAAGCCGGGCAGGTCGATGCGGATGACGCGGTAGTTTTCCTCGAGAAGGTCTGTCCGGAATTCCTCCCAGATGTTGCTGTCCTCACAAAAGCCATGGACCAGCATTACCGCCGGGCCTTTTCCTTCTACCTGATAGGCTATTTTTTTATCCTGGTACGCAATGAATTTCATACCCTGCTTTTTTTAAGTGCTTGTTTGGAGGTAGTCATTTGCAGCCCAAATGACTACCTCCAAACAAGCACTAAGGCATGCTAATGTTGGCCGCCGCTTCGAAAGCTTCGTCGTATTCGGGAACTAAAATACTCCAATCGTATCTGGCGACAAAATGCTGAAAGGATGCTCCCTGCCGAATGGCCTGAACATTCAGGACAGCATCCCGCAATTTAGGATAAAATTCTTCCTCTTTTTCATAAAGGTGCCGGTGGTGTTCCTTTTTGGGGATGTGTTCCGGGTAGGCCAGGCGGTTGGGAAGCAGGGGGAAACAGTTGCAGTATATGGCTTCCACTACACTGCCTCCGAAAAAGTCCTGCCGGCTGGTAACGGGAAGGATATCGGCCTGCCACAAGAGCCGGGCGTAGGCCTTTCGGGATTCGACGTAGCCGAAGTGGATGATCTCGCCCTGCAGGTGGTGGCGCGCTTTCTCAAATATCCCGGGCATTTTCCGGTAAGAACGGCCAAGGACGATCAGCCGGAAAGGGATGTTTTCCGCTTTGAGCCGGAACAGGGCATGGAAGAAGGCCTCCGGCGCCTTGTCGTATTCCCAGCGGTGGTTCCAGAGCAGGGTGGGCTCGGCATACTTGGCCGGCCGCTCCCCGAGGTTGAGGCTGCTGAGTTGCATGCCGAGGGGGAGGGTCTCGCTTTTTTTCTGAATTTCCTTTACCCGGTGCAGTTCCCGGGCATCCGGAAACTGTTTCAGGAAACCGGGAAGCCCGTCGAGAAAGGCACGGCGGTGAAAATGGGAATTGAAAAAGATGCGGCCCGAGGCCAGGGCGGAGGTATAATTGATGAAACCGTAGTGGTTGTCGCGCTGCAGGCCTGCGTCTTCGTCTGCCGGCGACCAGGGATAGGTGATCTGGTTTTCGTGAAAATAGGTGGCAGCGGGGATGCCGGCGGTGTGCTGCCGGGTGAGGCCCAGGAAGGCCGCTACATCCAGCATATCGGTGGCCAGGATGAGGCCCGGGCGCCAACCCTCGGTTATGGATCTTCCGGCCAGGCTGACGGCGCCGCCGTGCATGCGCCACTTCCAGTGGCGGCCCTTCAGGGAAAGCAGGCGGACATCATGCCTGCTGTTGGACTGGTAACCTTCCGCCCATTTTTGATGGCTTCCGGACAGAAACGGCTCTAAGAGAAGGATATTCATGTTAACAGGTTGCTAAATTCGCCTTTCCACTATAAGCCTAGCATTGGTTTTTTATATCTTTACTATACTTTCAATCCATAATGTTAACAATAATGTCGGGTTTTTCTGAATTGAGAAAGGGATTGTCAAATATAGAGGCGCTCGAGCGGGAGCTGAACCTGAAGCAACTTCAGATCAACCGGTTATTGAATATAACCCAGGCCATCAATAATAATGTCTCGGCCGAGGGGCTGTTCAATATGTACAAATCCTTCCTCAGCTGGGAGATTGGCGTGAAGAAAATGGCCCTCTATATCCGGGAGGAAGACGACTGGTCCTGTGCTTCCTCCATAGGGATCAAGGAGGAACTGCTGGCCCTGGACATAAGGAGCTATTTTGAGAAATATACCCGCCTCAATAATGTCGAAGACGCCAGCCATCCGCTGATCCGGGAGTTCGATGTGGTCATTCCCGTCCGCCATAAGGAACATCCCATCGCCTATGTTTTTATAGGGGGGTTCAGCGAAGAAGAAGATATGTACAATAAGGTGCAGTTCATCACCACCATTACGAACATCATTGCGGTGGCCATCGAAAACAAGCGGTTGTTCAAACGGCAGCTGGAACAGGAGCGCCTGAAAAGGGAGATGGAACTGGCCAGTGAGATGCAGCGTATGCTCATTCCTACCAACATGCCCAGCAAACCGGGCTATGAACTGGCCAGCATCTACAAACCGCACTTCGGGGTAGGAGGGGATTACTTCGACTTTATCGAATTTGAGGACGGTAAGATTGTCTTTTGCGTAGGCGACATATCCGGAAAAGGGGTGGCCGCCGCCCTTCTGATGGCCAATTTCCAGGCGAACTTTCACACCCTGATCAACAAGAGGACGGAGCTCGATGCCTTTATCCGGGACCTGAACACTTCCGTGAACCTCATTACCCAGGGAGAACGGTTCATTACTTTCTTCATTGCAGAATACGATACCGGCCGGCAGTCCCTGCGGTATGTCAATGCAGGCCATAACCCTCCGGTCCTGGTCAACGACGGAGAGCTGCACCTGCTCAATAAAGGCTGTACCATCCTGGGGTCTTTTCCCGAGCTGCCGGAAGTAGAAGTCGGCTGTGTTTCCCTGGAAGGCGAAGCCATCATCCTCTCCTTTACCGATGGCTTGACCGACCTGCAGAATGAAAGCGGGGACTACCTCAATGAAGAAATGCTGTACAGCTTCGTCCGAAATAATTATAAACTCTCGGCTTCCGCTTTCAACCGGCAGCTCATGGAACGGCTGGAAGTGTTCAAAGGAGGAAAGAACTACCCCGATGATTTTACCGTGCTCACCTGCAAGATATTCACACCCGGAACCCCGAAGCGTACACGGCGATGAAGCCTTGCTGAGGCCAACTCCACCGGAAAGGGGAAAAACACAGACACGGGCCTGCCTGTATTATTTTATCGGCAATTGGTGTCTTGTCGTCTAACATTTTTCATCATTATCCGTATTCGATCAAACAAAAGCTACCTTTGACAATTGTCTTTATTATAGATTATTGTTTATATTGAGATTATCCTATTAAAACAGCAAATGAAGGAAAAGAATGTAGCTGGTATATTAGCGCTGTTCCTGGGAGGGTTGGGAGTCCACCGGTTCTATCTGGGGCAGACCGGCCTGGGGATTTTTTATCTGATCTTCTGCTGGTTTCCTGTGATGTGGATCGTCGGCCTGATCGATGCTATTGCCTTTTTTTCCATGGACCAGGAAGTGTTCGACCGCAAGTACAACCGCCAGAATGAAAGGAGGAGAGATACCGATTATGACCGGCGGGAATACCACCGCCGCTTACGGGATGAGCAACGGGAGAGCAGGCGGGAACGGCGTTATGAGCGCCGGCAGGACATTCCGGAGCGCCGGCTTCAGTATCAGCGCCCCAAACCACGGCCCCCGCGCAGCAACCCCTATAAAGCGAGTGGTATCAAAAAATATAAAGACTACGATTACGATGGCGCTATTGAAGATTTCAATAAATCGCTGGATATTGAGCCGAAGGATGTAGCCACGCATTTTAACCTGGCCTGTGCCTATTCGCTGAATGAGAAAACCGATAAGGCTTTTTTTCATCTTGACCAGGCGGTGGCCAACGGCTTCAATGATTTTCAGCGGATCAAGGAACACGATGCCCTGGCCTTTCTCCGGATACAACCTGAGTTTGAGGCTTTTGAGAAAAACGGGTTTCGCCTTCAGCAGCCTGTCAAAGAAGAGGCTCCTCCTGAAAACCTGAATGAAGAACAGGAAGAGGCCCTCGAAGGCCAACCCGACCTGCTCGAACAGCTCAAGCGCCTGGGAGAACTTCGGGAAAAAGGCCTGCTTACTGAGGACGAATTTACTTCCCAGAAAAGGAAACTCCTGGGATGAATCAGGCGTACAGTAATTAGGTGTCAGGAAGAATATTTTACCGACGGGAATACGACGCAAACGATACTTTAACAGAAATTTTGTCAACAGCTGATGCTTTACTTTCGTTTTACTGATGAATTAGAATACAGATGCGATGATTGCTGAAACACTGATCTCCGACGACATCATTCCCTTGAGAACCTCCGATACTGGTGAGGAAGCCCTCAGCATGATGGATGATTTTTACGTGCGACACCTGCCGATCGTCAACAATAAGCAACTCCTGGGGCTTATCTCCGAAGACGATATTCTCAACTATGATGCCAGTGAGGCAGTAGGGTCCTACGGGCTGTCCATGGTCCGGCCGTATGCCAAAGGAAAAGACCATGTTTACGAATTGCTTCGCCTGCTGGCCGAATACCACCTTACACTCATTCCGGTCGTTGACGATGAGGAAAATTACCTGGGAGTGGTTTCTCTGGAAGCACTCCTTCTGTACTTTGCCCAGACCGCTTCTTTTTCCGAACCCGGAAGCATACTGGTCCTGGAAATGAGTAAAAGAGACTACTCCCTGGCGGAGATCGCCCGCATTGTGGAGTCTGAAAATGCCGCAGTTCTCAGTTCTTTCATTACTACCAACCTGGACTCTACCCGGTTGGATATCACGATCAAGGTCAACCGGCAGAACATACAGTCGATCATCGCTACTTTCGAACGCTTTGACTATGACATCAAGGCTTCCTTCAACGAATCGGAATACGTAGGTTCGCTTCAGGAACGCTACGATTCCCTGATGTCTTATCTCAATGTATAAAGCTGGGAAACCTTGATGCCTTCCGGAATAATGGCAGGGCTATGACAATTGCCCCGGTTTATCTGCATTTCTCCTCATTCGCTATTAGCTTTTTATAAAAAGCATTATTTTGTCTAAAGGGGAGAATTACCCGCCTCTTGCAAACCCTTGGAAAACAGAACGGAATAGAACAACTTAGCCAGCACCCGAGCTTTTGTTGATAAAGGAGTTGTCTCTTTGTGAAATACATCACTCAGTACTGAGAAAACTTATGCGTATATTTTTTTGGTTGGCTTTGGTTATTGCTCCGTGCATTGCGAATGCACAATTGGGGTATTCAGAAGTACCGCTGGACTACGTCTATATTGATAGTATCAGCGTTGAGGGAAATGCCAAGACGCGCAAAAGTATCATACTCCGCGAAATGTTGTTCGGGCAGGGAGACACGGTCAGCCTGGCCCGCCTGTCGGCATTGATGGACCGCAGCGAGGAACTGATCATGAACACCGGCCTGTTCAACCTGGCCGAGATCAGCTTCAAAGGCTGGGAAGGTTCTACCAACAAGGTGCACCTGCTGGTCAACGTTGAAGAAACCTGGTACCTTTATCCCGTGCCCATCTTTGAACTGGCCGACCGCAACTTTAATGTATGGTGGGTAGAACAGGGGCGTTCTCTCCAACGCCTTAACTTCGGAATGGAGTTTGCCCACCTCAACTTCAGCGGCAGCCGGGACCGCCTGAAGGTCTCGGCCAAATATGGATATACCCGGAAGTACGCCGTCAGCTATAACCTGCCTTTTATCAATAAAGCTCAGACCCTCGGCCTGGGCGCCGAGGTGGCCTTCCTGCGCAACCGGGAGATCAATTACGCTACCGCCGGCAACAAACAGGAGTTTTTCCGGGATCAGGACAACTTCATCTACCAGCGCTTTCAATCTGACATGGCCCTTACCTTCCGGCCACGCATCAAAACCTCTCACGGACTCATTATGGGGTATCGGCAAAACCGGGTGGATGACATCGTAGTGCAGGAGAAAAACCCCGATTTTTTTCTGGACGGACGCAGTTTCCAGCGGTATTTTCTGATGGCCTATAATTTCACTTATGACAAGCGGGACGTCAGGCCCTATCCCTGGCGGGGATCCTTTCTCAATGTAGTTCTGGAAAAGGACGGATTGGGGGTCTTCGAAGACCGCAATGCCCTTACTCTGTGGACGAGCTATCGCCGTTACCTGCCTTTCGGCAATCGGTGGAGCCTTGGCCTGGAAGCAAACGGGAAGTTTTCCTTCATCCGCGAGCAACAACCCTACAATGACAACCGGGCCATGGGATTCGGGAACCTGTACCTGCATGGCTATGAATACTACATCATGGACGGGCTCGACATGCTGCTGGGGCGGTCCTCCCTGCGCTTCCACCTGTGGGAATGGGGAATGGACTTCGGCAAGGTGGTGCCCATCAGGGCTTTCCAGAAAATGCCGGTACGCTTCTACCTTTCTCTCAATAACGACATTGGTTATGCCAATGATCCTTTTACCGGAGCGGTAAATACCCACAGCAACCGCCTGCTCTGGGGCGGTGGTATCGGCCTGGATATCGTACTGTACTACGATAAAGTCATACAAATCGAATACAGCTTCAATGATTTACTGGAAAATGGGTTATTTTTACACCTCAACCTGAATATTTAATGCCAAGCCCTTCCAACCTCCATTATGCAGGTAGTTGTATACAGTAAATTGCTCAAGGATAAAGATATCCCCCATGTTCAGCATCTTTTTGATGCCCTTCACAAAGAGAGAATCAACGCCTATATATATGCTCCATACCTGGAGCAGCTCAAAGGCAAAGTTGACTTTCGGCGCGATGTCGGCGTTTTTGAAGGATACCTGGATTTCAGCGTCAAGAAGTTCGACTTTTTTATCACTCTCGGCGGGGATGGCACCATTCTGGGAGCGACTACCCATATCCGGGACAGCAACGTGCCCATCATGGGCATCAACCTGGGACGGCTCGGGTTTCTGGCCTCGATCGAGAAAAAGCGAATAACCGAAGCCATTGCCCTGCTGAAACGGGGGATGTACAACATAGAAGAAAGGCGTATGCTATTCCTCGAGTCCAACCTGCCCGTTTTCGGGGAGATCCGCTTCGCCCTCAATGACTGTACCCTGCTGAAGCGCGATACTTCTTCCATGGTTACCATCCACACTTTTATCAATGGCTCCTACCTGAATACATATTGGGCCGACGGTATCATCGTAGCTACCCCTACCGGCTCTACCGGCTACTCCCTGAGCTGCGGCGGGCCGATCATCTTCCCCAATTCAGGGAATTTCGTCATCACTCCGGTTGCTCCCCACAACCTCAATGTGAGGCCGATCGTCATCTCCGACGACTCTGTCATTTCCTTTGAGATCGAAGGGCGGGCGGAGAACTTTCTGTGCACGCTGGATTCGCGTTTCGAGACCATCACCGCCGCCCACCAGTTGGCCGTGCGGAAAAATGATTTTCCGATCCGCCTTCTCCAACTGCATGATGTCGGCTTCATGGAGACGATCCGGTCAAAGCTGGCCTGGGGAGTGGATACGAGGAATCATTAGGATTTTTGATTTTTGATTTGCGGGCTGCACTATGATGGAAAATATCAAAAATCGCACATCAAAAATCGCACATCAAAAATCGCACATCAAAAATCATAAGCCCATGCATATAACCATTCAACATCAGGAGCAGCTCTACCGCGCCAATTTCTCCAGGCCTTTAGACATTGCCATCCCCCTGCGGGAGGGGCTGGAGACGGTCAATTGCTTCTACGCGCCGCCCATGGAGACAGAGCCGGTGGTGGCTGGTGATTTTATTGGCTCCACCGCTCGGGGCGGGCCGCTGAACTTCCTCAATATACGCCTCAACCCGCACGGCAACGGTACGCACACGGAGTGCGTCGGGCATATTGCCAAAGAACCGTATACCATCAATCAATGCCTGAAACAGTTCCATTTTCCGGCCTGGCTGCTGAGCATCTTTCCCACCAAAACGGAAAACGGCGACCGCGTGATCTTCCGCGGGCAGCTCGATCAGGCCCTGTCGGATGCGCCGGTTACAGAGGCCTTGATCATCCGCACCCTGCCCAATGATGAGCTGAAACTGCGAACGAACTACTCCGGGGCCAACCCGCCCTACCTGCACCACGAGGCCATCCGGTATCTGGTGGAACGAGGCATCCGCCACCTGCTGATCGACCTGCCTTCCGTCGACCGGGAGGAAGACGGAGGGAAACTGCTCGCTCATCGTGCATTCTGGAATTACCCGGAAAATCCGAGAACAGATTCTACCATTACGGAGCTCATTTTCGTAAACAATTCCGTAAAAGATGGTTTATATTTGTTGAACATCCAGATCGCCAGTTTCGAGATCGATGCAAGCCCGAGCAAGCCTGTATTGTATGAATTAGAGCCCGTTTGACCATATGCCTTTTTATCAGTCGACATACCATTCCAGGATATTCCGCGATTTCAGAGAGATCGACGCAGCCAATTATCGCCGTATCATCCGTTTCTATGAAGACAAGGAGGAAGATATCAAACGGCTGGATTTCGACGAATATTTCGAGCTCATCACTGCCTATGTGAATGCCCTTTTCGAAGTGGGCGCTTATCAGAAGCACCTGCTCATGGTGGATGTGGTGGTTGAAATGGCCATTGTGAATAATGTGGAAATGTATAAGGGCGAAGATATCTATCAAAAGATGTTGTTCCGGAAAGCTGCTTCTCTTTACAATATTATAGAGTATGCCAAGGCGGAATACATCCTCCGGGAACTGATAAAGATCGACCCTTTCAACGAAGACTTCATCCTCTTTCTGCGGAAATGCCTGCGTAAGAAAGAACCAGGCTTCCTCAATAAAGCGAAGGCAACCAGTATTTTTCTGTTTCTGCTTTCTGCTTTTATTATATCGCTGGAGGTGCTGTTCATCCGGCCTTTCTATAAAAACCATGTGGATGTAGTGGAGGCCAGCCGTACGGCCATCTTCCTGCTCGGCTGCACCGCTCTGGTGGGAGGGACTTTGCTGCACCACTGGCTGGTACAGCGCCGGGTCAGCCGGTTTGTAGAAAATACGCGCAACGCAAAATTCTATTAATGAAACCAACTTTACTGATCCTGGCTGCCGGCATGGGCAGCCGCTACGGCGGGCTCAAGCAGGTCGACGGCGTCGGCCCAAATGGAGAGCCCATTATTGAATATTCCGTTTATGACGCCATACGCGCCGGCTTCGGCAAGGTGGTTTTCGTGATCCGCAAGGATATCGAGCAGGCCTTCCGCGAAACGTTTGGCGATAAATTCCAGGGTAAGATACAGGTGGAGTATGCCTTTCAGGCGGTCAATACGCCCATCGAAGGCATCAGCGAGCTGCCGGAGCGGGAGAAGCCCTGGGGCACCGGCCATGCCGTGCTCGTCGCCCGGCGCCTCATCGGTGAGCCTTTTGCCGTTATCAATGCCGACGACTACTATGGCATTTCCGGCTTTGAGGATATGGCCCGCTTCCTGGAAAATGACTGCGCTCCCGATCACTACGCCATGATCGGCTATCAGCTGGACAAGACCCTGTCGGAGGCCGGCCACGTCAACCGCGGCATCTGCGAGGTGGATGAGAACGGCCTGCTGGCGGACGTGGTGGAGCGCCACCGGATACACCGGACGCCTGAAGGCATTTTCTATGAAGAGGCCGGCCGAAAGCACCCCTTATCCGAAAAGGCCCTGGTGTCGATGAACTTCTGGGGTTTCCACCAGAATATTTTTAAAGAGATCCACAGTCAGTTCGTTGATTTTGTGAAGGAGAACAAGGACAACCCCAAGGCCGAGTTTTACATCCCCACCGTCGTCAATCAATTGATAAAAAAAGGCAGGATCCGCCTGAGCGTACTGCCCAATAAAGAGCAGTGGTACGGCGTGACCTACCGGGAGGACCGGGAAATGGTGGAAAAGGCGTTTGAGGAGCTGGTGGAGGAGGGGCGGTATCCGGAGGAGTTGTGGACATAACCCCACCCTGCCGGGTTTCAGCCAGTTCACTGATGATAACCCGGCAGGGTGAGCTATTTACAATTCAAACTTAATGCCCTGCGCCAGCGGCACCTCCTCGCTGTAGTTGATCGTATTGGTCTGCCGGCGCATGTATGCCTTCCAGGCGTCGGAGCCGCTCTCGCGGCCGCCGCCGGTCTCCTTTTCGCCGCCGAAGGCGCCGCCGATCTCGGCGCCGCTTGTGCCGATGTTGACATTGGCGATGCCGCAGTCGGAGCCGGCTGCGGAGAGGAAGCGCTCGGCCTCCCGCAGGTTGTTGGTCATGATGGCGGACGAGAGGCCCTGGGGCACCTCATTGTGGTAGGCGATAGCCTCGTCAAGGTCCTTATATTTGATCAGGTAGAGGATGGGGGCGAAGGTCTCGTGGTGGACGATCTCGTAGTCGTGCTCCACTTCGGCAATGCAGGGCTTTACGTAACAGCCGCTTTCGTAGCCCTTTCCTTCCAGCACGCCGCCCGGCACGGCAAATCTGCCGCCTTCCTTTTTGATCTTTTCGATACCATCGAGGTAGTTCTGCACCGCGTCGCGGTCGATGAGGGGCCCGACGTGGATCTTCTCGTCCAGCGGGTTGCCGATGCGCAGCTGGCCGTAGGCTTTGGCCAGTTTGTCGCGCACCTCGTCATATATGCTCTCGTGGATGATGAGGCGGCGGGTGGAGGTGCAGCGCTGGCCGGCGGTGCCTACGGCGCCGAACAGGGCGCCCGTGAGCACCACATCCATGTCGGCGCTGGGGGTGACGATGATGGCGTTGTTGCCGCCCAGTTCCAGCAGGGCTTTGCCCAGGCGGGCGGCGACGGCCTGCCCGACGATCTTACCCATGCGGATGCTGCCGGTGGCGGAAACCAACGCAACGCGCGTATCTTGGGTCATGAACTCGCCCACTTCGTAGTTGCCGTTGATGATGCTGACGACGCCTTCCGGCACATCGTTGGCCTTCAGCACCTCGTGGAAGATGTTCTGGCAGGCCACCGAGCAGAGGGGCGTCTTTTCCGAGGGTTTCCAAACCACCACGTCGCCACACACCAGGGCAATCATGGAGTTCCACGACCAGACGGCCACCGGGAAGTTGAAGGCGGAGATGACGCCGACGATGCCCAGCGGGTGCCACTGCTCGTACATGCGGTGGTTGGGACGCTCGGAGTGCATGGTCAGGCCGTAGAGCTGGCGGGAGAGGCCCACGGCGAAGTCGCAGATGTCGATCATTTCCTGCACCTCGCCCCAGCCTTCCTGCAGGCTCTTGCCCATTTCGTAGGAGACGAGGCGGCCCAGGGCGTCCTTGTGCTTGCGCAGCTCCAGGCCGTACTGGCGGACGATCTCTCCGCGCTTCGGGGCGGGCACCTGCCGCCATGCCTTGAAGGCGTCCTGCGCTTTGGCGATCACGTGGCCGTATTCCTGGCGCGTCGTCTTGCTGACGTGGCCGATGAGCTCGCCGTCTACCGGCGATACGGACTGGAGGTATTTCCCGGAATCGCTGGATTCCCGCCCGGTGCTGGTGCCGGCGTTGTATTCTTTGAGGCCGAGTGTTTTGAGGAAGGTAGTATCCATTTCTTATAATTTGGTTTTAATTGTTTTTGAAAACTTTTTCCGCCTGTCTGTCAGTGCGGGCAGGCGGAAAAAGTTTTAGGCGGTTGTTTAATCGGGCGCAAAATTAGGAAAAAGGGAGGAGAAAGGTTAGTTCTGGGCCATGCAGTCGTTATGGGTCCATTTCCGTACTGGAAATCCCTGCCGGCTATGCTGGCACAGCAGGCGGACTGTCTACTTTCGGACTTTTTTAATACCCCCATTCCGGGTTCGGGTTTGGAGTGTCTCCGACCCAGATGAATTTGGGAATCCGGGTTCACGTTTCTGAGCGTCTTCGACGCGTTTTTCAGGCGTGGACAGGCGGCGAACACCGAATCCCGAGTAGCGAACCCCCGCCCTACCCCGCCAGCAACTCCTTCACGATCCCCGACATTGTTTTGCCATCTGCTCTTCCGGCAAGCTTTTTCGAAGCTATGCCCATTACCTGCCCCATATCCTTCATAGAGCTGGCGCCGGTCTCGTCGATCACCTTTTTTATTTCTGCCCTCAGTTCCTCGCGGGTCAGTTGTTTTGGGAGATAACGTTTGATGACCTCGATCTCTTCGCGTTCCGTTTGGGCGAGGTCTTCGCGGCCCTCTTTTTCGTAGATAGTCAGGGAGTCTTTACGTTGTTTGACCAGCTTCTGCAGGAGTTTCATTTCCGTTGCTTCGTCGAGATCGTGCTTGGAACCGCTGGTCTTTTCCAAAAGGATGGCGGCCTTTACGGCACGGATGCCGCGCAGGGCGGCCTGGTCTTTGGCCTTCATGGCTACTTTGAGGTCTTGTGTGATGCGTTCTTCAAGGCTCATGGTTACGAGTTTTAATATTCAATTAATAATGCAAGCCCATTAAATGGCGAATAGTTCACTCACCGGCCGTTCTTTCCTCGATCCAGTTGGTCAGTTTTACGTAGTCGGCCACGCTGAGCCGTTCGGGGCGTTGCTCGAAGAAGCTGTCGTCGAGCAGGCTGTCACCTTTGATGAAGGCTTTTATGGTGTTGCGCAGCATCTTCCGGCGCTGGCTGAAGGCCTGTTTGACCACCCTGCGGAACAACTGTTCGTCGCAACCAAGTTCCTGTTGTTCTTTCCGGATGAGGCGGATGACGGCCGATTGCACTTTCGGCGGCGGCGAAAAATTTCCTTTGCTGACGGTAAAAAGGTACTCACCTTCATAATATGCCTGTACCAGCACGCTGATCACTCCGTAAGTCTTGCTGCCCGGGCCGGCCACTACCCTTTCCGCCACTTCTTTCTGGAACATGCCTACCATTTCGGGGATGTACCGGCGGTTTTCCAGCATCTTGAAAAGGATTTGGGAGGAGATATTGTAGGGAAAATTGCCGATCAGGCCGAATGGCTGTTCCTGCATCAACTCCGGGAGGGGGGCTTTCAGAAAATCGCCGCTGACGATCCTGTCCTTCAGCTCCGGGAAATGCTTACCGAGGTAAAGGACCATATCCCGGTCGGCTTCGATAACTACTAGTTGAAATGGCCTTCCCAGCAGGAACTGCGTCAGCATTCCCTGTCCCGGGCCGACTTCGACGGCATGGTAGTAGGCCTTGCCGGCCAGGGTGAGGCTGTCGGCGATCCGTTCAGCGATCTGTTCGTTGTTTAGAAAGTGCTGGCCGTAGGATTTCTTGGCTTTCATAGGCGAATAGAATGAGCCGTAACGTTTTTTCTTCTTATTTTTACGGTCATTTTGTAAGCAGGCCGATAAAAATGTGGGCCTGGTTGCGGGGCGCCCCGAAGATAGCATTCCCTTTGGGAAATTCCCAATGATCGTAAAATTGCCGGCATACTAATAAATGAACAATGGAAAAACTGAAGATAGGGATAAGTATTGGAGATATTAACGGGATCGGTTTAGAGGTCATTCTCAAATCATTGCTGCACGAGAAGATCACTGACCTGTGCACGCCGGTTATCTACGGGTCTTCCAAGGTTGTATCCTACCATAAAAACATCATAGAAGACGAGGTCGATTTCAATTCCACCCGCACAGCTGATAAGGTATACTTCGATAAGATCAACATCGTTAATTGCTGGCAGGAGAATGTCAATATTACATTGGGCAAACCTACCGACCTGAGCGGCAAGTATGCCTATAAATCGCTTGAGGCCGCTACCAACGATCTGAAACATGGCATGGTCGATGCCCTGGTGACGGCTCCGATCAGCAAAGAGGCTATGCACATGGCTAATTTTCCCTTTCCCGGCCATACCGAATACCTGACTAAAGAGCTTGGCCAGGGGCAGAGCCTGATGTTCATGGTCAACGACAACCTGCGCATTGGCCTGGCCACCAACCATCTTCCTCTCAAAGAAGTGGCCGGCGCCCTGAGTAAAGAACTGATCATGGAGAAACTTCAGCTGATGAACAATTCGCTGAAGATGGACTTCGGGCTGGAACGCCCTTCTATTGCCGTGCTGGGGCTCAACCCTCATGCCGGTGATGGTGGCGTTCTGGGCGATGAGGAGGAAAGTTTCATCCGGCCGGCGGTAGTGGAACTCAAAAAGAAAGGCATGCTCGTGATGGGCCCCTTCCCTGCCGACGGCTTCTTCGGCTCGGGACAGTTCCGGAAATTCGACGCCATCCTGGCCATGTACCACGATCAGGGGCTCGTTCCTTTCAAGGCGCTTTCTTTTGGCAACGGCGTCAACTTCACGGCCGGCCTTCCCCACGTTCGCACTTCTCCCGACCACGGCACCGCCTTCGACCTGGCCGGAAAAAATGAAGCTGACCCTTCTTCTTTTCGGCAAGCGCTCTTTCTGGCTATTGATATTGCCAATAACAGAAAGCAATATCATGAAATGTATGCCAACGCCCTTCAGAAACGGGGAGAGATGGTGGATGTGGATGGGGAGGATGAGATCCTGCGGGAAGACGAACACTGATGTGGCAGTAAATACCTTTTGTATTCCACTTCACTTTTTCCGGATTACATTCGTTGAAGCAAAACAGCCGATGGTTGAAAATTGTTGCATTTCCTGATCGAGCCCGGTAATGTTGACAAGGGCTTAATTTTGGATACCAGGCCGGAACGACCGCCCCCGGCCATTACATCGCTTTTTGCCTATGGACCGAATCATGATCCTCCTTTTTTTGTTCCTGGCTGCCTGGTGCCAGGCTCAATCTATCTTTACGGTAAGCGGCAGAGTGTACGATGAAGGCAATGGGGAAACCCTCATTGGCGCCACTATCCTGAGCCCTGCACAGGAGGCCGGTTCCACCACCAATGAATATGGTTTTTATTCAATAACTGTTCCGGCAGCAGACAGCGTTCGCCTCATTTTCAGCTACGTCGGGTATCAGCCAGAGGCTTATACTCTTTTTCTTACCCGGGATACTACCATGAATGTGTCCTTGTCTACCGGTGTTCAGCTGGAGGAGGTTGTTGTGCAGGCGAATTCTTACCGTGAACAGCTCAATTCCACGGAGATGAGCGTAGAGGCGGTCACTACCCGGGAGGCCAAGCTCCTTCCTGTCCTGCTGGGGGAAAGCGACATTCTTAAAACGGTGCAGCTGAAGCCGGGTATTCCCTCCGGTTCTGAAGGAACGACGGGCATTTTCGTGCGGGGAGGCAGCAATGACCAGAACCTGATCGTCCTGGATGAAGCCGTTGTCTATAACGCCAACCACCTGTTCGGCTTTTTCAGTACGTTCAATACGGATGCGGTCAAAGACCTCAAGGTGTATAAAGGAGGGTTTCCGCCCCAGTACGGAGGCCGCCTTTCATCGGTTATTGATGTCAAACTCAAGGAAGGGAACAACAGGGAGTTTGCCGGCTCGGGCGGCATCGGCCTTATCGCTTCCCGTCTTACTCTGGAAGGGCCAATCCAAAAGGAAAAGTCTTCTTTCATTGTTTCCGGGCGTCGGACCTATCTGGATATTTTTACCCGGGCAGTGAACCGGTCCAATGAAGATAATGAAGACTTCAACCCGATACCCGATTATTTTTTCTACGACCTGAATACCAAGATCAATTATCAGTTTGGAGAGAAAGACCGGCTTTTTCTCAGCGGGTATTTTGGCAGGGATGTTTTCGGGTTTAACAGCGATTTTTTCGATTTTGACTTCGACTGGGGAAATGCAACCGGGACCGCCCGGTGGAATCACGTGTTCTCTCCCCGGTTGTTTGCCAATACCACTTTCACTTACTCTGATTATCAGTACAACATTCAAAACCGGGTGACCGGCTTTTCCTTTCAGGTGGGGTCCGGTATCCGGGATGCCAACCTCAAATCGGATTTTTACTATTCTCCCAATAACCGGCATTCCATCCGTTTTGGCGCCAGCGCCACCTACCATCAGTTCACCATCGGCAGGCTGAAGGCGGGAAGTGATGACGGGCTGGTCAACTTCTCTGCCGGCCAGGATTTTGACGGGCTGGAATATGGCCTTTACTTTTCGGACGACATCGACTTTTCTGAAAAGCTGGCCGTCAACGGCGGCATCCGGCTGAGCGGTTTTGGTAATGACAATACCTTTTATTTTGGGCTGGAACCCAGGCTCGCCGCCCGCTACAGTATAAATAGCCGATGGGCAATGAAGGCCAGTTATGCCCGCATGTATCAGTACCTGCATCTGGTATCCAATGCAGGGGTGGCCTTGCCGACTGACGTTTGGTATCCTTCATCTGCAAGGGTAAAGCCGCAGCAGTCTCACCAGGTAGCGGTGGGTGCTTCTTACATTCTTGCCGATCAGTTCCTGCTTAACCTGGAGGGGTATTACAAGACGATGGACAATCAACTGCAGTTCGTCGATGGCGCACAATTGTTTGTAAATGACGAACTGGAAAATGAGTTTGCTGTCGGGGAAGGGGAAGCCTATGGGATGGAGTTCAGCATCGAGAAAAAACAGGGCGCCCTTACCGGCTGGATCGGCTACACCCTGGCCCTGGTCCGGTTGAAAAATTTTTCCACCCTCGACCCCGGCGGGCGGTTTGCCCAGGAGTCGGAAGGATTCGGCGCTTTCTTTCCGATCTACGACCGCCGCCACGACTTGTCTGTCGTATTGCTTTATGAGATCAGCTGGCGCCTTTCCGCCACTGCCACCTTTGTGTATGGATCCGGCGACCTTAGGTGGCTCGCCCCCGGAAGGTTCACCATTCAGGATGTGTATGGCGCGGATTTTGAGGCAGTGGTACCAGATTACCGGGAGCGCAACAATTTCCGCCTGCCGCCTTATCACCGCCTCGACCTGGGGCTGGTATGGCGCTTTTTGCCAAAATGGGGGGAGACAGACCTGTCGCTGAGTGTGGTCAACGTTTATGACCGGCGCAATACCTTTTTTATTTACCTGGAACCGGAGTTTCCGGAGGATAATGATGGGCCAACCCCCGTGGAATTTCCCGACCGGATCGCCGCCAAGCAGGTATCTCTGTTTCCTATTCTTCCTTCTCTGACCTGGAATTTCAAATTTTGAACCATGGGCCATTTACGCTATCCTTTCCTCATTTTGGGCATTCTGATTTTCGGGCTCTTTGCCTGCGGCCTGGAACAGGAGGTCGACATTGAATTACCCGAATACCAGAGCCGCCTGGTGGTGGAGTGTTATCTGGAGGCCGGAAAACCATTCTCACTTTTGCTGAGCCGAAGCCTTCCCTATTTTGACCCCTTCCCGCCTTTGAACCAGGAATTCCTGGAGAGAATACTGGTGAACAATGCCGAGGTAAAGGTCTTTCACGATGGCAAAACTTACGAATTGAGGAACCAGCTGGAACTGAATCCCCTCACTTTGAAGGTGGCCAATTACTATTCACCCCAGGCGGTCCCTTTTGATACCCTGTCTCCTTTTGAGCTGTTGATCACCCTTCCCGGCGGAGGAGAAATAACAGCTGCTACCCGTATTTTACCGGTGGTGAAAATAGACAGCCTGGTGGTTCAATTTGCCGATTCGGATACGCTGGCACGAGTGCTCACCTACTTTACGGACAATCCGGAGGAGGACAACTACTACCGGCGGATGTTCCACCGCGCCAGCCTGGATAGTGCCGCCGTGCAGGATTTTGCCGTTGATGACCGTATCCTGGAGGGCACAGCTGTATTTGGGACTGGCTATAATTATGCAGCGGGAGATACCGTGGTCTCAACGTTATTTCATATCAGCCAGGACTATTATGAATTTCTGGAAAGCCTGGAAGATGCGGTGAGTTCTAACGGCAATCCTTTCGCCCAGCCCAGCCCCATCATATCCAACCTGGAGGGGACAGCCGAGGCGCTGGGTATTTTCACCGGCATCAGTTATGACCGGCAGGCGATCATTTTAATGAAGTGAGGAATAAAAAAAGAAAGCCGCCCGGAAAACTCCGGGCGGCTTTCTTTTTTTTACCAGAACAAGGTAATTATTCGTTGCCTTTCATCAGGCCACCCAGGTCCGGGTTCGGCTGGATAACCGTGCGGCGGTTCATCTGGCGGCCTTCAGCATTAGAGTTGTCACCAACCGGCTGGGTCTCGCCACGGCCGGCGATCGTCAGCTGCTCAGGGTTGGCCCCTTTGCGGATCAGGTAACGGACTACTTCGTTGGCGCGGGCAACGCTCAGGTCCCAGTTGTCGCGGTAGATAGCGCCTTCCACCAACTTCTGAGTGTCGGTGTGGCCGACGACCATCAGCTGCAGTTTCGGGTTTTCCTTGAGGGTCCCTGCCAGTTTCTCCAGGGCCTCTCTTTCGCTGCGGTCAAGGCGAACGGAGCCGCTGGCGTATTGAACCTTTTCCTCAGTGACGACGTAGAGGCGGCCGTCACGGTCTTCCAGCTTCAATCCGCTGTCAGCATAAGCGCCGAAGATGCCGTTGATCTCTTCTTTCAGAGCGTTGAGCTCTGCTTCAGTCATATTGAGCTTTTCCTGTACCTGGCTCATCTGGCTCTTCATAGAGTTCAGGTCACCTTCCAGGGCGCTGATCTTGCCATTGAGTTCTTCCTTGGTGGAAGCAAGGTCTGCCTCGAGTTGGGCTTTCTCTTCCTCCAGGGATTTTACCTTAGCTTGAGTTTCAGCAAGGGCCTGGTCGGTGCGTTCTTTGGCTGCAAGCAGTTCATCATATTTCTTTTTAGAAACACAGGACTGCAAAGAACCGATAGCCAGGGTGAAGATCAGTAATTTTACTATCAGACGCATGTTCGTTTAGTTTGATTAGTGAATTTTATTAATTGGTCTTAACGTTTAGCTAGTAAGGGACACGATACATCCTTCAAACCTCAAAGGTAAGAAAAAGCTTACAACAATTTACAAATTAGAGATTCGAAGATAGATAAAACGTGAAAATTATAACCGGGGTGCTGCTATGAAAACGGTAAGGCTTACGCAGGTTTTCAGTCTTTCTTGTAGATAACTCCTGTTTTGTTTGATTTGTTTGCTGTTCAAAGGTAATATTTTTCACACATATATCCCTGCTGGTTTTAAATTTATAACATCCTTTTTTATTTTGAATGGGTATGCGTACCGGCAAGCACCATCTGAAAACCAGATGATTTCCCCGGTTGCAGCAAATTGGCGTATCACGATAAAAAGATTATTTTTGCAAAGATCCCATTGAGCTGAATAATGGTTTTTCTTTGGCAAACTCCCTGCGGTTGGTGCAGTTCCGAACAGAAAGCATAGCCGTTTTCGTTATTACCATGGACGAGGCCTGGAACCAACTGGCGGGAGTTGACGGGGAAGAATTTTTTTAATCATTGATATTCGACTAGATGGAATACGAAATTAAAGAAGAAGGAAGGTTTAAATTTATTGAGTCAACGGGCGGTGAGGAAAATCTATTATTACTCCACGGATTATTTGGTGCACTGAGTAACTTTGAAGGCATCATCAAGCATTTTTCCGGAAAATGCAATGTGATCGTCCCTATCCTTCCCATCTTTGACCTTCCTATCAGAAAGGTTTCCGTCACTGGATTAGTTGACTACGTGATTGATTTTGTAGACTATAAGGGTTACGATAAGGTCAATGTGCTCGGCAATTCGCTCGGCGGGCATATCGCTTTGCTCTATGCTTTGGCCAGGCCGGATAAGGTGAATTCGATCATCCTTACCGGCAGCTCCGGCTTGTTTGAAAGCGCCATGGGGACCAGCTTCCCCAAGCGGGGAGATTACGAGTTCATAAAGAAGAAAACCCAGGCGACTTTCTATGACCCTAAGGTGGCATCCAAAGATCTGGTCGACGAGGTTTTCGATATTGTCAATGACCGCAACAAGGCCATCCGGGTGATCGCCACAGCCAAATCGGCCGTCCGCCACAACCTTGGTGACAAGCTGCATCAGGTCAAGGCGCCCACGCTCCTGGTATGGGGCAGGCAGGACCAGATCACTCCCGCCTTCGTAGGGGAGAAGTTCCACGAGCTGATCGAGAACTCCAAACTCGTCTTCCTCGATAAATGCGGCCATGCACCGATGATGGAACACCCCGAAATTTTCAACCGGCACCTGGAGTCCTTTCTGGAAGAACTGGCTGCCAAAGAGGTAAGCTGACCATTTTTATCATAAAAAAGCAATATAAACGCCCGGACAACCTCCGGGCGTTTATATTTTGGCACTAAAATCCTAAGAATGAGCGTTTTGTTCTTTCTTCGGTTTATCTTTGATGGCCCTAAAATATGAATGACAATGATGTATAGAAAGATGCGGTTGCTCTCTCTGGCAATTGCCGCCCTCATGGCCTCCTGTTCTACCAAACAGAAAATGGATGCCGTTACTATTCCGGAATACGAATTCAGGCAACTGGACACCATGGTCGTTTCGGCGCCCCGAACCCTGCCGGGCGAAGGCGGCGATGAAAATGTATCCTACGAACTGCCGGTTTACCACCCCAGCCATAAGCGGGAAAACGACCTGCTCCATACCCGCCTGGAGTTGCGGTTCGACTGGGAAAAAGAACAGGTATTGGGAAAGGCGTCGCTCCGGCTGAAGCCTTACTTCTATCCTGCCGAAACGGTTACTCTCGATGCCAAAGGGTTTACTATCCATAAGGTTTCTATGGAGGGAAGCCCGGAAGCCCTGGAATATAAATATGACGGCGAAAAACTGGCTGTCAACCTCGGCAGGGTGTTCACCCGAAATGAAGAGTATACCTTATATATAAGTTATACGGCGACGCCTTCCGAATCAGGAGGCAGTGCCGCCATCACTTCCGACCGGGGGCTGTTTTTCATCAACCCCAGGGGGGAGGAAACCGGGAAACCCCGGCAGATCTGGACGCAGGGAGAAACAGAATTCAACTCCCGCTGGTTCCCCACTATCGATAAGCCCAATGAGCGATGTACTCAGGAAATGATCGTCACGGTTGACAGTGAACTGGATGTCCTTTCCAACGGAGAACTGGTTTCCACAAAGGATAACAGCGACGGAACGCACACTTTCCACTGGAAAATGGGCCAGCCCCATGCGCCTTACTTATTCATGCTGGCCATCGGAGATTATGCCGTGGTTGAAGATTCCTGGGAAGGCAAGCCCGTTACGTATTATGTAGAACCGGAGTATGAAGAGGACGCCCGGGCCATTTTCTCCAATACCAGAGAAATGCTGAGCTTCTTTTCGGAAAAGCTGGGCGTAAAATATCCCTGGCCGAAGTATGCTCAGGTAGTGGTGCGCGACTATGTGTCCGGCGCCATGGAAAATACGACCAGTGTGATCTTCGGCGATTTTGTACAGAAACATCGCCGGGAACTGATCGACAACCACAACGAGAACATTATCGCCCATGAGCTTTTCCATCATTGGTTTGGCGACCTGGTGACCTGTGAAAGCTGGGCTAACCTGACGATGAATGAGGGTTTTGCCAATTACAGCGAATATCTCTGGCTGGAGCACCAATACGGCAGGGACGAGGCAGACTATCATCTGCTTACGGAATGGAACGGGTACTTCAGTTCTGCCCGGGGCGATATACACCCGCTGATCCATTTCGCCTATGAGAATAAGGAAGACATGTTCGACGCGCACAGTTACAACAAAGGCGGAGCTGTACTGCACATGCTTCGCCAGTATGTGGGAGATGATGCTTTCTGGGCGGCGCTTAACAAGTACCTTACGGATCATGCTTACTCCGCGGTAGAGGCCCACGACCTTCGTCTGGCTTTCGAGTCCGTCACCGGAGAAGACCTCAACTGGTTTTTCAACCAGTGGTTTTTCAGCCAAGGGCATCCGCGCCTGGAGGTAACTCACGGGTATGATGAGGAACTGAAGCAGGCTACGGTCAGGGTCGAGCAGTTGCAGGACCCGGAGTCTATGCCTCCTGTTTTTCAATTGCCGGTGGCTATCGATATTTATCCGGCAGAAGGAGGGCCCATCCGCAAAGAAGTCCGGTTGGATCAGCGCGTGCAAACCTTTTTCTTTGATGTACCGGAACGGCCCCGCCTGGTCAATTTTGATGCCAGCCGTATGCTGCTGGCAGAAACCAGGGATAACAAATCTCAGGAAGAACTCCTGTTTCAGTATTACAACGCTCCCCTCTTCCTCGACCGGTATGAATCCGTTCTTATGGCAGATGGAGACGCCAGCCCTGAAGCCCGCCAATTGCTGGTGGACGCCCTGAATGATAAATTCTGGGCGATCCGTGGCCTAGCCGTTTCCAATATCAATGAGGGCGCCGGAGAAAAAGTCCTGGCCCGGTTGAAGCAAATGGCGCTGGAAGACCCTCATTCACAGGTACGGGTAGCCGCATTTGAAAAACTGATGAGCCTTGAATATGAAGATGCTGTCGAACAGGCGAAAACCGCCATTCAGCTCGACTCGGCCTACAATGTCATCGGCGCTGCCCTGCAATACCTGAGTATCAACGACCAGGAAGCTGCCCTGGCCTATGCCAAAAAACTGGAAAAAGAACCGGTAGATGATATCCTCCTTTCCATTGGAGAGATCTACGCCGAGTCGGGCGATCCGCGTTATCTTTCATTCTTCGAAGCGAACCTGGAAAAAGTAGGCGGCTTTTCCGGTATCTATTTCTTCGAGCAATATCAGGGCCTGGCGGTGCAGTCGGGCATGGAAAGTGCAAAGCAAGCTGCCGGCAAACTGAAGCCTATAGCTTTTAATGCAATGAGCTCTCCCTGGCTGAGGTTCAGTGCAACCAGGGCATTGAGCGAAATGCGTAAAGCTTACGCCGACAGCCCGGAAGAAGCTGAGGCGGAATTCGCGCGTTCGCTCCTTGATACCCTCAAAGAAATTAAGGCTACCGAAAAGAATGCCCAGTTGCTGTCTTATTACGAACAGATGCTGCCGGATGTGCGGCCGTAAAATAAGGATGGTTTCATGGCTTCACGGGGGAATGATTTCATTGCCCGCCATGAAACAGAGTGTGCTGCAACTTGACAATTCAAGAAATCTTGGTTAATTTACCGGACTTCTGTGCTATAATCATATCCCAGCAAACCCAACTGGAAAAAGGCCTGTTGGCCGACGAAATGCCTTCGCTCTGAAGGCAGGAAAGGCCAATATGTCAGCCAACGACATCTTTGTGTTAAACTTTTGAGGCGGCCAATCTTTTCCGGCCTTTATGAGTTTTGTTATTGATGCACCCTTTTTTGGAAAAAATGAAGTTGTGGACCACATGGTGAAACAAGATAACTACCGGCTGTTAATCAATAAACTAGACCAGTTTATCCGGAAATATTACATCAACCAGATGATCCGGGGCGGCCTTTACAGCATAGGCCTGATACTTGCCCTCTTTCTGGCAATGGCCCTTTTGGAGTATTACAATTATTTTGACAGCGGCATCCGAAAGGCTATGTTCTTCTCCTTTATCGGCGTGAGCCTGCTTGCCCTCGGATACTGGGTCTTCACTCCGCTGTTGCACTATTTCCGGCTGGGTAAGGTCATTTCTCACGAACAGGCCGCACAGATCATTGGCGGACATTTCAGCGATGTGCAGGATAAACTGCTGAATATACTGCAGTTGAAACACCAGTCCGGCCAGTCTCCCAACCAGGATCTGATCCTGGCCAGCATCGACCAGAAGTCCGAAGAGATCAAACTGGTCCCTTTTCCCAATGCCATCGACCTCACCAAGAACCGCAAATATCTCCGGTATGCCCTTCCCCCCCTGTTGTTGCTGATCATCATTTTGTTCATCAATGCTAACCTGATCACGGACAGTACGGTGAGGATAATCAACAACGGGAAGGACTTTGAAAAACCGGCTCCCTTTTCCTTCCAGGTCAGCAATGAAGAACTTAAAGCGGTTCAGTTTGAGGACTTTCCGCTGACCGTAAAAGTTGAAGGAGAGCAGTTGCCCAACGAAGTGTTTATAGACATCGACGACTATCAGTACCGGCTTACCAAGGAAGGGCCCAATGTTTTCACCTACCGGTTCAACAACGTACAGAAAGATGTGGATTTCTTTCTGTTTTCCAGTGGCGTAGAATCCGGAACCTTTACCCTCGATGTGCTGAAAAAGCCGAATGTTGCGGGATTTGACGTCAAGCTGGATTATCCGGCTTATACTCAGCGAAAGGATGAAGAACTCTCGAGCATCGGCGACCTCGTAGTGCCGGTAGGCACCAATATCGATTGGGTCTTCAATGCACTCAATACCGATGATATTCGGCTGCGCTTTTCGGGCAGTGACGAGGCGGCTGAGGCCACCCGGTTCTCCGAAGGCCTGTTTACCTTCAAGAAACGGGCGCTCCAGGATGAAACCTACAAATTGTACGTTTCCAACAGCGACCTGCCGGATGCAGATTCCATCAGTTACACCATTTCCATTATCCCGGACCTGTATCCGAATATTACCGCCCAAAAATTTCAGGATAGCGCCGACCTGAAACTGGCCTATTTCGTCGGGGAAGCTTCGGATGATTACGGCCTGCTGAGCCTCTCGTTTAATTACCGCATTAAAAGCGCCAAAGAGGGACAGGGAGAATTGCGCACTATTAAAATGAACAAGCCGGAGGGAAAGCAGGTGCAGTTCGATTATACCTTCGACCTCAATGAGCTGGAGCTCAAACCGGGGGATGAAGTCACCTATTATTTTGAAGTCTTCGACAATGATGCGGTCAACGGAAGCAAATCCGCCCGCACCAACCTCATGGTTTTTTCCATGCCTACCGTGGAGGAGTTTGAGGCGATGGCGGAAGAAAATGACGAGAAGATCAAGCAGGACCTGAAAAAAGCCCTCGAAGAGTCGAAGAAGATCCAGGAGGATATGAAGAAGATGAGGGAGAAACTGCTGCAGGAAAAAGACCTCGACTGGCAGAGCCGTAAGGAACTGGAAAAACTCCTGGAAAGGCAGAAAGATCTGGAGAAACAGATTGAACAGGCCCGGGAGGCCTTCGAAGAGAACCGGAAGAACCAGGAAGAGTTCTCCGAAACGGACGAAGAGATCCTGGAAAAACAGGAGAAACTCCAGAACCTGATGGAGGAGGTAATGAGCGAAGAGATGAGGGAACTGATGAAGCAGATCGAAGAACTGCTGCAGGAATTGGGAAAAGACGAAGCTCTGGAGATGATGGAAGACATGGAGCTCTCTGATGAACAACTCGAAAAGGAGCTCGACCGCATGCTCGAACTCTTCAAGCAGCTTGAGCTGGAACAGGAAATGCAGCAGGCAATTGAAAAGCTCCAGGAACTGGCTGAAGAGCAGGAAGAACTGAGTGAAGAGACCGAGCAGGGCGAAAAGGCCCAGGAGGAACTGGAGCAAAAGCAGGAAGAGATCGATGAGAAGTTCCAGGATATCAAGGAAAAAATGGAAGGCATAGAGGAGAAGAACCAGGAACTGGAACAGCCCAAGGAACTGGGAGACCGGGAAGAGCAGATGGACGACATTCAGCAGGACATCGACCAGAGCCAGCAGCAATTGCAACAACAGCAGAACAATAAAGCTTCTCAGTCTCAAAAGAAAGCCTCTCAGAAAATGAAGGATATGGCGGAAGCTATGTCCATGATGATGCAATCAGCTGAAATGGAGCAGATGCAGGAGGACATTCAGGCCCTTCGCCAGCTGCTGGAAAACCTGGTCGGCCTGTCATTCGACCAGGAAGAATTGATCGACAGGTTTGACGCTACGGAGATCAATACGCCGCGTTATGTGGAGCTGGTGCAGGAACAGTTTAAACTGAAAGACGATTTCCGCCTGATCGAAGACAGCCTTCAGGCCCTGAGCAAGCGGGTGTTCCAGATCGAATCCTTCATTACGGAGAAAGTCACTGAGGTCAAAGACAATATGCAGGAAAGCCTGGAAGACCTCGAAGAGCGCCGCAAGCCTCAGGCCAGTGACCATCAGCAACGGGCCATGAAAAATGTCAATGACCTGGCACTCATGCTGAGCGAAGTGATGAATCAGATGCAACAGCAAATGTCAGGGATGATGGCTGGCAACCAGATGTGTAACAACCCCGGGGGCCAGGGCCAAAACGGCAAAGTGCCCAAAGACAAGCTCAGCCAGGGCCAGCAAAGCATCAACGAGCAGATGAAGCGCATGAAAGAACGGATGGAGAAAGGCATGGGGGGGCCGTCTTCCAAAGAATTCGCAGAAATGGCCGCCCGTCAGGCCGCCATGCGCAAAGCGCTGAAGGAGAAACAGAAAAAACTCCAGGAACAAGGTAAAGGCAGTAAAGAACTGCAGGAGTTGATCGACCAGATGGACAAGGCGGAGGAGGACTTGGTGAATAAGCGCCTGACCAATGAAATGATGAAACGCCAGCAGGACATTATGACCCGCCTGCTCGAACACGAAAAAGCGGAAAGGCAACGTGAGTACGACGAACAGCGCAAGGCAGAGCAGGCCACCCAGCAGGAACGCCGTATGCCGCCATCGCTGGAAGAATATATCAAAAAGAGGGAAGCCGAGGTTGATATGTTCAAGGCTGTTTCCCCGGCCCTGAAACCTTATTATAAGTCTCTGGTAGAGCAATACCTCAATTCCCTGAAAGCAGAATAGATCCAGAAGGCAGCCGCTCCGAAAATCAATCGGGGTTGCTGCCTTTCCTGCTTTTTATCAATACTCCCAACAAAACTTAAAACTTGCATGTTACTGGAAATTGCACTAAATTTCGATTCTTGAAGTAAAAATGAGTTCAAAGCCTATCATGCTTAAGCTTTCCTCAAACCCCAGGAATATTGCCCTGGTCGAGTCGTTCGTTGAACAGGTGGTAGAGCGTTACAAGCTTAGCCCCGATGTGTACGGCAATATTCTGATCAGCCTTACCGAAGCAGTGAACAATGCCATTATTCATGGCAACTGCGAAGATGAATCAAAGACCGTACGCATACAGTTCCGAAAACGCAAAGACCATCTGGCCGTTCGCGTTATGGACGAAGGTTGTGGCTTTGACTATCAAAGCGTGCCCGACCCTACCGCTCCCGAAAACCTCCTTCAGGTCGGAGGGCGTGGTGTCTTCCTCATGCAACAACTCTCCGATTCTGTAGAATTTCACAACAACGGCAGTACCGTCGAGATGCAATTCAAAATATGAGCAACACCCTGGAGGATTGGTTAATGGAAGATGAAATTTCTTCCATCTCCTTTCAAAGTGAAGACATAGACTTCGAGCCTTCCAATCCCGATCTCCTCTCCGAATGGATTAAGTCAGTCATTGAAAAGGAAGGTTACAACCTGCAACACGCCTGTTATATATTCTGCAGCGATGAATATCTCCTTCAACTCAATAAAGAGTATCTGAACCATGATACCTATACTGACATTATAACTTTTCCTTACACATATCCCCCCCTTATCGAAGGAGATATGTTCATCAGTATCGACCGGGTGAAGGATAATGCCCGCCAATATGAGGTTACCTTCGAGCAGGAACTACACCGCGTCATGATCCACGGGATTTTCCATCTCTGTGGATATTCTGACAAATCTCCTGAAGAAGAAGCCCGCATGCGGCAAAAAGAGGATGAGGCGCTGAAGTCGCTACCAGAATAGAGTAATCCGGAGATCCATTTGGGGCGCAGTTATTCACTCCATCACTCCACCATTCCACCATTCCACCCGTCTGCAGCCATGTCGAAGGGGGGGCTTTCATTATAAAATAAGCGGAAAAGTACGATATATCCCTGAAGCACTATACTTTTGCATGTCCAAGTAATGCCCTGGCCTCACTGATGTTTCCGCCCAGAAGACCTGTCTGTCCGGCGAAAAATACCCTAAACTGCATTGGCAATGAAAGTGTTGAAGTTTGGCGGCTCGTCCGTCGCAAAACCTGAACGCATCCGGAGGATCGTGGAGATCCTGAAAGGATATTATACCAAAGGCGAAAAGTTCACCGTCGTCTTCTCCGCCTTCGGGGGCGTCACCGACAGCCTCATCGAAATGAGCAGCCTGGCGGCAAAAGGAGACGAGGCATACCTGTCCAAGTTCGAAGAATTCAGCCGCCGCCACCTCGATGCTGTCAATGAACTACTGGAGGGAGAATACCGGAATACGGTTTATCCCGAGCTGGTAAATAACCATGAAGTCCTCAAAAACCTGCTCTACGGAATTTTTCTGGTCAGAGAAGCTTCTCTCCGGACAATGGACTATGTGCTGAGCTTTGGCGAGCGCAGCTCCGCTTTTATCATATCTCACGTTTTGCGGCAGAGTGGCATCAACGCCGGCTACCTGGATGCAAGGAAGGTCATCAAAACGGATAAGTCCTTCGGCGCTGCCAGAGTAGATTTCAGCCTTACCTATCAGAAAATCCGAGAATATTATTCTCAAAATCCTGAAGTACAGGTGGTTACGGGTTTTGTCGCTTCAGCGAAGGGAGGCCTTACAACCACTCTGGGCCGGGGCGGGTCAGATTACACGGCCTCTCTGATCGCAGCAGGGCTCGATGCCAGTGTGATAGAAATATGGACGGACGTAGATGGGGTTTTGACCGCCGACCCCCGAATGGTTAAACGGGCCTTTACCATTTCCAGCATGACCTACGCCGAGGCCATGGAGATGTCGCACTTTGGCGCCAAGGTGATCTACCCTCCTACCCTGCAACCGGCGCTGGTCAAGAAGATTCCTCTTTATATTAAAAATACTTTTAATCCGTCTTTTGAAGGGACGCTGATCTCTGATAAGGCCGACCTGGGCAAGCATGCTGTTAAAGGGATCTCTTCCATAAGCAATGTTGCGTTGCTTACCTTATCCGGAAGCGGCCTGTTCGGTGTACCCGGAATTGCGGGCCGCCTGTTCTCTTCACTGGCCCAGGGGGGGATCAATGTCATTCTCATCACCCAGGGGTCGTCTGAGCATTCGATAAGTTTTGCCATACAACCGCACCTGGCCAATAAGGCCAAGCGGCGGGTGGAAGCCGAATTCGAATATGAGATCAGCATGCGTATTGTCGATCGGGTGAAGATAGAAGATGACCTTTCTGTGGTTGCCATTATCGGAGAAAATATGCGCTATCAACCAGGCATTTCCGGAAGGCTCTTTCAGGCACTGGGAAAGAACGGTATCAACGCGGTAGCCATTGCTCAGGGTTCTTCAGAACTGAACATTTCGGTGGTGATCAACCGGGCGGACGAAGCCAAGGCGCTTAACGCCCTGCACGAAGCCTTCTTCCTTTCTGATACCAAGGAGCTTCATTTATTCATGGTGGGAGTTGGCCTGATCGGCAGTACCCTTATCCGGCAGATACGCGAGCAAAGCAAATTCCTCAAGGAGAAGCGTGGGCTGGAAATTCGCATCGTAGGGCTGGCGAACAGTAGGAAAATGGCTTTCAGGGAAGAAGGCATCGGCCTGGATCAATGGGAAGAGGTACTCGGCCAATCCGATACTCCTATGGATATTGCGATATTCATCGGCAAGATGAAGGAGATGAACCTTTCCAATACCATCTTTGTAGACAATACTGCCAATGAGAAGATTGCGAGTTATTACGAATCCATTCTGGACTCCAGTATTTCGATCTCTACACCCAATAAAATTGCCACTTCCTCGGGATATTTGCAGTATCAGAGGCTGAAAGCCATTGCCAAGCGGAGAGGAGTCCAGTTCAATTACGAAACCAATGTGGGGGCAGGCCTGCCGGTAATATCTACGCTGAACGATCTGATCAATAGTGGAGACCGGATATTGAAGATCGAAGGTGTCCTTTCCGGTTCCCTCTCTTTCATCTTCAATTCCTTTAGGGAGGGAGTAAAATTCAGTGAGGTTGTAGAGGAAGCCCGGCGGAGAGGATACACTGAGCCGGACCCCCGGATAGACCTGAACGGGGTGGATATCCGGAGAAAACTGGTCATTCTGGCAAGAGAAACCGGTTTGTCTCTGGAACCGAAAGACATTGAAGTGGAAAGCATTCTTCCGCCTGCCTGCCAGGAAGCGGAAACGGTGGAAGAGTTCCTCAAAGAAGTGAGAAAAGCCGATGGCCAGTTCGATAAAATCCGGAAAGAGGCCGAAGCGGAAGGCAAGGTACTTCGGATGATTGCCCGGCTTGAAGGCAAAAAGGCTTCGATCGGTTTATGGAAGGTTGACAATAATGACCCGTTCTTCACGCTGAGCGGCAGCGACAATATGATCGTCTTTACGACGGAGCGCTATAAGGACCGGCCGCTGGTCGTCCGCGGGCCCGGAGCCGGGGCCGAGGTAACGGCTGCCGGTTTGTTTGCAGAAATTATCACGATAGGGAATTATTTATCATAATGAAAGCAGGAATAAAGGTATTCGCTCCCGCTACGGTAGCTAATGTTGCCGTTGGCTTTGATATTTTAGGATTTGCTCTGGAAAAACCGGGAGACGAGATCATTGCCCGGTTTTCAGATACTCCGGGATTACGGATCACAAAAGTTACCGGGGCCAAGGGGAAATTGCCTCTGGATATCCAAAAGAATACTGCTGGTTTCGCGGCGCTGAAATTACTGGAATACCTGGGGGAAGAACAGCGGGGAATAGAACTGGAGATACATAAAAAGATGCCTTTTGGCAGCGGGCTGGGGTCGAGCGCCGCCAGTGCGGCGGGCGGAGTGGTGGCAGTGAACGAGTTGTTGCGGCGCCCGCTGGAGAAACGGGAGTTGCTGCCTTTTGCTGTCTTGGGAGAACAGATTGCCGATGGCGCTTACCACGCCGATAATGTCGCCCCGTCCCTCATCGGAGGGATGATCCTGATCCGGAGCAATGAAACTCTGGATATCCACCGCCTACCGGTTCCTGCTGGTATACATGCCACGGTCATTTACCCCCACGTTGAGATACTGACCAAGGACGCCCGGAATGTTTTGAGCAATACCGTAACTTTGAAACAGTGCATTCAGCAGACGGGGAATATTGCGGGCTTTCTGGCCGGGCTGTATCAATCCGACCTGGAATTAATCGCCCGTTCCTTGAATGACGTCATCATTGAGCCCCAGCGCGCCCGGCTTATTCCCCATTTTCAGGAAGTAAAGGAGGCCGCACTGAAGGCAGGCGTCCTGGGGTGCAGTATATCAGGAGCGGGGCCTTCCATTTTCGCTTTGAGCGCAAACAGCATGGCGGCGGAAGAAGCAGGCCTTGCAATGAAGCGGGTTTTTGAAGAGGCGAAGATTCCCAGCGATTTATTTGTTTCTCCTATCAACCAGGAGGGGGCAGTAAAACTGTAAGCATAATGAAGTTGTACAGCACCAGGAATAAAGGGGCGTTTTCCGGTTTGAAGCAGGCAGTGTTGAAAGGGCTGCCCGATGACAACGGCCTTTACATGCCCGTTGAGATCCCCCGTTTGCCGGAGGAGTTTATCGAAAACCTTCCGGAATATTCCTTTCCGGAAATTGCTTTTACGATTTGCCGGCATCTCTTTAAGGGTGCCATACCTGAAGAAGATCTGCGCAGGATAATCCGGGATGCCATCAATTTTCCCGCCCCGTTAGTGCGGCTCGACGAAGAAAAATATGTGCTGGAGTTGTTTCACGGGCCATCTCTTGCCTTCAAGGATTTCGGCGCCCGTTTCATGGCCCAGCTCATGAGTTATTTTAATGAAGGCGAAACCCGGGAACTCGTCATCCTCGTCGCCACTTCCGGAGATACCGGAGGCGCGGTTGCAGCTGGTTTTCTTCAGGCTCCGGGCGCCAAAGTAGTCATCCTCTACCCTTCCGGTAAAGTATCGATGCTTCAGGAAAAACAACTCACTACCCTTGGCCACAACATCTTTGCTCTGGAGGTAGATGGCTCGTTCGACGACTGCCAGGCTTTGGTCAAACAGGCTTTTCTGGATAAGGAACTCACAAGAAAGCTCCGGCTGACTTCCGCCAATTCCATTAACATATCCAGGTTGGTCCCCCAAACCTTTTACTACTTTGAAGCATACAAGCAGCTTCCCCGGGATGGAAAGAAAACTGTTTTTTGCGTCCCCAGCGGCAATTTCGGCAACCTGACTGCCGGCCTGATGGCCCAGCGGATGGGCTTGCCGATAGGCTATTTCATCGCTGCCACGAATGTAAACGATGTCGTCCCCGAATACCTCGAATCGGGGATATTCTCTCCTCGCCCCTCCGTGCGTACATTGAGCAATGCCATGGATGTCGGCAATCCTTCCAATTTCGCCCGTATGATCGACTTGTTCGAAGGAAGGACAGAAGGTTCCACGTGGAACAATATGCGAGGATCTATCAGTGGATATGCCTTTGACGATGCACAGACCCGTGAGGCAATGGCTGAGGTTTACCGGAAGTACACCTACGTTATTGACCCGCACGGAGCGGTCGGTTATCTGGCGCTTAAGGAATACCAGCGGCGCCATTCCGGCACTAAAGGGGTCATCCTGGAAACTGCCCACCCGGCTAAATTCCTGGATGAGGTGGAAAATGTGCTGCACCATAAAGTGGAAGTTCCCCATCGACTGGCCGTGCTGGCTGAACGGGAGAAAAATGCGGTTTGGATGCCGGCCGGCTATGAAGGGTTTAAGAAGTGGTTGTTGGAAAATATCGCCTGACGCTCTGACTGAATGCCTTTTTACCCTTCGATGGTTCAAAAAAACGGCTTTTCCGGAGGCGGGCTGTATTTTTTTGCTTCCTTGTTCCACGTGGAACATCCCGTTAAACTTTTTCTTCCTTTTGTAGTTAAACTTTTCCTGAGCCGGGGCCTCCGTTGAAAGGCCGCTGCTTTTCCTTTTCCGTATATTTGGGTTCTTTATTTCATCATTAAACCAATTGGCCATGTTGATTAATCAACGTCTGCACCTCTTTCTGCTTCCCGTATTGATCCTTGTGTCAGGGGCGACATATGCTCAGGAGCAGGAAAATATCAACCGGAATAAATTCCGCCAACTCTACCAGGAATTGCCTACGCCCAATGTGTACCGGACGGCCTCCGGGGCGCCGGGGCATCAGTACTGGCAGCAGCAGGCAGATTATAAAATCACAATTGAACTGGATGACGAGAACCAACGGATCTACGGGGAGGAAACCATTACCTACCACAATAATTCTCCCGACCCCCTGGAGTATCTGTGGGTTCAACTCGACCAGAACAGGAGAGCAAAAGACTCCGACACCTATAAAACCCAAACCAGCGAAATGAGTGAACGCATGAGCGCCCGTGAGCTCAAAGAGCTGGAGCCTGACTTCGACGGCGGATTCAAATTGGAATATGTCCGGGCCGCCGACGGGAAAAGCCTGCCTCATACAGTGGTGAAAACCATGATGCGCGTCGACCCTCCCCAGCCGCTGATGCCGGGAGAGCATTTCAGTTTTCAGGTCAAATGGTGGTACAATATCAATGACCGTATGGAAATCGGCGGCCGATCCGGGTATGAATATTTCGAAGAAGATGACAATTACCTCTACACCATCGCCCAGTTCTTCCCCCGCATGGCAGTATATAACGATGTGGAGGGATGGCAAAATAAACAGTTCCTGGGCAGAGGAGAATTTACACTTCCTTTCGGGAACTACGAGGTCGAGATCACGGCGCCGTCTGATCATTATGTGGCCGCAACCGGCACCCTTGAAAATATGAACGAGGTTCTGACTCCGGAGCAGGTGAAGAAATACGAACAGGCGAAACAGGAACGGACAGAACCGGTGATCATCGTCTCGGAAAAGGAAGCCCGGGAGAATGAAAAGGACAAATCCCGCAACAAGAAAACCTGGAAATTTAAGGCGGAAAACGTCCGTGATTTTGCCTTTGCTTCTTCCCGGAAATTCATCTGGGATGCCATGGGCGTAGAGATGAGCGATGGCAGCGTCGTCCTCGCCATGTCCATGTACCCCAAGGAAGGCAATCCGCTCTGGGAAAAATATTCTACCAAAGCGGTAGCCCATACCCTGAAATGGTACTCTCATTACACCTTCGACTATCCTTATCCGGTTGCCTGGTCCATCAATGCCAAACGCATCGGAATGGAATACCCCATGATCTGTTTCAACTTCGGCCGGCCGGAAAAGGATGGGACGTATACTAGCCGGACAAAATATGGTATGATCGGAGTGATCATTCACGAAGTAGGGCACAACTACTTCCCCATGATCGTCAACTCCGATGAGCGGCAGTGGACCTGGATGGACGAAGGGCTGAATTCCTTCGTACAGTATCTCACCGAACAACAGTGGGAGCGCGACTACCCCTCCCGCCGCGGACCGGCTTACAAGATCGTCGATTACATGAAAGGAGATAAGGACAAGATCTCTCCCATCATGACAAATTCCGAATCCATCTTTCAATTCGGGAACAATGCCTATGGTAAACCGGCAACCGCGCTGAATATTCTGCGGGAAACCGTCATGGGCAGAGAGCTTTTCGATTATGCCTTCAAGACGTATGCCAACCGCTGGAAATTCAAACACCCCTCTCCTGCCGATTTTTTCCGTACTATGGAAGACGCCTCAGCTATTGACCTTGATTGGTTCTGGCGGGGCTGGTTCTTTACTACCGACCATGTCGATATCGCCATCGATGATGTAAAATGGTACCGTATAGATACCCAAAACCCCGAGGTGGAAAATAGCCTCGCCCGCCAGGAAGAAAAAGCAGCCCCCCGAAATATCAGTAGCATTCGCAACGAAGAAGAGATCGCGAAAACCCAGGACGAGATCGACCCCAGCCTGAGGGATTTCTATACCGATTATGACCCCCTGGAGGTTAGTGTACTGGATAAGGAGGAATATCAGAAGTATCTTGGTGGCCTGAGCCAGGAAGAAAAGCAAATGCTGATGAACGGAAAAAATTACTATGAATTGGCCTTTCGGAATATCGGAGGCCTGGTCATGCCCATCATCCTGCGCTTTGAATATACCGATGGCTCTTCGGAAGAGCACTGTATTCCTGCCGAGATCTGGCGGCTTAACCATAACCGGGTGAGCAAGGTCTTTGTCACCGAAAAGGAGGCCCGGCAGATCATTCTTGATCCCTACCTGGAAACGGCCGATACGGATACCGGAAACAATTATTATCCTCCCCGGCAGGAGATCAGCCGGTTCGAATTATTCAGAAAGAAAAATGAGCGATGGAGTGAGGAAGGAGAGAATCCTATGCAACGGGCAAAAAAGGCCAAAACCAGGATCGAAGGAACAAATTGAAGGAAGGCCGGGCTCAGTTGTCAGAAAATGGCCTTGCCCACAACTGAGCCCACCATTTTTTTCTCCCGGCGGGGAAAATGTTAAAACCGGGCCTGAGATTGGGTTCAAGAATGAAAAATAACCGAAGAAATATTATGTATTTAAAAAATTATTATTTTAATAAGTAAGGTATTGTTAATCAATGTATTGTGTTTAATGGATTAATCTCTTTTTTCTTCTAAAGCAGAGGAATTACATTCTTTAAAGGCCCTGTATTTCGCGTAGAATCTTTCTTCCTGCACACTGGCCGGGAATATGGAAAAATACAGGCCTTTTTTCAGCTAAAATACGGATCATAAAATTGCGTAATTTTGCGCCAGCAGAAACCAGATCATAAATGGCCATAGACTATAAGAATCCGAAGCTCGTTATCGAGACAAGTAAAATAGAACCGGGAAGTATCAGCTGGCGCAGCCCCTCCAATCTGGCGATCATAAAATATTGGGGAAAGCACGGCCGGCAACTTCCCCGGAACCCATCTATCAGTTTTACCCTTGATAAGGCGTATACGGATACCACTTTGGAATACGAACCCAAAACGGGAGCCGACCAGGGGATCGCTCTGGAGTTTTTGTTTGATGGCCAGCCCAATGCGGCATTTGGTGAAAAGGTCCGGAAGTTTCTGGAAAGCATCACCGAAATATTTCCCTTTCTTCGCCAGTTGAAATTGACGATCCGTTCCACAAACTCTTTTCCCCATTCTTCCGGTATTGCTTCTTCGGCCTCCGGCATGAGTGCTCTTGCACTGTGCCTGTGCTCTCTGGAGGACAAATTGTTCGACAGCCTGGAGGATGATGCTGCCTTTCGGCAGAAGGCTTCCTTCGTGGCCCGCCTGGGATCGGGCAGCGCCTGCCGGTCCATTTACGCCGGCCTGGCAGAATGGGGGGCGATGGGAGAGATCGAAGGCTCTTCCGACCTGTATGCAATTCCCTTTAAGGATAAAGTACATGAGTCCTTTCTCTCTTTTCAGGACTCCATCCTGATTGTAAGCAAAGGGGAGAAGCCGGTTTCCAGCCGGGCCGGCCATGCCCTGATGGATAATAACCCTTACGCAGAAAGCCGTTATCAGCAGGCCCGGCAACGGACCCACAATTTGTTGATGTCTTTGCGCACCGGTGATGTGGAGGCGTTCGGCCAGATCCTGGAAGCGGAAGCTATGGCCCTGCACGCCCTGATGATGGCCTCGAACTATATCCTGATCAAGCCAAATACGCTCATCCTGATCGAAAAAGTGCGGGCGTTCAGGAAGGATACCGGCCATCCTCTTTTCTTCAGCCTGGATGCCGGCCCCAACCTTCACCTGCTTTATCCCGATAGAATAAAAGAGGAAGTGAAAAACTTTATAGAGGGTGAAATGGTACAATACTGTGAAAACGGACAATGGATTGCCGACGAGGCCGGAGAGGGCCCATTAGAATTATAGAGCCGGATACCCCGTTTTGATCAGCCTGACAATTAAGGGAAAAAAGTCATGAAGTATTTGATCCTTTTGTCGATAACATTTTTTACTATGGAATCAGCATGTTCCCAGCCGCCGGCTGATCGGCCGCCGGTACAGAATGAGGAATTCGACCGGGAACTGACACGGCTTTTAAGCTTCTCAGTACCAATAATTGGTGTTCAGGAATTGAGGGATATTCAAAATGAAGTTCATATCTTTGATGCTCGGGAAGAAGAGGAGTATAAGGTCAGCCATATTCAAGGCGCCCGGTACCTGGGCTATAAAAAATTTGACACCCATAAGCTGGCTGACATTCCCAAAGACGCTAAAGTCGTAATATATTGCTCCGTCGGCTACCGAAGTGAAAAGATCGGCGAACGCCTTCAGAAGATGGGTTACACCGATGTATACAATCTGTATGGTAGCATTTTTGAGTGGGTCAACCAGGGGTATCCGGTAGTTGGCCCTGACGAAAAACCCACCAGTAAGGTACACACCTATGATTCCAGATGGAGCCAATGGGTAGGCAATGAGGATGCTGAAAAGGTATGGTAGCCTGATCAGCCTTACCAATAGTGGAATTTGAAAATCTAATATCAATTCTATGGATTTATTCGCAAAATTTCGGGAAAACAGAGGGCCCCTGGGCCAGTATTCTGACATAGCGCACGGCTATTTTGCCTTCCCAAAGCTGGAAGGAGAGATCGGGCCGCGGATGAAGTTCAGAGGGAAAGAGGTCATCGTCTGGAGTATCAACAGCTACCTGGGCCTGGCCAACCACCCTGAAGTACGTAAAGTGGATGCTGAAGCAGCCCGTGACTGGGGCCTTGCTTATCCGATGGGCGCCCGGATCATGTCGGGCGAAACCAGATACCATGAACAGCTGGAAGAGGAACTGGCCAGCTTTGTACATAAGGAAAAAGCCCTGCTCCTCAACTTTGGCTACCAGGGCATCATGTCTGTTGTAGATACGCTTCTGGACCGCCGCGATGTGGTGGTATACGATAAGGACAGCCACGCCTGCATTTACGATGGTATACGCATGCACCTGGGCAAGCGGTTCCCATTTGAGCATAACGACGTCGAAAGTTTCGAAAAGCAATTGAAGAAAGCTTCGGTTGTTGCCCAGGAGTCCGGGGGCGGTGTTCTGGTCATTTCCGAAGGGGTATTCGGCATGCAGGGAGAGCAGGGAATCCTTAAAGAGATCGTCTCTTATAAGGACAAGTATGACTTCCGGCTGCTGGTGGACGACGCGCATGGGTTCGGCACCCTGGGCGCTACCGGCGCCGGAGCCGGAGAAGAGCAGGGCGTTCAGGATCAGATCGACCTCTACTTCAGTACTTTTGCCAAGTCGATGGCCAGCATCGGCGCTTTCGTGGCCGGCGACCAGAAGATCATCGACGTACTTCGCTACAACCTGCGGTCGCAAATCTTCGCCAAGTCTCTGCCTATGCCGCTGGTGATCGGAAACCTGAAAAGGCTGCAACTTTTGCGGGAACACCCGGAACTGAAGGAAAGGTTATGGCGGAACGTCAATATGCTGCAGAAAGGCCTGCGCGAAAATGGCTTCAACCTGGGTAAAACCTCCAGTTGCGTCACGCCGGTATTCCTCAGCGGCAGCCCCTTCGAAGCAGGCAACCTCGTCTTGGATATGCGGGAAAATTACAACATCTTCTGCTCTATCGTACTCTATCCCGTGATCCCGAAAGGGATGATCCTGCTGCGCCTGATCCCTACCGCTGCCCATACAGAAGAAGATATACGGCTCACGATCGACGCCTTCGGCGCAGTGTCCGGTAAGCTCAAGGCCGGAAAATACGAACGCGAAATAGACGTCAGCGTATTCTCATAGAGAGAAAAGTAAAACAGGTTGGCATCAAATAATTACGGGGCGGTGGCAGGCGAAAGCCTTCACCGCTCCGCAACTTATAGGACTATGGTTGTGAAAGTCAGATAGAAGCAACCCCGCGCACTTCCGTCCAGTTTTATCAATGAACAAAGATGAAAAACACAACAGGCATGTACTCCATCATCGAAATAAAAGATGAGAAGGGATGGAAATTATTCCATCGCGTTCCCCATATCGTCTTCAAAGATGACCCGAACTGGATCTGCCCGCTGGAGTCAGATATCGAAATGGTCTTCAACCCGGAAAAGAATAAGGCGTTGAAGCACGGAGAGGCGTCCCGTTTTGTTTTGCTGGATGGAGGCGGTAAACCGGCGGGGCGTATCGCCGCCTTTATCAATCATGAACACAATAAGGCCCTTCCCTATCCGGTTGGCGGCGTTGGTTTTTTTGACTGTATCGACGAGCAAGAATACGCCTTTGCTCTTTTTGAAAAAGCAGAAAACTGGCTTCGGGGCAAAGGGGCAAAAGCGGTAGACGGCCCCATAAACTTCGGAGACCGGGAAAAGTTCTGGGGTTTATTGGTAAAAGGCTTTTATCCTCCATTGTACCAGGAAAATTACAATCCAGAGTACTATCGGCATTTTTTTGAGGCGTGGGGGTTTGTTCCATTTGAACAGGTGCTCACCTTCCGGGGGGAAACTTCCAATATCCCTATGGACCGGTTCAACAAACTGATGGACATGCTGGGGCGCCGGTATAACATCAGGAATGAATATCTGGACCTGAAGAAAGTGGAAAAGTTTGCGGAAGATTTCTGTGAGGTCTATAATGCTGCCTTCAAACAATATGAACACTTCAAGCCTGTTTTTCCGGCAGAAGTGGTTAAAACCATTAAGGAAGCCAAATCCATCATCGATCCCAAGATCATCGTGATGACCTACTTTGACGAACGGCCCGCCGGTTTTTGCCTGACTATTCCAGACATCAATCAACTGATCAAGCCTGCCAAAGGCAAGCTGAACTGGCGTACCCTCCCGCTGGTGCTGTGGCGAAAATGGACAGTTAAGAGCCTCGACGCCAAGGGCATTGCTTTTGGCGTCCATCCTGATTTTCGGACCAAGGGTATTGCCGGTATTGTACTCGGTTATATGTCAAGGGATGAAAACAGGAATAAATATCCGATGATGTATTTTACCACAGTCCGGGGGCATAATACAGAAGCGGTGAGTGTATACCTGAAAATGGGCGTGGAGATTGACCGCCTCCATCTCGCCTACCGCAGGCCGTTGGAGGAAGGAGTGGAAATTACCCCCCACGAGTTTATTGAACTGCCATCTCATTTGCAGTGAGGCGTTGCCGGGTATCCGGCCTTGTTCATTTCCTCAGTAAATATACCTTCCAGGCTATTCCTGTTGTAAAGGCTATGCTTACGGCCAGGGTAGCCCCAGTGCCAGGGCTGCCAATCCATAACGGGAAAGTGGAAGCGGCCGCTTTCCCGAGGTTGTTGGCCCCCAGGAAGCAGGTGATGGCAAATATCAGCAATGCCAGGAAGTTTTGCCAGCCTGCGTTCAGATAGCGGGCCGGCAGCAGCCGCTGGTCATTGATGGCGAGGATCAGGAAGGCCACTACCAGGGGAAGCAGAACGCCGTTGATGGCCTGGGCAAGAATAATGGCGGGAATGGGTTTGACATCCAGCAGCCCGAAAAACAAACCTGAACTCATGATGGTGATCCAAACCAGCCGGAAGTTTCGGGACCGTTGCTCCCAGATGCTGCCGCTGCCTTCCAGCAGGCTTTTTCCCGTAATGGCGGCGGCAAAAGGAGCCGTCACGGCCGAACTCAGGCCGGCGGCAAAAAGGCCGAAAGCGACCAGCAGGCCGGAATGAGCGCCCAGCTTTCGTTCGATAGCTTCTGCCAGCGCTTCAAACGTAAATTGTCCTTCCACCTGAGTACCGGTGATCAGAATGGCAACGGAAATGATGCCTCCGATGAGAATGGCCAGGCTGATACCCCAGCGCATCTCTGCCAGGCTTTGCCCCTGGCTGATACCCGATGCCAGGAATAGATTATAGGGCACGATGGTGGTCCCGATCAGGCCGATGGCCAGGAGGGCTCCTCCTTCAGGAATGGTTACCTGCAAGGTGCTCAGCGCCACCTGTCCCAGGTTGTGGCTTTCCTGCATTACCGCCGTACCAATAAAGGCTGTGCCCATAAGCGCCACAACAACGGCGAGCAGGCGGGTAATATGCTGTGTATTGCCCTGCCACAGGATCAGGATACCGATGATGCCGATACCGAGCAGCATCAGCTGCCGGGAGGCGGCACTGATCAGCATCAGCCCGGATACCGCTCCCAGCAGGTTCCCGGCCTGATAGGCGGCGCAACCGAAAGCTACCGCCAGAAACAAACCCCACCGAATGCGCCGGCCCAGCTTCCCCGGATACTGGGCGGCTACGATGGCGCCCATGGCCTTGCCGGAAGCCAGCGTGATGCGGGCTGCCGCTTCCTGCAAAACAATGGTGGCCAGAATGGAAAAGGCAAGCGCCCAGATGAGCTGCAACTGGAAGGATGCCCCCGCTTTGGCCGCTGTCGTCACCGTTCCCGGGCCGATAAAAGCAGCGGAAATGATCGACCAGAACAGGACACTGGACAGGCCCCGGCGAAAAGAGAGTGTCTTGGGCATAGGGGTTTTCCGGTGAAGATAAGTAATTGTAGTTTGAGCCTCCTGATAAGGACAGTACTCATAATTTCATATCTTTGGGCTCTCGCTGAGAACAGCGTGTAATCACAACAAAAACAACAGATAATGAACAAATTAAGACAGCGGGTAACGGAAGGCTTTGGGCCTGAGGCCTTTCAAAGGTGGTTGCCCATTTCAACGGGAGTATTGGTGGTAGTGGTGATGGCTTTGATCTCATCCTGTAACGGTGGATCAGGCGCCGCAGAGAAAATCACCCTCGAGGGAGGCGCAACGATGACCCATCATATAAAAACTGGCAATCCTACAGCAAACCCCGGCGACTATGTAATGTTTCACGCCTACGTCCGGAACGGAGATTCTCTTATCTTCTCTACCCGCCAGCAAGGGGATGAGCAGATGATCCAGATCCCCTTGCAAGAAGACCCGAACCGGCAGTCCAGCCCCGTAGAGGAAGCCCTTTCTAAAATGGGCGCCGGCGACAGCGCGACGGTTGCCATCAATATCGATACGCTGGCCCAGAAGCCCCGAGGGTTTGAAAATGCCAGTGAGGTCCTTTATGACCTCGCCGTAACGAATGTCATGTCCGAAGAAGCGTTCAATGAAAAAAGGAAAGCCGAACGAGCCGGAGCATTAGACACCTTACTGCAGAGCCTGGTAGAAGAGTATAAGCCCGGAACGCCTATTGAGCTGAAGGAAACGGAATCCGGACTGGAATACCTGGTTCTGGAGGAGGGCGCCGGTGCGCAACCGGAGTCCGGGCAACAGGTAAAAGTACACTATCGTGGGGTCTTGTTGGACGGAACCACCTTCGATAGCTCTCTCTCCCGCGGCGAACCCATTGATTTCCCGATCGGCCAGGGACAAGTGATCCCCGGCTGGGATGAGGGTATAGGCATGCTGAAGGAAGGCGCAAAGGCCATCCTGGTCATCCCGCCTGACCTGGGCTACGGCCAGAGAGGAGCCCCCCCGGTCATTCCACCCAATGCCGATCTGGTGTTTTATGTGGAATTGGTGGGAGTGGGAGAGTAAAAATATGAACAGGAGTCCTTCCCGGTTCTGAGAGAAGGACTCCTGTTTCTAATATTCAAAGCTGTGGGAAGCCACTCCAGACAAGTTTATTAGTGGCCCTGTAATCCATTCAGTTTTTGGATGTTCAATAATTTTCTCTTTTGTAAAACTTCCCGGGCGTAGGTAGTGAAATAGCGATGGTTTTTCAGAAACGATAAATTTTCCTCCATCCACTCCTGGTTCGTGAACTCCCTGTTGAGCATCCGCCCGTATTCCTCCCTCAGTTGCTGCTGCAAAAAAGGATAGTCCCATAAAGAAAGATGGTACAAGTCCGCATCGCATAATATTTCCTGGATCAGATCCTGAGGGCGGTGTGGCATTTCCGTCGCCGCAATACAGGATAATACCTGTTCTGTATTGGCCGGAGGATACCCCTCTTCCTCCAAGAAAGCTTTTGCTATTTTCCGGCTCTCTTGCTCATGGCCTTTATACACGTTCACATAACCCGTGTCATGGAACCAGGCTGAAAGAAGAAGAATTTCCAGCGGCTCACCGGCCAATTGAAGGTGATGGGCAATATCTCTTACCCCTCGTACTACATTAAGGGTGTGATTCAGGTTATGAAACAGCAGGCCTGCCGGTAGATGTTTTGTTAACAACCGGGACACATAGGCGCCGGCTTTGTGGTGGATCGGCTCCGCGATATCGTCGATTTCGTAATATTTTATATTCAGCATCAGGGACGAGGAGGTTGTTTAAAGGGGGGAAGTTAAGAACTGATTTTAGAGGAATTTCGCAGATTGAGCGGTTTAATGAAAAAAACCGGGTAAATCAGAGTTGATCCCGCGCCAGGGTAGTGTAAGAGCATTGGCTGTTGAAGATGAATTAAGGGTTTTGTTTATGCAAAATTTGTACAGAATTCCGTCTTATCCTTGGGGTCAAAGTATTACGCGAAATGAAAATTTTAATAGTAGAGGACAACCTCAACTTGCTTGAAGCAATAAGAGAAACACTTGTTTCGGAGCGATATGTCTGTGAAACGGCGGAGAAATATACTACCGCTTCGGAAAAAATTTATATGTATACCTATGATGTCATGGTTGTGGATATCAACCTTCCGGATGGGTCAGGCCTGAAATTGATTCGGGAAATAAAAAAAATAAACCCGGAAACAGGGATAATTATCATATCTGCGAGGGATTCGCTGGACAATAAGATTGAAGGCCTGGAATTGGGGGCAGATGACTACCTTACGAAGCCCTTTGATATGGCGGAGCTGGTGGTGCGGGTCAAGGCCCTGCTGAGAAGGCGCAATTTTTCGGGGAAGTCGACAGTATCTTTCGGAGATATAACAATTGATACCGGCAGAAGAGAAGTGACGGCAGGGACAAAAAAGGTCAACCTTACGAAAAGCGAATATAATATATTATTGTTCTTCATTTCCAATCCGAACAGGGTTCTGACCAAAGAAAGCATTGCAGAGCATATCTGGGGAGACAATATGGACCTGGCAGATTCCTTCGACTTTATTTACTCGCATATCAGAAATTTAAGAAAAAAGATCACCTCGGCCGGCTGCGAAGACCCCATCAGGGTGGTTTATGGTATCGGTTACAGGCTGAAGAGAGATTACAATTGATACAATCTATGAAGCTGATCAAGCGCACCTATTTCCTTACAGCTCTCTGGCTCCTGCCTGTGATGTTCATCGGGAGTATTTTCTGTTTTTACATGATCGAATACATTGCCTATGAGGAAACAGACGAGTTTTTGACTTACGAGATGGAACGGTTGTTGGAATACCACAAAGAGAATGGGAATCTGCCGGATTACCATAAAGTATCTGATATTATCCCCGGCCTTCGGTACGAGCAACCTCTTTTTAAGGATACCCTGCTTCTGGAAACCGGAGATAATGAAATGGTCCCTTACAGGATGCTGTATTTCACCATCAATCACAAGGGGCGCGACTTTACTATTGTATTAAACCATTTGCTTCTGGGTAAAGATGATGTGGCGCAGGGAACCGTACTGATCATTTTCGGGCTGATGTTCCTGGTTGCGGCCTTTCTGGTCCTCATTGTCAACCACGTTACCAGAAAGGTCTGGGCGCCCTTTTATGTGACGCTCGGCCGGCTAACCCACTTTAAAATTGGAGATCCCCTGCCCCGATTCCCCGAAACTACCATCGAAGAGTTTGGGGCTTTAAACGCCACCCTTTCCGCATTGCTGAAAAAAATAACAAACGATTACCAGCACAATAAAGAGTTCAATGAAAATGCCTCTCATGAACTCCAGACACACCTGGCTGTCATCAGGTCCAATGCCGAAAAGTTGCTCAATAAAACACCTGAAAAGAGTGGAAACTTAAAAGAACTGCAAACGATCTATTCTGCATCCACCAGGTTATCGCAGGTTCAAAGGTCACTTTTGCTGTTAAGCAGGATAAATAACGGGGAATACAGCGATGATGTCGACGTTGATATCCGGCAATTGTTGTTGCAAGCCCTGTCCATATATTCTGAAACCATTGAATTGCGGGATATTGCTGTGGATAAAGAAATTCAGTCGTGCCATATTTTCATTGATGCGGGCCTGGCGGAGATCCTTCTGAATAACCTGGTAAAAAATGCGGTGAAACACAATGTTCAGGGCGGGTTTATCTCTCTCAAGCTGACATCTTCCATGCTCATCGCCGAAAACAGTGGTTTGCCCATTCAGGGCCAACCCGAAAGGATGCTGCAGCGATTCACAAAAGGAGAGAATGGAAACTGGGGCATTGGCCTGGCTATCGTCAGCCAGATCTGTGAGTTGTACGGCTTCCACCTTTCTTATGAAGTATCCGGCGGCTCTATCCATAAGATCACCATTCGCTGGCGATAACGGGAGTCTTCAAATTTCCTCGAAATTCGCTTCTTATCTTTGACATAATCGATAATGAAAACAACAAACATGAAACAACTGGTAACCGTTTTTTTACTTGTTTTTGCCTGCGCTTACGCTTACGGGCAGTACACCGGCCCGGGTTCTTTGGCAAAACTGGAAGTGATGACCGTTAAGCAAGTGAAGGAGCAGGCCGCAGAGCTCGACAAAACCGATAAACTGGTCAAACTTCAGGGCTACATTACCGAACAGATTAATGAAGATAAATACTGGTTTGAAGACGCGACCGGCAGGGTCTGGGTGGAAATAGACGAGGGTGGCCTACCCGACAAACCCTTTGATGATAAAACCAGGTTGACTATTATCGGAGAGGTGGACCACGACCTGCTGGAAGAGGTGGAAGTGGAAGTGGAGCACATTTTGGATATCAAGCCCTCTAACCGGTGAGCCATTGGGTTGTAGTATTCGGCCCGCCTTTTTACTTTCAGAAAGAACTCGTTTTTATATGAAAGGATGATCCGAAGCCAAACCGGCGAGCCGCCACTGCTTCGTTTCATCTGATGAATGGGGAGGGGGCAACCCTTGGATACAGATATTCCTACCGAAAACGACAACGCCATACCGGGGTTGTTCTCCCTCTCCTTTTCTTAGAAGCTGTTTCGTTCGGCTTGCAGCTGAGAGAATGGCTACAGCGCCAAATGTTGAATTGACGCTGTAGCCACAAGGTTCATTTCGGCAACGTTAATGCGCCTCCAGCCAGTTCTCTCCCACCCCCATCTCCACCAGGATCGGCACCTTCAGCCCGGGAATGGTGTGTTTCATCTTGTCCTCGATGATCGGCTTGATGGTTTCCAGCTCTTCCTTCAGTACATCGAAGACCAGTTCGTCGTGCACCTGCAGGATCATCCTGGACTGGAAGCCCTGCTTGCTGAACTCCCGGTGGATGTTGACCATAGCGATCTTGATCATATCGGCGGCAGAGCCCTGTATCGGGGTATTAATGGCGTTGCGCTCGGCATGGCCGCGCACAACGGAGTTACGGGAGCCGATGTCGCGCAGGTAGCGGCGGCGGCCCATCAGGGTTTTGACGTAGCCGTTCTCGCGAGCTTCCTTGACCGCCCGGTCCATATAGCTTTTCAGGCCGGGGTAGCGCTTGAAGTACTGGTTGATCAGTTCCTGCGCCTCACTGCGTTTGATCTCCAGCTGTTGGGACAGGTTGTGGGCGCCGGCCCCGTAGATGAGGGAGAAGTTGACCGTCTTGGCGCGGTAGCGCTGCTCTTTGGTGACTTCTTCATAAGGCACGTCGAATACGCGGGCGGCGGTGGCGCGGTGGATATCCTTGCCGGACTGGAAGGCCTCCAGCATGGCCTCGTCGCCGCTGATCTCGGCGATGAGGCGGAGCTCGATCTGGGAATAGTCGGCGGCTAACAAAACGTGGTTTTCATCCCGGGGAATAAATGCCTCCCGCACGCGGGCGCCCTCCGGTGTCCGTACCGGTATATTCTGCAGGTTGGGGTTGTTGGAACTCAGGCGGCCGGTGGCGGCAAGGGCCTGGTTGAAGGAGCTGTGGATGCGCCCGGTGCGCGGGTTAACCAGCTTGGGCAGGGCATCCACGTAGGTGGACTTCAGTTTGGTCAGCCCCCGGTGTTTGAGGATGCTCTCTACAATGGGGTGTTCCTTGTGCAGTTCGGCCAGCTTCTCCTCGTTGGTGCTGTACTGCCCCGATTTGGTCTTTCGCCAGCGGTAGGGCAGGCCCAGCTTATCGAAAAGAACTTCGCCCACCTGCTTGGGGGAGGCGATGTTGAAGTCTACGCCCGCCTGCTTGTGGACTTCCTTTTCCAGTTCCAGGATCTCCTTATCCAGTTCTTTGGAGTACTCGTTGAGAAATTCTGTATCGACGTTAACGCCTTCATACTCCAGGTCGGTCAGGGCGAGAATGAGGGGCGCCTCGATCTCGTCGTAAAGTTTCTGAAAGCCTTCCACCTTCAGACGGGGCGCCAGGTACTCCTTCAGCTGCAGCGTGATGTCGGCGTCCTCGGCAGCGTATTCTTTGACCTTTTCCACATCTACGTCCCGCATGGTCAGTTGCCCTCTGCCCTTTTTACCGATGAGCTTCTCGATGGAGACGGGCTGGTATTTCAGGTAAGTCTCCGCCATGTAATCCATATTGTGGCGCAGCTCCGGCTCCAGCAGGTAGTGGGCGATCATGGTGTCGAAGAGGTGGCCCTTCAGCTCTACTCCGTAGTACTTCAGCACAATGGCGTCGTACTTGATGTTCTGGCCGGTTTTTTCGATCTTTTCATTTTCCAGCAGCGGCTTGAACAGGCCGACCACTCGTTGCGCCTCCTCCTTTCCTTCCGGGACGGGCACGTAGTAGGCTTCTTTGGGCTTTACGGCGAAAGAGATGCCCACCAATTCCGCCTGGGTAGGTTCAACGCTGGTGGTCTCGGTATCGAAACAAAAGCTCTTTTGCCCGGACAACAAGCGAATCAGCTCCGCCTGTTTTACTTCGGTATCAACCAGATGATACTCGTGCGAGGTGTTTGCGATATTTTTGTCTGCCACCGAGTGGGCCGGCGGAGGCGGTATGTTGGGCTTTACCGTTTCTCCCTGCGCAAAGAGGTCTCCCTGTGTACCGCCCTGTTGCGCCTTCTCCGGCTCGCCGAGGATCTGTTCGGCCAGCGTCCGGAATTCCAGCTCCCGGAAGATCTCCGCCAGCTTCTCCCGGTCCGGTTCTTCGATGATGAATTTTTCGGCGTCAAATTGGATGGGCGCCTCTACATTGATGGTGGCCAGCTTTTTAGATAGTATGGCCTGTTCACTGAATTCTTTGACGCGTTCCTGCTGTTTGCCCTTCAGTTCGTCGGCGTGCTCGATCAGGTTTTCGATGGAGCTGTATTGTTCCAGCAGCTTGGCGGCAGTCTTGGGGCCGATGCCGGGAATGCCGGGAATGTTGTCGACGCTGTCCCCCTGCAGGCCTAGCATATCGATCACCTGTTCCACCCGTTCAATACCCCATTTCTCCAGTATTTCCGGCACCCCCATGATCTCTATGCCATTGCCCTGCCTTGAAGGTTTGTACAGCAAGACCTTTTCGGTGACCAACTGTCCGAAGTCCTTATCCGGAGTGACCATATATACGGTATAGCCCTCTTCGGCCGCCTGCCGGGCCAGGGTGCCGATCACGTCGTCGGCCTCGTAGCCGTCGACCGTGACGACCGGTATCTTGAAGGCTTTGACAATGGCCTCGATGTAGGGCATGGCCACGGTGATGTCCTCCGGCTGGTCTTCCCGGTTGGCTTTGTAGGGCTCGTACATTTCGTGGCGGAAAGTGGGGGTCGAAAGGTCGAAGGCCACCGCGATGTGGGTGGGGTTCTGCGAGCTCATCAGGTCCCACAGCGTGCGCGTGAAGCCCATGGCCGCCGAGGTGTTCACCCCTTTGGAGTTGATCAGGGGCCGGCCGATGAAGGCGAAGTGGGCCCGGTACATGAGGGCGTGGCCGTCGAGGAGGAATAGTCTTTTGTCTTCAGGCATGGGTGATTGTTAAGGTCGATTAATTGGTGTCGTGAAAATAGGGAATTTTTGGGGTTCGCAGGGGTGCCTGTATCCTGTTTTCAGATTGGCTTTCCCGGCACTTTTAGTTTAAGCCCCCCTATCCCTGATCAATTCCAGAAAACCATCAGAATCGATCACATCAACTTTTGGAAAGTCAATTTCTTTCAATGTATTGAAATGCTTATCCTCAGTAACAATAAATTTTGCATTAGCCGCAATGGCGCAATCCACAAATTTATTATCATCCGGATCTGCATCAATCAAACCCCAGCGGTAATAAACTTCTTTTTTTTCAATGTTGGGTAGAGAAAGTAAGAGGCGGATCACATTCTCCGCAATAGCAGGAGTAATCTGCTTCGATAGGATCTCTTCGTATTCATTTAATATATCGGTAGTAACGACGAGAGTATATTTTTCCCGGAGCAGGCTATCGTAGATATAGCGGTAAGGAGAGGATAAAGGAAGAGCGATCAGCAAAACATTGGTGTCCAGGACAATTTTCATCTGGCTATTTATAAGGCGTCCGAAAATGGGAAGTTTTCCATTCCTCGATCTTTTCTTTAGTCCAGCCCTTTTCTTTCCATAGCTTTTCCATATCCCGGTCGATCAGGCGGGCGAAATAATCTGCCAACAAGCGTTTGATCTCCAGAAGCTGTTCTTCCGGAATCTCTGTTGAATACAGTTTGAGAAGTTCTAGTTGCAGGTTACTCATATGATGCTGATCGACATTTGTACTCATTATTTCTTTTTGGATATAGATAAAAAAGGTCCAAAGTTTTTAAAGATTTCTGCTTCTTGCCTATTGCTAGTAAATTAACTGTTTTTTGGAGAAATTAGTTGAGGTGTATCCTCTAAATGGAGCTGCATATATCATAAATAACCCAAAATCCCTATTTTCACGATTCAACCTGTTTTCCATGCCAAAAAAGAGTTAGACTTGACAAGTTTCCCGGCAGGCCCTCCACTGAAAACTTGTCAAGTCTTTCTTGGTATTATAAAACTTAATTGACCAAGTACTTGCACGAATGCACCAATGCACAAAAACACCCATACACTACTTACCCCTCCACCGGCTCCCTCAACACCCTCCTCACCTTCTCATCCGTCACCACATTCCGCTTGCCCTCCTTGCTCGACAGGTAGGAGTAGATCGAGGGAATAACGAACAAGGTTAATATCGTCGCGAAGAGCAATCCCCCGATGACCGCAATACCCATCGATACCCGGCTTTCCGAGCCGGCTCCCAGGGCCAGGGCGATCGGCAGTACGCCGAGGATGGTAGACAGGCTCGTCATCAGGATGGGGCGGAAGCGGGCGGCGGCGGCGTCCTTGATGGCCTCCAGGCGTGGCAGGCCCTGCTCCTTTCGCTGGTTGGCGAACTCCACGATCAGAATGCCGTTTTTGGCCACCAGGCCGATCAGCATGATGATGCCGATCTGGCTGAAGATGTTGAGCGTCTGGCCAAAGTAATAAAGCGATAATACCGCTCCGGCCAGGGCCAGCGGCACCGTAAACATGATGATAAAGGGATCCACAAAGCTCTCGAACTGGGCTGCCAGGACGAGGTAGATCAGGATCAAGGCCAGCGCAAAGGCAAAGACCAGGCTGGAAGAGCTCTCCGCAAAATCCTTGGAAGCTCCCGCCAGTTCGGTATAAAACCCGTCACCGAGTGTTTCCTTGGCGATGGCGTCCATCGCCTCGATGCCCTCTCCGATGGTCTTGCCGTCCGCCAGGGCCGCCGATACGGTGGCGGAGACAAAGCGGTTGAAGCGGAATAGGGTGGGAGGGGTGGTTTGCTCCTGCATAGTGATGACATTATCCAGCTGGATCATCTGGCCGTCTTTGTTGCGAACATAGAGCGAGCGGACATCGATCGGTTCGTTGCGCCCTTCTCGTTTCATCTGCCCGATCACCTGGTACTGCTCTCCGTTGCGGATGAAGTAGCCGAAGCGCTGCCCGCTGAAGCCCAGCTGGAGGGTCTGGGCGATATCCAGCACCGAAACGCCCAGGTCCTGGGCTTTCTGCCGGTCGATGGTGATGCTCAGTTCCGGCTTGTTGAACTTCAGGTCTACATCGATGAAGTTAAAGGTGGGGTCCTGGCTGGCCGCTTCGACAAACCGGGGCAGGGTTTCCCGCAGCTGGCTGAAGTTGGGCGCCTGCAGCACATACTGTACCGGCAGCCCGCTGCGCCGGTTGCCGATACTTTGTTCCTCGGAAAGGAATGTGACCGCGCCGGTGAGCGAGCTCACCGGCCCTCTCAGGGCATTGAGGATCTCCGATTGGGAGCGTTCCCGCTCCTCCGGGTCGCTGAGGATCACCCAGGAAAAGGCCGAGTTGACCGATGTGGAGGCGCCAAAGCCCGGGGAAGTCACCGAACCGACGCTTTCCGCTTCTGGCGCATTTTCTTTGATCGTCTTCACCAGTTTCAATACATACTCATCCATGTACTCGAAGGTGGAGCCCTCCGGCGCGCGGGCGAAGGCGCGGATGCGGCTGCGGTCCTCGAGAGGCGCCAATTCAGAAGGCAGTTCTCTGCCTATATAGTAGATCAGGCCGCCGGCGATGGCCATGAGGACGAAGCCCAGCCAGCGCGCTTTCATAAAACCGTTGAGCAGGTATCGGTATCCATTGGTCAGGCTGACAAAAAACGGTTCGGTCAGCCGGTAAAACCAGGGGTGCCGCGCCCGCCGCTTCAATATCTTGGAAGACAGCATGGGCGTCAGGGTCAGGGCGACGAAGGAAGAAATGAGCACTGCCCCGGCGATGACCACTCCGAATTCCCGGAACAGGCGCCCCGTCAGCCCCTGCAGGAAGATCACCGGCATGAATACGGCCACCAGGGCAACCGTGGTGGCAATTACCGCAAAGAAGATCTCTTTGGCGCCCAGAAGGGCGGCCTCCAGGGGCGCCATACCCCCCTCTATTTTTGCATAGATGTTCTCCAGTACGACGATCGCATCGTCGACCACCAAACCGATGGCCAGCACAATGCCGAGCAACGTCAGCACATTGATGGAAAAGCCGGCGATGTACATGATGAAGAACGAGCCGATCAGGGAGATCGGGATCACCAGCACCGGGATGATCGTAGTCCGCCAGTCGCGCAGGAAAAGGAAAATGATGAGCACTACCAGGCCGAAGGCGACGTAGATCGTCTGGTTGACCTCCTCGATGGATGCCCTGATGTATTCGGTGGTATCGAAGCCGATGCCCAGCTGAATGTCTTCCGGCAGGTCCTTTTTGATCTGCTCCAGCCTGCGGTACACCTCGTCGGCAATCTCGATGTTGTTGGCGCCGGGCTGGGGGACGATGGCGTTGCCCACCATGGGCACCCCGTCGCGGCGCAGAACGGTCCGCAGGTTCTCAGGGCCCAGTTCGGCGACGCCCACATCCCGGAAGCGGACGATGCGCCCGGCCTCCTCCTTAAGGATGAGGTTGTTGAACTCTTCGGGAGTGACCAGCCGGCCCTTGGTCCGGACCGTCAGCTCCGTATTCACGCCTTCGATCCTGCCGGAGGGTAGTTCAATGTTTTCCCGCCGGAGGGCATTTTGCACATCGAGGGGCGTCATATCGTAGGCGGCCAGTTTCTCCGGGTCGATCCACAGGCGCATGGCATAGCGCTTGGAACCCCAGATGCGGATCTCGCTGATGCCGTTGATCGTCTGCAGGCGCTCTTTGAAGATATTGTCGGCGATGTCCGTCAACTCGAGCAGGGAGCGCCGGTCACTTTGTATGTTGAGAAAGATGATGGGGTCGGAATCGGCGTCCGCTTTTGAGACGACCGGCGGGTCGGCGTCGGTAGGAAGGTCGCGGACGACCTGGGACACCTTGTCCCGAACGTCATTGGCTGCCGTTTCCAGGTTGACCTCCAGGTTGAATTCTACGGTGATGGTGCTTCGCCCGTCGCGGCTCACCGAGGTGATGGACCGGATGCCGGCGATGCCGTTCACCGCCTCTTCGATCGGTTCCGTTATCTGGGATTCGATGATATCGGCATTGGCCCCCACATAACTGGTGGATACGGTAATGATGGGCGGGTCGACGCTGGGATATTCCCGAACCCCGAGGTAAGTCAGGCCGATGACCCCGAACAGGACGATAACGATAGACATCACTGTTGCGAGAACGGGGCGCTGTATACTTAGTGAGGATAGGCTCATAACGGGCGGTTTTTAGTTCAGCTGGGAAATGGTGACGTCGGCGCCGGGGCGTATCTGCAGCAGCCCGGTCGTAATTACGGTATCGCCGGGGGAGAGTCCTTCCGTTACCTGAATGAGGGATTCCCGGCGAAGGCCGGTCTGCACTTCTATCTGTTCGGCTTTTCCATTGCGGTAAACATAGACATTCTGGGCGTTCAATTCCGGAATGATGGCCTGGGTCGGAACCATTATTGCCTCGCCAAACTCCTCAAGGTCGACGGTAACGTTGGCGAAGGCGCCGGGCAGGATGCTGCCGCTGGGGTTGGGCGCAATGGCCTTGAGGAGAAGCGTCCTGGTTTCCGGGTTGACTTTTGGCTCCCGGGCAATGACGGTAGCCGGGTAATCCCGGTCGGAACCATCCAGGCGGAAGGTTATTTTGGTACCCTGCCCCACCAGGTGGCTGTATTTCTCCGGGATGTTGAACTCTATCTTGATGGGGTTGATGCTTACCAGGCTAACGATCGGCGTACCCGGAGACAGATAGCTGCCTTCACTGACCAGCCTCAGGCCCAGGCGGCCGCTGAACGGGGCCCTGACCACCCGCTTTTCCAGCTGAGCGTCGACCAGGGCCAGCTCGGCCTTCACTTTTTCTACTTCGGCAACGGCTATTTCGTATTCCTGGAGGCTTACCCCTTCTTTTTTGTACAAGGCTTCCAGGCGTTCGGCGATCTTCTCGTTGAGGTTGCGCTGGACGACCAGGCGCTCCCGCTCGGCGCGCAGCTCTTCATCATCGAGTTGCAGGAGCAAGTCGCCCTTATTGACCAGCTTTCCTTCCTCGAACTCAATTTTGGCGACCTTACCGGGCACCTCGCTCGTGATGGCCACTTCCTCGTTGGGTACCGTCGAACCGTTGACGGTGATGACATCTCTCAGGTTTTCCGGGGCAACCAGTACCGCTTCTACCGGCACGCCAGGGCGCGTTTCCGATGGAGGGGAGCTTGCCGGTTCATCGATCGGAGGCTCCGGTTTCTCCTTGCTCAGGATATCCGACTGGAATATTACAAACCCAATAGCAACAATAGCTATGGCAATGAGGGCAATGTTTCGGGTAGCTCTTTTGGTCATAAACTGTTTGCGTATGTATCAATCAGTAAAGTTAACCCTTTTTGGCATTAGAGAGTTTAACGGCTGCCTTCCTAAGAAAACATTAACAGTAATCTTCCAGTGAACATCGGCTTACCCAGCGCTTTCTATAATTGCGGGAGAAAAGAAAGGGCTCTCGTACTTTTTTCAAAATCAGGAAAAAAAGGATCGGCATTCCCGGAATTTGGATATGTGAAAAAAAAGTGTTTCTCTAGTATACATTTTCCTGTATGAAAACTATTGAGCCCGATTCCGGATAAGTTATCCGGTTTTGCACACAAAGCTCCCGGAAAGAACCGTAACCGATTTTTCTATTCTTTAAAAACCCTTATTTTTTATGGCAAACCGTTTTGCACTATTAGGCTGGAGCCTTCCTGTAATTGAAAGCATGCAGAAGGCCGAGCTTCCCTATGTCGTTGTATCATTTCCCGAATTTGAAAGTTACGCCAAAGAACATAACATCCCTTTTGTAGGCTACCGCCTGGATGAGTTCGGCAGCCATTCCAATTCCCTGGCGCTGGCAGAACTGTTGCGCGCGTATGATGTGGATGTAGCCGTTCCCCTGTTCGAAGAAACAGTGGAGTGGGCCGGCGCGCTGAATTCCATCTACCGGGATGACCCCCGGGTGCTCAACCGGGCATTCCTGTTCCGGAATAAAGCCATGATGAAACGCAAGGCCCTTCTGGGTGGCCTGCGGGTAGGCCTCTTTGAAGAGATCCACAACCACGAACAGGCCCACAAGTTCCTCGACCGCCTGAACGAAGCGGAGCTTCAACTGCCGGGCGAAGACGACGCCTGGTTCCACGTCAAGCCTTTTGCTTCCGCAGGGACGGTAGGGCATCGTTTTATCAAGTCCCGGGAGGATGTCGATAAAAAGATCAAACCCGCAGATTTTCCCTGCCTGGCGGAAAGCCACCTGCACGGCCAGGAGTTTTCCTGCGAGGCCTATATCCACAAGGGGAAGGTCCGTTTTCTGAATATTACGGAATACGTCAAATTGGGCTATTCCAACTTCATCCCCGCCGGCCCGGAACTGGAAGCCAAGCGGGACGCCATACACAAGGAGATCCAGAAGCTGGTCGATGTATTTGGCATCGAGTACGGCATGATCCATCCCGAATGGTTCGTTACAGAAGACGGAAACCTCAACTTCGGTGAAGTAGCCTGCCGCATTCCCGGCGGCCATATCCTCGAGCTGGCTTCTAAAGCTTATGAATTCGATGCCCTGCTGGCCTTTGTCGTGTCCCACGATCCCAGCATGAGCGATGCAGAGCTGGATAAGTACTTCCCGCCGAAAGATTTCAAACCCAAAAAATACTACGGCAACGTCATGGTCTTCCCCCGGAGCGGCCACATCTCCCGCCTGGAAATACCCGAAGAGCTCAAGGAAGAGCCATATTACCTCGACAACAACCTGGTGGAGCCCCTCGGCCCGCAGAAGATCGGCGGACGGGAAGGTTTCGGCAACCACTTCGGTACGGTAAATTTCGCCGGGGAAGATGCCGCCCGGATGCGGGAATTGCTCAAGCATTACGAAGATGTGCCGTTTTACGTATAAAAAACAGCCGTCGCCGCCAGTATTAAAAAATGACGCACAAGTTACATGGAATTAACCATCAGTGAGTTGGAAAGCCGTTTCCTGGAAAGCCTGTCTCTGTTCCAAGAAGCGCCTTCTTTCAGCAAGAAAGACAAAAAGAGCCGGCTGCTCAGCCAGGCGGATATGCTTTTCCGCACGCAGGAAGGAGTGTCTTTTCTCTATGATCATATTCCCCGGATAGACGAGGCAGGCCTCTTCGAAGATTCTCCCTGGGAAGATCCGAACCACCTGGTTGCCTATCTGGTAGGAGGGACGCTTCTGGCCGGTTATCCCAACAGTACAGTAGAAGCTCTGAGCGAATTGCGCTTGTTGGCCATTGCTGAAGGCCGGCTGGAGTATCCTTCTTTTTCGGCAGCGCAGGCCCGCGCCTTCCTGGAGGATATGCTGGTTGCCAATTTTGAGCTGGCCTATGAAGACTTTTCCGAAAAGGCGTGGGAAGGATATGCCAGGGGAGAACTGGAGAAGATCCGCCTGCTTTTCAACCTCATTCACCAACATGTTCCTTTGGACGGCCTCAAGCACAAAATTGCCGAAGCCATAGAAGTCCTTTCTGAACACCGCCCCATCGTAGTGACGAAGATAAAACGCATGCTGGCGGTGATCCACAAGCAATTGAAGCTGGACGAAACGCATCCCGACGGGCGCCGCCTGCTGAAATTCGTAAACGCGGTTTACAGGCCAACGGCGGCGGCGGAACAGTACCGCAAGTTGGAGGATTACAGCCGGTTCCTGGAAAGGTCGCACAAGGGCAGGCTGCAGGAAGAAAGCGAGCAGGTCGGGGAACAGATGGCAACAACCGGCCTGGTATCCGACTATCAGGTGGTGCTTCTGCGGTACGCCGTGCGCCAATATCCGGGGCTTGTTCCGCGCATTCTGCACCTCAATGCACATGGCGTTGCGGAGTACGAACGGCACGAGGCTTTTGTAGCTTTGCTCGTTCAGGAGTTCATCGTTTCCGGCAACAAGCAGGCGGTTTATGGCCTGGCGCGGGTATTGCAGCGCAACCTCCTTTCCCGGCGAGTGGCCTGGCATGCTTTCAACCGCCTCATCCGCGTGGAAGTCCATCCGGAGGTAGCCGAAAACCTGCTGAAAGGGAACTTTTCCGACGATGAGGTTACGCCCGCTCAATTGCTCATCGGAGGCGCCCTCTGTGCTCTGGGGCAACCCCTCGGCGTGCGGCAGGGCAACAACCCCACCTGCCAGTCGGCAAGGGGCATCAGCATGTGGAGCCGCCACGCTCCGGGAAAACTGATCAACCTCCTGATCGATACGGCAACGAGTAATAATGTGGTGTTCCGGTACGAGGGCGAGTTGGTCGAATCTTCCAAGACAGGAGCGGGCCTGGCCCGGCAGTTCGACTACAAACTGGACCCCGTCTCCATCGTCCTGGTGCCCCACCTCGACAAGATATACAACGAAATGATGAAACGGGCGGCCGTAAAGCACCTCGGTGTCGACCCGCACATTTCTGTAAATCCCGCTTTTTACGGGCACTGGATACAGACCGGGTTCCGGTCTGTGTACAACCCGGTGACCGGCCGGATTGAAAGGTTTGAAGACTTCGTGCGCATTTTCTATGCGTCTTTCCACCCGGAATACAATGGCGGGCACCACCTGATCTACCCGGTTCCGCTGGGCATTTTCATTACCGACGCTAACGCCACCATGCTCGGTTATCATGCCATTTCCCTGCTGCGCATCGAAAAGTCACCGGCTGGAGAATGGCGGGCCTACTTCTTCAACCCCAACAGCGAGGGGCGGCAGAACTGGGGGCAGGGCATACAGCCTTCCGTCTCCGGGAACGGCGAATACCACGGAGAGTCCTCCCTGCCTGTTCATCAGTTCGCTTCCCGGGTGTATGCCTACCACTACAATAACCTGCGCCTGGATGGCAAACAGGAAGATGTGCCGGGAGAGGCAGTGGCTTCCGTAGAGCGGCTGGCCCGAGAGAGCTGGGGAAGGAAGTACCAGTGGAGCCTGTGATGAGGGAGTGAAGGAATGAATTAATGAATGGGCCGGCCCTGGAGCTTATGCCCTTTTTTTTAAATTAACTGATCCTGTTGCAATGACACAATCCCATCATTCTCATTACGATGCCTTCGTCAGGAACGTCAGGCACTCGTCGCGCATCGAGCTGAGCCAGTCCGCTTTGAAAAAGAACATCAACTTTCTACAGAAGAAGCTTGGGCCTCATCCGCGCTATTCCGCCGTGATAAAGGCCAACGCTTACGGCCACGGCATTCCGCAGATGGTGCGCATGCTGGAGAAGTGCGGCGTGAACCATTTTTCGGCCGCCTCGGCCTATGAAGCTGAAGAAGTGCTCGAATATTGCTCGAATGGCTGCGACATCATGATCATGGGTATACTTTATGACCAGGATATCGAGTGGGCAATTGGCAACGGCATCGAATTCTATGTTTTTAATTACGATAGGTTGCAGTTGGTCCTGGAAAAGGCAAAAAAGCTGAAGAAAAAAGCCAAAGTACACCTGGAGGTAGAGACCGGTACCAACCGCACCGGTATGACAGAACCCTGGTTCAAAAAATCCGTGGCCTTTCTCAAAAGGCATGAGGAGCATTTTCTGTTTCAGGGCGTATGCACCCACCTGGGCGGCGCCGAATCCCGCAGCAATCAGTTTCGGATCGATCAGCAGATCAAGCGTTACAAGCAATATCTGGCCGAACTGAAGAAGCGAAAGTTTATGCCCACCTACCGCCACATCGCCTGTTCGGCGGCTGTGCTGGCCATGCCGGAAACCCACTACGACCTCGTTCGGGTGGGAGTGGCCACTTACGGGTTCTGGCCCAGCCCCGAAATTTACTATCAGCACCTTCAGGAAGTGGGGAAAGATAAAGACGCGCCGATGAACCGCATCATCTCCTGGAAAACGGATGTGATGGACATCAAGGACGTGCCCAAAGGAGAATTTATCGGATATGGCACTGCATTTCAGGCGCCGCGCGAAATGCGCGTGGCGGTCATACCGCTTGGGTACAGCAATGGTTATCCCCGGGGGCAGTCCAATACGGGCCATGTGCTCATCCGCGGCCGCAAGGCGCTCATTACAGGCCTGATCAATATGAACCTTTTCATGGTGGATGTTACGGATATTCCGGGAGTAGAGATCGGCGATGAGGTCGTCCTGTTGGGCAAACAGAGGAACAATACCATTCCCGTAAGCTCTTTCACCAACTACACACAATTGATCAACAACGAAATGCTGAGCCGCCTGCCGATGGCTATTCCTCGCCGCATTGTGAAGTAAATAAACAAAAAGTGTTTTAATAGCTCAATATCATGAAGGAAAAACCACTTATTTTGATAAAATATGGCGGAAATGCCATGTTGAGTGAACGTCTTAAGCAATCAGTCGTTCAAAATATTTGGAGGCTTCATTCAGAGGGGTATCATATTGTTCTCGTTCACGGGGGCGGCCCCTTCATAAAAAAGATATTGGAACTGGTAGAAATTGAGTCTGAATTCATAGAAGGACACCGCAAAACTTCCACCGAAGCGCTAAAATACATAGAGATGGCGCTGAAAGGTGAAGTTAACGGAAGCCTCGTGAACCTTCTGAATAAAGCCGGGCTGAGAGCTGTCGGCCTTTCCGGCAAGGATGGGCGGATGGTAACTGCCCGCAAACGCTACCACCTCAGTGTACAGAATGGCCGGGAAGTAAAACACGACCTCGGCCAGGTCGGTGATGTGGAAGCGGTGGATACTACCCTGCTGAACACCCTTCTGGAAAAGGATTATCTGCCGGCCGTTACCTGTATCGCTTCCGATGAATCGGGCAAAGATTACAATATAAACGCCGACATGTTCGCCGGCAGCCTGGCCGGCGCCCTGAAAGCAACCCATTATCTGGTGCTGACCGATGTAGACGGCCTGCTTCGGGACATCGATGACCCTTCTTCTGTTATCCGGAAGCTGAAGCTGGCTGAACTGGAACCGCTCTTCGGCACGGTGATCAAAGGCGGAATGATACCCAAACTGGAATCCTGCGCGCTGGCGCTCCGGCAGGGCGCCCGTTCTGCCTTCATCATCAATGGCACTAAGCCGGAAAGTATTTTCGAGGCGGTAAACAAAGAGAAATTAACTGGAACCGAGATATGCTTATAAAAGAAAAAACCACAAATGCAGCCTTGCATGAGGTGGACCAAAAGTATTACCTGCCCACCTTCAAGCGCTTCCCCCTGGCTTTCCGCAGCGGGAAAGGCGCTCGTCTCTGGGATGTGGAAGGCAGAGAATATATAGACGCTCTGGCGGGGATTGCGGTGTGTAACCTGGGCCATTGCCACCCCAAAGTCGTGAAGGCCATTCAGGAGCAGGCGGAGCGGCTGATGCACATTTCCAATTTTTTCGTCAGCGAACCTCAGGTCATGTTGTCCCAAAAGCTTGTGCAGCTGTCGGGCCTGGAGCGGGTGTTCTTCTCCAACAGCGGCGCCGAGTCCGTCGAAGGCGCCATCAAGATAGCTCGCAAATATGCCTACACCAAGGGGCGCGGCGGCGGAATCATATCGATGGAAAACTCCTTTCATGGACGCACCCTGGCCACCATCGCCACCGGTAAGGAACGCATGCAACGCGGCTTCGGGCCTATGCCTTCGGGCTTTCACAAAATACCCTTCAATAATATAGAAGCCGTTCGGGAGGCTGTCAGCGAAGACATCGCAGCCATCATCCTGGAGCCCGTTCAGGGAGAGGGCGGCGTCAATGTAGCCAAACCCTGTTACCTGCGCGCCCTGAGGGAATTGTGCGACCGGGAAAACATCGTCCTCATTTTCGATGAGATACAATGCGGCGTGGCGCGCACCGGCGAGTACTTCGCCAAGGACCACTACGAAGTGCAGCCCGATATCATGACGCTTGCCAAAGGGCTGGGCAACGGCCTGCCCGTCGGCGCTATCCTCAGCAATGAGAAGGTGAGCGGCGCCATAGAATTCGGCGACCACGGCACTACCTTCGGGGGCAACCCCATGGCCTGCGCCGCCGGCCTGGCCACCCTCGAAGCGATCGACGAAGAGGGGCTCCTGCGCCAAACGGCCCGTAAAGGGTTCTGGCTGAAAGAAATGCTGGAGGAAAAGATCGGCCGCCATCCGGGCCTCAAACAGATCCGGGGGCTGGGCCTGATGATCGGCGTGGAGTTTGACTTCGAAACAAAACCCCTTGTCCTGAAAATGATGGAACACGGCGTGCTGGCCAACGCTACCGCCGGCAACGTCCTTCGCCTGGTGCCCCCGCTGGTGATCACCTTCGAAGAGCTGGAACGCGTGGTGGATGTGATCGCCGAGTCGTTAAACGAACTTTAATCGGATCTTCCGGGTCTTGGAGATTTATTGAACGTAAAGCCAGGTGACATCTTTCGCCTATTCACTGAACCTAAGTTCAGGGCACTATCTTTCAAAGGCGAAAGGTGTTATCTGGCAAATGCCGAGATAACACCTTTTTGCCCCTCAATCAACAGGAACAGGCTTTATCGCCAGGGTTTCAGAGAGGTAAAAAGATGTCGCCTCGACAAGATCTAAAAACTTATAAATGATCAAAACAGGAATTGTCGGCGCTACCGGATACACCGGCTCGGAACTGGTACGGCTGTTGTACAACCACCCCGAAGTCGATATACAAATAATAACTTCCGAAAGCCGGAAAGGAGAACTTTTCTCAGATGTCCACCCCCACTTTCAGGGATTGGCGGACCATGAGCTGCAACCGGCCTACAAGGTGCTGGACGCCGGCCTCGACGCCGTCTTTCTGGCCCTCCCGCATGGCGTTTCCATGGAATATGTCGAAAAGTATGAAGGGGCTGACTTTCGGGTGATCGACCTGTCGGGAGATTTCCGCCTTTCCACACCCGATGTTTACGAATCCTGGTATTCTAAAAAGCACTCCTATCCGCAGGGGTTTGAAAAAGCCGTTTACGGCTTGCCGGAACTGCACCGCGAGGAGATCCGAAACTCCCGCCTGGTGGCAAATCCGGGTTGCTACCCCACCAGCGCCATTCTGGGCCTGGCGCCTCTGGTGAAAGCCAATATCGTTATTCCGGGAGAGATCGTGATCGATTCCAAATCGGGAGTGACCGGCGCGGGGGTGAAGGCAAAACCGACGACCCATTACTCCAATGTCAGTGATAACTTTAAAGCATATGGCCTGAAACGACACCGCCACACCGTCGAGATCGAAGAGCAGTTGTCGGGGCTCTCTTCCGATGGCCCAATGACCCTGCAGTTCACTCCTCACCTATTACCGGTCGACCGCGGTATCCTGTCGACCATCTATTCCCGGCCCAGGGAAGGAGTGACGAAAAACCAGCTCCTGTCCCTGTACTCAGAATTCTATGGCGGCCACCCTTTCGTTCGGATCCGGAAAGAACCTCCGGCGCTCAAAGACGTACGGGGTTCCAACTTCTGCGACCTTTACGTCACTTATGATGAACGAACGAACCGCATCATTACCCTCTCCGTTATTGACAATCTCGTCAAAGGGGCGGCGGGGCAGGCCATGCAGAATATGAACCTGATGTTTGGCCTGGAAGAGAAAGTTGGGTTTACGGCTGTGCCGTTGAACCCATAAAATATTATAGACCTGACAAGTTTTCCGACGGACGCCTGGAAGTAAACCTGTCAAGTCTCACCAACAGAAAATAATCTGACAAAAGAAATGATAAAGAATCTAACCAATGTCCGGGGCATCCAGTGCTGGGGCGCCCACATCGGCATTAAATCCATGCGGAGAGACCTGGCGATCATCTACTCGGAAGTTCCCGCCAGCGCGGCCTGTACGTTTACCCAGAACAAGGTCGTTGCCGAGCCGGTCAAAGTATCCCAAGAACATATGAAAGGCGGCCGTGCGCAGGCCATCGTCTGCAATGCCGGAAACGCCAACGCCTGCACCGGCGAGCAGGGCCGCCGGGGCGCCGAAGCCATGGTGGAAGCCATGGCCGAATCGCTGGGCATAGAAAAAGAACTGGTGCTGGTGGCCTCCACCGGCCTGATCGGCGAGCCTTTTCCCACGGAGGAGGTGGTAAAGGGAATAAAAGAGAACGTCGGTAAGCTGTCCAATGACTCCAAAGCGGGTTCTTTCGCCGCCAACGCCATCCTGACGACTGATACCTTTCCCAAAGAAGGCTTCCTCGATTTTAAGCTGGGCGACACCACCATCAACATCGCCGGCATCGCCAAAGGGTCGGGGATGATCCACCCCAATATGGCCACTATGCTGAGCTTCATCGTCAGCGATATTGCCATTAAACCTAAAGTGCTGAGAAAAGCAGTCCGCCAAAGTGTAGACCGCTCTTTCAATATGATCACGGTCGACGGGGACACCTCCACCAACGATATGGTGGCCGTGCTGTGCAACGGCCTGGCCGGCAATGACCCTATTGAATCGGTCAAAGACGAACGCTATCCGTTGTTCCAGCAAAAACTGGAAGAGATGATGATCCACCTGGCCAAGCTGATCGTTTCCGACGGGGAGGGCTCTTCCAAGTTCATCGAGTACAAGGTCACCGGCGCACCGGATGAAAGCACCGCCCGGCAGCTCGTGCGCGCCATTTCGGACTCTTCGCTGGTCAAAACCGCCATGTTCGGCCGCGACCCCAACTGGGGGCGTATCATCTGCGCCGGCGGCAATGCCGGCGTGCCGTTCGATTATACCACCGTCGACCTTTATCTGGGAGATAACGATACCCTGGTGCAGGTACTGGAAAAAGGCCGCCCGGCGGAATTCGACCGCAATAAGGTCAAGCGGCTGTTGCGGGAGTCGCACCTGCGCGTCCTCCTTAATATGAACGGCGGCGAGGGCGAGAGCGTCGGCTGGGGAACCGACCTGACGACGGATTATGTGTTGTTTAATTCGGTGTATACGACCTGACACGCTTGTTGTTATTTGTTGGCTGCTCAGAATAGGGCCGGCCAACAAATAACAACAAAAAAACTACGCCACCTCCCTCAACTTCTTCTTCAGCGCAAACAACTCATCCCGGAACTGCGCTGCGGAAATAAAGTCCAGCTCCTTCGCCGCCTTCTTCATCTTCTCTTCCGTTTCCGACATCATCCTTTCGATCTGCTCCCGGCTGAGGTAGCCCATGACCGGGTCAGCGGCGAGGCTGGGCTCGTCGGGCTCGACGTAGGCGCGCTCTTTGGTGCCCCGAATGTCCAGAATGGACTGCTTGCTGAGGATCTCCTCGCGGGTGCGGCGCACCGTTTCCGGAACGATGCCGTGCTCTTCGTTGTAGGCCATCTGAATGGAGCGGCGGCGGTTAGTCTCGTCGATGGTGTTTTGCATGGCTTCCGTCATCTTATCGGCGTAGAAGATCACCAGGCCGTTGGCGTTGCGGGCGGCGCGGCCGGCGGTCTGGGTCAGGGAGCGGTTGTTGCGGAGGAAACCTTCCTTGTCGGCGTCGAGGATGGCGACGAGGGATACTTCCGGCAGATCGAGGCCTTCGCGCAGCAGGTTGACGCCCACCAGCACATCGAACTCGCCGAGGCGCAGGTCGCGCAGGATCTCCACCCGCTCCAGGGTGTCCACCTCAGAGTGGATGTAGCGCACTTTGATGTTCAGCCGCTGCAGGTACTTGGTCAGCTCTTCGGCCATGCGCTTGGTGAGGGTGGTGACGAGGGTGCGCTCGTTGCGTTCTATGCGGAGTTTGATCTCCTCCATCAGATCGTCGATCTGGTTGATGCTGGGGCGCACTTCGATGGGGGGGTCCAGCAGTCCGGTCGGGCGGATGAGCTGTTCTACGATGACCCCGCCGGTCTGTTCCAGTTCGTAGTCGCCGGGTGTGGCGCTTGTAAAAATGACCTGGTTGACAAGCCCTTCGAATTCCGTGAAGTTGAGCGGCCGGTTGTCCATGGCGGAGGGCAGGCGGAAACCGAAGTTGACCAGGCTGAGCTTGCGCGCCCGGTCGCCTCCGTACATGCCACGCACCTGCGGAATGGTCACATGGCTCTCATCGATGATCATCAGGTAATCGTCCGGGAAGTAATCCAGGAGGCAGAAGGGGCGGGTGCCGGGCTTGCGGCCGTCGAAGAAGCGGGAGTAGTTTTCCACCCCGTTGCAATAGCCCAGTTCTTTCATCATTTCCAGGTCGAAGGTTGTGCGCTCGCGGATGCGTTTGGCTTCCAGCAGGCGGCGTTCCCGTTCGAAATACTTTTCCTGCTCGTACAGCTCGTCTTCAATGTCTTTTAAGATCTGGTGCATGCGGTCCTTGGGCGCGACGTACAGGTTGGCGGGGAAGATGGCCGCCGTTTCCATGCCCTCGATGCGCTTGCCGCTCTCGATCTCGATGCGCTCGATGCTTTCGATCTCATCCCCGAAGAAGGTCACGCGGTAGCCGTAATCGACGTAAGGCAGGTTGATGTCCACCGTGTCGCCCCGCACGCGAAAGGTGGCCCGGCGGAAGTCCGTTTCCGTTCGGGAATACAGGCTTTCGACCAGGCTGTACAGGAAGCTGTTGCGCGAGATCACCTGCCCCTGTTTGATGCGGATGATGCTGCTTTTGTAATCCTCCGGGTTGCCCATGCCGTAAATACAGGATACGGAGGCGACGATGATGATGTCTCGCCGGCCGGAAAGCAGGGAGGAAGTAGCCCGCAGGCGCAGCTTGTCCACTTCTTCGTTGATGGAAAGGTCTTTTTCTATGTAGGTGTCGGTAACGGAGATGTAGGCCTCCGGCTGGTAGTAATCGTAGTAAGAAACGAAGTACTCGACGGCATTATCGGGAAAGAAGTCCTTAAATTCTCCGTACAGCTGGGCGGTAAGCGTTTTGTTATGGGTTAGGATCAGGGTAGGGCGGTTGAGCTCGGCGATGGCGTTGGCCATGGTGAAGGTCTTGCCCGAGCCGGTGACGCCGAGCAGCACCTGCGCCTTGTCGCCGGCCTGCACGCCCTGCACCAGTTGTTCGATGGCCTGCGGCTGGTCGCCGGTGGGGGTAAAAGGAGATTGGAGTTTAAAGGACATAAAAGTTTCTCCTGGTTTTATGTTTTGTAAAGAAAGAGGAAAAGCGCCTAAAGGAAACGCCTGAAAAGGAAGGGAGGTTGAAATGAAGGGCTGGAAAAGATTGGGAAATTGGTGCCTTTGAATGAAGGCTGGACTGGAGCTTTGAAATAAGGCCTGCGGCCGAAATATTCCGGCTTGCAGGCCTTTTCCAATCTTGAATTGAATATTTCAGTCAGGAAGAGTTCTTAGCGGGAGAGCATTTATTCCACTACACTGAAGTGCGCCATCATGCCGGCGTCGTGATGTTCCAGGATGTGGCAGTGGTACATCCATTTTCCTGGCCGGTTGTCGGGCAGCCAGGCGATGCGCACGGCGCCATGGCGGGGAACGTTTACCGTATCCTTCCAGGCACGGTATTCCGGCGTCCGGCCGTTGGCCTCCAGCACCTGGAAAAAGAAGCCGTGCAGGTGAAAGGGGTGGTCCATCATGCTGGGGTTTTGGATCTCCCAAAGCTGTATTTCACCAACTTTTACATCCTTGTCATGCAGATGCATATGGCCGTTGATGGTAAAGTCCACGCCATCCTTCCAGCTTCGGTTTCCGTGGAGGATAACTATACGGTTGGGTTCGGCGGGTTGAGCGATCAAGGGGCCGATCGTTCTCAAACGCTTCGGAATGCGGGCGGCGGATGGCTGAGCAGCCACGGTGCTGATACTCCCCAGGGATAATTTTTTTCCTTTTCCTGTACCTCTGTCGTAGGGCAGCGAAGCCAGTTCTGTTTGTTCTCCCTCCAGGAAGGGCCCTACGGCCAGTTCAATCCTTTCGCCTGGCGCCAGCAGTGCTTCGGTGGCCGTAACCGGGCTTTCGATCAGCCCGCCATCGGTTGCGATGATCCGGAAAGGTTTGCCGCCCAGGCTGAGGCGGAAGTAGCGGGCATTGGCCACATTGACGAAACGCCACCGTTCCACCTGCCCGGCGGCAACGGTTATGCGGGTAGGTTCTTTGCCATTGGCCAGTAAGGTTTTTCCCTCTCTGCCATTGTGCCGTTCCAGCCAGCGCGGCAGAAACCAGTAAGGTTGGGTGAAATTACCTTTCGGGCCGAGCTTCATATCATCGAGGATGAACAGGCGATCGTTGTCAAAGGCCGGCTCCTCTTCCGCCTCCACGATGATCGCACCGTAGAGCCCTCTTTCAATCTGTACCGTTTCATTGGTGTGGGGGTGATACCAGAAAGTTCCGGCATCGGGCAGTTCCAGCCTATATTCGAAAGTTTCTCCCGGCTGCACCGGCTTCTGCACTTCCTCCGTCCCGTCCATGGCGGCGGGAATGCGCAGGCCGTGCCAGTGGATGGTGGTGGGTTCTTTCAGGTTGTTGTGCAGGCGGACAATAAGCGTATCCCCGATCCTGGCTTTCAGGGTTGGCCCGGGTATCTGCCCGTTGTATCCCATCGCCTGGACGGTTTTGCCGGGTGCGATCTCCCAGAAGAATTCGCTGGTCTCCAGGTCAACAGTCAGTTTTTTATTCGAAGTCATGGCCTCAGGTATTTTAAAAGGTGGAATTAAATATTTGACAGAATGAGTATCAGCAGAGAGGTAGAGGTATCCCCGGCTTGCCCAATTGAGAGAGCCGGGGATACGGAGCTGTTTACCGGCAGCAGTCGCAACCGCAGTCGCACTGGGCGCCCGGGCAGGTGTCGCCGCATCCGCAGCAGGCGCCGGAACATTCCGGGTTGGAGCAAGTACAGGCGGCGTTCTTCAATACTTCGATTGTCGTTTTCATGATCGTAAAGTTTTAATGATGAATAATTACGACAACAAAGTTAGGGGAGAAGGAAAGGGGAGGCGTTACAGGATATTTGGAGGAGATTGTAAGATTTTTGGAAAGAGAGGTCAGGCTTTATCCAGCGGCTTGCGCCGCGCTGCTCCTACTTCCTTGAAATAGGAAGGCGTCAGTCCTGTCACTTTTTTGAATTGGTTGGAGAGGTGGGCGGTGCTGCTGTAGCCCAGTTCCCATGCGATCTCGGAGAGGGTCATCTGATCATAGACGAGTAGTTCCTTGGCTTTTTCGATGCGTTGGTGGATGAAAAAGTGTTCGATGGTGCGGCCTTCCACCGAGGAGAAAAGATTGCTGAGATAGCTGTATTCGAGATGCAGGTGATCGGTGAGAAAAGCGGATAGTTTTTGGTTCTTTTCCGTTTCGGCCACCTCACTGCGCGCCTTTTGGATGATAAGTTGTTTCGCCTTTTCGATCGTGGCTGTTTTCCGGTTGTCGATCAGTTCAAGGCCGATCCTTTTCAGCTGGCTCTGCAGTTGCTGTTTTTCGGTAACCGAAAGCGGCTGGCAGAGCTCTGCCTCACCTACAGCCACCTGGTGATAGGAAATTCCCTCCTGCCGAAGAATAGCCTCCAACGCCATGACGCAGCGCTGGCAGACCATATTTTTGATGTATATTTTTTCGGCTGTATCCATGAGCGGCCATTGTTGGCGGTTGATGATTATCGCGGGTACACTTCCAGGAGGCAGGTTGTTGGTTAATTGGAGAGCTTTATGGGGTGGAGTTATTAATTATTCCGGAATGCCCAGATAACCAATAACAAACTCCGTCTACGCCGGGCCAATAACCAACACCCTGTTTGTTCCGCCTGAGCTCTCATAAACGGCAGCTACCCTACGCCGTCACTGCCGCCAGGTTCTTCTCCTTTTCCTTTTGTACGAAGTACATATCGATCAGGCCCTTGTTCTTGGCCTGCACCTTACCGCGGTACTCGCAGTCGAACTGGTATTTGACCAGGCTGTAGGTCGTGTTGGAGACGTTGACGCGCCCCTCTTCGCCGTTGGCCTCCATGCGGGCGGCGATGTTAACGGTATCCCCCCAGATGTCGTAGGCAAATTTATTGACGCCCACTACGCCAGCGACTACCGAGCCGGTATGTATGCCGATGCGGGCCTCGAAGTAAGGTTTTCCGATGCGCATCTTCTCCTGCTTCTGCTCGTCGAGGAACTGCTGCATTTCAAGGGCGGCGCGGATGATGTTGTAGGGCATGCCCCGGCGGCCGGTAAGGCCGGAGGCGCACATATAGGCATCACCGATGGTTTTGATCTTTTCGATGTCGTCGTATTGGGAGAGGATGAAGTCAAAGGCCTTGAAGCACTTGTCCAGTTCTTCCACCAGTTCTTCCGGGGAGAGTTGTTCGGAAATGCTGGTGAAATTGACGAAGTCGCTGAACATTACGGTTACCTGATCGTATTTGCGGGCTTTTGCTTTTCCAAACTCTTTAAGCTCTTCGGCAATGGGTTTAGGCAGGATGTTCAGCAACAGTTCATCGGACCGTTGCCGTTCCGCATCGATGATCTTGTTCTTTTCCGCCAGGCGGCTTCGGGAGCGGCGGGCAATGAGGAACAATACCAGAAGGAGTAGGGCCAGCAATGTACCAAAGGTGGCCAGGATAAGCAGTTGCCGTTGGCGGGCGGAGGCCTGTTCGGCAATGCGGCGGCTTTGTTCGGCTTCCAGGGAAGCCTTGGCGAGCTCCGCTTCTTTGGATTTCAGGACCGCCTCCTGTTCCAGGCGAACCCGATCCAAAGTTTTCACTTTACGTTCGGCTATATTGGCAACGGAATCCGCCCGTTCTTTAGCTTCAGAGATAGTAGCCAGGCGCTCATCCTTTTCGGTGATCTGTTCTTCTACTTTAGCCTTATCACGCACCAGTTCCTGTTGCCGCTGTTGAAGGCGGTCGCGGTCGACAGAAAGCTCATCGCGTTCCGAGGCCAATAGTTCAATCTCATCTTCCAGTCGCTTTTTTTCCTGGAGGAGGGCGGCGCGCTGGCGTTCGTATTTTTCTTCCAGGTCGCTGATACTTGTACCTTTCTGGCTGAAATACAGGAAGGCTTCCTCGACGATGTGGTAAGCTTCCCGGTAGTCCCGGTCATCCTTTTCAATCTTACTACGGCTTTCCACGCTTTTGATGATGAGGTCGGAATCACCGGCCTTTTTTGCGGCGGCCAGGGCCGTATCGAACCAGGTCTTGGCATTGCGTTCATTGCGATCACGCACATAGGCCTTACCGACGAGGAATGCCGACCGGGCCATCATGCCGTCATTTCCCAGGTCTCGGGCGAGATTGAATGCCTGTTTGCCATATTCTATGGACTTCTCTTCATTGGAGCGGAGATAAGCCTCGCCCAATTGATAATTCAGGAATAATCTATCCTTGCTGCTGCCGGCCTCCTGAAGTTGCTTTTCCAACTCTTCAATGGATTGAGCCCGGGCAGCGATAAAGGCGCCGAGGCATAGCAGGAGCAGGGTGAATAATCGTTTCATATACTCAGGTTTGCATTAGGGCCTCCCGGTAAGCAAAACGGCATATCGGTTCAATTTGTTACGCGGCGGGCCAATCTGCTGCATGTATTTGTTGAAGTTGGGTGGCCGGGCGCAGCAAAAATACAAACAGAAATAAGTATAAACTGTAAAATTTCCAAAGTAATATAAAAACTATTGCTGCGGCCCAAAATGTTTGCCTGCTTTGGCCCGGCTGATGAAAATCATTAGGCTCCGTTGATATTCATCAGTTGCCGGACAGGCCCATTTATTGATATTGTCTAGGCAATTACAGTATTCTCTAACCTTTTTAATGTGAGAAAAAAATGAACGTCCTAGCACCTGTCAAAACGCTGATGACCACGAACCTGATCACGGTTAATCCCGGAGACAAGCTGATCAAGCTTAAAGAGATCTTTGAAAATAATAAGATACACCATATACCGGTAGTGAGCTACAAGCAAATTGTCGGTTTGGTCAGCAAAACGGACTTTGTCTACTTCATGCGCGGGTTCAGCCGCAATGAGGAAGACCGTTTTGTGAACGAGGCCCGCCTGCGCGCCTACAAAGCTGAAGACATAATGACCAAGGGGCTGGCCAAGCTCACGCCCAACCAGCGGATCAATGTGGCTCTGGAGATCTTCCTGGAGAACCGCTTTCACGCTATTCCCGTTGTGGATGAGGCCAGTGGCGAACTGGCGGGGATCGTGACAACCTTTGACGTGATAAAAGCTTTGGCCGGCGAAGAAGTGACGGCCAAGCAGATACTGGACAGCAATAAAGCTTGATTGTTTTGATGTATTTACACTTGAAAATATTAGGTATTGGATGCCGGAAGAGCAGGGCCCTGAAAGCCAACCTGAAGCAGGCGCTGGCACTCCTTCCTGAACTGGAGGCCGACGTGGAAGAAGTGACAAGTGTACACGATATACTGGAATATCAGATAACAGCGGCTCCTGCTCTTCTTATTAACGGCATCCCCGCCTACGAGGATGAAGTACCTGGTGTTGAAGAGTTAGTCCAAAAATTAAGGCCGTATATGCAAAAGCCCGGGCCCATGAAAAAGATACTCGTTCCAACAGATTTTTCGGATATAGCTGCTAATGCCTATCGTTTTGCCCAGAGGCTGGCGGGGGATGAAGCGGCCGAAGTAAGGGTTGTGCACGCTTATCACCCTTCTTTCGATTATTCCAACCCCTATCTGGACATGCCTGCCGCTGAGTTCGAGACCGTCAAGCGCGAACTGATGAAGAATTTCATAGCCGAGCATACCTTAGCCAGCAATCAAAGTGGTTCGGTAGCCACGGTGGCGGAACCCAGGGCCGAACTTTGCATTGGTTTTGCCGGGGAAGAGGTCGTCCGCTTATCCAAAGAAGCCGACCTTGTTGTGATGGGCACAACGGGGCAGGGCAACCTCATGGAAAAAGTGTTCGGCAGTGTGTCCACCCATGTTGCCCGCAATTCCCATTGTCCGGTGCTGCTGGTACCCGGCAATTGCCGGTGTAATGGATTCAAAGAGATCGTATTTGCCAGCAATTACAATGCGGCCGATGAGGCCATGCTTCAGCAATTGATCGAAATGGCAGGGTTTGGCCCGTCAAATATCCACTTTGTTCATGTCGATTCGGAGGCGGGCAAGCCTTACTCCGTGGCCAAGGTAGAGTTTGAACAGGCCGTCCGGGAAAATATGCCGGATATCGGGTTCAATACCGTAGAAATTAAATGCTCCGATATTGAGGAAGGTATTGTGAAATATGCACAGGATATTGGCGCCGGCCTCATCGCTATGGGCACGGTTCACCGCGGTTTCCTGGAAAACCTCTTCCATCGGAGCGTGACCAAGCGGATGGCCTTCCACACTACCGTGCCGCTGCTGGTCCTGCATTATGACCGGTAATAACCGGCAAGTAGCCGGGCTGAAAAAGTGAAATACCTGGAAATGCCTGCCAGGGGCGGGTCTTGTATGTTCTCTATTTTTCCTTTCGGGATTCTAACCGGGTCAACTACCTGAATTTTCTCTGATCAGCAGCAACGGCGCCGGCGCATTCCACGCCAGGTGCCTGGGCAGCCTGCCCCGGATCAGGTTGTTGAGGAAGGCTCGTTTGGGCAGGTACATGGCCAGCATTTCGGATGGGTATTTTTCCAGAAAGTAATCCACTCCCTCCACCAGCGTTCGTTCCCGGATCATGGTGACTTCATGGCCTTTCTTTTTAAGGGGTTCTTCCTTAAACTTATCTTGCTCTTCCGGTATCAGGTTTACGAAGAACGGGCGCAGCTCCGCTCCCAGGGCGGCGGCAATATCCCGGAGGATGGGAAGTACCGGTTCTTTCTGTTGGTGAATGTCCACCGCCAGGGCGATCCGGCTGACCATTCTGTATTCCGCTCCTTCCGGCACGATGATGAGCGGGCAGGGCGTCTGGCCGATGAGGTGGGTTGTTATGCTCCCGAAAAGGTGATCGCGGAGGTTGTGCTTGGCGCGGGTGCCCACTACTATTGCATCCGCTTTAATGTCCAGGGCAGTATTGATTATGGAGGGGACGATGCGCCCTGTTGCGACGAGTAACTGTTCCGGCTTTACTTCCACGACTTCTTCCTCGTCCCGGTTGGGATAGTTGGCGGTGAATTGATGCAGGCGTTCGCGGTACCCCTCGTTCTCTTTCTGGATCATTTCCTTGCGCTTCTTCTCCGGAACGGTGCTCTCGGCATGCGTGGCCGTGTTGACAAATACCGCGGAAAGTGCGCCTCCCAGCTGAAGGCTCAGCCATTCGGCATACTCATAAGCATAGCGGGAAGCAGGAGAAAAATCTACAGCGACTAGTAATTTCTTCATAGCGTTGATTCTGTCTGAAATCTTCATTAAGATAATCAAATAGATGGCATTTCTCAATGAGATAACTCAACTCTTGTATTCCTCGTTATAAATTGAATAATTTTAGGAGCTTTAAAAGAACCGTTATGTCAACTGCCGAACAGGCGTATCAGGATATCGTCAATTTCATAGAAGAGAACAAGCTGGAAAATGCCCTTTCCGCCTTATTGTCATATGCCGGGCAGCATAGCCCCGATAAAGTAGCCGCCGTGCGCATGCGCCGTTCCGACTGGAAGGCGCTGGAAGAAGAGGCCCTGCTTTTGGGAGAGCCGGCTACTATCCGGGAGCGGCGCAGCGCCCTGAAACTGCAACTTTTTCGCCTGGCGGATGCCATTCGCAAGGATGCTTCCAACCCAGGCGTAGCGGATTCGCCTGCTGCTTCCGGCAACCTACGGGCTACCGTCGCCCCACCTTTTTCCACTCCCCGTGGTGAAGGCCCGGTAAAGATCTTTCTGGCCTATGCTTCCGATCCCGATGACCGGGCCGGTGGGGAGGAACTCCGGAAGAGCATGGCCCTTTTGCTGCATCTCAAACGGGTGGAGGTTTTCGACCAGCATAAAAGCCCCGCCGGCAACCGGCAGGTTGCGCTTGCCAGTGCTTTGAACGAATCGGAGATCATCCTGCTCCTGCTGAGCAGCAATTTCCTTTCCGGCCTGGAATGCCTGGGAGTCCAGCAGGATGCTTACGAACTTTACCTGCAAAACCGGGCAGTGGTGATCCCTGTCCTCTACAACCCCTGTGAGTGGAAAGAACTCGATATCGGCGGCCTGCAGGCCCTGCCCCGCAACGGGAAATTCATTACCCAGTGGGAGAACGACGATGAGGCCTACGCCAAAATCAGCCGGGAGATCAGTGAACTGGCAAAAGGCATCCGGGAACGGCTGGATTATGGGCCGCCTTCCTCTCCCCTCGGGGAAGGCGCCCGAAGGGCGGAGGGGGCTTCTCCAAAGGGAGAGGCGGAGGACGCCGGGAGCAGATCAAAACCCTCCTACGATACTTCTGAATTGCTGGGGCTCTTCAGGAAGGGAGACACCGGAGCCCTCATCCGGAAACTCTTTACCATCACAAGTGGGAATGCCGAGCTTTTCGACCAGGTGCTGCTCCTGGAACAACGCTGGAAAGAGGTCGACGAAGATGAAAAACACCATACCGCCAGCGTGGAGAGCATCACCATCCGGAAAAACCAGCTGAACCAGAGCCTCCTGCGCCTGATCCGGGAAATGGAGGGGTAGTTCTCATTGTTTCATAGTTACCCCGGTACATTGTCTCATGGTTTGGGGGCGTCAATATTGGGAAAACATTTTGATCCCGGAGTGGAATTTCTTGCCGGCTATGCTTATATTGAAGATAGAACAAACGGCCTCACTGTAGAGTCAAAACGGCCTTTTCAGGCTATAGAAGCTGTGGCCGGAAAAGGCCGATAAAACGAGAACCAATGAAAGGACTTCTACTTAAGCTGCTGGCTTTTGCCGCCCCTCTTTTTATTTCCTCTTCCGGGTATTGTCAATCCGACTACACTTATCAGCTCGACCTGAACAAGCTCGACGCGGGGATGATGGTGGTCAAGCTCACCACTCCTGCCATTGCTAAGGATGTAATTGACTTCACCTTCCCTGTGGCGGCGCCGGGCTACTACTGCGCCGACCTGCAATTCGGGATGATGGTGGCCGAACTCGTCGCTTTTGACAAATGGGATATGCCCCTGCCAACCGAACGGGTGAACTCCCACCAATGGCGCATCCGGAAAGCCACAGGCCTGCATCGTATTGAATACAAGGTGCGGAACATGTGGAAGTACCGCCTGCAGAACTCTTTCTTTCTGCCTGTGGAGAACTTCTTTATCGAGGACAGGGCTTTTCTGCTCAATCCGGGAGGGCTGTTCGGGTACATTGAAGGCATGGAAAACCTGCCGTACTATATCTATATCGTCCGCCCGAAAGGCCTGTTCGCCTGCAGCGGCATCAAAGGAATGCCGGCAGAAGGCGCCCGGGATGCCTTCTCCTTTCCTTCCTACCGCGAACTGGCCGGCCACCCCATCCTCTATACGGACCAGCGGCCGGTAAGCTTTCCGGTGGGGAATACTACCGTCGAGATCGGCGTTTTTTCCGAGGAAGGAACGATGGACCCGGAACGCATAAAGAAGATCTATGAACCCATCCTTTCGAAAGTCGGGGATTACCTCGGAGGGGAATTACCCGCTGAAAAATATGCCTACCTGTTCTTTTTCTACCGCGGCGACGCCTTCGCCCGGTCAACCCTGGAGCACGGCAATTCCTCCGCCTGGGTATGGCCCGAACAGTGGGACGCCAGCCTGGAGGAAAGTATGAAACAGGAAGCCGTGCATGAGTTCCTGAACATCTACGCGCCGATGAACATCCACTCTCAGGAGTGGCTGCAGTTCGATTTTGACGAGCCTGCCATGTCCAGCCACCTGTGGCTGTACGAGGGCACAACAGAATACCTAGCCTTCCACGCCCAGGTGAACCAGGGCATCATTCCGGAAAAGACCTTCTTCTGGTTCGTCAACGACTTCCTGGGCGCCATGAGCGATTTCCGAAGCGATGTGTCTTTGATAAAAATAAGCCAGGGCACCTACGGCGGCCTGGCCGACCAGTACGACAACCTCAAGATCAAAGGAGCGGTGGTGAACCTGCTGCTGGACATCAAACTGCGCTCCCTCTCCGGGGGAAAATACAGCGTCAAACAACTGGTGAAGGACCTGGCCGCCCGCTTCGGCCGGCATAAGGCCTTCAAGGATGAAGAGCTGTTTAAGATCATCACCGAAATGACCTACCCGGAGATCGGAGAATTTCTCGAGGCTCACGTGAGCGGCATCAAGCCCCTGCCGGTCAATGAGATATTCAACAAAGTGGGGATGGAGTACGATGCGGGAGACCATAAGGTGTACCCCAAGCCGGATGCGACGGAGGAGGAGCTGGCGCTGAAGAAGAAGTGGCTGTATGGGGAGTGAATGATGGTGTAAAAGTGGATGAGTGTAAAGGTGTAAATGTGGGGCTCAAAGGCAATCACCGGGACAAAGGCTTTGGATTGTTGCTTATGGCATAGGGGAATACCTTCGTGTATTTCTATTTCTGGTGTTTTTGTGTCTTTGTGGGATAGTTCAATTTTCTGTGTCTCCTGAGGCTACCTGTCTAAGGTTGGACGGATTGCTCCGGGGGCGTGTACGATGTACAGGCTAATAGTAGCCGTTACCATGTACGATGTACGAAGCTGCCCAACCTTAGACGGGTAGCCTCTCCTGAAAAAGCCCCTTGATTTTCAGGGACTTGCGAACAGCGCCCGTCCTCGTACCTCGGCCGGGTAAAAACACCTAATTGCGAACACTCCCGTCTTTGTGGCCAAAAAAGCTCCCGAAAGGCCATCCAAGCCATCCACATATAAAAATCCGGCATAAATAATTATCTTGAACGAAAGAACCATGGCGGCAAGCCCCTCAAACAGCAAAGCCATCAAACGGAAATCCTGTTAACCCTGTAAATCCTGTCATCTTGTTCCTTAAGGCCATCATCAGCAGCACCGCCCGCGACCTGCCGGAGCACCGCAAGGAAGCCCTCGACGCCTGCCTGCGCCAAAGCACGACGCCCCTCATGATGGAGCACCTGCCCGCCAGCGCCGAAGAGGCCATCGGCGCCTCCCTGAAGCTGGTGGACGAAGCGGACCTTTACATCGGCATCTTCGGCTACCGCTACGGCTATGTACCCAGAGGGCACGAAATATCCATCACCGAGATGGAATACAACCGCGCCAAAGAGCGCGACATCCCCCGCCTGATCTTCCTCATGGATGCGGAACACCCCATCACCGCCAGGGATGTGGAGGTAGAACGCGCCGCCGAACTGAAAGCCTTCAAAGCCCGCCTGCAGGAAGAAAATATCGTCAACTTCTTTAAATCTCCTGCTGATTTGCGCGCTCACCTGATCAACAGCCTGTCCCGCCGCCGTGAGAAGGACCCCACCGCCTACCATTACGTCAGCGACATCCCCAAGCCCCCGGAGGCCTACATCGCCCACCCCTATACCCTGCTGCAGGCCCACCGCCTGGTAGGGCGGCAACGGGAGCTCAACCTGCTGACCGATTGGGTGGTAAAAACCAAGAAGCCCCATGCTGCCATATTCAACGTCGTAGCCATCGGCGGCATGGGCAAGAGCGCGCTGACGTGGAAGTGGTTCAACGACATCGCCCCCCAGGAGATGGCCCCCCTGGCGGGCCGCCTCTGGTGGAGCTTCTACGAGAGCGACGCCCGCTTCGAGAATTTCATCATCCGCGCCCTGGCCTACGTGAGCCGGCGGCCGCGCGAAGAAGTGGAAAAGATGCACCCCTCCGAACGGGAACGCCAGCTCCTGGATATCCTCGGCCAGGAGCCCTTCCTGCTGGTGCTCGACGGCCTGGAGCGCATTCTGCTGGCCTACGCCCGCATGGACGCCGCCCGCCTGGCGGATGATGAGATAGAGGAACAAACGGCCAATTACGTGGCCAATGTCTACGGCCTGCCGGAGAGCGCCGCCCAGTCGTACACCGGCCAGCACCGCCTGCGCAAAACGACGGACCCGCGGGCGGGCCTGTTCCTGCGCAGGCTCGCTCAGGTAAAGGCGGCGAAGGTCCTCGTCAGTACCCGCCTCTACCCCACCGAGCTACAGGCCATAAACGGAAGCCCCATACCCGGCTGCTCCGCCCTCTTCCTGCACGGCCTCAACGAAGACGACGCCCTCGGACTCTGGCGCGCCTTCGGCGTGAGCGGCTCGCGGGAGGCCCTGCTGCCGCTGTTCCGCCGTTTCGAGCGCCACCCCCTGCTGCTGCAGTCCCTGGCCAGCGAGGTGGCCCACTACCGCCGCGCTCCGGGGGATTTTGACGCCTGGAAAAAGGCCCACCCGGCCTTCAATCCATTTGAGCTGCCGCTGGTGCAGGCGCGTACTCATGTGCTGGAATACGCCCTGCGTGGGCTGGATGAAACGGCGCGCAAAGTGCTGCAGGTCATTGCGGGATTTCGTATGCCTGCGGCTTATGATACGTTGGTCGCTTTGTTTGTAAGCGGATGGCGAAACGAAAGAAGGGAAATCTAAGCTATTCTCCTCAGAAACTGGTCTGGACCATATCCTTAAAGAACTGGAAGACCGCGGCTTGCTGGGCTGGGATAAGCGCGCTAACCGGTACGACCTGCACCCCATTGTGCGGGGGGTGGTGTGGAGTGGGATGGCCGAGGAGGGGAGGCAGGTGGTCTTTAGCTCCCTGCAGGCGCACTTTGAGGCGGTTCCCAAGATCGAAAATTACCTGGAGGTCAACCGCCTGGAAGACCTCACGCCGGCGATCGAGTTGTATAATACCCTGGTCGGTCTGGGGCGGTATGAAGAGGCCTGTGATTTGTTTTACGAACGGATAAATGAAGCCACCCTCTACCGGCTAAGCGCCAGCCGCCAGCGGGTGGAGCTGCTGGAAATGCTCTTTCCCGATGGTGTGGATCAGCTGCCGCGGTTGAGTATGCCAGGTGACCAGGCCTTCACGCTCAATTCGTTGGCGCAGGGCTATAAATTCAGCGGGCAGCCGGGGCGGGCGGTGCCCTTGCATCGCCGGCATAATGAAATTCAGGAAAGAGAAAATAATGAAGAAAATCTGAGCGTCGGCTTGTGCAACCTGTCGAACGGCCAGCGGCTGGTCGGCGCCCTGCGTGCGTCGGAGGCCGCTGTCCGCCGGGCGCTGGCCATCACGCGGGAGCGGGAGAGCCGTTTACAGGAGGCGGTCAGTCTATTTTGGTTTGGACTGACGCTGGCGGTGCGGGGTATCAACCAGGCTTCCGGGCAGGCGCTGCAGCGCTCGCTTTGGCTGTCCATTGCCCAATGGGATAAACAATCTGAAGGTGCGATCAACGTCTTCCTCTCCCAGCACGCCCTGTGGCTGGGTGAACCTGCTGCTGCCCTGCCGCTGGCAAAACGGGCATGGGAGTTGGCGTCTCATAACCGCTACGAGGCCGATTTCATCCGCGCCGCATGCCGGCAGGGCGCCGCCGCTCTGGAACTGAACGACTTCCCTCAGGCGGACGAACGCCTCCACCATGCCCTCACCCGCGCCCGCGCCGTCAATCTGGTAGAAGAAGAACTGCCCGCCCTGGTGTCCCTCGCCGAGCTGCGCCGCCGCCAGGGCCAGCCGGCAGCCGCCCGCGAGCTGCTGGACGGCGTTTGGGAGCTGGCCGGGCGGGGCCCCTACCCGCTCTTTCACGCCGATGCCTGCAATGTACTTGCCCAACTGGAGCGGGATGCGGGCAAAAAGCAGGCGGCGGTGGAAGCAGCCACCCGCGCCTATAAACTGGCCTGGTGCGACGGGCCGCCCTACGCCTACCACCGGGGGCTGGAAAAGGCAAAGCAACATCTGAAGGAACTGGGGGCGGAGGCGCCGGCGCTGCCGCCGTTTGATGAAAGTAAATACGAACCGATGGTAGAGGTGGAGATCAATCCGAAGGATGAGTTTTATGAGTGATTCTGCCGGTTTATTTGCCAATCGTGATATTGATAATTTGCTTGGTTGCAATAGGTTTTGTGCATTTGTGCGCGGATTTCCCCTTTAGGGGATTTAAGGGGCGGGGCGAGCTAATGCACAAAACCTATTGCCGTTGAGTATAACCAATTAAGAAAAGAGGCGTGGTGGGTTCCCAGTTGATTCTTTGTGGCATCAACATAACCTTTTATCGGTTAATAGACATGAATATAGTTTAAACTTTTTTAATTAAATTTAGTACTTTAAAAATTGGATATTAATTGATTTATTTATAATTTTAGACCTTGAACAACTCATTACTATGGAAACTACAAGGTCAATAGGCGCTCATTTCCCAATCGGAGGATTAGTATTAGTGTTGTTGTCGATTTTGTCGTTCATTACATTAATCTATTTGAATTCTGTTAATTTACCATCGCAGCCGACAGCAGTTCAGTCATCAAAGATTAATTTCGATGGATTAATTCTGGCTTTGGAAAACGGAGATATTCCCTCTGAAGAAGAAGTTTTGATGTGGCAGCAATTACTACACCGCCTTAAAAATCAAATAGATGCAGGTATCCCTTTAACTCAGGCACAAATTGACCAATTGCAACGTTTATATGATCTGACTCAAGCTTATGTGCCGTGGCTCGAGGATTTTTTTGAGCTTTTAAAAACTATTATTCAGCAAATTACATTGGAAAATGCAGAATTGGAGATAGATTTGTCAAGACAAGGAGATAAAGACTTAGATAAAGATGACTAATAATACAACGATACATCACTTCTTAACAGATAGCGAAATTGACTACGTCAATTGCCCTATTTCTACCCTTTTAGAAGCCATCGAAAGCTATTTCCATTTCATACAAGACAAAAACTTCTTCTCCGATCAAATGCTGTTGCTCTCCAAGAATGTAGAAGAGAACAGGAGCGGCGTCGATGCCATCCGGGTCAATATGAAGTCGCTGGATCTGCTGACTCCTCAGTCCGTCCAGGATGCGCTGAAGCCGGAGCCGAGATCGGATGGTTGAATGAGGATGAAACGTGGATTTATGGAACGCGGATCTACGCGGATTTGGCACCTGCCTGCCAGCGAGAGCCCATATTTGCAGGTGAAATAAAGCCAAGAGAAAGCCGATCCGCGAACATCCGCCCCATCCGCGTCATCCGCGTTCCATCTCCCCCGAACAGCCCCGCGTTCTATCCCCCTCAATTCGTCTTCCGATAATTCACCACCGCCAGCGCATTCACCACCAGGGCCGCCGTCAGCATGACGATCACGTGGTGGCGGATGTCCATCAGATCGCTGCCTTTCAGGAGCACCATGCGCATCACGTCAACGAAGTAGGCCACCGGGTTGAAACGGGTGATGGCCTGCGCCCAGGGCGGCATGCTTTCGATGGGGGTGAACAGGCCGCTCATCAGGATGAAGATGATGAGGAAAAACCAGGAAATGAACATGGCCTGCTGCTGCGTCTCTGTGATGGTGGACACCAGCAGGCCCAGCCCCAGCACCACCAGCAGGTAGATGGCGGCGAAACCGAAGACCAGCCACAGGCTGCCGACAAAGGGAATGTCGAAGAGGAGCCAGCCGACGACGAGGCCGATCGCCAGCTCGACCAGGGCGATGATCCAGAAGGGCAGCAGCTTGCCGATGATGAACTGGTATTTCTTGATGGGCGTCACGTTGATCTGTTCGATGGTACCGATCTCCTTCTCCTTGACGATGTTCATGCCCGAGAGGAACATGCCGATCAGCGTGACCAGCAGCACCAGGATGCCGGGCACCATAAAGGTCTGGTAGTTCATTTCGGGGTTGAACCAGTTGGAAAAGGTGACGCTGAGGCCGGGCAGGGGAGCGATGGCGGCTCCCTTTGCCCATTCGGTGCGGACCTGGCCGTTGAAATCCTGGATGATGGCGTTGGCGTAGGCGTTCGCCAGGCCGGCCTTTACGCCGTTGATGGCGTTGACGGAAAGCTGCAGGCTGGCTTTATTATTCCTGATCAAGTCGCGCTGAAAGTGAGGCGGCACCTCGATGAACAGGTCGGCGTCCCCTTCCTGGATCTCGTCGAAGGCCAGGCGCCGGGAAAAGGAATAGCCCACCAGGTTGAAGTTGCGGGACGCCCGGAACTTGCCGATCAGCTGCCGGGAGGCCTGGCTCTGGTCGTGGTCGACGATGTGCAGGTTGATGTTCTTTACCTCGAAATCGGCCGCATGCGCCAGGATCACGAGCTGTATGATCGGCATCAGAAAGATCAGCGGCAGCATTACCTTGTGCCGGAAGACCTGCAGAAACTCTTTTCTGACTATAAAAAGGATCGTTCTCATCAATCTTTATTTTTGAATGTCACCCCATCTCCCCCTCACTCCAACCGTATCTTAAAATTCCTTACACTAGCCCCGATAAAGAACAAGGCCATCCCCCCTAGTATCAGGCTTTCCTTCCAGACGAACTCCACCCCCGTCCCCTTCAGCATGATGTTCTTCAGGATGATGATAAACCACTTGGCCGGAATGATATTACTGATCACCTGCAGCACCTTGGGCATGGATTCGATGGGAAAGATGAAGCCCGACAGCAGGATGGTCGGCAGCATCAGCACCATCAGAGAGATCATCATGGCTACCTGCTGGCTTTCCGTGCGGGTGGAGATCAGAATGCCCAGGGCCAGAGCGGTGATCACGAACAGCAGGCACTCCAGCGCCAGTAAGATGAAGCTGCCCCGCACCGGCATGCCAAAAACGAAGGTGCCCAGCATCAGGATCACCACGGTATTGGCCAGGGCCAGCAGAATGTAGGGGATCACCTTTCCGATGATGATCATGGCCGGCTTGAGAGGAGAGGCCAGCAACACTTCCATGGTGCCCATTTCTTTTTCCTTGGTGATGGCGATAGAGGTCATCATGGCGGAAACCAGCATCAGAATGACCGTCATAACACCGGGGACGAACATGAAAACGCTTTTCAGGCGGGGGTTGTACAGCATCTTCACTTCCGTACTGATCTGCATCGGCATCGCCTGCCCAGGGGATTGCTCCCGCACGTACTGCCCGATGATGGCCGAAGCGTAGTTGATCAGGGTAGTGGCGGTATTGGGGTCGGTGGCGTCGGCGATGAGCTGTATCTGGGTAGGCAGATGGCGCTGCATGTCTTCCTGGAGGCCGGCGGGGAAGACGACGGCCATCTTGGTCTTTCCCTCCCGGAAATGCTGCTCGATCTGATCTACTTCCCGGAGGTTTTCATCGATCAGGAAATACCCGGAAGCCGCCAGTTTATCGGTGATCTCCCGGCTCATTTCCCCTTTGGAGTAGTCCAGGACGGCGATGCGTGCGTTGTCGATCTCGTTGGTGATGGCGAAGCCGAAGAGCAACACCAGCACCATCGGCATGCCCAGCAGGATGAGCAGGGTGCGCCGGTCGCGCAGGATGTGGTAGAGTTCTTTTTGTATGAAAATACCAAACTGCTTCATGATGATTGCTGGTTGGGGCGGGTGAGCTGAAGAAATACGTCGTTCATCGAATGGGCGCCGAACTGTTCTTTGAGCGCCCTCGGGGTATCGAGCGCAGCGATGCGGCCTTCGACCATGATGGAAACGCGGTCGCAGTATTCAGCTTCGTCCATGTAGTGTGTGGTGACAAAAACGGTCATACCTTCCGAAGCGGCCTTGTAGATCATCTCCCAGAACTGCCGGCGGGTGATGGGGTCCACCCCGCCCGTGGGCTCGTCGAGGAAGACGATCTCCGGGCGGTGCATGATGGAGATAGAGAAGGAAAGCTTTTGCTTCCAGCCCAAAGGTATGGACTTCACCAGGGTGTTGGCGAACTCCCGCATGCCGAGCCCTTCCATCAGTTCCTGCACCTGCTCGCGGATCTTGCGGGTTGAAAGGCCGTAGATACCGCCGTAGAACTGTATGTTCTCCCGGACGGTGAGGTCTTCGTAAAGAGAGAATTTCTGGCTCATATAGCCGATGTGCTGCTTGATCTTCTCCGCCTCCCGGTAGACGTTGAAGCCCGCCACCGCCGCCTGCCCGGCAGTAGGCCGCGACAGGCCGTTGAGCATACGCATGGCGGTGGTCTTGCCGGCCCCGTTGGCGCCGAGGAAGCCGAAGATCTCCCCTTTCTTCACTTCAAAGGTGATCTGGTTGACGGCGGTGAAGCCGCCGAATTTTTTGGTCAGTTTATCGGCGGTTATGGCTGGTGTCATGGTTTATTGGTTTATTTAGTTGATTGGTTGATTTAGTTGCCCGTCCTCGTTGCCTCAGCCGGGTAAAATTGGGTTGATTAGGTTGGCTGAGTTGGCCGGCAGAGGAACTCCGGTTTGCCAACCCAATCAACCCAATTAACTCAATCAACTTAATGAACTACTTCCCCCTGCGTCATCAACTCCATAAAAGCGTCTTCAATGGTTGCCTGAGCGGGCCTGATCTCTATGCCGCCGTGTTGCTTTCCGGCCAGGTAGGCATGGATGGCCTCCGGCCAGATCTGGTTCTTCAGAGACAGGTGTACGAATTCCCCGAAGGGAAATGCGCTGTGGGCGGATTCGAAATCTCTCAGGTCCTGGATCAGGCGGTACATATCGTTGGTGCGGACGGCGAGCAGAGGCCGGTCGAAGCCGGAGACGATCTTTTCGGGCTCGTCGATGCTCAGTATGCCTCCCTTTTGGATGAGGGCCACCCGGTTGCAGAGGCTGGCCTCGTCCATATATGGCGTAGAAACCAGGATCGCTATTCCTTTTTCTCTGAGCCTTTTCAGCATCTCCCAGAATTCCTTTCGGGAAACGGGGTCGACGCCGGTGGTGGGCTCGTCAAGCAGGAGGGCCGTGGGTTTGTGGATCAGCGCACAACACAAGGCCAGCTTTTGCTTCATCCCACCGGAGAGCTGGCCGGCCTTCCGGTCTTTGAAAGGCTCCAGTTGCACATAGATGTCGCGGATGAGTTCGTAATTTTTCTTAATGGTGGTGCCGAAAATGGTGGCAAAGAAGTGGAGGTTTTCTTCCACGGACAGGTCCTGATACAGGGAAAAGCGCCCGGGCATATAACCGATGTGGCGGCGTATCTTCCGGTAATCTTGGCGCACTTCCCATCCGTTGACCAGGGCTTTGCCTTCGTCAGCCAGCAGCAGGGTGGCCAGGATGCGGATCAGCGTCGTCTTGCCGGCTCCGTCGGGGCCGATCAGGCCGAAGATCTCGCCCTGCCTCACATCGAAGGACACCCGGTCCAGGGCCTGTACATCCTTGCCGTAGCGCTTGCTGAGGTTTTCGACTTGTATGGCGGGGGTGGACATTGTATTTAGGATTTTTGATTTTTGATTTTTGATTTTTGATTTGTGCCTTCGGCTTCGATCCTGGTTCAGGGAAGACTGCGACACATCAAAAATCACACATCAAAAATCACACATCAAAAATCACACATCAAAAATCACACATCAAAAATCATTTGGCTGCCGTCTCTTCCTCCTTCTTTTCCAGCACCACCTCTCCCGGCATGCCGATCTTCAGTGAGCCGTCGTTTTTGACCTTTACCTTGAAGGCATAGACGAGGTTGACCCGCTCTTCTTTGGTCTGTATGGTTTTGGGGGTAAATTCGGCCTTGTCCGAGATCCAGCTGATGGTTCCGGTAAGGCTGCGGTTGGCCTCCTCATCTTCATCGATCAGGACTTCCACCTCCTGCCCCAGTTTGATGTGGGGCAATTGGGCGCCGCTGATGTAGGCGCGCAACTCGAGTTCATCCATCCTGGCGATGGTGTAAAGGGGTTTGCCCATCGCCGCTATTTCATGGGGTTCGGCAAGTTTGAGCAGGACGGTGCCGTCGATGGGGTTGTTGATGTAGCAGCGCCGGATCTGGTCATTGACCACATCGATCTGTGCCTGCAGGGGGGCGATCTCGGCAAGGATACTTTGATTAAGCTCATTGTTCTGAGAGCGGGCGGCGGCGATCTGCTTTTCGACTACCTCGATCTGCCCCTGTATGTCGTCGAGCTGTTTCTGCGTGGCGGCGTTATCGGCTACCAGGGCCTGCAGGCGTTTTTCCTCCCGTTTCAGGTTCTGCTTTTGTTCCATTAGCACGTCAATCTGGGGCTGCACTTCCTGGGTCTTTCCGGTGAGGGCCTGAATGCTGGCCCGGAGCTGCTGCCTTTTGAGGTGGAGTTGGGTGGTATCGATAAGGCCAATGGGCTGGCCGGCCGGGAGCTTCTGCCCTTCCTCTACATCGAAGCGCAGCAACTCGCCGTTCCCTTCGGCAGAGACGATCACCTCCTGGGCTTCGAAATTGCCATAGGCGTCGGCAGTGTCGCCATTATCCTGGCAGGCTGTAAGGAAGAAGGCGGCGGCCAGTAAGAAAAATGAAAATGCTTTCATGGTATCAAATATTTTAGAGCTGTCCTTTAAGGGTGAGGTATTCTACTTTGATCTGTTGCTGCTGCAGTTCGTGCAGTTGCCGGTTGAGCCGCGCCTGGGCCAGGGCATTGGACTGCGTGATGTAATCGGTAGCGGTAGCAACTCCCAGTTCGAGCTGTGAAGAAACCTGCTCAAGGATGCTCTCCTGCAAGCGGGCGATCTCCTCGTCGCGCTGCATGAGCTTCTCCAGCGTGGCGATGTCTTCCAGGTATTTGCCGTCCATGCGTTCGATGGTGGCCTCGAAGGCTTCCCGCTGCTGGTCCACCAGCTGGCTTCGGAGCGTCAGCAACTGCCGGTCTCTGTCCGTTTGCTTCCAGTCGAAGATCTTCCAGGAGAACCGTACTCCCCCCATTGCGAAAGGGCTGAGGCTTTCATCAAAGAAGTTGAGGGGATTGGGAGCGCCGAGGCCGGCCTGGAGGAAGGCGCCCACTTTGGGCTTTCGGGCAGCAGTGATCATATCTTCCCGGGCCAGGATGCTTTCTTTCTGGTAGTTGAACAGCTGCAATTCCGGGCGTTGTATCTCCAATTCATCGCTCAAAGTTTGCATTTCCGGCAGGATGAATTCGACATCAGGTGGCACCGCTTCGCCGATCAGTTCTCCCAGGGCGGCGGCCAGGCCACGGATCGTGCCTTCCGCCTGTTCGATCTCCGATTGGAGGCGCAGGATCTCAACGCGCAGCTTGTCGATATCTGCTGGCAATACCACTCCATGCCGCAGTGCGGCTTCCAGGGTTTCCACCTTATTTTCCAGGGTGGCCTGGCTGGTACGCAGGATCTCAATGCGGTCCCGCTGCATCAGTATCCCAAATACGAACTGGTTGGCCTGAGGCTTCAGCTTGTCCAGTTCGGCCTGTACCTGCTGCCGGTCGGCGGCCAGTTGGGCGTTCTCGATTTTCTGGCGGGCTTCGTTGAGCCCTCCGTCGTAAATGGTGTACTGCAGGTCGGCAGTGGTTTGAACGCGGTACAGGGGGAGGTCCAGGGCCGATTCTCCGGGTGGCAGCGGCAGCTGGAAGGGAAATTCCACGACCTCCGATTGCAGGCTGGCCTGAGCATTCCAGGTGACTTCCGGGAGGCGTTCTTTTTGAATGCGCTCCAACTGGAGGGCATTAGCCTGCTCCAGCAGTGCCGTTTGCTTGTAAATCGGATAATTGGCGCGGGACTTCTGGTAACAATCGGCCAGTGAGATCTTAACCGTTTGGGTAAACCCCAGGAAAGGGGCGATCAATATGGCAAACAGGAGGGGTGTTTTTTTCATTTTTACCAAAATTTAGCCAAGCGGGTAACTCAGTCCCGGATAGCGTTATGTATGAAGTCGATAATCTCTTGTTTACGGCTTTCCATGAGTTTCAGGTAAGTTTCGTCATCTACCTGGGCGATCCCCTGGAAAAGCGGGCGGGCGATAAAGGGAAAAGCACAAAGGGAAAGCATGTTCAGCACCAGGTGAAAGGGGTTTACCGCCCTTATCCTGCCTGCCTGCACTTCCATCTGTATCTGCCCGATCAATGGCAGAGGGTTGGGCTTGGTTTTTCGGCTCATCAGCTCCTTTACGAAGGCCTCTCCTTTTTGGTTCAGCTCATTGATCATGAAGGAGGGCAGGGCTGGATTGGCGATCAGGGTATCCATATACTGGCTGACGAAGGCCTCGATCTTTTCAAAAAGCGGAAGGTCCGCCCCGAATACCTCGTTGATACGCAGGGAAAATTGATCGAAAACTTCATAAAAGACGGCGTGGAAAAGCTTGTTCTTACTGCGGAAGTAGTAGTGCAGCAACCCTTTGTTTATGCCCGCCTTGTCAGCGATCTCCTGCATGCGGGCCGCTGCAAAGCCCTTCTGGGTAAAGACTTCCCTGGCGGCATCCAGTATTTTTTCTTCTGTTGATGGTTCCATTTACGGTTTACCCAAATGGGTAATTTTATGCAAATGTAATAGCTTTGAGGATACGGCGCAAGAGTTGGGTGGAAAAAAATGGATTTTTTCTGGTAGGTATTGCCAGGTAACGCTCATGGCGGAGAGAAGGGGCCTTACAGGCGCGGACCTGGTGAGCTGTATCGGGGAAAAAGTATGATAGGTGGGGGAGCTACCTGTCTAAAGTTGGACACTGATGATAACCAAAGAGTAGCGGAACGTCCAAAGTCATTCCGATTTCCACTTTACTCCGTCAGCCGCTCCAGCAGTTCATCCTTCCGCGATTTGGACACCGGCACCTTCATCTGGTTGTCCATAACGATGTACCCGCCGTCACTGCGTATGTATTCCTTGACCTTCGACAGGTTGATCAGGTGGGAATTGTGGGGGCGATAGAAATTGAAAGGAGTGAGCAGGTCTTCAAACTCCTTGAGTGTTTTGGAGATCAGTTTTTTACGGCCGCTGGCCAGGTAGATCATGGTGTAATTGCTGTCGGAGGAACAAAGTACGATCTCCTGCGGCTCGACGAATTCTATGCTCTCCCGTGTGGCAAGGGCGACCTTCCCGATCCGGCCTTCCTGCTCGGCCCCGACATTTTCCATTAGTCCCTGGAACTGTCCTTCGCGAACGCCGGGAGCCACGGCCCGCTTGCGAACAAACTTTTCTATGGCCTCCCTGAGGTCTTTATTCTGCACCGGTTTCAATAGATAATCGAGGGCGCTGGCCTTGATGGCCTGAATGCCGAACTGGTCATAAGCGGTGGCAAAAATGACGTCAAAAGACAGATCGGGCCCCAGTTCTTCCAACACGTCAAAGCCATTCAGCATGGGCATCTGAATGTCCAGAAAAAGCAGGTCCGGAGGGTTGCTTTTTAAATACTTTATGCCTTTTTGAGGATCGTCAAAGGTGGCGGCCACCTCTACTTCCGGGCAGTAGTTTTCCAGTTTCCACTGCAGCGTCTCGATGCTGTGCATTTCGTCGTCCAGGATTACGGCTTTGATCTTCATGATGTCTGAGGTTTTATACCGGGATACACAACTCCACTCTCGTACCCAGGGAGTTCTGTTGGTCATCCTTCAGGTCGATGACCCGTACGCTGGTATTTGAATTGTACAATTTATTGATAATACTTATCCGGTCATTGGTAATGCGCATGCCGTAAGACTGCTGGCCACGCAGCGGGCGTTTGGCCTTCAGCTCCCGGGCTTTTTCCCGCCCGATGCCATTGTCTTCAATGGCGCACTTCAGGAAACCATTTTCCCTGGATATGGAAAAGACGACCTTGCCCTGGCTCTTGTCTTCCTTATGCATCAGGCCGTGCCAGATGGCATTTTCGACATAAGGCTGGATGAGCATGGGGGGTATATCGACAGAAGAAGGATCCACCCCTTCATCTATGCGGACCTCATAGGTGAATTTATCGCGAAAACGAAGGTTTTCCATCTGCAGATACAGTTCGATGGCTTCCAGCTCATCCTTAAGGCTGACATAATTGACGCGGGAGTTCTGCAGGATCAGCCGGATCAGCCGGGCGAAGTTATTGAGGTATTCGGAAGCTTTCCGGGTTTCATTCCTGATGATATAACTGTCAATAGAATTCAGGCAGTTGAACAGGAAATGAGGATTCATCTGAGCTCTCAGTGCCGACATCTCCATATCGGCCAGCCGCTTTTCAAATTCCGCCTTGAGCTTCTCTTCCTTTCGGATCTGCCTGATACGGTACCGGTACAGCCGGTATCCCAGCAGAATTAAAAGCGCCAGAGAACCGCCGATGAACCACCACCGCCCCCACCAGGGAGAAGCGATATATACCGGCAATTCGAAGAGGTTCTCATTCCAGACACCTTCGTTATTGGCCGCCTGTAGTTGAAAGAGATATTCTCCGCTGGGCACGTTCGTGTAATTGGCATTTCGCCGCCCCTTGGCCATGATCCAGTTTTCATCGAACCCTTTCAGCCTGTAGCGGTATTTGTTCTGCTTGCCGAAAGTAAACCCTCTGGCGGAAAAATCGAAGGAGAAGAAGTTTTGCCAGTGTTTGAGCCGGAGTTCTTTGATGAGTATTGGCCCGGCCTCGCCCTGAAAAGATTCCTCCAGCACATTGACGCCGGTAAGGTAAGGCTGCGGAGCTTCCCGGTTATACCGCAGCTCCCCGGGGTCGGCGAAAATGATCCGGTTTTTACCGCCAAAAACGAGGGCGCCGTCGGAGAGGATCTCAAAAGTGAGATAACCGGCTTTGTCTCCCCCGTATTTGAAATCGTATTGAGTGACGCTCAGATCTTCCCCATCGATATGGGTCAGCGCCTTTTCTCCGCACCCCCAGATATCCCCGTCCGGGCCGGCTCTCAAACTCCAGATCCCTTTCACATATATGTTTGGCAGTTTGTTCATATCCCTCTGCCAAACCATCCCCTTTTCCGGGTGGGCTACCTCGGCGTAGCCGATAAGGCCATCCAGAGAATTCATCCATACCCTGCCTTTTTTATCTTCCACCAGGTTATTGATGTGGGGAAAACACCGATCCGGATGCAGAGAATAATTGAACTGGATAAAGGTATCCTTAGCGCTGAGATAAACTCCGAAACCCTGCTCTCTTTTAAACCAGATATTGCCCCGGCTGTCTTCCATAAGGTAATCGAAACTCATGGAAAGCAGGTTGGGGGCCTGTGATCTGAGTTCCTCGCGGAATACGCGCCAACCGGTTCGGGGATCCCAGCGGCAGATGCCTTCGTCAAAAGTAGCCACCCATAGCCTCCCCCGGGTGTCCCATAACATGCAATGAAACCGCTTCAGCTTAAGAGGCGGCAGAGAGGGGAACGGGCGGAAAGACCTGTTTTCGGGATCGTAAAGGATGATCCCTCCAAAATAACAAAGTGTCAGCTCTCCACCGGGGCTCCATTCGGCATGCCTGGTGTGCAGCAGCCCCTTGTCATCAAGCAGCGCATCGGGAGCTCGGGCGTTTTCCCAGCTCCGGCTTCTCCGGTTAAAATGAAAGACGCCCGGCGATGTTCTGGGTACAACGATCAGGCCGTCGGGCCGCTTCCATTCGACAATATTGAAAACCAAGCCGGCGCCGGGCTCTTCCAGGTGGCCGAAAGTATAAGCGTCAAATTGCTGAAGCAGGGGGTCGAAAACAAAGACGCCCTGGGCTGATTTGGCCCAGGCCCGGTGCTGCTCATCGGTAAACTCCACTCCGTAAGTAACTTCCTCACTATTCACCTTATGGAAAGTGGCCTCTTTTTTGCCGGAGTGGTATAGGGCAAGGCCCGAACTGGTTGTGACCCAAAACTCCTCTTCGCTCTTTTCCACCATCTTGTGCGTACCGCCCCGCATCACTGTTTCGCCGGAATGGCTTTTTACCTCCATCATTTTCACGAACCGCCTTTCCGGGTCAAAGACAGTAAGGCCTCCACCCCAGTTTCCGGTGTAAACCAGCCCGTCGCTGTGATGGTACATGGTTTTGAAAATGTTGCCCCAGCGCTTTTCAACAGGGATCTCCAGATTGAAAGCCAGCCATTCAACCTCATGGGTATATTTGTTGATCTCCAGAACGCCGGTTGAAGTGCCGGCCCAGATGATCGAATCATTGGAGCGGTGTTGTTCCAGGCTTAGTATGTTGTGAATGCTCTTGGGGTCCGGGAAAAACCTGGCCACCTCATTCTGGCTACCCCTGTACATTTTGAAATCATCCAACTCCGGAAGATAACGGGCAACTCCCTGATAACGGGTGCCCACCCACAAGTCCCCGTTCCGGTCTTTCAGCAGGGAATGGATCTGCTGGCCGTCTACTCTTTGTATGGACTCCCGCCTGCCTTTTTCATCAAACTGATAATGGGTAAACTTTTCGGCCGCCAGGTTGAAGCGGGATAGCCCGATATGCGTGCCGATCCACAGTTCGTGCGTATCGACAGCCATACACACCACCCGGTTGTCAATGATGGAGTTGGGATTGTCCGGATCATGCTGGTATACTTTAAACTGAGCGCCGTCGAACCGGCACAGGCCGTCGGTAGTACCGATCCATACAAACCCGTCTGGCCCTTTTTTTATGAACCGGATCACATTGCCGGGCAGGCCATCCTCATCAGTGAACTGCTCCGCTTTTTCAAATTTATACTGCGCCGCTCCCCTCGTCCCAAGGACAAGAAACGCCCAAAAGGCCAGCCCGTAAATAAGAGCTCTTCGACGCATGGTGGGTGAGGTTGGCGGCCCGGCTTAACCGGTTTTTCTGAAAGGCGGCCGCCGGCAAAAACCGGTTAAGCCGGGCCCGATAACTAATACCCTACTAATTTAAAACTTTTTTCCTGCTTTGCAATGCGCACCATCGCATCGGCACAGGCTTCGACGTCCTCTTCCGTGGTCGCCCAGGAGGATATGCTGATGCGCATTACGTGGCGGCCCTGCCAGGTGGTGCTGCCGCACCAGCAGGTGCCTTCCTTCTGCAGTTCATTGATCACGCGGCGGGTCAGCTCGTCGTTGCCAAACGAAACCAGCACCTGATTGAGATTGACTTCATTGAGCACTTCAAAACCGGCGCGCTTCAGCCTTTTGGCAAAAAGAGCGGCGTGGCGGCAGGAGCGCTCGACCAGTTCGGCCACTCCGGCCTTGCCCAGGGCATAGAGGGCGGCCCAGGCTTCGGCGCCCCTCGCCCGCCGCGACATTTCCGGCGTGAAGGCATAGGGCTCCCGCTCTTCCTGCGGGGGAATGTAAGCGGCGTTGATCGACATGGCCGCCCGCAGGTATTCCGGATCCCGGCAGATGACCACCCCGCTGTCGTAGGGCACGTTGAGCCACTTGTGCAGGTCGGTCGCCCAGGAATCGGCCAGATTATACCCTTTCAGCTGATGGGCAAGCTGCGGCGAGGCGGCGCCCCAGAGGCCGAAAGCCCCATCGATATGGACCCACGCGCCCCGGGCCTGCGCCATGCGGCATATCTCGTACAGCGGGTCAATAGCCCCGGAATTGACGTTGCCCGCCTGCAGGCAGACGATGGTCATATCATCCAGAGGGGGCAGTTCATCCGGCAGCATCTCCCCTTCGCTGTTGATCGGTACCCGGATCACCCGCTCGCTGCCGAAGCCCAGCAGGGAAAGGGCCTTGAGCGGGCTCACATGAGCCTCTTCTCCTACAACCACCTTTATCTCCGGCGCCCCGTAGAGCCCCTGCGCTTCGACATTCCACCCTTTGCGTTTCAGCAATGCATGGCGGGCGGCCGCCAGCCCGCAGAAGTTGGCCATGGTAGCGCCGGTGACGAAGCCCACCCCCGACTGCGGAGGCAGGGCCAGCACTTCCAGCAACCACTGCGCCGCCACTTCCTCCAGCTTTGCGGCAAGGGGAGAGGTGACCTTCAGGCCTGCATTCTGGTCCCAGGCGCCAGCCAGCCAGTTGGCGGCAACGGCAACGGGAAGGCTTCCGCCAATGACGAACCCGAAATACCGCCCGCCGGCATTCCCTACCGCCGCCGGAGAGCCCACCTCGTCGAGCAGGCGAATAACTTCCTCCGGATCGGTAGGCCCATCGGGAAGCTGGAAACCCAGGCGGCTCAGTTCTTTGATGACACCGGGAGCAGGAAAAGGCCGCCGCTCGGGCTGGCCTTCCAGATAAGTGATGCCCTGACGGGCGGCAAATTCCAATAGCGCTTTCGTTGTTTTCATTTCTGGTTGTTTTTAAGGCCATCAATTTAGGCAGCCCATCGATAAAAAGCGCCTGCTCTTTATTCCGGGGTAGGCTCTTTTTATTGGATGAGCGATTTGCCTGAGAAGCAGGAGTATTTTCGTGGACGTATACACAAGAAATGATTTTGTCTCTTTCTTTTTGCGCCCTGCATTGTTGTTGTGCATGGCCTTCATTAAATTGTGCTACTATACTCCCCGGAATTGCCCCCGGATGCGCTTTTGCATCAGACAGGCCGGCCTCGTAAGCGGCGAGGGAGGAGAGAGGGGATAAATGCAAAAGGAGGGGGGCGTTATTATTATGCCACAACTGCTCCGAAGTGTAATATTTAAACAAGTTCTAAATCAATGGCAAATATGAAATTAGCAGTTGCTCAATTTGAACCAAAAGATGGAAATAAGGCCTACAATTTGTCGGTAATTGAAAATTTGGCAAAAAAGGCCAAAAGTAAAGGTGCAGATGTGATTAGCTTCCACGAAATGTCTATAACCGCTTACACGTTTACAAAAGATTTGAATTACGAAGAAATTACTGATTTAGCAGAAGAAGTGCCAAATGGAAAAAGTATACAACAACTGCTGAAGATTTCAGAAGAAAATCAAATCGCTATTCTTGCAGGCTTAGTGGAGAAAGAAAAAAATGAAATATTCAATACTTATGTATGTGCAAATAAGGGAGAAATAGTGGCTAAATTCAGAAAATTGCATCCATTTATCAGTAAATATTTGGCAGCAGGAAGCAAGTATGAAGTGTTTGATTTAATGGGATGGAAATGTGGCATCCTGATCTGCTATGACAATAACATAATAGAAAATGTACGGGCAACAACTTTATTAGGAGCAGAATTAATTTTTGCTCCACATGTAACTGGTTGCACCCCATCGGCAATGCCGGGAAGAGATTATGTAGACGATAAATATTGGCAGAATAGAGATATCGACCCCGTATCTTTACGTTTAGAATTTGATGGCCCGAAAGGAAGAAGATGGTTAATGCGTTGGTTACCTGCCAGGGCATATGATAATGGAGTATATTATGCCTTCACTAACCCAATAGGATATGATGGGGAACATTTAAAAAATGGAAATTCGATGATTATTGATCCCTTTGGTGAAGTCCTGAGTGAAATTAAATCATTTGATGATGAAATTGCAATTGCAACACTTACAAAAGAAAAGATTCCACTTGCCGGAGGATTTAGATACATGAATGCCAGACGGCCAGAACTTTATAAAGACATAATCGGTAAAGAACATTCTCCTGAATTTAAACCTGTGTGGATGAAAGAAAAATAAAGCCTGTGCCTGCAAATCAATAATCTATGCTGACCTCCTCCCTCTACGTCCTCACCGTTCTCTGCCTGCTCGTCGTACTATCGGAATGGCTGGTGCGCAACACCGCCCTTCGCGGGCTGGGCGCCGCCCTGCTGGTCATCGTTCTGACTGCAGTAGTGGCCAACATCGGCATCCTGCCGGCCGGGTCTTCGGAAGAGCAGCCCGTACCCGCCTAACCCTCAATCATCATCATCACTATTTTTGCGCTCCTCATTGCCCAGTTCCCCATCGCCAAAAGGCTGAAAGGCGCCCAGGCGCTGGGCATGTTCTCCGTATACCTTTTCCTGGCGGTGATCGGCGCCTTCTGCGACATACAAGCCCTTCAGAGCCTGGGCTTTCTGGGCCTGGCGCTTTTCGGCTTTGCCCTCACCACCGTTCTCGTCCACGGGCTGGCCACTTTCGGTGCCGCCCGCCTGATGAAAATAGACCTGGACATGGCGGCCGTAGCTTCTCAGGCCAATGTCGGCGGAGGCACCTCGGCGCTGGCCCTGGCGCGCAGCATCGGGCGTAATGACCTGGTATTGCCCGCAGTCCTGCTGGGTTCCCTGGGCAATGCCCTCGGCACCTTCCTGGGGTTCTGGGCAGCGGGGCAGTTGCTGCCGGGGCTGGGGTGAACGAAGTCGGAAATGGGAAGGCGGAAGGCGGAACGGGTGCCTGAAAGGGCGCCTTGATGCCTTCAAACTTCTTGGACTTTGGACGTTCTGAAAAATGCCTTTTGATGCCTTCCGTTAAGTCGGACACGAGCGAAGCGACTGACGGACTAAAATGGGCGTTCGACGCTCATCCTCAGCTCAATTCCGACTTCCGACTTCGCACTTCCGACTTTTAGTTCCCCCCTGCACCTCAATGCCTTCCTGCTTCCCACTTCCCCCTGACCAAAGTCAACTTTTTTCCTGACCCTTATCATTTCCCTCCTGCGGCCAATCGATTAACTTATTGGGTTGAAAGAGATTAAACCGCAATATTATGTTCAAATTAAGGATCCATATCCTGATCCTGCGGTATTACCTGATGATGCTGATCACCATCATTGCCGTTTCCACCCATCAGATGTGGCTGGTCCCGGTGGTAATGGCAATAGCCATCAGCGCTGTCCTGGGATACCGCTTTGGAGGAGATAGCGAAGAAGAGGCCAAGATGGTCCGCATGAAAGCTTCGCCGGAGAAAACGGCGCGAAAAGCAGGTTGATCATTTTCCTGCCTTTTTGTCCCGGCATCCTCTGTTCCAAAGAGAAGGAAGGGGTTTTTCATTTTAAGAGCATGTTTGGAGGCCGATCTTTGGGCTAATTGCCAACTCAACCGCCATCCCATGTACGAGGCCATTCTATACGAACCCATGGAGAAGAAGGCCGTCCGCTGTACGGCCTGTAAAATCCGTTGTGTGGTCAAACCGGGAGGGGCGGGCGTTTGCGGCGTGCGCCAGAACAAGGACGGCAAGCTCTATCTCCTCGTCTACGGGAAAGCCTCAGCCGTCAATATCGACCCCATCGAAAAGAAACCCTTGTATCACTTCCTGCCGGGCTCCCGGATCTTTTCCATTGGCACTATCGGCTGCAACTTCGCCTGCAGTTTCTGCCAGAACTGGGATCTCTCCCAGCTCGCCCGCACCCTGCGGGAAAAACTGATGAAAGGGAAACACATTGAAGACATCGAACTGGAAGTAGGCCAGTACGGCTATGAGCTGCCTCCTGAAAAAGTAGTGAGCCTGTGCCTGGAGAAAAAAGTGCCATCCATCGCTTATACCTACAACGAACCCGTCATCTTTTTCGAATACCTGCACGACGCCTCCACACTGGCCCGACGGCATGGCATCCGCACCGTTTTCGTCAGCAACGGCTACGAATCGGAGGAAGCGCTGGATGCTGCCGCCGGCTACCTCGACGCCATGAACATCGACCTGAAGTCTTTCCGGGACAAGTTCTATAAAAAACTCTGCAAGGCCAGGCTGCAGCCGGTACTGGACACCATCCGGGACGTATACAAAAGAGGCATCTGGATGGAAATTACTACCCTGGTGATCCCCGGACAGAACGATTCGGAGGCCGAACTCAGGGATATTGCAGGCTTCATCGCCTCGATCGATAACAACATCCCGTGGCATATCTCGGCTTTCCACCCCGCCTACCAGATGAAGGACACCCCCAACACCAGCCGGGCGGTCCTCGAAAATGCTTATGACATTGGCCTTGAGGCCGGATTGAAATTCATCTATGTAGGCAATATTCAGGACGATGACAGGTCGACGACCTACTGCCCCAACTGCGGGGCGGCGCTGATCCGGCGGACGGGATACCGCACCTGGATGGAGAACACATTCCGCAACGGGGCCTGCACCCGCTGCAAAACCCAAATCCCGGGCGTATGGCAGTGAGGTTAAGAAAAGCGGCCGTGGCCGGTTATTTCTATCCGGCAGGCCGGGCGCAACTCATCAAAAAAATAGATTTTTTCCTGGGCCAGGCGCCGGATCAACTCCCGGCAGGGACGCTGAAAGCCTTAATTGTCCCCCATGCCGGGTATATGTACTCCGGCCAGGTGGCCGCCTATGCCTTCTCCCTCCTCAAACACACGCCGGAGAAATGGAAGAAGGTGGTAGCCATCGGCCCGGCCCATACCCTGATGATGCATATGCTGGCCACCGATGCCAACGATTACTGGGAAACCCCGCTGGGCAGGGTAAAGATCCTGCACGACGGTTTTACCGTTCAGGAGTCCGCCCATATCCAGGAGCACTGCCTGGAAGTACAGCTTCCCTTCCTGCAGCATGTACTCCGGGAATTTCAGTTCCTTCCCTTGCTCGCCGGTAAGATCAACCCCAGGGACTTCTGCCAGGCGGTAGAGGACACCCTGTCCGAGGACAGCCTGCTGCTCATCAGCTCCGACCTCAGCCATTTTTACGATTACGGAACGGCGGCCGAGCTCGACCAGGCCACCAACCAGGCCATCGAGGAACTGGACTATGCCCGCATGGAAAAAGCCGGCATCGCCTGCGGCAAGATCCCGATCCTCATGGCAATAGAAATTGCCCGCCGGAAGGGCTGGGAGTGCCGGCTGCTGCACTACAGCAATTCCGGCGATGTCAGTCATGATTATGAAAGTGTGGTAGGGTACGCCAGTTTCGGGTTCTTCCAGGGATGAAAAGGAGGGCGGTAAAAAAGCACGAGGCCCGGCTACGGCCAATGCCGTGAGCCGGGCCTCGATATCTGTGCACCGGGAGATTAATCTTTCACCTCAGCCGGCGGCTTCAGTTCATAGCCCATCTGCATCATCAGAGAAAGAGAATTCATCTCTTCCCATTCTTCCGCTACTTTGCCGTCTACTATTTTGTAGATCGTGATCCCTGTGACGTTCACCGATCCTGGGGCGCCTACCGGTGTGCCTTTGCCTTCCCAGCGAACCACTGCGTAATCGCCGCTGCAGATGATGTCGATATTTTTCCCTTCCGCATCGGGAACATTCTTGTAAAACTCGGCCGTTTGGGCCTTGATCTTGTCCACCCCTTCAATCTTGCCTTCCTGGGTGTGCCGGACGGCATCGGCATGATAGAACTCCTCCACCATGTCGGCATTCTTTTCCGTCATGGCTTTATCCATTTTGTCGAGTAGGGCCTGGTGGGCGCAATCCTGAGCAAAAAGAGAGGGAGAACAAATAAGGAACAACAGGAGCAGGCCTGCTCCTCTGAGAAGAGGTTGATGCTTCATAATATAGGGTTTTATGTGAAATATTAGGCCTAAGGTACAAAGGCCCAATGAAAGGTGTAGGCCGATTCAAACATTTAAATTTAGATAACCTGTTGCCAGCACTAGGATTTTCATTAATTTAGGTCAATCTAAAAACAGCTTTTTAAAGCACGTTCATCCAGAAAAACACCGCCAATGAGGAAGCATTGTAAACACTTATTATTCTTTTCTTTTTTGGCTGCCCTGTTTATGCTTTCTTCCTGTAAAAGCACCGCCCCCGGGCAATCTCCGGCCGAAACAACGGAAGTGGGCCCTGGCAGCGACAGCATTTATCAGGCTATTTTGCAAAGGAGGCTGGAAGAGGCAGGGCAACCGAGGCCGGATAGCGCCGCCGAATCCGGATTCATCCGGAGCGAAAAGGGAGCGAAATTTTCAACGGTCCCGGTGTATTATGCCACCGACCGGGAACCCACCGGCAGCAGCAGCCCCTATGCGTTTTACGGGGGCGAACGGAGCGCCGCCGGCCTTCGGTTCGGCAAATGCACGGTGACCATACCGAAGATCCACGAGATCGGTGAGATCGAACGGCCGTCCTGGTGGAGCCTCGAGTTTAGCGAAAACCCGGAGGAGCACATTATCCTGAAGAAAATAGAGCCAATGGGGGAAACCGATTTTTTCTCCGAGCTCAACCTGAATGCCCGCCTGGCCGATAAGCAGGAGGCGCTGGTATTCATTCACGGATACAACACTTCCTTTGACGAGGCGGCACTGAGGGCGGCGCAGATAGCGTATGATGTGAGTTTCAAAGGCATCCCTATTCTCTACAGCTGGCCTTCGACGGGCAGCCTCCTGGGGTACTGGCAGGATGGTGAGAACAATGCCTGGGCGGCGCCCCACCTCGAGTACTTCCTGGAGGAACTGGCCCGGCAGAACTGCTGGGATAAGATCCACATCATCGCCCACAGCATGGGCAACCGCACGCTGACCAGGTCGCTGATCGCCCTGGCTAAGAAAAATCCCCGGAAGCGGCTGTTCGGCCAGGTCATCCTGGCGGCTCCCGATGTAGATGCCAAAGAGTTCGTCCAGGAGATCGCTCCCCTGATCCGGCAGACGGCCGACAACGTCACCCTCTACGCTTCCTCCAAAGATAAGGCCCTGGCCGCCTCCCAGCAGTTCAACCAGGCGCCCCGCGCCGGAGAAGGAGGGAGGAACCTGGTCGTCGTTGAAACCATTGAAACCGTCGATGCCTCTTCAATCGATACCGATTTCCTGGGCCATACCTACTTTGCCAACACCTGGCTGCTGATCCAGGACCTGTATGAAGTGATCAATAAAGGGTGGAATGCAGAGAAACGAGAGTTGGTGGACAAAAAGAAAAACCAGAGGAGATATTGGGCATTCGGGCAGTAAAAATCTTTAGCTTAGCGACTCCTGAGTATCATCAACAATCCATCGCAAGACTTATGGCCAAGACAAAAAACAGCGGAAAAGGAAAAAAGAAAAAAGCCAAACGCATCAGCTACCACAAGCAACCGGAGGAGATGAGCCTGCGGGAATGGCAGGTTGGCCTGCGCCGGCAGTTCGGCAAAGAGCAGAGCTTCCAGCTCACCAACCTCGGCGGCCATCCGGTATGGTCCGATTTCACCGTGGGCAACCCCGAACGCAATACTGTCTACCGGCTGGCCCTTCGCAGCCAGGAACCCGGCGACAACTACTGCTCCTGCCTCGATTTTGCCACTAATGGCCTGGGCACCTGTAAACACATCGAATGGGCCCTGCACAAGCTGTACCATACTTACGGCAACAAACAGCACTTCAAAAAACCGCCGCCCGAAAGGGGCTATTCATCCGTTTACCTCCACTATGGTGAAGAACGCAGCCTGCGCCTGCGCATCGGCACAGAGCAGGCCGATGCCTTCCGGGAGCTGGCCAAAGGCTATTTCGACGAGGAAGGGGCGCTCTTTCCGCACGCCTATCTGGAAATTGACCAGTTCCTGGATGCCGCCCGCCAGCTGTCGCCGGATTTCCGCTGCTACCCCGATGCGCTGGATTTCGTCATCCAAAAGAGAGACGACGCCCGCCGCCACCTGCTCGTTGACCGGCTCGATAACGATGCCAACAGCCTGGAGGGATTAATTAAAACCCAGCTTTTCCCATATCAGCGCGAGGGCGTGCTCTTCGCTCTCCGCGCCGGCCGCTGCCTGCTGGCCGATGAGATGGGCCTGGGCAAAACCATTCAGGCCATTGCCGCGGCAGAGCTGTACCGCCGCGAACTGGGCATCGGCTCGGTGATGATCATCTGCCCCACCTCGCTCAAATACCAGTGGCGGGCCGAGATCCGCAAATTTACCGATAGCACCGTGTCGGTCATCGAAGGGCCTATGCACAAACGCCGGGAGCAATACCTCAACGATGAAAATTTCTACAAGATAATCACCTACAACGTCGTTGCCCGCGACTACGCCCACATCAACCAGAGCCTCCCCGACCTGATCATCCTCGACGAGGCCCAGCGCATCAAGAACTGGGACACCAAGATAGCGCGGGCCGTCAAGCGCCTGGAAGCCCCCTACCGCCTGGCGCTGACCGGAACGCCCCTGGAGAACAAACTGGAGGACCTCTATTCCATCGTACAATTCCTCGACCAGCACCTGCTGGGGCCACTCTACCTGCTGTTGCACCGCCACCAGGTGAAGGATGAGGCCGGCGCCGTGCGCGGCTACCGCCGCCTGGACGAGATCAATGAAAAGCTGAAACATGTAATGATCCGCCGCCGCAAGCGCGACGTGATCAAACAACTGCCGGAACGCATCGACCAGCACCTCCTGGTGCCGATGACACCCCCGCAGCGGGAGTTGCACAACAGTTTCGAATCCGATGTGGCCCAACTGGTGGCCAAATGGCGCCGCCTGGGCTTCCTCAAAGAACAGGACCGCCAGCGCCTGCTCAGCTGCCTCAACCTCATGCGCATGAGCTGCGACAGCACCTACCTGGTCGACCAGAAGACCCGCCACGATACCAAGATCAGCGAATTGTTCTACATTCTGGAAGAACGCCTGGCAGAGCCGGAGGAAAAAGTCGTAGTCTTCAGCCAGTGGGAACGCATGACGCGCATCGTCTCCCAGGAACTCGAAGAACGGGAGGTGGAATACGCCTACCTGCACGGCGGCGTGCCCAGCGCCAAAAGAGGGGAGTTGCTCGACCGCTTCCGCGAAGACGACAACTGCCGCGTCTTCCTCTCCACCGATGCCGGCGGCCTGGGGCTCAACCTCCAACGGGCAGCCCTGGTCATCAACCTGGACATCCCCTGGAACCCCGCCGTGCTGGAGCAACGCATCGCGCGTATCTTCCGGCTAGGGCAGAATCGGCAGGTGCAGGTCATCAACCTGATCTCCGAGGGCACCATCGAACACCGTATGCTGTCCACCCTCAAATTCAAATCATCCCTCGCCGACGCTGTATTGGATGCTGTGGAGGACTCGGTCTTCATGAGCGACCGCAAGTTCCGCGACTTTATGGAGAACCTCGAAAAAGTGGCCGCTCCCGCCGAACCCAGTGAAGCGGCTGTCGAAGTGGGCAGCGACTCCGACCTGGAGGTGCCCCAGGGCGCTCCTCCCGCCGCCCCGGAAGAAGAAACTCCCGTTCCGGCCGAAGGCTGGCGCGAGGAAGAACCGGCCCCGGTCAAAGAACCTGATGCGCCATCTGTCCGGAAACCCAAAGGAGAACCGCTGGGCGCCGGCGCCGGCAGCCCCCGCGAGCTGATCAGCCAGGGTGTCAGCTTCCTCGGCCGCCTCGCTCAGACGCTGGCCGACGAGCAAGCCACCCAGCAACTGGTGAATGAGATCACCGAAAAAGATGAATCGACGGGGCAGACCTACCTCAAGATCCCGGTGGAGAGCGATGAAATGGTGAAGAATGCGGTGAAATTGCTGGGAGGGCTGCTGGGGAAATTGTAACGAAAACGAAAAAACACACTTCCCGCCATGACCGAAAGAGAAGTCCTCCTCAACCCCAACAAGCTGGTCCGCCACCTGAGAAAACCGGCTTCGGAGTTCACGAAAAACGACATCCTGCAGTTCATCGACGACAACGATATAGAACTGCTCAACTTCAAATACGTGGCCGAAGACGGAAAGCTCAAGACGCTGAACTTCGTCATCACCAGCAAGGAATTTGTCGACTCCCTCCTGTCGACCGGAGAACGGGTAGACGGCTCCAGCCTCTTCTCCTATATACAGGCCGGCCGCAGCGACCTCTATGTCATCCCCCGTTTCCGGACCGCCTTTGTCGACCCCTTTTCCGAAATTCCCGCGCTCAATATCCTATGCTCCTTTTACAATGCCGACGGGCAGCCCCTGGAAAGCGCGCCGGAGTATATCCTCAGAAAGGCGCACGCCAGCCTGGTAAAAAACACAGGATACCGCCTGAAGGCCATGGGCGAACTCGAATATTATATCGCCAGCCAGATCAACGACCTGTACCCGTCGCCGGTGCAGAAGGGCTACCACAGCTCCCGCCCGTTCACCAACTGGGAACACCTGCGGATCGAGGCCATGCAGCTGATCGCCCAATCCGGGGGCAAGATCAAATACGGCCACTCCGAGGTAGGCCACTTTTCCACCGAAACGCACACTTATGAACAACACGAAATAGAATTCATGCCGGTAGACGTGGAGGATGCCGTCGACCAGCTCCTCATCGCCAAATGGATCCTGCGCATGCTGGGCCAGAAGTACGAGGTGCAGGTCAGCTTCGCACCCAAGATCGCCGTAGGCAATGCCGGCAGTGGCCTGCACATTCACCTCCAGCTGGAGAAGGAAGGCAAAAACGCCATGATCGAAAACGACAGGCTCAGCGATGCCGCCCGGAAAATGATCGCCGGCCTGCTCGAACTGGCCCGCCCTCTGACCGCCTTCGGAAATACTATACCCACCTCCTACCTGCGCCTGGTGCCCCATCAGGAAGCGCCGACCATGGCCTGCTGGGGGGATAGCAACCGCTCTGTCCTGGTGCGCGTCCCCCTCGGGTGGACGGCCCGTACCAGCATGATCCGGGACGCCAACCCGCAGGAAACCGGAGAGATCCCCTACATCGCCGGAAAGCAAACCATTGAATTCCGCGCACCGGACGGCTCCGCCGACCTCTACCACCTGCTGGCCGGCATGATCATCGCCGTAAAGCAGGGGCTGCTGGATGAAAACGGCCTGAAAAAGGCTGAACAGCTCTACGTCAATGTCGACATCTTCGATGAGGCCCACCGGGCCGTTCTGAAAAAACTTGTCCAACTGCCGCAATCCTGTTGGGAATCGGCCGAAGCCCTGGAAAAACAGCGGGCGGTTTTCGAAGCGGACGGCATTTTCCCGGAAGGGGCCATCAACCGGTTCATCCGGCAGCTGAAGCAGTTCGACGACCAGGGGTTGAGCGAGCGTTTGTACGGCAGGGAGGAGGAAATAAGGAAACTGGTGGCGCAGTATATTCACTGCGGCTAATTTACCGGAAAATCCCCACCGTTCTTCGCCTGCACGGAATTGGGCAACAGATGCTCTTTAAGCAAGGCACTCCATACCTGATACCCGGAGCGGTTGAGGTGGGTGCCATCCCATTTGAAATATTTCCATACTGGTTTCCCGCTATCATCCAGAAACCAGCGCTCGCATTCAATATAGGTGACGCGGGGGCTGTCTCCGGCAAGTTTCCTGAGCAGTTGGTTGGCCTTTTGCGCTTTTGGCCATATTTCCCAGCGCGCCAGGGTGGGCGTTATGGGCAGCAGGTATATCTTACAATCCGGCAGCCGGGCATGTACATCATGGAGCAGCCTGCCGTACAACCGGGCCAGCTCACCGGGGCTTTTGTCATTCTCGTTGCCGCTGATGTCATTGGTGCCAATGAAAAGCACCAGCTTGTCCGGCCGAAAGGCGTCGATGAGCGCTTCCCTGAAATGGAGCACATCGGTAATTTTGGCCCCTCCAAAACCATTGTTGATCACCTTGACAGGATGCAGGCCTTCTTCCATCCGATCCCAGAACCGGAAGGAAGAGCTGCCGACGAACAACACGGCGGTGGAATCACTCGCTTTGGGAAGGTTTTGCGCTTTCAGCCTCAGTATTTCTTCCTGCCAGATCTCAGGGTCATCGCTCTTCATCATCGCCATTTCGTCCCCTATCCATGAAAAGAAGCTCACGCTTTGGACGATAAGGCCCACCGCCGCAAAAGCCGCCGTTCCTTTGATCAGGAACATCGCCTTCCGATGCTTCTTAAAGGGATACAGGAGGGGGTTGAGGCGGGGCGTTTCCAGTTTGTAATCCAGGTAATGCCTGCCGAAGCGCAGGATCAGCTCCTTTTCCTCAAATACCAACCCGATGTAGATGTAGGCCGTCATGCCCGCCGCCAGGAGCAAGTGCCCCAAGGTGAGCGTTGGCGCCATCCAGTGGATCAGTATCCAGCCCAGGTAATTGGGGTGGCGGACTATGCGGTAGAAAAAAGGCTTTTTGAGATGCTGTACCCCTTCATGGCCCGGGTTGATGGCCTGTCTCAGTCCAAAGAGTTCAAAGTGGTCGATCTCAAAGCTGCTCAGCAGGCCTACCGCCCAGCCCAGGTAGTACAGGCCCAGCAGGAGATTGCCTACGGCAGTGCCTTCAAAGTCATAGATAACCAGGGGTACAGGCTGCCAGAGCCAGATCAGAAGGCCCAGGCCGATGCTTGTCAGAAGAATATAGACGCTTCGGTTAAGGGAAACCGGCAAATGCCTGTTCATCCACTGCTTGAAACCGGGCCGGGCCATGACGCTATGCTGCAGGGCGAAGAGAGCGATCAGCCCGAGGTCGATCAAAACGGCATGGCCCAGGCTCTGCGGGTTGCCGCTGTTGATGTCTTTGGGCACAAAAAAGCCGGTGAAAAAATCGAAATAATAGAAGATCACTGCGAAACCGATGAGGTAGCACAGCACGGCGAAAGCTACTTTTCCTGTTTTCATTTGGTCCTTTTAGGGCAAGGATAAGAGGTTGAGCCGGATTTTGGAAGGTTACTTTAGCACTCGGCCGTATTTATTTATCCGGGACGAGGGATAGCGCTCTGTCCTGGTAAACTCAATATAGGCCTCAATTTCGTTAATACTCTTTTAAAATTTTATCCCCACGCTCAGTTGCAGATAACTCGCATCCAGGTCCGTAGTGCCAATCGTATTTTCCTGAAAACGGTAGCCAATGGAGGCGACAAACGCCAGGTTGGGATTGACGGAGCGCTGTACGCCCCCGCCGATGCCCGCCATCAGCCCGCCGTCGATATTCTTCTCCAGGACGCCGAGGCCGTAGCCCAGGTTGCCGTAGAAGAAGGGCGCCCATTCCGTCGGTGAGGGATAGACGCGGATGTCGGCGTAGAGGGGTATCAGTTCATAATCACCGTAGCCTTCCACGCCTACCCCCAGGCCCAGGCTGATCATGCGGTTGATGTGAAATCCGTTGACGGTATGCAGGGCAAAATAATCCCCGTCGTTGTTAGCCTCCCCCACGCTGCCGATGCCAAACCCATATCCCAGGGTGGTAATATTGGTAAAACCTTCGCCATCGTGGACGAAAACCTTGTTCTTCAGGTTGTCGTGCCGGTAGTCCTCCCGCGCCACGCGGCGCACCTCATCGGCGGAGAAGGTATATACATCGCTTTCGGTAGTCATGATCTGTACGCCGTCGGCGTCGAGCGGCTTGATAATGGAGCCTTTGATGACGCGGCCATCTTTGAGGTAAACGACATCTATTTTGTCTTGTCCGAAAGCAGCAATGGCGAAAATGGACATCAACAGGGTAAGCAGGATCGTTTTCATGGCTGAATTATTTTTTCGGTTGGTTGAATAACCCGGGCGTCGGGCGTGATCACATTGCGGACGACAAGGACGCCATCACCCTGCAGGCGAAGCGTGTGCTCTTCTGTCCGTTGATTGTATTGGTTGTAAAAGGTGACTTTTATTTCGTTAGTGCCCCTCTTCAGGGGGATGCGCTGGTAGAAGATCTCGGCCGGGAGCGACTGCCAGGAGCGGATATCTGCCCGTTCGGTGACGGCGTTGATGATGTCCATGGCGCCGCCCAGGATCTGTCCGGCGGTATCGGAATACCGGTCCTCTTCCTTCTTGTCCTCTTCTTTCTTCTTTTTCTCTTCACCCTCCTCGCTCTCCTCTTTCTCCTCCTCGCTGTCCTTCTTCTTGGTTTTGATGGAACGCAGGGAAGCTTCCATCGCCTCTTTGGCGGCGAGGCGGAGCAGGGCGTTGGCCAGTTCGCGGTGGAAGCGGTCGCGCAGCGACTGCTGGGCCACCTCATTGAGGTCTTCGATCATCTCCAGGGGCCGGGAGCCTCCGGGGTAACTCACTTTGGCCGACCGCAGGGGGTAATTCCGCCGCTGAAAGGACGGCAGGGCCAGGCGGATGTTGTTGACCCCTTCGAAGCCATTGTATTCGTTATAAGCCTGCGGGCCCAGATCGTATTCCAGGCCCATGCTGTTGTTGACAAAGCGCATGGAGGAACGGTCGTCGTAGCGCAGGATGTTGAACCCCAGGATGGCCTCCTCCTTGACCGGCCCCTGCCCGTTTTCCCAGAACAGGGCCAGGGAGCCTCCCGGGCCGACATCTTCCGGGCAACGAGGTTGCAGAAGATTTTGGTAATACTGTGCATCGTTGGTAAACCCGACCAGCTCCGCCATCCGTACCAGGTCGCATTTGAGCTGTTCGGGCATGGCCACGCCCATATAAGCCTGCACCTTACCCTCTTCGATGAAAAGTTCGGCGGCGTTGCGATAGGCGATAAAGGCATTGTTCCATTCGCCGTTCATCTCATAGCTCAGGCCCATGGTAATGTGGCCGAGCACATCGTCGTGGTATTTGAGGGGTTTGTCGGGCACCGCATCGTTGAGTTCCTGCAGGCGGATATTGGTGCGGCGGGCCTCCACCCGGGCGGCGGGCACATCGTTGAGCTGCAGGTAATTCAGGCTCTTGAGGTAGTGGACGGCGATATTCTCGAAATATTCCGTGCGGTAAGGCAACACGCGCGGGTTGCTGATCATCGCCAGCCCCTGTGCGCCGAGGGAAGCCCGGCGGTCCTCGATCAGGTGGTCCGCCTGGTTGAGGTACTCGTTGCTTTTTTCCAGGTCGCCCTGCATGCGTGCCAGGGCGCCCAGTTCGAGATAGTAGAGCACCTTGTTGCGGTCCTTTTGATAGAAATTCTTATTCTCGACCAGGCGGGCGGCGCTTTCGAGGTCCGACTGTTCCAGCATGTTGTTGTACAGCCCCCGGTAACGCTCAAAAGAAGCGCAGGAGGAAAGCGCCAATGCCAGGGCCAGGCAGTACAGGATGCAGGCGTATTTCATAGGGGTCGGGCTTAGAGCGAAAAAGCTTAGTTCTTCACGAACTTCTTGATCTTCTTATCGCCGATCCACACCACTTCATTGGTCTCGATATCGGTAAGCATCATGTCAATCTGGTAATAGATGACCTTCTTGCGCTTGTAGGCATCCATTATGGAGTTGATCGAGCCCTGGAGCATGTAATCGGCGCCGACTTCCAGCCCCCATTCTTTCATGGTGGACCGGGAAGCATTGTTCTGCTGGTCGGCTCGTTCGCGGCGGATCTGCTCGCGCTTTTCACCGCCCTGCACCAGGCGCACGCGGCCGCTCTGGATGAAAGCCTTTTCGAGTTCCTTGGTAAAGACCTCCGCTTCGATGTGTTCGTGGGATTTGTTCTCCACCATACCGACAATGACCACGGGTTCCTGGCCCGTTTTGCTCACGTGGCGCTCCAGCCAGGGGCGCCCCATGATCTCGGTGACGAGCTCGGCCGCAGTGAGGCGGGCGTCGGTATCGTTCCAACGGCCGCTCAGGTCAACGGTAGTATCGGTTTCAATGCGCTGCACCTGCCGGTTGCAGGAGAAGCCCAGCAAAAGGGCAAATAACAGGAGAGGTAAGACGGGTTTCATGTAGATTGATTTTGGTTTATATCGTTTTGCCGGGGGCAGGCTTCACAAGCTTGAGGGAAGCCGCCCCGGGGATCTTGTTATCAGGTTTTGCTAAGCCGTTACCCGCGGCCTCACCACCAGTATGGGTTATACCCGTAAGGAGCGCCCCAAAAAACCGGCCGGCGGGCGCGCTCCAGCCTCAGCTGCCGGCGGAACTCGCGGCGTTCTTCCCGGCGCTCCTGCTTGATGAGTATGGGGTCGTAGGCTTCATAGGTCTTGTCGATGGTGGCGCCCATGGTGGCGGCGTGCAGGCTGTCGGCCTGCCATTCGTAGGCCTGATAGGCTTCCCGGGCACGCGGATTCTGATCATTGGACTGGGCCAGGGCGAAAGCGCAGAACCCCAGGGCAAAAACCATTGTGAGCAGGTATTTTTTCATGGCGTGTCGTTTTACTGTTCTTATGACCGGCAATGGGCCGCCACGGCCACATTATTTGCCGGGTAAAGGTTGTATTTCCCTCCCAATATAGGGCCGTTACCAATACAACGCGAGGTCTTTAACATCCGTTTAACGGAAAGAGAGGTAATTTAAAAGAATGATAACGCAATTCAGCCCTCAGCCCTTTGCCGCCCTGCCTATTATCACTTCCGGAATTGACAAAAATCACCTGATCGCCTATCCAAAAGGATTACCTTATGTCACTAATTGCCTAAAGGGCAGCCCGGTAATAATGTGGCGAACAGCAGCCAAAACCGGAGCCGCCCTGTTTTCTGAACTTAATTTCTGCATTATGAAGCCTCCGGTAATAATCTTCCTGCTACTGAGCCTGGCATTCTCCACCTTCGGACAAACCCAGGCGGACGCCACCAGGTGGCGCGGCCCTGAGGGCAACGGCATTTTCCCCGAAAAAGGATTGATGAAAACCTGGCCTGCCGACGGCCCGGAGATCGCCTGGGCGTACGAAGGCCTGGGCGAAGGCTACTCCTCCCCGGTGGTGGCCAACGGCATGATCTACGTTACGGGCATGGAAGGGGAAACCGGCTATGTATATGCCCTCAGTGAGGCCGGCAAACTGCTCTGGAAAGCGCCCTACGGCCCGGAATTCGCCAGCAGCTATCCGGGGGCGCGTTCCTCGCCCACCGTTGCCGGCGACCTGCTGTACATGCTCTCCGGCCAGGGCCGGCTGGTGTGTATGATCGCGGAAGATGGGACCATAAAATGGAGCAAGGACCTGTTCCGCGATTTCGACGGACGGAATATCAAATGGGGCGTTACCGAAACCGTCGTGGTGGATGGCGAAAAAGTGTTCTGCACCCCCGGTGGAAATAAAAACAACGTCATCGCCCTGAACCGCTATACCGGAGAACTCATCTGGTCCTCTCCCGGCAAGGGCGAACTTTCCGCCTACTGCACGCCCCTGCTGATCAACCTGCCCGGCAGGAAACTGCTGGTGACAATGACCTCTGATCACATACTGGGCATGGATGCAGCCAACGGCAAGCTGCTCTGGTCTCACCCGCAAAGCAACCAATACTCCGTACACGCCAATACGCCCCTCTACTACGACGGAGCCGTTTTCTGCTTCAGCGGCTACAGCAAAGGAGGCGTAAAACTACGGCTCAGTGAAGATGGAAGTTCCATCACCAAAGAATGGTTCTGCAGCACCATGAACAGCCGCATCGGCGGAGCGGTGCTTGTCGACGGGAACATCTACGGGTCCGGCGACTCCGACCGGGAATGGCAGTGCATCGACTGGGAAACCGGCCAACAAAAATACACCACTAAAGAGATAGGAAACGGCATCCCCATCTATGCCGACGGCATGCTGTACTGGTACAGCCAGCGGGGCGAACTGGCCCTGGTAAAACCCGGCCCGGGCGGGTTCCAGGTGGCCGGCACAACGAAGGTCGACCATGGCAGCGGCCAACACTGGGCACACCCGGTGATCCACAACAAGCGCCTGTTCGTCCGCCACGGCAATACGCTGATCGCTTATACGATCGGTGAGGACCTGTAGCGCCGTTGTTTGTTGCTGGTTGTTGGCAACCCGGTGAGTTCCAGACAACAAACAACAAACAACCAACAACAGGCAACCAACAACAAACAACCAACAACAAACAAACAACAGGCAACCATCACACTATCGCCTGACAAATGTATCTCGGAAATAAATACAACCTCCTGCTGCTGGCCCCTCTGCTGGGGGCCATCGCCGTGCTCATCTGGTGGCTGGCCAATGACCCTTCCCGCAATTTCGAACTGAATGTGCCCGGAATGGATAACCGGCCCGATTCCAGCAGCACAATGGAGGAGGTGGCGATCGGAGAACACTTCCAGCGCTTTGCCAATGAATTTACGCCTCTGCCCGAAAGCTGGCCCCGCTTCCGGGGCGCCGGCCTTGAGAACATCAGCCGGTCCCCCATCCGGCTCCTCGGCAAATTCGGGCCTTCCGGGCCGAAGGTAATGTGGACGAAAGAACTGGGGGAAGGCCATGCCGGAGCCGCCATCTACCAGGGTGAGGTTTACGTGCTGGACTACGACGAGGAAGCCCGCGCCGATATGCTGCGCTGCTTCGAACTCAAAACCGGCAAAGAGCTGTGGCGCAGGTGGCACAACATCAACCTGAAACGTAACCACGGCCTGTCCAGGACCATTCCGGCAGTCACCGAAAAATACATCCTGGCTATCGGTCCCGCCGGACATACCATGTGCCTGGGCCGGGCCAGCGGCGGCCTGCTCTGGGGGCTGGACATCAGCCGGGAGTACGGGTCGGAGATTCCCTTCTGGTATACCGGCCAATGCCCCCTGATCGACGGGGAGGAGGCCATCATCGCCACCGGAGGGAAGGCCCTGCTGATCGGGGTCGACTGCGCCAGCGGGGAAGTGCTCTGGGAAACTCCCAACGACAAGGGATGGAAAATGTCGCACTCTTCGGTGATGCCCTTCGAGTTTGAGGGTGTGAAAATGTACGTGTATAGCGCCGTAGGAGGCGTCGCGGGTATAGCGGCCGACGGCCCCGAAAAGGGAAAGTTGCTTTGGGAGGCCAGCGAATGGAACCACCCCGTAGTCGCCCCTTCTCCCGTCTGCCTGCCCGATGGCAAGATTTTCCTTTCTGCGGGCTATGGAGCGGGCAGCATGCTCTTGCAGCTGGCGAAAACCGGCGCCGGTTTCCAGGTGGAGATCCTCGCCGAATATGCCCCGAAAGAAGGGCTTTCCAGCGAACAGCAAACGCCCATCTACTACGACGGATACCTGTACGGCATCCTGCCCAAAGACGCCGGGGCGCTGCGCAATGAACTGGTGTGCGTCCATCCGGATAATGTCCAGCAGGTTGTCTGGTCCAGTGGGAAGGCCAATCGTTTCGGGCTGGGCCCCTATATGATCGCCGATGATAAACTCTACATCCTGGATGACCACGCGACCCTGACTATTGTGAAGCCAAACAAAACCGGATACGAACAACTCGATCAGGTACAACTTTTCGAGGGCTTCGACGCCTGGGCGCCTTTTGCCCTGGCCGACGGATTTATGATCCTGAGGGACTCGAAGCAGATGATGTGTATTGACTTACGGAAATGAGTGATTGAAGGAATGATCATGAAAGGAAAAGGGCTTTATATTTTTCTGTCCGTACTGGCGGTGGCCATGGTGTCCATCATGGTAGCCGACTTCGATTTCGGTGGCGCCGAAAAGGGGAATGGTAACCCCTATGCCCTGGACATAGGGGAATTTAGATCGGTAGACCCGTCGCTGATCCATTACCGGGAAACCCGGAATGTCCGATTGGCGTGTGAACACCCTAAGGCGATCGCTTACGCCAACGGGCAATTGTATATCGGCGCCGACTCTTTTTTGCAGGTGATAACGCCGGAGGGCAGAGAACTGCTCCGCGTCGGGCTGCCTGCCTCTCCGGAGTGCCTGTATGCTGATGAAGACGGCCGTATTTTCGTAGGCTTTCGGTCCCATATCGAAGTGCTGAACAGAGCGGGAGGGCAAGTGGCCCGCTGGGAGGGCCTGGGCGAAAATTCTGTCCTCACCTCGATGGCCCTGAAAGATGGTATCCTCTTCGCCGCGGATGCCGGCCGGCGCCGCATCTCCCGGTTCTTGGCCGCCGACGGCCGGCTGCTCGGCCACTTCGAAGGGCAGACGGGGAAAGGAGCGTTCCAGGGGTTCGTGGTCTCCAGCCCTACCTTTGATGTTGCGGTGAATGCCGAGGGCGAACTGTGGGTTGTCAACCCCGGCAACCACCGCTTCGAGCAATACACCGCAGAAGGAGTATTGCGCACTTTCTGGGAAAACCACTCTCAGGATATCGACGGCTTTACCGGCTGCTGCAACCCCGCCCACCTGGCCTTCCTGCCGGATGGGTCGTTCGTGACCAGCGAAAAAAGGATCGTCCGCATCAAAATGCACCGCCCTTCCGGTGAACTGAATGGGGTGGTGGCGCCCCCGGAAAAGTTTGAAGAGAACGGAAAGGCGCCCGATATCGCCGTTTCGCCGGAAGGTATCATCTACGCCCTGGACCTGGACCGGCGAATGGTCCGCGTCTTTGAGAAAAAAGAAAATCTATGAACCGGAGGAATTTTTTTGAACATACGGGAAGGTGGTTTTCCGGAACCCTGCTGGCCTTGCTGGGCGGATACCTTGCCCTGGAAAGGGGCGTAAGCCCTCCGGCTTCCTGCGAGGAAAATTCCTTCTGCGGGCAGTGCCGGAAGATCAGCGGTTGTCAAAAAACACAAGCGCTGCAATACCGGCGCTCTCCGGAGCGCACCAAAAACCGGACCGATGGAAAAAGATAAAACATACAACCGGCGGGATTTCCTCGAGAGCGGCATGCGGCTGGGCCTCGCCCTGGCGGTGGGCGCCGCCGGAGGCCTGGCCATCGGCAAGGCCACGGCCGGGGAGTGGGTGTGGCAGATCGACCCCTTCGCCTGTACGCAGTGCGGCCGCTGTGCGGACGAGTGTGTTTTGTCCCCTTCGGCAGTCAAATGCGTGCATGCGTTCGACCTGTGCGGGTACTGCGACCTGTGCGGGGGCTACCTCATACCGGGGTCCAATGAGATCAGCACCGCCGCGGAAAACCAGTTGTGTCCCACATCGGCCATACAGCGGAAATACATCGAGGACCCCTATTTCGAATACGTCATTGACGAGGATCTGTGCATCGGTTGCGCCAAGTGCGTAAAGGGTTGCGCCTCTTTCGGGAACGGTTCTTTGCACCTGCAGATCAAACACGATCTGTGTAAAAACTGCAACGAATGCGCCATAGCCCGGCTCTGCCCTTCCGATGCCATAAAACGGGTGCCGGCCAGTGAGCCGTACCTGGTCAAGGGAGGCTTTTTAGAACCTGCTCCCGGGTGAAGAGAACGTTGGCTTTTCGCGGTTGGCGGCTGGCAATTGGCGGGTGCTGGCAAAAGAAGAGCTGAGGAAAAAAATCAGGATAAATGCGAAAGCGGGTAAGAGCAAGTCTGGCTTTTTTATTGTCCTTCACAGGAGGGGCGGGCTATGCCCAGCAGCGGTTCCCCCGCCCTGAGTTCGAGTCGGGCTATGTGCAACCGGAACCCGAACTGCCCGATCCCAGGGCGGTGCCGCTGGAGTACCTCGACGTCTTCGTTCTCATTCTTGTATTACTACTGGCCTCGTGGTTTATCTATAGGAAGAGGTCCCGCAAAGGCATACTCTGGCTGGGCGTTTTTTCCCTGGCGTATTTCGGTTTCTACCGCCTGGGTTGCATCTGTGCCATCGGGGCGATACAGAATGTCTCTCTGGCCCTGTTCAACCCGGGGTATGCCATCCCTTTCACCGCCCTGGCCTTTTTCCTCATCCCGCTGATCTTCACCTTATTCCACGGCCGCACCTTCTGTGCCGCCGCCTGCCCGCTCGGGGTGGTTCAGGACCTCCTGGTGGCCCGGCCCGTTTCGCTTTCGCCGGGAGTAAGCAAGGCCCTGGGGCTCATCCCTTACCTGTATCTGGGGCTGGCGGTGTTGTACGCGGCGACGGGCACGGAATTTATCATTTGCCGCTATGACCCTTATGTGGGGTTGTTCCGGCTCGACGCCAGCTTTGTCATGATCATTCTGGGTGTCGGCTTCCTGCTGCTGGGCTTGTTTGTCGCCCGGCCTTACTGCCGCTTCCTCTGCCCCTATGGGGTCCTGCTGGGCTGGATGTCCGGGTTTTCCAAAAGGCACCTCAGCATCACCCCGGCGGAATGCATCGACTGCAAGCTGTGCGCCAGATCCTGCCCCTTCGATGTCATTGAAAAGCCGACCAACGGCCAGGCGGTGGCAGCAAAGGAGAGCAACGTCCGGCGTTTCCTCCTATACGCACTGCTCCTTCCGGTTTTCCTTATCGGCGGCGGCTTCCTGGGCGGCAAGGCCCACCTTTTGCTCTCCGGCGCTCATCCCGATGTGCGCCTGGCGGAGGTGCTGGCCTCTCGTCCCGAGGTGAAGAACGACCCCGACAATATCGATGTGCAGACATTTCTGGCTTCCGGCGAAACGATGGAGGCTCTGACGGAAAAAGCGAGAGAAGCCAGGCAAAAGTTTTACTACGGGTCCATGGCCCTGGGCGCATTCATGGGCCTGGCAGTAGGCCTGATGCTCATCAGGCTGGTGATCTTCCGGGAGAGGGCCGATTATGAACCGAACAAGAGCCGGTGCTTCAGCTGCGGCCGTTGTATGGATTATTGTCCGGTAGGAAAAGAACTTAAGCAGTCATGAATAAGGACCAGAAAATAAAGCTTTTTTCCAAACTGGCTGCCGGCGCTGCCGCTGCAGGGGCCTTCATTGCCCTGCTGCTGCTGCTCAACTACCTGCAGATCAGCCGGGCAGGCCCCCTGGAAAGCGCCGCCATGGAAGCTCTGCTGGAACGCCTCGAAGAAGAACCCAATAACGAAGATCTGAAAGCAGAGATCCGCAACCTGGACCTGCTCGCCCGCAAGGCCTTCTTCAACAACCAGTGGCAAATAAATACCGGCGCGATACTGCTGCTGATCAGCACCATCGTTTTCGGCTTTTCCCTGAATATGCTGAACAGCCTGAAGTCAAAGATCGAGGCGCCGGAGGAGGAGGATGGGAATGAATTTCTGGCCGGAAAGCTTTCGCAGCGCGGAATCCTGATCGCAGGGGGCGCCCTTGCCCTCCTGGCGCTGGGGGCTTCTTTTTTCACCCGGGATCATCTTCAAAGTTTCAACAGCGAAAAGGAGGCTGCCCCGGCAATGCCGGAAGAAGATATCGAGGTCATAGATGTAGCCGCCGCCCATGCCGGCAGCCCGCCGGCGGCAATGGACACGCTTTCCGGGGCGGTTGAAGAAAACGCCCTTCTCGATACGGCCACCGCGGCCTCCCTCCTCCCGGAAGCGGAAGCTACAACACCTGCCATCAGCTATCCGGGAGCCGCCGGCGTCTTTCAACAGCACGGTTCCTTCCGGGGCCCGTTTGGCAATGGCGTCTCCATTCACAAGAACCTGCCTACGGACTGGGATGGGGCGGCCGGGCAGAATATCTTGTGGAAAGCCCCCCTCCCCGGCACGGGCAACAATTCGCCCGTCATCTGGGGCGACAGGCTGTATCTTGCCGCCGCCAGCAAGGGCAAACAACTCGTTCTGTGCTACAACCGGCACTCCGGGGCCCTGCTTTGGCAAAAGTCCGTAGAGGGCGTCACCGGTTCACCGCCCGCTCCGCCCAAAACAACCGACGACACGGGCTTGTCCGCGCCCACCCTAACTACCGACGGCATAAGGGTTTACGCCATTTTCGCCACCGGCGATGCCGCCGCCCTGAACCTGTCCGGTGAAGTGGCATGGGCCCGCAACCTGGGCCTGCCCGACAACCACTACGGCCATTCTTCCTCCCTCCAAACCTGGCAGGGAAAACTGTTCGTCCAGTACGACACCAACAAGGGCGGTAAGGTGATGGCGCTGGATTGCGCCTCCGGAGCGACACTTTGGGAAACGAAGCGCAATGTGAAAATATCCTGGGCGTCTCCCATCCTGGCCCCTATCGGCGGGAAATACCAGCTGATCCTGTCCGCCGACCCGCTGGTGGCGGGCTACGACACCGAAACCGGCAAGGAACTGTGGAGCGTCGATTGTATGATGGGTGAAGTGGGCCCTTCCCCGGCCTTCAGCAACGGACTGGTATTTGCCGCCAATGAATACGCCCGCCTGGTGGCCATCCGCCCCGAGGGAAAAGGTACGATCGTTTGGGAACAGAATGAGTACCTGCCCGAAGTGGCCAGCCCGGTGGCGGCCGACGGGCTGCTGCACATCGCTACCAGCTACGGCGTACTGGCCTGCTACAATACCGGCAACGGAGAAAAATACTGGGAACACGAATGCGATGCGGGTTTCTACGCTTCACCCCTGATCGCCGACGGTAAAGTGTACGCCCTCGACCGGGAAGGAGTAATGCACATCTTCCGCCACGATAAGGAAAAGCAACTGATAAACGAACCGGCACTGGGAGAAAAAACGGTTACTACCCCGGCTTTCGCTAATAGCAGGGTGTACCTGCGGGGGGAGAAACACTTGTATTGTATAGGACGGTAAGACGGGGGGCGGTGTACGGTGTACGGGGGGCGGTGTACGATAGGGCAATAGACGGGGGACAGTATAGAGGTTAACAATATATCAATAGCAATATGGCAATATAACAATTCATCCTTCAGGAAATTATCATGAAGATAGATTATCGCGACATTGACCAGATCATAGCGCAGGAAGGCAGTGAAAAACGTTTTGTCATACCTATTCTACAGGCTATACAAAACAAGTACAACTACCTTCCCGAAGAGGCGCTCCGGCGGGTATGCGAGCACACGCAGATCACCCCGCAGCAGATCGTCAGTGTGGCGAGTTTCTATTCCCAGTTCCGGCTGCACGAGGTGGGAAAGCACATGATCAAGGTGTGTGAAGGCACGGCCTGCCATGTGAAGGGTTCCGGGCTGGTGTACGATGCCCTCAGCCGTAAACTCGGGCTCAAGGACGAAGAACATACCGACTCCACGGGTTCCTACACCCTCGAAAAAGTACACTGCCTGGGGTGTTGTGCCCTGGCGCCCGTAGTGCAGGTCGATGCCGTTACCTACCCTTACCTCAACTCCAGCAAGGCGGAAAAGATACTTTCTGATTTTGAGCAATTGAGCCGGGAGAAAAAAAGCATCGCTAAACAACGGCCGGTACAACGGCCGGAGGGAGAGGTCAGGATCACGCTGGACTCCTGCTGTGTGGCCAGTGGAAGCGCGGCCGTTAAAGCGGCGGTAGAAAAAGTAGTGGCGGAGGAACGACTAAACATCCGCCTCAAACCGGCCAGTTGTGTGGGTATGTGCAGCCAGGCGCCGGTCGTGGAAATTGCCTCAGAAGGAAGCAGCCCGGTTTTATACGCCAAAGTCCGGGCGGAAGACATACGCCCCATACTGGAAAAACATTTCCGGCCCGCAGGGCTGATCCCCCGGCTTAAAACGAGTTTATTCAGGGCCATTGCCTCCGTACAGGAAGAAACCAACGGCAATGGCATCGAACGCATCCTGCTGGACGCCAAAGACAAACAGGTGGCCTCCTTCCTGGGCCGGCAGGCGCCCATCGCCACCGAACTGCGGGGGAGCATCACCCCCATGGACATCGATGAGTACATCAGCCGGGGCGGTTTTGAGGGGCTCCGGAAATGCCTGGAAACGATGACGCCCGCCGCTGTGGTTGAGGAAGTGAAGCAAAGCGGCATGCGGGGGCGGGGCGGCGCCGGTTTCCCCACCGGACAGAAATGGGAAATGATGGCCGCCCAGGAAAAAACGCCGAAATACATCATCTGCAACGGAGACGAGGGAGACCCGGGCGCCTTCATGGACCGCATGCTGCTGGAGTCCTACCCCTACCGCGTCATCGAGGGTATGCTCATCGGCGCCTACGCCACGGGGGCATCGGAAGGGTATTTCTACATCCGGGCCGAGTATCCGGACGCCGCCGGAAGAATACGAAAAGCCCTGGAAATATGCCTGGAACGAGGGCTGCTGGGAGAACACATCCTGGGCTCGGATTTCAGCTGCCACCTCCGGGTGTACGAGGGCGCCGGCGCCTTCGTCTGCGGAGAAGAAACGGCGCTGATCAATTCCATCGAAGGTGACAGGGGCTTCCCCCGCATCCGCCCGCCGTATCCGGTGGAGGAAGGGCTGTGGGGCCAGCCCACGCTGGTAAACAACACCGAGACTTTCGCCCAGATCCCCTACATCCTTCGCCACGGAGCCGGGCGGTTCAACGCCATAGGCACCGCCTCCAGCAAGGGCACCAAGGTATTTTCCCTGACGGGGAAGGTCAATCAGGGCGGGCTCATAGAAGTGCCCATGGGCACGACCATCCGGGAGGTGGTGGAAGAGATCGGCGGCGGCATCCCCCACGGGCGGGCGTTCAAGGCCGTGCAGATCGGCGGCCCTTCCGGAGGCTGCCTGCCGGCCAGCCTGGCCGATATCCCCATAGATTACGAGTCGCTCCAGGAAGCAGGCGCCATCATGGGTTCGGGAGGGCTGGTCGTCCTCGATGACAGCGACTGCATGGTAGACATCGCCCGTTATTTCCTGTCCTTCACCCAAAGCGAATCCTGCGGGAAATGCACCTTCTGCCGCATCGGCACCAAAAGAATGGCCGAGATCCTGGACAGGATCTGCGCCGGGGAAGGAAAGATGAAAGACCTGGATGAACTGGAACTGCTGGCGGGCTGGACCTCCAAAGGGAGCCTCTGCGGGCTGGGCAAGACGGCCCCCAAGCCGGTGACGACCACCTTGAGGCACTTCCGCCACGAATACGAAGAACACATCCATGGTAAGTGCCGGGCGGGCAAGTGCAAAGGGCTGATCGCCTATTCGATCAATGAGAATTGCATCGGATGCACCATCTGCGCCCAGAAATGCCCGGCGGAGGCCATTGCCTTCCGCCCCCACGAAAAACACGAGATAGACATGAACCTGTGTATACGCTGTAACAATTGCCTTGAAGTTTGTCCTTACGACGCCGTAGAAGTACAATGAGTTGTTATGATCCAATTTAAAGTAAACGGGAAAGAAGTGGAAGCCGCCGAAGGCGCCTACCTGCTCAGTGCCCTGCAGGCTCTGGGGCACGACATTCCCCACCTGTGCTATTACGAGGGGCTGGAGCATTATACCTCCTGTATGCTGTGCCTGGTAAAAGACGGCCGCACCGGGGCACTCATTCCTTCCTGTTCTCTGAAAGTACAGCCCGGCATGGAGGTCATCACCGAAGACGAGGAAGTCTTCGAAGCCAGAAAGGCCGGGCTGGAACTGCTGCTCAGCGACCACGTCGGCGACTGCGAGGCGCCCTGCACCAAGGCCTGCCCAGCCCACATGAACATCCCCCTGATGAACCGTCAACTCCGGGAGGGAAAGATCGACGAAGCCCTGGCTACCGTAATGAAAGACATCGCCCTGCCCGGAGTGCTGGGCAGGATCTGCTCGGCCCCCTGCGAGAAGATCTGCCGCCGGAAGGACATCGACGAGCCGGTATCCATCTGCCTGCTGAAGCGGTACGCCGCCGATTCCGGGCTTTACGAAAATGAACTGCCGGTACAGCCCGAGCCGGGATTGGAAGAAAAACGCGTGGCCATCATCGGCGCCGGGCCCGCCGGGCTGGCCGCTGCTTATCACTCCCGCTTACGAGGCGTACAATGCACCATCTTCGACCGGGCAAAGGTTGCCGGAGGAGAACTGCGGGCCATCGACAAGGCCATCCTGCCCGCAGAAGTACTCGACGAAGAGGTTGCCTTCATCCGGAAAACCGGCATTGAGTTCCGGCTGGGGGAGGACGTAGACAAAGAAACTTTCCTCCGGCTGAGGCAGGACTACGACGCCGTTGTCATCGCCACCGGCGCTCTGGAAGAGCAACTGCGGGAATGGGGTATGAATACCTACAAGCAGGGGATACAGGTCGATAAAAGCACCTACGAGACCAACCTGCCCGGCGTATTCGCCATCGGGTCGGCGCTCAAGCCCATGAAGATGGCCATCAAATCGCTGGGGCACGGCAAGGAGGTTTCCTATTGCGTGATCCAATACCTGAAGGGAGAGGAGGTAAAAGGAGAGCCCGGCATTTTCAATTCCCGCTTCGGGCGCATCCTGCCGGAAGAGGTGGAGGAATTCCTAAAGGAATCAAATGATCATCACCGGGTAGAGCCCATATACGGCTTGTCGAAGGGGCTCAGCCGGGAGGAGGTTATCGAGGAGGCCGCCCGCTGCCTGCACTGCGATTGCCGGAAGATCGAGGCCTGCAAACTGCGCGTCTATGCCGACGCCTACCGGGCCGACCAGAAACGGTTCGGGAGGGAAGACAGGAAAACGGTCAAGAAAGTATTTGAGAACGGCCAGGCGCTCTATGAACCGGAGAAGTGCGTCAAATGCGGAATATGTGTCCGCCTGACGGCAAAGCACCGGGAAGCCTACGGCATGACGTTCATCGGAAGAGGCTTTGACATAAAAATAGGCATCCCCTTCGATGAAGAACTCCGGAAAGGGCTGGATAATGTCGTGGAGGAAGTCGTCAGCGCCTGCCCAACTGGAGCCCTGGCCCTTCGTGGCCCCGATCCTCCGGATCGGCGGACATAGTGCTCGGGGTGAAATAGAGAAATACATTGATATGCGAATCCAGGGCAAAATGACCTGTCAACGGCCCGGCGGGCCGCAATATTGGTAGAAAGAGGCAGGAATGGTTGCCCCAAGACCCAGGCGCTTACGCTTGCTTCAGCGCCGGGACACGGGACGTAATCTAAAAGGGCAATGTGCCTGGACACAGAGGTGACATTCCGGCCCGCTGGGCCTGAAACGGCACTTTGGCTTCTTTTCTACCAACATTTAGGCCCTAACGGGCCAAGCCTTGGCATTTCAGCCTCCGGCTCCCGGGGCAATCCCATGGTTTTTGGGTTAACAAGAAAGCATAATTTTTTTACAGCAATGAAGATCACCATCACCATACTCTGTTTATTCCTTTCCTCCGGCCTCCTTGCCCAGAGCAAAGGCTGCTGGCCGGCCTTCCGCGGCGGCCAGCAGTTGCTGGGCGTCAGCAAGGGTGAGCTTCCTGCCCGCCCGGAGCTGCTGTGGACATTTAAAACCGAAGACGCCATCAAGGCCTCGCCCGTGGCGTGCAACGGCGTCCTGGTAGTAGGCTCCGTCGACGGATGCCTCTACGCCATCAGCCGGCAGGGAAAGGAACTGTGGAATATACAAACCGAAAACGCTATAGAAGCGCCGGCCCTCATCTTCCAGGAAAAGGTATTCGCAGGAAATATGGACGGCACGCTGCTGGCCCTCAACCTGTATACCGGCCGGGAACTGTGGAGATATCAGACGGAGAACCAGATCATGGGCTCCCCCAACTGGTGGCAGAAGGGCAATGAGGCCCGGGTCATCGTAGGAAGCTACGACTATTCCCTGCATTGTGTGGACGCCAATACCGGGGCCTTGAAATGGAAGTACGAATCCGACAACTACGTCAACGGAGCGGCGGCGGTACGCGGCAATGAGGCCGTTTTCGGCGGCTGCGACGGCTTCCTTCACATCGTTGATGCTGGAAGCGGAAAATTGAAAAAGAAAGTGGACGTCGCCACCTACATCGCCGGCTCTGCTGCCGTGGAGGAGGGCCTGGCCTACGTCGGCGATTACGACGGCCGCCTCTCCTGCATCGATATGGAAAAGGGGGAGGTATCCTGGTCATTCGAAGGCGCCGGGGCCGCACTCCCCTTCATTGCTTCTCCCGCCCTGTCGGAGAACAGGCTCGTCATCGGCAGCCGGGATAAGAACATTTACTGTGTGGACAAGAAAACGGGCAGGCTGCTTTGGCGCTACCGCTCCGGCAGCCGGATAGATGCCTCCCCGGTTATCGCCGGCGGTAAAGTGCTTGTGGCAAATATGCGGGGGGATGTCGAGATACTGAGCCTGGACGACGGAACCGTCCTGTGGTCTTATGAAATCGGCTCGCCGGTAGACGCGACGCCGGCCGTAATGGAAGGCCGGTTCTTTATCGGAGCGAACGACGGAAGGATCTACTGCTTCGGCGAGAAGGAATAAGAAAAGTATTCCTCACTTTCTGACTAACCACGGAAAGCTAAGAGCCGCAAAACAAACAACAAACAAGCAACAAACCTTCAAATGCAGATCATACACATCATACCGGGATCGGGCGGCAGCTTTTACTGCGGCAACTGCCTGCGGGACAGCAAATACGTCCATGCCCTCCGTTCCAGGCAACACGAGGTCATCAAGGTCCCCATGTATCTTCCCCTGTTTGCGGATGAGCATGACCTGAATGACATCCCGGTGTTTTACGGCGCCATCAGCATTTACCTGAAACAGCTCTGGCCGGCGCTTCGCCGCGCCCCCTCCTGGCTGAACCGGCTGCTGGACTCCAAGCCGGCCCTGAAGGTTGCCTCCCGGATGGCCGGCTCCACCCGCGCCGCCGGCCTGGAAGAGATGACCGTATCCATGCTGCTGGGGGAAGATGGCGGCCAGGAGGACGAACTGAACCACCTGGTGGACTGGATCGGCCGGCATTGCCGCCCCGATATCATCCACCTGTCCAACGCCCTGCTCCTGGGCCTGGCCCACCGGATCAGGGAAAAGCTGAACGTGCCGGTCGTCTGCTCACTGCAGGATGAGGACACCTGGGTGGATGTCATGCACCCCGATTCCCAAAGGGAAGTATGGGGCCTGATGAGCCGGAAAGCTTCCCACGTTGACGCCTTTATCGCCGTCAGCGATCACTACACCCGCCTGATGAGGGAAAGGCTGAACCTGCCGGCTGAGAAGGTATGGAGCCTTCACCTGGGGGTAGACCCATTGGATTATGAGTTTACGCCGGCGCCCCGGAAGCCGGGAAATATAGGGTTCCTGTCGCGCATGTCCCGCGATAACGGCCTGGATATCCTGGTGGACGCCTTCATCGAACTGAAAAAGGCGCCCGAGGTAGCGGACACCCAACTCGTGATCAGCGGTGGATACACCCGGGATGACGCCGGTTTCGTAAAAGCACAGAAGCGGAAGCTGCGGCGGGCAGGCCTTTTGCACCAGGTAGATTTCCACGAAGACTTTGAAGGGGAAGGAAGAAAGGCTTTCTTCCGGAAGGTTGCCGTATTGTCGGTTCCCGTCCGAAATGGGGAGGCCTTCGGCCTGTACCTGCTGGAAGCCCTGGCCTCGGGAACGCCGGTGGTACAGCCGCGGCTGGGCGCATTCCCCGAGATCATCACCACCTCCGGGGGCGGCATCACCTATGAACCCAACCGCCCGGAGAACCTGGCGGCCGCGCTGAAGGAGGTATTGTTCGGCCCGCAGCAGCTGGCGCGGCTAAGCGAAAATGGCCGGCAGGGCATTGAGCAACATTTTCACCTCGGCCAGCAGGCGTCAAAAATGATCGGCATTTATGAGCATGTGATCAAAGAAAAGGTAACGGAAGCCGTTTCAAAATAAAGGCCAATGATCCTGAACGTAGAAAATATCAGCAAAAGCTATGCTTCCCACCGCTCCGGAGACAGAGCGGTGCTTTCCGGCCTTTCCCTGCAGGTGGAAGAAGGGGAAAGCGTAGCCATTGTCGGCCCTTCCGGTTCCGGGAAAACCACCCTGCTCAATATCATCGGCACGCTGGACCAGCCCGATGAGGGGCGGGTCCTGTTCAAAGGAAAGGACGTCACCCATTTTTCAAGCCGGCAGCTCGCCGCCTTCCGCAACCGGGAGATCGGCTTCGTCTTTCAGCAACACCACCTTTTTCCCCAGTGCACTTTGCTGGAAAACATCCTGATGCCCACCATTCCCCTGAAAGACGAAGGCAGGAAAGAAGAAAGCGCCCGCCGGGGGAAGGAATTACTGAAGCGGGTAGGGATCTGGGAGCAACGCCACCAGAAACCCGGGGAATTATCGGGCGGCGAATGCCAGCGGGCTGCCGTCGTGCGCGCCCTGGCCAACGGCCCGGGCCTCCTGCTGGCGGATGAGCCCACCGGCGCCCTCGACCAGAAAAACTCCAGCCTGCTCGCCGAACTGCTATTCGAACTGAACAGAACGGAAGGAGTAACCTTGATCCTGGTCACTCACGACCTCCGCCTGGCCGCCCGCGCAGGCCGGGTGTTCCTGCTGGAGAACGGCCGGCTGGTACAACGGCAAAAGAGCCCCTAACTGAAAAGCAATACAGCCATAACAATATAGCCATATAACCACATGACCCTCTCCCGCCTCATCCTCCAAACCCTCCGCCACTTCCGGAAACAGAACCTGGCCGTGGCGTTGGGCGTGGCCATCAGCACCGCAGTTATCACCGGCGCGCTGATCGTGGGGGATTCGGTGCAGTATTCCCTGCTGAAGATCGTCGAGCTCCGGCTGGGCGGAACCACCCACACGGTTTCGGCCGGCGACCGTTATTTTACCGATTCTCTGGCGGCCCGCCTGGAAGAAAAAATATCCCGCCCGGTAACGCCCCTGCTGTTGCTGGAAGGAATGGCATCCGCCGCCGGAGGCCAGTACAGCCTGCCTAAAGTGCAGGTACTGGGCATTGATGGGGGCTTTACCCGCGTGGCCGGAGGCCCTTCCGCGCTGTCCGCCCTTTCTGCTGACGAGGCCTTCATCAGCCGCAACCTCGCCGAGCGGCTCAACCTGAAGGAAGGGGATGAATGCCTGCTCCGCATCAAAAAGCTGAGCCTCATTCCCCTGAACGCCCCTTTCGTATCCGATGCAGAACTGATCCGCCCCCTGCGGGTGACGGTAGCCGGCATCCTGGAAGAGGAGGAAATGGGGCGGTTCGGCCTGAAGAATATACAGTCGGCGCCCTACAACGTTTTCCTGCCCCTCGGCTTCCTGAACGAAACGATGGCGGTATCCGGAAAGGCCAACCACCTGCTGATATCCGCCGGGGAAGGGCTGAACCAAGAGGAAACAGAGCAGGCGCTTTCCCAAAGCTGGAATATGGAAGACATCAACCTGAACCTCCAATACAACCCAATTCAGGAGGCCTGGGAGATCACTTCCGATCGGGTTTTTATTGAAAAAACCATACAGGAAGCGCTGCCGGCGGCGCCCCTCCAGAAAGAATTCATCCTTACCTATTTCGTGAACGCCCTGTCTCTGAATGGGCGTTCTGCCCCGTACTCCTTTGTGTCCACCCTCCCACGGGAAGAGCTGCTTCCCGGGGAAATGATCATTAATGAATGGCTGGCGGAAGACCTGCGGGCAAGGCCGGGCGACACCATAGAAATGCGCTATTTTGTCATCGGCCTGCTGAGGGAGCTGGAAGAACGGGCCTCCCGCTTTACCGTCAAAAAAATAGTGCCGCTGGAAGGCCCCTGGGCCGATGAGCGCCTGATGCCCCACCTGCCGGGGCTGTCCGACGCCGGCAATTGCCGCGACTGGGAAACCGGCGTGCCCATCGACCTGGAAAAGATCCGGGATAAAGACGAAGCATACTGGAACCGGCACAAAGGCGCCCCCAAAGCCTACATCAGCTATCCCGCTGCCCGGGAATTGTGGCGCAGCCGGTTCGGGGAAAGCACCATTATCCGGTTTGCCGGCCGGGATATTTCGCGGGGCGAAATTGAGAAAGCAGTAAAAGACAATATCACTCCTCTCCGGCTGGGCTTCAAGGTGGAGGCCCTTCGGAACAATGCCCTCCTCGCCGCCGGAAACGGCGTAGATTTCAGCCAGCTGTTCCTGGGCCTGAGCTTTTTCCTGGTAGCGGCCGGCATTCTGCTGACGGTGTTGCTCTTCTTGCTGAATACCGAACGGCGGACGGCTCAGATCGGCACACTTTCCTTTCTGGGCTTCACCAACCGGCAGGTGAAAATCATGCTGCTGGGAGAGGGGCTGCTGGTATCCCTGGCGGGAGCGGCCCTGGGGCTGTTGCTGGCTGTGGCTTACAACAAGGCGGTCTTTGCCGCCCTGAACAGCATCTGGGCGGATATCGTGCGGACGCAAACCCTGATTTCCATCTTCCGCCCGGCGACATTGCTCACTGGTTTCGCCCTAAGCGTACTCCTTTGCTTTCTGGCTATTTTCTTCTACCTCAACCGCCTGCTGAAACAGCACCCCCACGCCCTGCAAACCCGAACGGTGGGTTCGGAACGCCGGTGGGCCCAGGCTGTGAAAAATGCGGCGATGTACGCCGGCGGAGCCGCGGCCCTCGTTATAGTGGCCTGGAGTTACGCTCAAAGCGAGTTCCGGAATGCCGGCCTGTTCTTTGCCGCCGGAGGCCTGCTGCTGCTCTCTTTTCTGTTGCTGGCGGACCGCCTTTTCCGAAAAAGGGAAAAAGCTAACGATGCATTCCATATGACGGCGCCCAGGCTCATCCGGCAAAACATACAAAGAAATGCCGGCCGTAGTTTTCTCGTCGTCGCCCTTTTCGCTATCGCTTCCTTCCTCATCGTTACTACCGGCGCCAACCGGAAAGACTTCTTCTCCGATGCGGAAGATAAAAGCAGCGGCGCCGGCGGCTTCCTGTTTTACGCCGAGTCGGCCATCCCGGTTTTGTACAACCTCAACGAGCCTGCCGCCCGTTTCGAGGCCGGGCTGGAAAAAGACTACCGGGTGGTACAGCTCATGGCCTACGAGGGAGATGACGCCAGTTGCCTGAACCTCAACCGCACCGCCAGCCCCCGGATACTGGGCGTCGAACCCCGGGCCCTGTCCGGAAGGTTTAGTTTTGTAAATAAAACGGAAGATCTGGATGTGGATAGCCCGTGGATGTCCCTGAACAAAGAACTGGGGGAAAACACCATCCCCGCCATCGCCGACCAGACGGTCATTCAATGGGGGCTGGGGCTGAAAACCGGCGACACCCTCCAGTACCTCGACGAAAACGGGGCGGTGCTAAACCTCAAGCTCATCGGCGGCCTGGCCAATTCCATCTTTCAGGGGAGCGTACTTATCAGCCGGGGCCATTTCCTGGACCACTTCCCTTCCGCCAGTGGGTCCAATACTTTTCTGATCGATGGCCCGCCGGAAGAAAAGGCAGGCATCCGGCAGGAACTGGAGCAGAGCTTTCGCGATCACGGATGGGCCATGCAGGATGCCGCCGGCCGCCTGGCGGAGTTCAACTCCGTGGAAAACACCTATCTGTCGATCTTTATGATACTGGGCGGGCTGGGACTGATCCTGGGCGCCATCGGCCTGGCCATCGTCCTGGCCCGCAACCTGCTGGGGCGAAGGAATGAGCTGGGGTTCATGCAGGCCGTAGGCTTCCCGAAAGCACTGATCCTGAGGATTGTCGTACTGGAACATTTCTATCTGCTGCTAATGGGAGTGGGTATCGGGCTGGCCAGTTCCCTGCTGGCTACCTTGCCTTCCTGGCTGAACCCTCATATTGACATTTCCCCGTGGAGCCTGGTTTGGCTTATGGGCTTCACTTTCCTGAACGGCGTTTTCTGGATCATTTTGATCGGCTGGCGGTTTTTGTCTGGAGAGCATGTAATGGAGGCGCTTAGGGGAGAGTGATCAAAGGACACGAGGAAAAACCATCGCGCTACCTTGCCATGGAGGAGTTTATTGCTTTTACCAAGACGTTCTCTGAATAACTTACGCTCACCTCCCCCCATCCCTCAACAACTCCATCAGTTCCTCCGCCGACAATTTGGCGCTCACATCGGCGCCGGCCAGCAGCGAGTCCGCCAGGTCTCGCTTGTGGGCATGCAGCTCCAGGATCTTTTCCTCGATGGTCTGCGCTGCCACCAGGCGGTAGGCCGTCACCGGGCGTTCCTGCCCGATGCGGTGGGCCCGGTCGGTGGCCTGGTCTTCCACAGCGGGGTTCCACCAGGGGTCGGTATGGATGACGTAGTCGGCGGCGGTGAGGTTCAGGCCGGTGCCGCCCGCTTTCAGGCTGATGAGGAAAATATCGCCCTCGCCGGCCTGGAAAGCGTCGATCGCCGCCTGCCGCTTTTTGCCGGGCGCGCTGCCGTCGAGGTACTGGTAGCTGATCTTTTTTGACTTCAGGTATTTTTCCAGGATTTTCAGGTGGTCGACAAACTGGCTGAAGACCAGAGCTTTGTGTCCATTATCCAGCAGCTCGTCTACGATCTCGGAGAACAGTTCCAGTTTGGCGCTGCGGGTGAAGGAGGCGCCGCCTTCGGCCAGGGAGGGGTGGCAGGCGGCGCGCCGCAGGCGCATGATCTCTGCCAGGATGCGCAGGTGCTGCTGCCCGGCCTGTTCGTCGCCGGCGGTGGCGGCCAGTTTTTCCAGGGCGTTGCGGCGCAGGGCTTCGTAGAAGGCCCGCTCTTCCGGCGGCAGCTCGACGGTGAGGGTGACCTCCGTTTTTTCGGGAAGGTCTTTGAGCACTTCGTCCTTGCGGCGGCGGAGAATGAAGGGCTGCACCAGGCGGCGCAGCTGCTCGCGGCGGTTTTCATCCCGGTATTTTTCAATGGGCAGGGCGAAGCGCTCATTGAACTGGCCCATACTGCCCAGCAGGCCGGGATTGAGGAACTGAAAGAGATTCCACAGCTCGCCGAGGTGGTTCTCGATCGGCGTGCCCGTCATCGCTATTTTGAAACCACCCCGCAGGCCCATCGCCGTTTCCGAGCGTTTGGTCGCCCGGTTTTTGATCGCTTGGGCCTCGTCGAGGATGACGGTCGCCCATTCTTTCCCGGTGAACAGATTTTCTTCGCGGGCCATCAGGTCATAGGTCACGATGATGAGGCTGCCCTTCTTTGCCTCTTTGACAGCGGCCTCCCGCTCGCTTTCGCTGAAGAGGATGGGCGTCAGCGCCGGCGCGAACCGGGTGGTTTCGGCCACCCAGTTGCGGCAAACGCTGGCGGGCGCCACGACGAGGGCGGGGCCCAGCCGGGCGCGGGCGGCAAGCACGGCGAGGGCCTGCACCGTCTTGCCCAGGCCCATATCGTCGGCCAGGCAGGCGCCAACGCCCCAGGCGGCACAGCGTTGCAACCACTGAAAACCTTCTCGTTGGTAGGGGCGAAGGGTGGCGTTAAAATTTTTTGAGAGCCGGTATTTTTGAGCGAAAGCCTGCTCCAGCCGCTCCCTGCTTTCCCGGAATTTGCGGCTGGCTTCCAGGTTTTTTACAGCTCCGGTGAAGGGCTCTATGGCCGGGGCCGCCAGCGGGTGGAGTTGCAGCGTGCCGCCCTTTTTGTGTGTGCCGACCAGGCCGTTGATGCCTTTCAGCCGCTGCCGGAACTCGTCGGTCAACGCCAGGAACTTTCCGGGGCTGACCTCTACAAACTGGCTTTGCTGCTCGCTGAGGGCCAGGAGTTCCTGCAGGGTAAGCACGGTTTCTTCGTCAACCTTCAACTCGCCGTCCAGTTCGAACCACTGGCTTCCATCCCTGACCGACAAGCGGAACTGATCAAAACCGGCGACGGAGTCGACACGCAGTTTTTCGCCCTTGGGCCACTCCAGAATGATCTCCTCCGCCTCCAGCAGGGGGCGCAGTTCGAGCAGCAGCCGCAGGCAGGTTTCGGCGTCTTCCAGTTGCCAGGCGCCCCTGTGCGGGCGGTTGTTCTGTAACACGGGTACTCGCTCCCGCAGGGCATTCCGGTTTTTTTTCTCCGCTTCCAGGTCGCGGTTGGCGGCGGTGCGCTTGCCGTTCAGCAGCCCGATGAGAAAGGATTCGCCCTCGCCCGGTTTTACATAGGGCGGCGTTTCCCGAAAGGGTTTCACATACAGCTCCACGTGAAAGCCGTCGCCGACGGGCAACAGGTGTACGCAGATGCGGCTGTCGGCCTGCACCGTCGGCAGGTTTTCATCTTCAAATGCCGACTGCACGGGTACCAGCCGGGCCAGCCCGCTCAGCGCTTCCCGGAGTTGAGCTTCGGCACTTTGCGGGACGTTGAGTTTTTTTCCGTTGAAAGCCCGGGCAATCTGGGCAATCTGTTCGGTAACCTCGATGAACAGGTAGCGGGTGGGCGATTCTTTTTCCACTGTCGCTCCCGCTTCATGGACATTATGGGTAAAATGCATTTGATAACCCTTTGGCGTACGTTTGGCGATGAGCGTGGGCCTGGCTTCCACGAGCTGTACGGCGGCGGCGGGAGACTTGCGGAGGAAGAGCAGGGGGTGGCCGGCGAGCTGCTTCCAGCATTTCTCCCGCCCGTTGAGGTTGAACTCGCTGCCCCAGGCATGCCCGACGGCCCTGATAAAGGATACATCCTGGGGCGTCAGGCCATCCACTTCGCCATTTATTAGGCGGTCGAAGGCCACTACCCGCCCCTTTGTCCAACTGCCGCTCTTGCCAATTGTCTGATGGCGGGCCTGCGCCCATCCCTTTTCAAAATCGACCAGCCAGGCGATGCGGTTCTCCGGTTCCGTGCCGGCCGGCGCCTTGCCTCCCATTTCCAGCAGCACTTTCATTGCATTTTCCCACTCCTCGATCCGGGGCAGCAGGCGGATAAGGGGCTCGCCATCCGGCAGGGAAAACCCTTCGGTGGGCAGGCCCAATTCGCCCAGCAGGGCGTTCATTTCTGCGGCCATCCAGGTGTAGCCGTCGTCGGCAAGTTGGGCGCGATAACGCTCCACTTCCCTGGCGTCCACCAGCGATTCGCTGACCCAGAACCGGCAGATGTTCCGGAAAAAACGGCATAGCGGGAACAGCGGCTTTGCCTCCAGCATCTGCTCGGCAAGGGGTTTACTGTTTTCGAGGAAAAACACAACAGCTTCCAGATAACTGTAAAGTACCTGATATCCGTTGGTGCGGCTGACAGCCTGCTTAACATAGCTATGTGCCTTTTTGTTAAGCTTTGTATCCTGTGGATGCAGATAGGCCAGAACATGGAATACGCCTCCCAGGCCGGCGAGTATCTCCTTTTTATTGCCGAATGTTTTTTGGGCCAGCTGCCGGCTTGTGTCGAAAGCATCCAGCGCTGCAGCATAACGGCCCTCCAGAAGATGCCTGATGCCGGGAAAAACAGGCTGGCTCACCTCGTCGATGTAGCCGGCCAGTTTGTCCACCTGCCGCCAGTCGCCCCGCAGTATGTTCAACTGAGCCAGCAGGCGCGCCAGCAACGGACGCCCCTCTCCGGGCAGGCTCCCTATATTATCCTGCGCGTACTGGAAAAAACCCTTGTCGAGCGAAGACAGATGAAAGGTATCCATAGTAAGGCGCTGGGAAAGGAGGAACAACCGGACGCCGGAGGGGAAGGACTCCAGCTTTTCAGCGTCGAAATCCTTGCCGAGCCAGTATTCGATGAGGTCATCCTGGGAATAACCCTTCCTGCCCAGTTGGATCAATGCGAAGAAGCATTGTTGAAATAAGGCCGTATTGTCGGTATAACGGCCGATCCGCATATCCCGGAGCAGCCGGCCGGGCGTGAAGGAATGATGCCAGTATATGTTAGAGGGAAAGGCACGACGGATAGGGCCGGCCGTTTTGGCAAAATCGGGGTCCGTAGAAAAATAGCGGTTGCACAGGGCGTCGGCAAGCTCAATGGAGCACCCGTATTGTTGGTAGGTAATGGTGAAGAAGCCCTCGTCGACGAGCTTCTCCAGGGCGGGTTTTATCTCCGCAGGATATAAGTTTTTGGACCTGTTACTGAATTTTGCTTCATTAAAAAACTCCATCAGCTTGGTCTGCGACGCCGGCTCCAACAGCACGGCGGCAATCTTGAGCAGGCGTTGTTCGGTTTCGCCCAGTTCCGTGTAGGCTTTCATCAGTTCCTCTACGCTCCGGCTTTTAGGCGCAGGCCGGGAGGCTGACGGGGCCTCCTTCTTCATTGTACTCCTCTCTTCCCGTATCTTAAAAAGCACAGCGGCGATGTGTTTGCAGGGGCCGCCCCAGTCGTAGGGGCAATCACAGGCGTAGTGAGAGATGTCTCCGTTGGGGAGAAGAGTTATTTCAACTTCATATTCGTCGCCCCTCCCTTCTACTAGGGCGAACCATTCATCCTGGCCTATACCGGGCGCCTTTTCCAGGAAGGCCACCCTGCCGCTGCGAAAATAAGACTTTCCCCGGCTGAGGACTGTGGAAGAAAAGGAGCGTTCAAAATTGTGGAGGTTCATAATGCTTGTGTTTCCGGCCAGAAAACAAGCAAATATAAACAGAAAACCCTCACCACACCAACGTCCCCACCGTCCTCCCCTGCAGGGAAGCCGTGATCCACTTTCCTCCCGCACTGATGTTAAACGACTGTATGCCGTTGCTCTCATTCAGCACGATCAGCACGGTTTTGCCGTCCGGCCGGCGGAAGGCCACGTTCGGCAAGCCCCCCAGGATGTTGCTGCCCAGCCGCACCGATCCCGGCGGCACGAACTTGGCCGCCTGGGCGATGATGTAGTAACCGACATTCTTTGTGGCCTTCGAACCGTCGATCGTCACGGCGCCCAGGCACAGGGTACAGCCGCCGGGCGTGTGAGGTTCGAAATTGGGATCGCTGGCGAGGTTCCATTCGAGGGCAACGCGGCTCCAGTTGCGCATCGTGCCGATGATGACATTTTTCAGGTGCCATTGAAGATCGCCCTCGAAAGTGCCGTTCGCGCCCGTCCATTGTTCGGTAAAATAGATTGCCTTGTCCGGATGGGCGTCATGGACCTGCGACAAGGCGCCGACATCGCCGGCGTAGAGGTGGAAGGCCGAGCCGTGTATGTAGGCTTTCGCCGCCGGGTCGTTCAGGATCTCGATGGGGTATGCCGGGTTGTCGCAGTTGTGGTCCCAGATGACGATTTTGGTGGAGATACCAGCGGCCTCAAAAGCCGGGCCGAGATGGTTCTTGATAAAATCGGCCTGCTGGGCCGCCGACATGACCATGCTGGGGTTGTTGCCGCCGTGCTGCGGTTCGTTCTGCGGAGTGATGGCGTCAATGGTGATGCCCTGGGCCTGCATGGCCTGGATATACTTGACGAAATACTGAGCGTAAACGCCGTAATATTCGGGTTTGAGGTTGCCGCCAATGCTGCTGCCATTGGTTTTCATCCAAACCGGCGGGCTCCAGGGCGAGCCCATGATCCGTAGGGCCGGGTTAATGGCCAGGATCTCCTTCAGGACAGGAATGAGGAACAACGTATCCCGCGACAGGCTGAAATGTTGCAGCCCGGGGTCCGTTTGCCCGGGAGGCAGGTCGTTATAACTGAACACCACCGGGTCCAGGTCGGAGGCGCCGATGCTGATGCGGAGGTAGCTTACGCTTATGGCGTTTTCATCCTTGCCAAAAAACTCCTGAAGCAAAGCTGCCCGGCCGGGCGCCGCCATCTGGTGCAACAACATGGCGCTGCCACCGGTGAGCGTATATCCAAAGCCGTACACCTCCTGAAACTGCTGGGCGGTGTCGATGTGGATGGACGGAAAGCGGTCATCCTCGCTGCCGGCAAAGCCAACCGTTTTCTTGTACAGCAGGTTGACGCCGTCGCCGGAAGTCGTCCAAACCTCCACCGGCAGGACGGGAGGCGGCTCGTAGGGTTCAACGTCTGGCTGAGCCTCGCAACTCATGAGGCTGAAAAGGAGGAGTAAAAGCAGGATTCTGTTCATGATCGATCTTTAAAAAACTAACGTGACAATAGAATGCGGCAGGCTCTCCGTCTCTACCGCCTGCCCGCCGACGTACAACCGATAGGCGATCTTTTCTTCCGTAGGGTTCATAACGACTACGGCGATGCTTCCGTCCGTGTTTAGGAAAGCCGTGGTGAGCAGCTGCGCCCGGCTCGACGAACTGACGATACGCCGGGCGCCCGGGCGGATAAACTTCGAAAAATGGCCGATGTAGTAGTAGGAATTCATGTAATGGAGCGTGCCCTCCTCCGTTTTGGCGTGCACCGGTGCAAAGCAGAAGTTCCCGACGTGGTTGGGCCCGCCTTTCTCGTCGAGCAGGATGTTCCAGTCGGCCCAGGCCACGGCGCCGTTGTTGAAGTCGTGTATCATATTTTCGCCGTATTGCTCCCCCCAGGCCCATTCATCGAAGGTATCCCAGGAAAACGGGAAGTTACAGGCCTCGGTGAGCAGCAGCTTTTTTTCGGGGAAAGCCTCCGCCACGCGCTTTACGTTCTCGTACTGGCGCCCGCCGGTCCAAACCTCATACCAGTGGAACCCGATGCCCCAGATATATCTGGCGGTTTCCGGATCGCTCAGGTAGGTGGACGCCCGCTGGTAGATCAGGTCGCGGTTGTGGTCCCAGGCGATGAGCTTTTTGTTCGCCAGGCCATTCTTTTCCAGGGCCGGGCCTAGGTGGCCTTTAATAAAATCCGCCTCCTCCTGGGCCGTGTAAATGCAGGACTCCCAGGTTTGCTTGGCCATGGGTTCGTTCTGCACCGAAAGGCCCCAAACGGGGATACCCGCCTTTTCGTAAGCCTGTATGAACTTCACGAAGTAATTCGCCCACGACTCATAGTACTCCGGCATCAGTTTGCCGCCCTGCAGCATGGAGTTGTTGTCCTTCATCCAGGCAGGGGGGCTCCAGGGGCTGACGAAAAGGCCCAGCCGCCCTCCGGCCGCCGCCATCGCCTTCCTGATGAAAGGCATTTTGAACCGCTCGTCGGGCGCAATGCTGAACGTGCGCAGTTCCCGGTCCCCTTCTCCAACATAGGTGTACATACCGCTGGAAAAATCGCAGCTGTTGATGTTCGTGCGGGCCAGGGTATATCCGATGCCCTTTTCGGGATGATAATAAGCCTGCAGCAGCTCCTCCTGCCGTTTTGCGGGCAATTTGGCAAAGGTCTCGGCTGAGGCGTCGGTCAACGCCCCCCCGATGCCGATGAATTCCTGAAAGGTTTGTGCAGGGTCGACAAAAACACAGGGCTGGTCTTCAAAAGGCTGTCCGAAGGAGGCAAAGGCCAGCGTGCCCGTCAAGGTGAGGCGGAATTCGGTATTCGCAGCTGTGGTGAAAACGGTTGCCTTATTTCCTTTTTCGACAGCATCTTGGCCCGATGAATGGGCAGTATCCTGTCCATAACCAAACGAACAGAAAAGGAGCAGGATAGTGAAAATTCTGATCTTCATTTTTTTTGATTTCGGCGTAACTAAAAAATAGAACTGAATTGAACAGAAGACTCCACCTCAGCCTTTGACGTACGCTCATCGGTTCAACTGCAAAAATTGTTGTCTTGCTTCGTGTACCTTTATCGTAGGCCGCATTGGCCAAATCAAACATCAAACATCAATACCCCGGATTCTGGGTCAATTTTGAGTTTTTATCCAGTTCCGCCTGCGGGATCGGCCACAAAAGCCGCTCCGTCGTCAGATTATAGCCTAGAGGCTGCCCGTTGACGCCTTTGGCGTTGTTCATCACTTCAATGGCCCGGCCGGTGCGCTTCAGGTCGTACCAGCGGTGGCCTTCGAAGGCCAGCTCGAGGCGGCGTTCCTTCTCGATGGCAAGGCGCATTTCTGCCTGCGTGGAGGCCGTGGTAGGAAGCAGGTTAACCCGCGCCCGGACCTGGTCGACCAGCGCGGCGGCCGCGGCCGGATCGCCGAGCTCATTCAACGCCTCGGCCTTCAGCAACAGGATGTCCGCCAGGCGGATGAAAATGTAGTTCTGGTCGCTGCCTTCCTGAAAGTTGCGCCATTTGTTGATGAACGGATATTGTGTTTGCGGCCAGTGCGGGTCCGACCACCTTCCGGTGACATCCAGGAAAATGACGGAAGCGTTTTTCCGGATCTGGTCATTCTCGGCATCGAAGGCGGCAATGAGATCGTTGGAGGGTAAGTTGAACTTTTTCCAGTCGATCCCCCGGAAGATCTTGGTGCCCCAGTTGCCGTCGGCGGAACCTCCGCTGTAATTGATCTCAAAAATGGATTCGGCGGAATTCTCATTGGCGTTATCCCACAGCTGTTCGTATTCGTCCAACAGCGAATACCCTCCGGCGATAACGGCATCGCAATAATCGCGGACCCTCGCCCAGTCGTGCGGTTCCTGGGTGGCGTAGACTTTGGCCAGCATGGCGTTCACCGCTCCTGTCGTCACATAGCCTTTGTGAGGGGCAGTGGCGCGTACCCGGGGCAGGGCCGTTTCAAGATCGGTAATGATCTGGGCATATACCTCCTCCCCAGGCGAACGGGCGGGAAAAATGATCGAGTAGATCTCCTCCAGCCGGTCGGCGCTGATAGTTTTCACTTCCTGCAATTGCAACGGCACATCGCCCCACAGTTGCACCAACTGGAAGTACATGAACGCCCGGATGAAGGCCGCTTCGCCAATGATCTCCTCCCGGCGGGCGGCAGTCAGCGCCGGGTCGGTTACCGCGTCGATATTATTGAGGATAGTATTGGCTTTCCCGATGGTGGAATAGAGGTAGGCCCAGTCGCGGCTGACGTTGCGGTTGGTGGCGTCGAGCCGGTAGTCGTCGATCTGAAAGTTGTCGGGATTATCTCCTCCGGCGTAGGCGTCGTCCGACTGGGCATCGCCATTGACGTAGTAATCGAGCTGATAATACTCGTTCTTGAAATCGGAGTAGGCGCCGGCAAGGGCGGCCTCCACCTCACTTGCCGTTTTGAAATACACGGAATCGGCATCGGTATTGTCAACGGCAATGCTCTGTGAAACCGGTTCCAGCTCCAGGTAGTTTTCACAGGAAAACAGGACCAGTGCAGAAAGGAAAGAAAGGGCTGTTATGTACTTTTTCATTTTTCTCATTTTTAGAATTCCACATTCACCCCGGCAGTGAGTATACGCGCCTGCGGATAGGTGCCGTAGTCGATACCAAGCTCGGTGGCGCTTCTTCCGAAGGCGTTCACCTCGGGATCGAACCCGCTGTATTTTGTGAATGTCAGCAGGTTCTGTCCGGTCACATATACCGTAAACTGGCGGATGTTCAACCGTTCCGGATTGAAGGTGTATGACAACGTCACTGCCTTCAGGCGCAGGTAGGAGCCGTCTTCCACGAAACGGGTAGAGTTGCGCACATTGTCCACCTTGCCGCCGCCGATGGCCCTCGGAATGTCGGTGTACCGGTTTTCCGGCGTCCAGCGGCGCAATACGGCGGTAGACTGGTTCTTGCTGTCGAACATGCCTTCCAGGTCTATCCGGGTGGCGTTGAAGATGTCGTTACCCTGGCTGCCCTGGAAGAAGAGGTCGAGGGCGAAATTTTTCCAGGAAAGGCTATTGGTCAGGCCGTAGATAAAGTCCGGGTTGGCGTCGCCGATGACGGTGCGGTCGCCCGGGTCGAAGATGCCGTTCCCGTTCACGTCCTTATACGTCAGGTCGCCCGATTCGGGATCCACCCCTTCCGCAACGTAACCGTAGAAAACGCCGAGCGGCAGGCCTTCGCGCACGATGGCCACATCCTGGTTGTTGCTGTAAACCCTGCCGAAGTAGTATACATCGGTGTACTGCAGTTCGAGCACCTTATTCTTGTTGAAGGATATGTTGAAATCCGTATTCCAGCGCAATTCTCCGGTAGTGTTCACGGTGGAGATGTTGAACTCCAGCCCCCTGTTCTCGATCGTCCCGGCATTGGTCTGAATAGAAGTGATGGGCAGGGAGTTGGACAACTGCACGTTCAGCAGCACGTCGTCTGTTTTCTTATAATAAGCGTCGGCGGTAAAGTTGACCCGCCCCTGCCACAGGGAGAGGTCCAGGCCGATGTTGGACTGGGCGGTGGTTTCCCACCTCAGGTCGGGGTTGCCGTAGGTTACCTGTACGGCAGCCGGCCCCGACAGGGGGTTAGTGGCTGCCCGGCGGTAGTACGACACCAGGCCGTAGCGGGCATAATTGGAGATGCCCTCCTGGTTGCCGTTTCTGCCCCAGCCCAGGCGCAGCTTCATGTCATAGATGGCGCCGATGTTTTGCATGAACGGCTCCGCCGAGATGCGCCATCCGAGCGAGAAGGAAGGCATGGTTCCCCAGTGGTGGGCCAGCTTGGAGGAGCCGTCCCGCCGGGCAGAGGCCGTCAGCAGGTATTTGCTTTTGTAGTCATAGGTGATACGCCCGAAGAAGGACGTCAGTGCCCATTCCTGTACGTCGGTGCTGGCAGAGATGCTGTTCGCCGCGTTCAGGGTCCGCACCGCTACATCGGCGGGAAAGTCATTGCCATAGATGTAGGAATTACCCCAGTGCGACTTCTGTATGCTGCTGCCGGCAAGGAATGACACCTTGCTATCCCCGAATGCAGTAAAATAACTGGCGGTATTTTCCCACAGCCAGATCGTATTGTTGGACCGGTCGGCCTGCCCCAGCCCGTTCTGGTTGCGGCCGTAATTGGTACGGAAGGGGTCGAGGTAGTATTCCCACTGGTGAGCGTTGATATCGGCGCCGAGGTTGGTTCTAAGAGCGAACCCTTTGAAAAGGGTGGCCTCGGCGTTGAAGTTACCAAAGAGGCGGGTGTCGACAGCTTCCTGGTCCGGCCCGAACATGTAGGCCACCGGGTTTTCCCAGGATGGCTGGAAGGGGTTGGGGTCGAACTGCCCGCTGCCGTCATTTTTGTAAATACCGAGAAAGGGCGGTGTGTTCAGGGCGCTCATGATAACGCCGCCCCGCCCGCTGCTTGCGTTGTCGGGCGTATCTTTGGTGCTCGAACGCAGAACGTTCATATTGGCGCCCACCTTAAGCCAGTCCGTAGCCTGGTTATCCAGGTTGAGGCGCACCGAGTAGCGGCCGAAACGAGCGGGCTTAACGATGCCCTCCTGGCTGAGATAGTTGGCGGATAACAGATAGCGGGTTTTCTCATTACCACCCGAAAAAGACAGCTGATAACTCTGGTTGCTGCCGTAGCCGAACACCTCATCACTCCAGTCGGTATACCCGGTGGCCGCCGGGTCGAGCGCTCCGGGGATGATCTCATTCATCAGGCCGCGGTACTGCTTGGTGCTGAGCGTCTCGACCGTTCTGCGGAGATCCGACAGGCCGGCATAGGCGCTGAAGGTGATGACGGAAGTATTCTCTTCTCCCCGTTTGGTGGTAATGATGACCACTCCGTTGGCCGCCCGCGCGCCGTAGATGGCGGCCGACGAGGCGTCTTTCAGGACCGTCATGGTGGCGATGTCGGCGGGGTTCAGCCCCCGTATGTCGGTAGTGGGCACGCCGTCAACGACATAAAGCGGCTCGTTGCCGGCCAGAACGGAGGTGGCGCCCCGCACCCGCACCGCAATATCGGCCCCCGGCTTGCCGGAAGGCTGCACTACCTGCACGCCCGCCGCTTTGCCCTGCAGGGCCTCGGCGGCGGAAACCATAGGCCGGTTTTTGATCGCCTTTTCGTCGATGACCACCACAGAAGTAGTCAGGTCTTCTTTCTTCTGAGTGCCATAACCGATAACCACCACGTCGTTCAGAATATAACTGGCGGTTTGCAGCGCCACATCGATCCTGGACCTGCCGTCGACAGGGATCTCCTGAGGCTCGTAACCGGTGTAGGAAAACACCAGGACGCCCTCCTCCACCATTAGGGTGTAATTGCCATCCGCATCAGTGATGGTTCCTTCAGCCGTTCCCTTCAAGGACACCGTTGCTCCGATCAGCGGCTCGCCCGAAACGTCGGACACTTTGCCGGACACCTGGGCAAATGCGGCCAGCACGGTGAAATAGCTGATCATGAAAAATATTAACCTGGCCATTGTTTTTTGTTTGTTTTTTGTCTGAATGAGGCATCTGAATGCTGTTCGCTGTTCGCAATTCGGTGTTCGGTGTTCGCGGTTCGCAACCGAACACCGAACACCGAAACACAGCTGTCTACCGGACCAATACCATCGTCCAGGCCGCTGAACCGTTGTGGTCGCCGGAGATGTCCACGGAGATGGTCAGCGTTTCTGTCGTGCCGTCATTGAGATAGCTCATCACTTCGTACTGGTTGGAGGCCTGGCCTCCGTTGGGCGGGTTGGCGCCATCGATATTCTCGCCGCCGTAATAGCCCTTGTAGAAACCGACGAAGGCCGCGCCCGAAGCGCCGTTCGTCACCGTAATAAGGGGCCTGCCGGAAGGCGAAGCGGAAGCCGGAGTAAAGGACCAGGAATGGACGCCCGAACCAAAAGCGGCGCCGTTGCCGCTGGCGGCCACTTCCGCGTCAGGCCAGCAGCCGTTGGGGCTGCCCATGTAGCCGTCGTTACGGGCATCGCCATTGGTCTTGTATTCATAGGAGCCATCGGCGTTGAAAATGAACTCATCGTTGGTGATGCACGACCAGTCATCCGTGCCGGTGGAGGAGCCATCCAGGAAGTTGGCGGGCACGCCCCACCAGGCGTTGCTGCCGAGCGCCGGGCCTACGAAGATGGAGTTTTCGGCATTGCGTATCTGCCAGGCGCCGCCGATGAGGTCGGCTTCCGTCATGGCGCCGGCAGTGACCGTCAGCTCCTGCTGGGCCGTGCTGCTGCCTGCGTTGTTGGTGGCGGTCAGCACTACCGTGTATATGCCGGCGCCGGCATAAGTATGGGTGGGGTTCTCCTCAGTGGAAGTATTACCGTCGCCGAAATCCCAGCTGTAACTGGTGGCAAAGTTGGATGTATTGGTAAAAGTGACGGTAAGCCCGTTGATTTCGGCGGTAAAGCCTACCTGGGGCCTTACGTCCGGGATCGGAGGTTCGTTGGCCGGATTGTCGTAATGGACCAGAGTGATCTTCCAGTAGGCGTCCGGCTGCCCCGTAGTGTTGTCGGCAAACTTCCACTTCGACTCCAGGATCAGGGTATCCACGTCGCCGTCAGATAATTTAATGACATCGAGGGTAACCGACTGCTGGGGCGTGCTCACTTCGGTGTCGGTGCCGATCTTGGGCAGGCCGATAAATGCGCCCAGGCCAGTCACCGTAAGTTTTCCATTCGCCAGGGTGAAGGCATGCATCCCGTCGCCAAAAGCAGAAAGGTCCGTGCCGCCGGGGCCGGTCAGGTTGGCTGCCTCGGTGGTTTGGCAGAGGTTGGCCGGCTCGAAAACGCCGCCTTCCGCCCAGAAATCGCCGTTGGAGTTATATGTATAGCTGCCGTCGCGGCCGAAGATGAATTCATCGTTCATGATGCACGGCCGAAGCGCGATCTCGTCGTTGTCCCGTCCTTGGGCCCACCATACCTGCGACCGGTCGATGGGGCCTACTTCCAGCGGCCAGCGGCCCGGGCTTACCACCCGCAGCAGTTTCCAGGTTTTGGAATCATCGCCCACCAGCTTGGTCAGCTCGGCATCCGGGTCCGTTATGGTTATGGTTTGGGTGGAAACGTCCGTATCCTGCCCGTTGGGGTGGGTCGCCGTCAGCTTGACAGTGTAGGCCCCATCTCCGGGATAGATGTGCACGGGGTTCTCTTCGTCGGAGCCCGCTGAATTATCACCAAAATCCCAGGATAGCTTGGAGTAATTCTGGGAGGCGTTGGTAAAAGTCACTTTCCTGAAATCGTTCTGGTCAATGGTATAGGAAAAACCCGATATCACTTCCACCACTTCATCCTTTTTACAGGAAGCGACGGAAACGAGATAGGCTGCCAGAAGTAACAGCCACGAATTCCGTATCAAATTTTTCATGTCTTTTGTTTTTTACAGTTGTGAACGAATGTGTTGTTTCGGCGTAGATTTTATTCTGAAAGGCAAACCGGTTTGAGCCTTACAAAAGAAGGCGCTGGAGAGGGAAAAACATAAAAATGGCACCTGACAAACACTCGCCAGAGTGGAATTTTTTGGTGTGTTAACCGCTATTCGATATCATCCGCCCGGCCAGCGTTCGACTGAGTTCACGCCGAAGTCTCACCCGAAGTCAGGATGGATCGCTGCAAGCCGGTAAAGGCCACGCGAATCAGGAGCCCCCCCTGAGCAACCGAAAACCGTACTGCGAAAACCGAACCGCGAGCACCCATCAGAGCATGCGGATGTACTCGTTGAGAGAGGCGTTCTTATCCAGCTCCATTTTTTTCTTCAGCCGGTATTTGCTCTGCTCCACCCCGTTCACGGTAATATTGAGAATGGAGGCGATCTCGGCATTGGAGAAGCCCATTCGGATGAAGTAGCAAAGCCGGTAATCGTTATCGGAGATATGAGGATGCCTTTGCTGGAGCTCGTGGGCGAATTCCTGATGCATCTGATCGAAAGCCTGTTGAAACTGGCCCCAGTAATCTTCCTGGTTCAGTTCGCTGTCTATGGCCCGGATGAGCCGGCGCAATTCGGGGTGTTTTCCTTCCTGTCCGGGAGTCCCCATCTTCAGTATTCTGGCTTTCAGGCTTTCCAGGAACTGGTTTTTATGCGCACTTTGCAGGACGGAAGCGCTCAGGCGGGCCTGTTTCGCTTCGACCTCCTTTTCCAGGTTTTCATTTTTCAGCCTCAATATTTCCTGCTCCGCCCGGAAGGACCGCTCCAGGAAGACGGCCCTCTGATGCTCGAGCAAGTATCTGATGATCAGGAATGCGGCCCCGAGCAGTGCAAGCACACACAGTAAATAGAACCACCAGGTTTCCCAAAACGGAGGAGAGGCTTCGATGGCCAGGGTTTGAACCTCGCCCCATACCCCATCGCTGTTGGACGCTTTTATCATTAAGCGGTAGGAGCCTCCTTTCAGGCTGGAATAAACGGCCCGGCGCTGGCTGGCGCCTACAATGTTCCAATCTTTGTCGAAGCCCTCCAGTTGATAGGCATACTTATTTTTTTCGGGCTTGGTGTAATCCGTCCCCGTAAATTCAAAAATGATCCCCCGGTCAGCATAAGAAAGGCGGACGACAGTCCCCGGGTCGTTGAGGTTGCCGTTCAGCACCCTACGCCCGTTCCATTGGCCAATAGGCACGGATTGCCCGGAAAGCTTCAAGGCTGTAAAAACGGCTTTCGGAGGGTGCGGGTTGGGCCTGACGGCGGATGGGGCAATAATGGAAAAGCCGTTGGTGCCGCCGAAAACCAACAGCCCGTTGTTGAGGCGCAGGGAAGCACGGGGGTTGTACTGGTTATTGCGCAGGTTGTCGTCGGCGCCGAAATCCATGAATTCCCTGGTTTGGGGCGCCAGGCGCACAATGCCTTTCTGGGTGCTGATCCACAAATAGCCCTGTTCGTCTTCTTCTATGCTGTTGACCATATTGGAGGGCAGGCCGTCCCGGGTATCGAAGTGTAAAATTTCCTCCCTCTCCGGCAGTATGCAATTCAACCCGTCGAATTCCGTCCCGATCCAGAGCCGGCCTTCTTTGTCCTGAAACAGGCACTGCAGGTTGTCACCGCTCAGGCGGCCCAGGCGGCCCGGGGTTTCCTGGCTATAATATCGAAAACGGCCGGTGGCCAGGCTGAGGCGGTTAAGCCCCTGGTCCTCGCTCGCTACCCAGAGGTATCCGCGCTCTTCGTCGAGCAGGATATCCACGACCTGCACGCTGGAAATGCTGTTGGAATCGCCGGGATCGGGCAGATACCGAATGAAAGCATCGGCGCCGGGCGGCAGGTAATTCAGGCCTCCCCCGAGGGTGCCGATCCACAGGCCTCCTTTACTGTCGGGTTCGATATCCCAGACATTATTATGCGAAAGCGAGTTGGGGTTTTCCGGCTGGTATCGAAAATTGAGGATGGAGCCATTTTGGGTATTGAAAAAGGACAGGCCGTCGGCATAAGTGCCCACCCATAAGCCTCCCTGATTATCCGATTCCAGGCAAGTCACCACCGGTTTGGGAAACTTTTTCCCCAAAGCGGTGGCCACCTGCAACTCGCCGATGTTTTTTCCTCTGACATCTGCGTAGAACAACCCGCCTCCGTCAGTACCTATCCAAAGCCGGCCGGCTTCGTCTTCCTTTAGCGCCAATACAGAACGGAGCCCTTTTCTACCGTAGCCATTCTGGTTTTCATAGATCAGTAAGGGCGGGGAATACGCCTTGTGAATGTTCACGCCTCCGTTGAAGGTGCCCACCCACAGGTTGCCGATGTTGTCGAACATCAGGTGATACAGGGCGTTGGTATTAAGCGCCTGGGGAAAACCTGCTGAAGCAACCACCTGCCGAAAATTTCCGGTAGACGGATCCAGGATATTAAGGCCGCCCCCGTCGGTGGCGATCCAGAGCGTGCCCAGGGAGTCGGCCTCCAGGTCAGTGATGATGTTGTGAGAAAGGCTTTGTTGCGGATTTCCGGCGCCGCTGAAGTAATGCTCGAACCGGCCCTCAGCCTGAACGTATTTATACAAGCCGCTGCCGGCAGTCCCGATCCACACATTTCCCTGTTTGTCCAGACAGAGCGATTTTTCGAAGCTGTTCAGGTTCAGCGGATCGCTGCTGTTGATCACCGTATTTTTTTGGGCGACAGGATCATAGGCATTGACCCCCCGCCCATCGGTGGCGATCCAGATTATGCCCCGTTTATCTTCCAGGAAATCAAAGACAAAGTTGTTGCTCAACGCCTGGGATGGTGGGCCGCACTGGGCACACAGACGCCCGGCCTTTCTGCGGTTTTCATCAAAAATGAAAGCTCCGCTGCCGGCAGTGCCCACCCACAGCCATCCGCGGCTGTCTTCAAAAAAACTCCGGACAGTTGCCTTTTCCCAGTCGATATCGGGGTCCGGGCCAGCAGGGAAGCTCTCGAAAATGCCCTTTGTCCCGTCCCATACGCTGATGCCCGCCTCCCGGTGGCCCACCCAGATCTTCCCGGTTTTGTCTTGTAGCAGAGCGAGCACTATCGGGCCGTTCAGGGAAGTGGTGTCGCCCTTAGCCGGCAGGAACAAACGGCACTCGTGCCCATCGTAGAGATTGAGGCCGTAGCGCGTTCCGATCCATAACAGCCCGTCCTGGCCCTGCAAGGTGGTATAAACCGTATTATGGGACAGGCCATTTTCCGTGGTCAGGTGGTCGAATGCCACCGGGCCAGAGCGGCCCTGGCCATTTCCGGCCCGCGGAAAGGCAAAAAATGAAATGAGTTGGGACAAAACCCCTAAAGTAAAGAAGATCCGGAACGATACCATTCAGCAATATAAGCAGATAACAATATATTGCCAAGGGCACGGAGGCGCCTTCAGGCTTTTGGCTGGCAGGACAAAGCAGGCTTCCCGCCACCTCCTTTCTTTACCCATAGGCCCCATACCACCCTGCTCCCATAAGGGCCGTCCTCTGGTTGAGGATCAGCGTGACCGGCGCCGTCCTTACCAGTGCGGCCAGGCGGCCCACGACGAAGAACTGCTCATTGAAAATATCCCGGTACTCCTCATTCCAGATCTTGGGGACGATGCCGCCGCCGATGTAAATGCCTCCGGTAGCCTTGAACTTCATGACGAGGTTGGCCGCCTCCCAGGCCAGGTAGCGGAAAAAGAGCTGCAGTGCCCGCTGGCTGATCGGGGTGCCGGCCGCTGCGGCCCGGCTAATGGCGGGCGCCTCGATGTGTTCCAGCGTGGCCGGCACTTCCATTTCCTCCACATCCCGCAGAAAGCGGAAGATGTTGGTGATGCCCATGCCCGAAACCACCCTTTCCCAGCTGACATGGCCGTATTGCTCAGCCAGATAGTTGAACAGGCGCCAATCCAGTTCATCACGGGGAGCAAAATGGGCGTGCCCCCCTTCGGTGGCAAACGGCCGGAACGCCTCCCCGTCCCAGAAAAGGCCGCCCTCTCCCAGGCCGGTTCCGGGGGAAATAACGGCGGCGTTACCCGGCTCTACCACCTCGCCCGGGTGAATGACTTCGAGGTCTTCCTCCTTCAAAGCCGCCAGGCCGTAGCAGTTGGCCTCCAGGTCGTTGATCAGAAAAACGGTCTCCATGTTCAATGCCTGGCGAAGGGCATGGCTGTCAATGTCCCAGGGCAGGTTGGTGCCCTCTGCTTTGCCCTGCTTTACCGGCCCGGCGAAAGAAATGGACATCCGCTTCGGCAGTTTGCCGGCCGGACAAAAATCGCGGGCCATGTCTATCAGGGAATCCCATTTTGAAGAAGCATAGCGGTGCTCGTCTTTCAGCACCGGCCGGCCATCCTCCATTGCAAAAAGCGCCATATCGGCCTTTGTCCCTCCGACATCGGTGGCCAGCAGGGTGGCGCCTTCTGCCAGAGGGTCTTTCCGGTGGAAAGCGATGGGGATAGGGGTGTTCTTCATAGTTGATCTTTCTTTTGTTTAATAATCAGCTCTGTAAAACGGCCATTTCAATTACCTGGCCTGCCCTAAAAATATGGAGAGGAAATGGAGTAAAAAAATTGTTCAGGGCTAAACAACAGAATACCGGGGCAAAACCAGAAGGGAATACTCCGTACAGGTAGAAAAAAAAGAACCTCTTGGTTCACTGCCCCAGCCCTTATGTGCACTCGATCACTTAATTTTTCACTGGCTTATTGCACCTTTGTATAAACGCAAATCAAGAGCTATGCCACGACAGATCAACAGTAAAACCTTCCAAACCGTCGTCCTCAACTCCTCCCAGCCCGTCGTCGTCGACGTATGGGCCGACTGGTGCGGCCCCTGCAAAATGCTGGCGCCCCAGTTCGGCGCCGCCGAAAGGGAGCTGGAAGGTAAAGCCCGCTTCGTCAAACTGGATGCTGATAAGAACCAGAAACTGGTGCGCAAATACAAGGTCATGGGCCTGCCCACCCTCCTCTTCTTCAAAGATGGCCAACTGGTCGACCGGACCACTGGAGTGGTATCCAAGTCGGCTATCCTGAAACGGGTGAAGCCGCTGCTGAGCGAGGAGGACCAGAAAGAGATTAAGACGGGGTTTAACTGGCGGTTTTGGGAATAGGGGCCTGGCTGAAAAGTTCCAGTTTAGCTCCTGAAGGCAGGCAATGACGAGCCACTACAGGAGATATCTGCCTGGATAGCAATTATTTTTTCTTGGAAGAAGCAGCCTTATTCTCTTTCGCAAGCATCCCTTCATCGGCTGTAGAGATCACATTGCTCGGATGGTAGGGCTCAGTAATAAACGCTTCTCCGGACGCCAGCTTGGTTAAGCTGAAATAGGCCTCAGGGCCGAGCTTTCCATTAAGGTTCAGCCTGGCTTTGAGCAGGGCTGTATTGCTACTGTGAGAACAAGATAAGCCAGAGGCCGGAAGAGCCTGGATTTGATCAAAATACATGATCTCATTCACGCTAACCTGCCCGTTGAGTTTCAGGAGGCATTCATCCCGGAAGAGCCTGAGCTGGGGCATTTTCCGGGTATCTTTGATTTGGTTGTATCCCAATTCTTCGTGCAGGCTTGAAATATTAATACTGCCAATGTCATTCTCTGCATCCGGATATTCCAGTGCCACTACCTTTCGGGAGGTAGTGTACCCTTTCTTATAGGCATAAAAACAGATGGTACCGTTTGCTTTGACGTTGATCACAGATTTGAAGCGCCCGTCGGCGCCGACATCTATTTCCTTCATTCTCTCGTAATCGTAATCATTAGGATCCTCGGTGTATTTAATTTTCACCTTGGCTACTTCTCCATGCAAAGCTTCCACATGGCCAACTACGGTATAGGATTCGAGATTTGGCACCCAGGCCGAAAAAATTATCCATCCAACGATGCAGGTAAAGAGCAGGAAGAGAAAAAATTTGAGCCGGATAAGCATGGAGTTTGATGTTTTTTAGGTGCTTTTGGGAACTTTTTTTTAAAAGCAAGTAGGTAATTTACATAAAATAGCACTGTAAGGCAAGTCCACGCGAATTTTAATTTCGCTGCCCGGCTCATTCAACCCAAGCCTTCTCCAGCGTAAACTTTTGTACGGTAGCCTCTGCCTCGTCATCGAGTGGGATAGAATGCCGCTTGGTTCGGGGTGCATAGCCCGGCCTGGCAAAAGAGAGAAAAAAATGGGTGGAGTCTTCATGGGCCCGGAAAGAAAGGGAAAACAGGCCGTCGCCATCCGACCATACAACGGCCTCTTTGTCATCCACTACTCCTACTCTTACACGAGCAAGGGGTTCGTTTGTGAGTACATCCAGCACCACCCCGTTTATTTGGCGGCCAACGTAGTATTGCTCCTTATCTTTCAGGCTTTTGAAATAATCAACAATTTTTTGGGCGCCCCCCCAATAGAGTATTAAAGAGACGAAGAAGGTAATAATAATACCTGCTAAATATTTGATGAATTGCTCATAGACTTTATCTGAGAGGTCCCTGTGGACCATCTGCCCCCCCTCCCGGATACTTCGGAGCTGAGTTTTCAACCACTTCCAGAAAGATTGCAATTGTCGCATAGAGAAAGGGAGATTATTGGAAGGATGCCCTCGAGAAAGCTTTTTGCCGGGCAAGGGCTTCGTCGTAACCTTTGTATTTCCAGCGCCTCAACAAACGTTCCAGATTTCGGTATAATTCCTTCGGACGGCTTCTGATGGCGCGTTGATTGAAGTCAATGGCATCGTCCAGGTCAATTTCAAAATATCTTTTGTCTTTGGTCAAAATAGCCGACCGGAAATAATACCGTGCTAGTGTATCTGAAAACCGGTCTTCCTGGAAGTATTCCAAATCATGCGTTATTTCATCCAACTTTTCCCGCAAATAATCCAGAGTGGCGAACTCTTCCGGAGTGGTGTAAAGACTTTTGAAAAAAAGATAATTATTGAGGGCATAGTAGTATTTTTGCCTTCTTTGCTTCAGTTTCTTTGGGTCGTCATCTTCTTTGAAAAGCTTTTCCAGAAAATCTATGGCAGCCTTGCTGTACCGAATGGCATGCTGAAGATATTCCGCCCCCTTAGAAGGAAGAATATTGTCAAAAAAATCGTGCGGTTCGTAGAGCTCTCTGAATTTGTAATTCTTGATGCGGTACTCCCAAAGCAAATTGTACAGATAAGATAACCCGATCCAGATTTTATAATTGCCCTTGGCCTTTTCATCAACACACTCAATGATTTTCAAAGCTCTTTCTTCTGGTTCAGCTATAGAAGTATGCTGTCCTCTGCTATGAAATACCGAAGCAGCATGAATGAGTGCAATTGAAGGCGTAGGGTATTGTTCTCCGGGGTTTCGGGTTTGTTCCTGGTGTCTATGGCGCACAATGTCACAGGCATTCTGGACTACATCGTACCGCTCGAAGAAAAAGAAAAAGCCAATACTGGCCACCAGCTTATCCAGGCGGGATTTTTTTGCTGTTTCGTCCTTTTCCTGTTCAAACAGCCCATCAATAAGGTCGGAAATAACATCAGCCTCCAGAGCCTTGAGTTCGCCTTCGTCACCGCTCGCCACAATTTCTTTTGCGCGGTCTATCCATTTTTGGATCTTATCACACACCAATGCCGAAAAGTTGTACCGGGGTCCAAACTCGTTGAAAGCATCGGAGCTCGCCTGTGGTTCAACAAATTTTTCCCGGATAAAATTGTTGAGCCCGATTAAAGAGTGCCAGGCCTCCCGTATTATTTTAATCCTTGGGCCAAAGCCTTTAATTTTGGTGCGCAGCCGTATCCTGTCCTCCTCGATCTGTTGGTGAATTTGCTGATCCAGTTCTTCCTGGTTTTCGTATTCCATGTGCAGTTCCAGTTCCCGCATAATTTCCTCAGCGCCATTGTCTTGCCACCACCGGTCAAAAAATTCCAGCATTACCCGCTCATGCAAGTCCGGTTCCAGGTATTCGGAATGCATTTTGCGGAAAGCATTGACCCCATTTCTCTCCTGCTTTAACTGCTTCTCCTCTCTGACAATTCTGTTCAGGGTGCTTTCCAACTCGAAGATGGCCGCTTCGTTGTTGTTGAGCCGCATGGCATTGACAAACCCTTCAATGATAAAGAAACTTGCTTTCCGGACGACCGGAAAGCAAGCCCCTGAATGCTTATCTGTATAAAGGAAAGGCGTTCGGCCGGTGGATTTATCCGGTTCCCGGCTCAATTCCTGGACGGTTTCCAGAATGTGGTCTTGGTTGGAAAAGAACAAGGGTAAAATGGTGGGCTCTTCCTCCTGGTTTTCAGCTTTCTGCAGCTTCTCATCAAGAATGCACAGGGCGATGGCATCTACATAATTATTGGCCGTACGGGCTCTTTTTTTATTGAGAGCGTTGTTGACTGCCCGAAAAAGATCAGAATCTGTGACGTCACCAAACTCATAGTCCGTCTCATGGGAAAACCGCAAAATAGCTTTTTCCTTCACGATATCTTTGTAGCGGAATTTCCAAAAATTTCTGCCCGCGGTAAGGTACAAACCTAAGAAGATGTGATAGGGATGGCGTTGTATCTCGTGAATGATATCTTTGTCCATCTTTTGCTTTCCCTTGATCAACTCGCCCAAACCCTGAAGATCCCTGGTTTTGAGCAAGGTGTACCAGAGTTCTTCCCTTTGATGGCTTGTCTCATCTGTACGATGGGGCGGAAAAAGGCGGTCGTTAAAAGTCAGGCTGTCGATGAATTCCTCTGTATGAGGCGGCAGCATATAAATATCGCCGAGCCATTTGCGGGAGGCCAGGGCATAAACCAGGTTGGAAGGCCGTTCGTACAGCGGCTTTTGGAATGTGTTCCCCTTAAATACACTATTGGTGCCGGTCAGCATATCCACTGCCCCTGCCGAATCGAAATAGATCTTGGTTTTTATGTTGTTATCCTGTTGAATGATCTTCCAGAACCGCATGCCCTCCGCAATCTCATCATAACCGGGTAATGCATGTTTCAACTTAATCATTGCTATGAATTAGATTCATTAATGCTTTTTTCATCCAAAAGGAAAATTATTTCTGAGAAGGCCCATTCGGGCGCCCTGCTACAGGATAGCCTTTTCTATAAATCGTATTCCTTTTCTATAGATTGTATTTTTTGATGGTGCATTTGCTTCCGGGCCGACTGATGAGACTCGGAGGCATGCTGGGCGAGCCGGCTCTTTATCTCTTTCATGGTATGGTGGCTCAGCACTTCCTCAATGACTCCCACCAACCATGGGCTCTGAATGTTGGCTTCAAAAGAAAAGTATTTGGTATAGTCTTCTTCACCGGCATCCGTAAGCCCCATAAAAAGGGCCTGCCTGAAATAAGATACGATATAAGGGCGCACCTCTTCCAGTTCGCTTTGAAAGCCGTTCTCTTCTTTCATGCAGGCCTCGTCGAAATTCCAGAAAACGGTGAGTACATCAGAAAGCTTTTTGTCCCGGCATATATATAGCAATACAGCAAGCAACCAAGGTTGGTTTTCCAGGTTGATCCCAGACCAGGGGGCATCGGCCAGGCCCAGCTCTTTATCCTGTTCCTCTAGTTTGGCAATTAATAAATATATTTCTGTTTCTAATTTCACGTTTTCCTGTATTGCCTCTTTTCCCAGGAGTTCTTTGAGAAAGAGCGCTGTGACTCCGGCCCTGGCGCGGTCTACGAGCAGCTTGATCCGGGTAAATGTATCCGGCCTTTCATTTTTAGGCTGGAGCAAAGAACCCTCCAACAACTCTTCAATTACATTGGAGTAATCGTCCAGCCACCCCTTTTCACGGCTGGCCAGCCAATTCATAGCAAACTCTTCGGAGGAGGCAATGGCAGGAAGCAAAAAATCTCGTTTTTCCTCCTTCATCAGCGCCACCAGTTCGGCAGGCGCTTTACCCAATAAGATATCTGCGACCAAGGCATCCTGATTTATCAATTTTAGTCGTTTTATTCGGTTAGGCAAATGATCTTTTATATCCTGCACTGCCAATTCTTCAATATAGGCTGGTGTCTCTGGACTCATGAGTTCTGACTTTTTCTTATATTTGTTTTTTGTTATCCTCCTTTTTAAGGTTGATCCAATATTTTCCGAATCTTTCTACATACCTAGGGGCGAAATTGAATTTCGCTCTCTGATTGAGGAGGCATTTTTGAAAGAAAGTGACTGCTTTTTATGGCTGGAAAGTACTCATCACCATTGTTCAGAAAAGTTTTGGAAGCGCATGATTCAGGAGATACCCCCCAGTTTCGTTTACCTCAGAAGTTTTGTTTGCTGACCGTTCAGAAAAACGGAATGGATAGAAAATTTGAGGTTCAGGCTCAGTCCGCACCCTCTTTTTCTCCGCCTCTCGATGAAGTATTCCCCATGAAGGAGTTTGCTTTTCTCGATGAAGCCCTTGCTCCCCGGGGGCCTTTTGTGGCTCCCCTGGAAAACCTGCCCGGCAAGGTCAGGCAGTTTTTCGAAAACGGCTCTCAGCTCGTCCGCATCGTTCCTCTGTCTCTGATCTCCGCAGCCAAGGGGTACCTCCTGTATCCAGAAGAAGCCGAAGAGCTCGAATTTCACAGTTACTTTTCTTTTCTGGGCGACCTGGTGGAGAAGTGCTTATTTGAAACCCTTGAGAACCGCTACACCCCCGAGCACTTGTTCGGATTCAGCAGCCTTGAAGATTTGGTCGATGATTTCAATGAAGCCATTGCTGAGTGGCTCTGCCCGACAAGCTATCAATGTAATGGAAAACGAGTATCTTACTTTAACCACTCAGGCAAAAGCGCCACCAACCTGAAATTGCAGCTGCTGGATACTCAGGAAGACAACCCGGACTCCATCTTTATGCTTGGCACTCATGGCTATCCGGTTAAGAATGCGCCTGACAATGCGTACGAAGTGGATTTTGTGGAAATGCGAAAAATGCACCTGGCCGCCCGGTTGAAATCCTTTTTCGAGCACATTCGACGGCACTGGGAGTACCACCGGCAGTTCCAGAATACTTCTTTCTTGTCTCAAATTGGCCTTGTCATCAGCCAGATCGACGAGGCGCATTCCCAGGCCAGCGCGTACCAAAAAGAGATGCTTAAAGTACGCGACACACTGGAAGAAATCAGAAGAGTGGCCAATGAAAAAATGAGAGAAGAGGCCCGCCAAAAACCTTTGCGAAAACAGGTTTATCCCTATTCATTTTTCCTGTCTTCCGGAGGACAATGGCGGGTATTCTTCGAAGGCAGCGACCACTCTACCCGGCCCGCTTCAAATCAGGGCATGGCCTCCATCCAATATCTGCTGAGCTGCCCGGATGAACACATAACTCCTTTGGACTTGTATGAGATCGTGGATAGCCAGGGATACACTTACAATACTTCTAATAAAGGAGCAACCGTGGATCCTGAGCTGGACCAAGCCAACCTGGCAGAGGCCAAAGACATCTTCCGCCAGTACTTGCCCAAATGGGATATGCTGAAAAATAAGCCGGAAAAAAAACTGACCCGGGAAGACCATGCTATTTTTCAGTACCTCATCGCACAAATAGACACCATCATCAAGTTTGAACGCAACAGGACCGACCTGATCAACCTCAGAAAGCGCACCAAAGAAAAGATCGACCATCTGGTGGTAAGGTTGGGTATTGACCCCAATTTCGCCAACCCCTATTCCCGCATCTTAAAGAGCCAGCAACCTACCGGCAATGTAAAGCACCGTACGGACTCCCTCCGCTCCAATATCAGAAGGGCCATTGGCGCCTTTGAGGAAACCGCTCCCGAATTGTTTGCGTATTTAGAAGCCACCATCATACTGACCAACCGGCAAAGCAACGGCCCGGGCCACAAACCCTTCCTCTTTGCTCCGGGCCGGGCCCCGCTGACCAGGCACAGAAATATTGATTGGGATACGACCGGCAGATAGGCAGGCGCAGGGCGCCCCGAACATCTCTTAAGCGATTTTGATTTTCTCTGGCCCCCCGATTTCCGTATTCTAACTTCGCCTCTTCAGGTATGAAACAAAACCTGAAGTTATGCGCTGCCTACTGAACACTTTATTTGCCTTGTTCCTTTTCGTTTTATTCGCGCAGGTGTTGCTCGTACACGAGCCTCCCCCTCAGGATAAAAATACACCGCCTGACAACAACAAGGGAAACGCCATGCCGGAAGTAAGGAGGGAACAGCTTCCGCCGGCGCCGCTGCTTCCTCATTTAGAGATCAGGACGGAACAAGGCAATTGGGTTGAAAAAATCTGGAGAGCCTTATTCCCGTCGACCTACCCCGGCGCGCGCCAGCTCATGCGCGCCGCCGAATACGACGCATCCTTCGTGCGCCTGGCCCGGCAGGAACTTAACCCCGCCCATTCCGGAGAACTCAACCTTGGCCAGGTTTGCGACCTTTTCGATTACCTTTTCGAAAACAGGGTCATCGTGAAAGACCCTCTCAATACGGAATACTTCTGCACCCCCAGAGAATATTGGTTAGGCCATAGTGGGGATTGTGATGATATGGCTATCTGTATGACGGCGGCATGCAATGCCATCGGGGCTGTGGGGCGTATTACCATAGCGTATGGATCCACTGGCCACGCCTATGCGGAACTATGCCTTGGCAATGGAGATATCGGCCCATACCTCAGGTACCTGTATCAGAGGTATGGCCAAACCAATCCCATTTATCACAAGGATAAGAACGGCTACTACTGGCTCAACCTCGACTTGAACCACCCCCATCCCGGAGGCGCCCATTTTGATGGAGAGCGATATTTCTACTACTACCCCTCTGTACGCCGATGGATTGACCTGAAAAATTAATAACAGCTTTTTATGAATAGGATCTCCATCTTTGGGGAGGAGTTATCGGTTTTCCGAAGCGCCAGAGCCTACTTTATTGCCATGGAGAAGTTCGAGGAGGAATACATGCCCTTTGGCAAGGCGCGGGAAACCCTTGGCTCAATTTTCTATGGCCTTGCAAAGAACTCAAAGCTTGACAGGAGAATTGTCGGAGCTACCACTGCGTTGAACGCTTCCCGCATGGGCATCTACGAGGTGCTCGAAACGAAAGGCTGCATCTTCAGGCTCTAAGCCCTACTCCCTACCGCTTAAACTCCTGAAGATTCGTCGACACCCCAAAATGGTTCAGGCCGCCGCCCAGGTGGAAGGCCGAGTAGCCGTAGTCGATCCGGAAGCGGTTGACCTTGATACCGGCTCCGAAAGTGAAACCCGCCAGGCTGCCGAAGTTATCGACGGAGAGCTCCTTGCGCATGAAGTGGTTGTAGCCGAAGCGCAGGCGGAAATTCTCCTTTTTGCCGAAGAGGAATTCGCCGTTGAAGACAAAGTGGCGGAAGAAGTTGTCGAACCAGATGCTGCTCCGGCTGCGCTCGGTGTCTACCTCGCCGAAAAAGAGGGTGGAAGGCTCGGCGTTGGGGTCGTCGTATAGGATGTTCCAGCGGTTGAAGTGGCGGTAGATAATGGAAAATCGGAAAGGCAGGTAACGCAGCCGCTTGGAGATGCCCAGCTGGATCTCGAAGGGGATGGGCTCGGGGTTGTCGTCCTGGTAGGTAGTCAGCTGGGAGCCGATGTTGCGAAAGACGACGGTAGCGGTGAAGTTGCTGGAAGTATCGAAATAGACGCCCGCCAGGTCAGCCGCCAGGCCGAAGGAAGAGTAGCCCTCAAGCTGAGAGGTGATCGCCTTCAGGTTGGCGCCCAGGGCCAGGCGGCCGTACACCTGCTTTGCGGCGCCGATGTTGATGGCGTACTCGGCGGCTTTAAAAGTACCCAACTCTTCCCCCAATTCATTGGTTTGGTCGAAAGTACCGTAGCTGACGTACTGTACGCCGCCGTGGCCGGTGATGCCCGCCTTGCCGAAGTGGTGGGCGTAGCTGGCGTAGCCGTGGCTGATGCCCGCCACGTGGAAGCTGTGGGTGAAGGCCAGCTGCTGGTGCATGCTCTCGTTGAGCAGAGACGGGTTGGGCAGGGCCAGGGTGGCGTCGTCATCGCGCACGGTGATCAGGTTGCCGCCCAGGGCGGATACCCGCGCCGAAGGAGAGAGGTTGAGGAACTCATAGGTGTTGATGCCGCCGATCTGGGCAGAGGAGAGGTTGAAAGCGAAGGCGAGGAGGAGAAGGGGCGGGGCCAGTCGATGTGTGATTTTTGATTTTTGATTTTTGATTTTTGATTTTTGGCAAAGCCCTCCAATGGCACAATGCAGGAAAGAGAGTAGCTTTTTATTCATAGTTAAGATTTTGCAGTTTCATAATTAAAAGCTTGATGTACGGAGTTTTCTCAAAGCACGGCTGCCACATTGAGGTATGCGAGAGACACATCAAAAATCAAAGATCGCACATCAGAAATCCTGCTCCGCTTCCGCCTCCAGCTCGTCGGCATTGTCCACCTTCCAGATGGTGCGGCAGATGCCGTCCTCGCAGTTCATGGAGCGGATGTGCTCGCCGGCCAGGCTGAACTTCTTGAGCAGGCCGTGCTCCTCCCCATTGCGATAGGTGCCTTCGGCCCTTTTGTTGCCGTTCCGGTAGTATTCCACGAAGGGGCCGTTCTCGGTATTCTCCGCAAAGGTAACCACTTCCATCAATTCTCCGCCCGGATAGTAGCGCTTCCACTCACCGTACATCACATTGGCCTCGTACTGCCCTTCCTGTTTCAGCTGGCCGCCTTCGTAATAGGCGCGAAAAGGCCCTTCGAAGGCGCCCATCCGGTGGGTTTCGACGATCTGAGTGTCTCCGTTCTCATAGTAGAGGATGCGCAGGCCGTCCAGGGTGTCACTGGTATAATGTGCTTCCTCCGCCTTCTGTCCGCCGGGGGTGAACTTTTGGTAGAGCCCATGCCGGGCGAAGTCTGTCTTCCTGCGCTCGTATTTTTCTGTATATCCGTAGCTGTCTTCCGCTTCCACCTGCTCTACATTGCTCTGGCAGGCAACAAGGAACACCAGCGTCAAGCCGGAAAGGATGATTTTTCGGAACATGTATCTTTATCTTTGAAAGATTTACCAGATTTCCAAAATCTGGTAAATCTGAAAATCTGACCCTCTAATAACGCAAAATGCCCGTTCAGAGTATAACCGCCAGCAGGCCGGTTTTGACAGGGAGGCGGCCTTTACGGAAGATAGGCCGCCAGGAACGATCCAACCATCAGACAATCTAACCATAAACCGTTTCTCTCCAGGCAACTAAACGACCCCCTCAGTACGTTCTTTATACAAAGAGCTCGTCACCCACCACACTAGTGAATTCTCCCATTGCCTTTCCTTCTTCCCGAAGAAAACCCATAATTTATGCCCTGAAATGAAGCGATGGTTCCACAATATCTATTACTCCTTCCCAGTGCAGTTGCTGGTGGTCCACCTGCGCAGCAACCTGCTGTTGCTTGGGACGTGGATCCTTTTTGCCCTGCTTCTGTCGGGCTCTCTGGGGCGCAAATACGGTTTCCAGTACCTCTTTCTCGACCCGGAATACCTGGGGCAGGTCAACTTCTGGAGCTTTTACTTCGTAGGCCTGGCTTTCGGCAGTTTTTTTATGAGCTGGCACCTTACCCTATATTTGCTTACGTCTCATTATTTCCCCTTCCTTGCCTCTCTTTCCCGGCCCTTCACCAAGTTCGTGATCAACAACATGGTGCTGCCCCTTTGCTTCTTCCTTTTTTACATGGCCTTCGTCTTCCATTTTCAACGCTACTATGAGGGGCTCAGCTTTGGGGTTATTCTCTTGAACTGCCTCGGGTTCCTGGCAGGGAGCATCACGCTGGTGGCCTCCTATTCGCTGTACTTTCAGTTCACCAACCGCGACATTTCCTATTATGAAAAATGGGGCGCCCAGCCGCCGAACCTGAGCCGGAGCTTCATGCCCGGCCGCCGTCGCGTCGACCTGGAGTACATTAAGCTGGATACCTCCCGCTGGAAGGTGGCCACCTACCTGTCGGAAGCCCTGCAGCCGCGACTGGTGCGTAGCGTTGCTCACTACGACAGCAGCCTGCTGATGAGCATCTTCAAGCAAAACCACCTCAACGCCCTCATCCTGCAATTGCTTAGTATGATGGTGCTGCTCGCCCTGGGCTACCTCATCGACTATTCGCCCTTCCGGATACCGGCTGGCGCCAGCCTGTTCATTCTGGCCAGCGTGCTGACGGCAGTCATCGGAGCGGTCACTTACTGGTTCAACGAATGGCGGGGGACGGTGATCATCACCGGGCTGCTGGCCCTCAATTTCATCACTCGCTCCGAAACGTTCAACCACCAGAACCGGGCGTACGGCCTGGATTATCAGGCGCCGCCGGCAGCTTATACGGTGGAAAAGATACAGGGGATATGCGGGGACCCGCTGGTAGAAAAAGACAAAGCCTCTACGGCCGAGATCCTCAACCGGTGGCGCAACAAAGTGGCGCCCGCCGGCCACCCGCCACCCAAAATGGTGATCCTGTCTGTCAGCGGCGGAGGCCTCAAAGCAGCCAGCTGGGCTATGCAGGTTGTACAAACGGCAGACAGCCTCACGCAGGGCCGACTCCTCGATCATACCACACTGATGACCGGCGCTTCCGGGGGCATGCTGGGTATGGCCTATCTGAGAGAATTGTACCTGCGCCAGCAACTGGGGCAGCCCCTCCCGTTGTACAGCCGCCGGTATGTAGACAATATTACCAAAGACCTGCTCAATTCCATTGCCTTTACCATCGTCTCCAACGACCTCTTCCTGCCCTGGGCCACCTTTGAAACCGGAGGCTATACCTATCACAAAGACCGGGGCTACATCTTCGAACAGCAGCTCAATGAAAATACAGGGTTCATCCTGGACAAAACCATCGGCGATTACCGGGAGGCGGAGCAGGCCGCCATCATACCCATGCTTTTCCTCACGCCCAGCATCGTCAACGACGCCCGGCGGCTCATCATCTCCCCCCAGGGCGTCTCCTATATGATGGTGGCCCCCGTCGGGCAAACCCACCCCAGCACCGTAGAGGCCGACGCCGTGGATTTCGGCTGGATGTTCAAAGAACAGAACGCCGACAACCTGCGCTTCCTCACCGCCCTGCGCATGAATGCTACCTACCCCTATATCCTGCCCAACGTCCACCTGCCCAGCGAGCCGGAAGTCGAGATCATGGACGCCGGATTCATCGACAACTACGGCATGATCTCCGCCACCCGCTTTATTCAGGTGTTCCAGGACTGGATACGGGAAAATACCAGCGGCGTGGTGCTGCTGCAGATCAGCAGTTCCGAAAAACTGGAACAGGTGGCGCCCAGCGGTGGCCAGGGCATCGTAGAATCCCTGATCAACCCCCTCGGCATCGCCGGCAAGGTGCTCGAACGGCAGGAATTTGAGCACGATAATACCCTGGGGTTCATCTACGATATCCTCGGCAAAGAGCACTTCGACGTCATCCGCTTCCTGTACCGCCCTTCGGAGGCCAACAAACTGGAAGCCTCCATCTCCTTCCACATCACTGAACGAGAAAAGGAAGATGTACTGAGCGCCATACAGTTAGAAGAGAATAAGGCCAGCCTGCGACAGTTGGTGCAACTTATTTCCCCGCCGGCCAAACAAAATGCCGCCCGCCGGTATTTGGATGAGTAGGTTCGTAAATTTCGGGATTCGGGATTCGGGATTCGGGACTTTGCTGAACCGGATGGAGCTCGTTATTCGTTGGCCGTTGGCTAAAACTTGGCCATGGGCTCCCCGATCCGTTGCATTCGCGCCAATTCGTGTTCTATTTTGGCATAATGCCGGCTGGTTTGTCGGGGCGCAATTTATTCCATTTCATTCCCTGCCTGCCAAACTGCATTTGCCAGATAGGCAGGCATCAGTCGCTGCGCTCGTGTTCCCTTGCGCTCGGACTTAAAAAACGGCAGTTAATTTATCACTCTCTTCGGGGCGTAGGGATCAACTGCTGGGAAAAAAGAACAGACTAATATGAAAAAGATAGACCGTGAAGTCGTAAACCATTCTATGACTTATGAAGCGTACCGCCGGCTAACCGATGAATTGCTGGCCCAGGGAAAAACCACCGGCGGAAACCACAGCGAGGTGATGGTCCACTACACACAGCTCAACGTGGTCCGCATGAACCGCCTGGACAAGACCGCCCGCCTGCTGGAAAACGTCAAAGCGCAACTTCAGTACATCAACCGGCCGATGATCTGGCTCACCCTCACCGAAGCCTGGTGCGGCGATGCGGCTCAGGCCATCCCCGTCCTCCAAAAAATGGCGGATGCCAGTGATCATATCGAACTGCGCCTCATCCTGCGCGACGAGCACCCCGATATTATGAACGCCTTCCTGACCAACGGCGGCCGCTCCATCCCCAAAGTGATCCTGCTCGACGCCCGTACGCTGGAGGTCCTGGGCGCCTGGGGCCCCCGCCCGGCGGAAGTGCAGGAGATGGTAATGGCCGCCAGGGCCGGCCTCGAAGTGCTGACGGACAAGGAAGCCAAGAAAAAACGCTACCAGGAGCTGACGGCCGCCGCCCAGAAGTGGTACGCCCGGGATAAGACGAAGAGTATTCAGGAGGAGTTTATGGCAGTGGTGAGGGAGCGTGTTGGGGTTCAGGCCGGTACTTAATTGGTTGATTGAGCCGGTTGTTAATTGAGTTGATTGGGG
>CAYQKY010000001.1:175019-200000 GCA_964418125.1 uncultured Phaeodactylibacter sp.
CATGGCCCACCTGATCACCCCGCACCAGGCCTACCTGGAGCCAATCAACCTAATCAACTATTCAACCAAATCACCGCTCATAATAGACCCTATACACCGCATCCGCAAAATCGTCGGACACCAGCATCGACCCATCCGGCAGAAACTCCAGGTCGACGGGGCGGCCCCAGACGTCGCCCTTGTCCAGCCAGCCGGTGGCGAAAGGCTCGTAGCTCACCGCCTTGTTCCCATCCAGTTTGACCATCATGACGCGGTAGCCGATCTTCTCGCTGCGGTTCCAGGAGCCGTGCTCGGCGATGAGGATGTGGCCGCGGTATTCTTTTGGGAACTGCTGGCCGGTATAGAATTCCACGCCCAGGGGCGCTACGTGCGGACCCAGGTTCTGCACCGGTGGCGTAAACTCATTGCAGGAGCGCTTGTCGCCGAACTCCGGATCGGGCAGGCCTCCCTCGTGGCAGTAGGGATAGCCGAAATGCATACCATCGCGCGGAGCATAGTTGAGCTCGCAGGCGGGTTCGTTGTCGCCCATCCAGTCGCGGCCGTTGTCGGTAAACCACAGCTCGCCGGTTTGCGGATGCCAGGTGAAGCCCACGGTGTTTCGGATGCCCCGGTGCACGATCTCCATGCCCGTGCCGTCCGGGTTGAGGCGGGTGATGGAAGCGAAGATCTCGTCTTCCGACTCGCAGATGTTGCAGGGGGCGCCGACCGGTACGTAGAGCTTGCCGTCGGGGCCGAAAGCGATGTACTTCCAGCCGTGATGGGTCTCGGTAGGATAGTTGTCGAAAATGACGACGGGCTCGGGCGGGTTGGCCAGGTTTTCCTCGATGTTCCCGAATTTCAGGATGCGGCTCACTTCGGCCACGTACAGGTCGCCGTCGCGGAAGGCGACGCCATTAGGCATCTTCAGGCCTTTGGCGATGGTGTAGACGGTATCGGCGCGAAAGTCGCCGTCTTTGTCTTTCAGGGCGTACACTTTGCCCTCACCCCGGGTGCCGACGAAAAGCGTGCCGTTGGGGGAGAGCTCCAGGGAACGGGCGTTTTTCACCCCTTCTGCAAAGACGGCAATTTTAAACCCCTGGGGCAGGCTGATCTTGTCCAGCGGCAGTTTGGACGGTTCGAATACTTTAACCGGCGGGTTGACCTTGCCGCAGGCGGTGAGCAGGAGAAGGGAAAGGATAAAAGCTAGTCTCATGATAATCGGTTTTTGATAGAACAGCTGAAATGGGCCAGCGTTTACCCTCAATCCAACTTATTCACCTCCCGGAACACCTCATCCTTCGGCTCCCACAGCTCGATCTTATTGCCCTCCGGGTCCATGATCCAGCCGAACTTGCCGTACTCGTACTCTTCCGGTTCGCCGACGATCTCCACACCCTCTTCCCGCAACACTTCGAGTAGGGCGTCCAGGTCGTCCACCCGGTAGTTGATCATAAAAGGCGCCTGGCTGGGGGCGTAGTACTGGGTGCTTTCGGGCATGGCGCTCCACACCGTATAGCCCGAATCGCCCTCCTCCTGGCCCCATTGGAGGACGATGTAGCCGTCGGGAGTGGCGGGAAGGCCGAGGTGCTTCTGGTACCAGGCCTGTAACGTTTTGGGGTCTCTGGCCTTGAAGAAAATGCCGCCGATACCGGTTACTCTTTTCATGGTTAGGGTATTATTTTAGTTTAGAAAATTATGCCACTAAAGCTCAAAAATTTATCCGGCTGAACAGACGGACACGAAATCCCACGAAAAAATCCTTTGTGCGGCTTTCGTGCCTTAGTGTTTTCGTGGCATCAAATTTACAGCTCTTCCACCACCACATAAATATCAGACCCCAGGTAGGAGCCATCTATTCTATTGTACCAGTGCCGCATGCGGGGCAGCTTCATGCCCGCCACTTCCGCCAGGCCGTCCAGGCGGAGGATCTCGCCGGCGCCCTCGGCGGCGTAGCCGTAACCGAGCAACTGGTAGTTGTCCGGCGCAAAGTAAATGAACCACTCCTCTCCGATGATGGGGTTGTTGAAACGGGCTGCGATCCTTAGCGCCTCCCGGCCGCCGATGGAATCTTCCGCCACTTCCGGCAGCAGCTGCACCTCCGGTATGTGCAGGCTCATGGGCATGCCGTTGAGCAGTTTGTAGAATGCCCGGTAGCCCTGCGTGCGGTCACAATCCAGGCGGTGCAGGCGGATTGTGGCCGTATCCTGCGGGTTGACCAGCACGCTATCCACCAGGCTATAGCAGCTGTCCTGCAGGATGCCGCGGACGACGGAAACGTTCTCGTACTGCCGTTTGATGCTGAAGGTATTCCCGGGGTTGTTCAGGAAGACCTCGCTGAGGCGGCCCGGGTTTTCGACACGGGGCTCGGCGATGATGAAATGAAGGGCCGCCGCAGGCCATCGGTCCTGCGGGTCGTGGAACTGCATGCTGCGCTGCAGGACTTCCCCCGCGGACAGGCCGGCCGGTTGCCCATCGCTGTTTTCAGAGAAGGTACAGGAAGCCAGAAAAGCGAGTGCCAGAAATGTGGAAAGTGCTGGAGTAATTCTCATGGTGAAGGTTAACTTAATTGTCGGGAAAATGATCTCCTTCACAAAATAACAGAAAAGGGGGGGGGTGCAAAGGATGGTGGAGAAGTTTAGGGTTTTTTGAGGACTTATTTGGGTTTTACAGTTTAGGGATGGTGAGGGATTTTCGGGGTTTAGAAGTTTAGGAGCCCCTTCTAAACCCCTAAACTTCCAAACAAGCTAACACCCCCAGCCCAATTCAATTTCATGATGGGGCAGGGAATAGCGTTGGTCAACCGTCATGATAATGATACGGTCTCCCGGTTCGCATTTTTTCAGGATGTCCTCTAATTGTACTTCCTGGGAGGCTTTTTCCGAATACATCCATAAGGTGTTGGTGCGATTATTCTTAATGGCGACTTTGAAGGCAATGCTTTCAATTGGAGCGACAGTGCTGCCGGACAATTTCACCGTAGCGACACTCAAGGTTCCCTTCCTGCCTGCTTCCAGTTTGCATTTACCTTCCGGAGAATATTCATCGGCCAGCATTTCTCCATCAAAAAAGATGGCTGCGCAATCCTTGTAGTTAGGAGCAGGCCGCATATCCAGGAAGGGAAACAGGCCTAAAGACTGAGCTCCGGAGGACAGAGAAATGCAGATGAACAACAGTGTGGAGAAAAATAAATTTGCAGTTTGCATGAGTATGGTTTTACATTTAACTCTAAAAATTATTATCTCCTCAAAAATGAGCCGGCAATCCGCCGGAAGCATCAAGATCCTGTAAAACGATGTAAACGAAATGTAAAAGGGTTTAAGATCTTTGTAAAGGAAGTTAAATTGCAGCCATGAAACCTACAATAATTGCCATTCTCTGCGTGGGATTCTTTTCCGCTTTAAGTTTTGTGAACTTCAACGAAAAAGGGCCGGAGAAGGAGTTCTCCCGAAAGGCCAACCTGGCTTTGCGGCAGGTTGGCCACCAATTACTCACACTTGCGGGAGATGAGCGCTCGGCCATCCCCCCTGTCCAGATAGCCGGCCCCAATGAATTTACGCTGAAGCTGGGAAGTCCCTTCCATTATGACACGCTGCCTCAATTGCTCAACGAGGCTCTGCTCGCTTACAACATCCGGCGGGATTACGAGGTAGTGGTCAGGCGCTGTAACGACAACCTTCCCATCCTCGGCTATAACCGGACGGCTTTTGATGAGGGTGAAATTCCCTGCGTTGGCCGGGAGCAATTACCCGAATGCAATAACATTACCCTCATTTTCACAGCTTCCTCCGGCCCTGTAACCGGAATTCAGGCCAAACGGTTTTCCCTGCTTATTTTGACCCTCCTGGCCATTGCCGGGATCGTTTTTTTCTGGAAGAAGAACAAAACAACGGCCGGTTCTTCCTCCCTGCCCGGTTCTGCAATTCCCCTCGGCAATTTCACTTTTGACCACCGCAACCAAACCCTGCAAGCAGGCCGGCAACAACAACAGCTGACTTTCCGGGAAAGCAAGCTGTTGTACTTTTTAGCCAGCAATGCCAATGAGGTGATCACACGGGATACGCTGATCGCCGAGGTCTGGGGCGATGAAGGGGTCATTGTGGGCCGCAGCCTGGATGTGTTCATCTCCAGGCTGAGAAAGTTGTTGAAAGAGGATGAGGCGGTGATGATCAAAACCATCCACGGCGTAGGCTATCGCCTGGAGGTGGAAAATCATGGCCACAGGCTGGCCTGACGAAAGCGAAAGGTGCCATCATCTTTTTGAAAACTTCACCGTTCCCGTCCTGCCATTTTTGTCAGTCGCTTCGATCAGGTAGATGCCTGCCGTTAGCCCACCTACTTCCAACTGTAAAGGAACGTTCCTGGAAAAGGCCTGCCGTAACACCAATTTGCCCGTCATGCTGTAGACGGAAATCCAGGCGCCTTCTGTCGGAGGGCCGCTCTTCCGTCGGATGGTAATGGAATCTCCGGCAGGATTGGGAAATACCAGGATATCTCCTTCGGATGCTGCAGGCCCGCCAACAGATGAAGAGATGTCTTCTTCAACTTCCAGGATGGAATTGGCTTCAACGTTGGCCAGCCTATTCCGAAAACCGCCTGGCCACTCCACCACGAGGCTGTCGGCCTGCGTGGCGCCGGCCAGCCCGAAGTGCACCGTCAGGCTGTTCTGGCAATTGTACCCGTCCTGGGCGGACACTTCCCGCACCTGCCACACCGGCTCACCATTGATGGGGGCTTTCACCTTCACTTTGGCGCCGATGCCGGAGCGGTTGGAAACGACGCCCGCCAGCTTCACCTTGAGCCAGTTGTTGCCGTTACCCTGGTTGCGGAAAAGGCGGTTGGGGTTCTGCGGCTGGCCGGACTGGTTGCAATTGGCCACCACGAGGTCCGGAAAACCGTCATTGTCGATGTCGCCCCAGGCGGCGCCATAGGAGCATGGGGTGAACAGCTCCGGAATGCTTACTTCATCGCGCAGGAAAGTGCCGTCGCCCTGATTGATGTAAAGGAAATTGTGCACGCCGGAGACTGGGCCGAAGCCGTTGGCCACGAACAGGTCGAGGTCGCCGTCGTTGTCGATGTCGGCAAAGGAACTGCCGAAGGAATAGCCGCCATCGGTGACTACCGGCCCTTCCGTCACCGGCTCGAAGCTGCCATCGCCGTTATTGAGGAAGAGCTGGTTGTTCTGATTGCCGTAGTTGGCCACAAACAGGTCGAGATCGCCGTCATTATCGATGTCGGCCCAGCTACTGCCGGTGGAAGAGCGGTAAGGCGGGTTGAGGATGGCATTGTCGGTTATCGCTACGAAACCTGCCTCGCCATCATTTCTGTACAGGGCATTGCGCTGGTTTTCCTCATTGGAAACGAAGAGGTCAATATCGCCGTCGTTGTCGTAGTCCGTCCATTGTACCGAGCGGGAGATGTGGGCGTCGGTTACCCAGGCGCCGGTGGTAATGGATTCGAGCTGTCCTTCTCCTGCATTCCGGTATAGGAGGTTGCGCTTTATGGCGGCGGCGTTGGTATTGAAATCAGTGCTGTTGGTGATGTAGAGGTCGACCAGGCCGTCGTTGTCGTAGTCACCCCAGCTGGCGGTTTCCGAGTAAGTGCCGGAGCTTCCCGCTACGGGCTGGAGAGCGAACTGCCCGGCGCCGTCATTGAGGTAGAAATAGTTGGGTTGCCCGTACCAGGTGACGACGTAAGCGTCGAGGTCGCCGTCGTTGTCCGCATCGGCGAAGGTGGCGCCGTCGGAGGAACTGCCGTCCGTGGTGATAGCGCTGGGCGGCGCTTCGGCAAAGGTTCCATCGCCGTTGTTGAGGTAGAGCATATTGTTCTGTCCTCCGCCCGGGCCGTTGGAGATAAAAATATCATCCCAACCATCGCCATTCACATCAACGATGTTGCAGCTTCGGCTGTCGGAAGGGGTATTCACCACGGGCCCATCGGTAATTTTTGTGAAGGACACCTGCGCGCTCAGGGCAACGGCTGTAAACAGGAAGAAAATGGTAATTGAATGGCTTTTCATCAGTTTTGTTTTAAGCAATCAGTAGCGAAATAAACCCGGTTGCCCAATCACCAACGGGCACTAAAAATTCCCCTCCGGGGCACTAGGCCCGAAGGGGATCCATCACATCATCAATTGTACATCGACAGCCGGGTGTTCTTCAAAGCATTTCAAATATAATTCTCGGCTTCAGGGTAGAAAAGAAAAGTGTAAGCAGGGGCGGTACCGCCCTACTATAAGCCGTAATTCTGGCCGTACAGCCAAACATATGGTATTGGCTGCTGTCTGTACGGCAGAAGCCTCCATTCGGGAAAAACGGCCTGCCTGGTGGCCATTTTTTCCGAACTTTGCCGTTTATGAACCGCATCGCGCTGCACATTGCCTTCTGGCTGGCCTACTGGCTCATCACTGGATATATCGAATCCATCCTGGCCGGGGCCTCCTATTCGGAATGGCCGCTGAGCGCCCGGCTGGCCCTGGGCTACACCGTAGAGCTGGCGGCATTACCCATCAAAATGCTGGCGGTGTACTGGTTCCTGTACCGGCTTATTCCGCGCCACCTTGGCGGGCGCCCGCTTTGGGGTACTGCAGTGGAAGGGGCAGTAGTGATGGCCTGCGCCGCCATTCTCTTCCGTTTGCTGATACAATACGTTTATTACCCTTACCTGTATGGGGAGGCTTACGAATTCGGCAACTGGCACATTCAGGCATCCCGTTTCCTCTGGGCTTTTCTGGACATTTTCTACGTCGTAGGAATTGCCGTAGCCATCAAAATGGCCCGCCTGCGCATGCAGGCCCTGGAGCGGGAAAAACAGCTGGTGCAGGAGAAGGCGCAGTCCGAGCTGAATTTCCTGCGGGCGCAGACCAACCCGCATTTCCTGTTCAACACCCTCAACAACATCTACGGGCTGGCGCGCCGGCAGTCGCCGCAGGCCGCCGATGTGGTCATACGGCTGTCCAACCTACTCCGGTATATGATCTACGAATGCACGGAACCGGCAGTGCCCCTCGAAAAAGAACTGAAGCTGCTGGAGAGCTACATCGAACTGGAGCGCCTGCGCTACGGAGAGCGGCTGGAGGCATGGCTGAAACTGGATATCGACGACCATCAGCAACCGATAGCTCCCCTGTTACTGTTGCCCCTGGTTGAAAACGCCTTTAAACACGGCTCGGGGGAGTCGCGGTTCCAAAGCGCCATCTCCGTTCAGTTGTGCCTGAAAAAGGGTAAATTGAAGCTGAATGTAAGGAACACAGCCGACCCTGAAAGCAGGAATGAGGGCAAGGGGATCGGCCTGAGCAACCTCCGGCGGCAGCTTGAACTGCTGTACCCCGGCGCCCATGAACTGCACACGGGCTTTGAGGGAGAAGAATACATTGCCGAATTAACCATTAACCTGGGCAATCATGCAAAAAATTCGATGCCTTATCGTTGAAGACGAACCCATCGCCGCAGAGATCCTGGAAGACTACATCCGGCAAGTGCCCTTCCTGGAGCTGGTTGAGGTGTGTACCGACGCCATCTACGCCCTGCAGGCCCTGCAGCGGGAACCTATCGGCCTCATCTTTCTCGACATCCACCTGCCAAAGCTCAAAGGGCTGGACTTTCTCCGGGTGCTGGATAAGCGGCCGAACGTTATCCTCACCACCGCCTATCACCAGTATGCCCTTGAAGGTTACGACCTGAACGTTGTCGATTACCTGCTGAAACCCATCGAGTTCAGCCGTTTTCTCAAAGCCGTGCAGAAGGTTCAGCCGCCCCGGCCCGCTGTCCCGGAACAGAAAGAACCCCGGGAGCGCCCCTACCGCTTTTTCAATGTTAACAAACGCATGGAAAAGATATATCTCGACGAGGTGCTTTACGTGGAAAGCCTTAAAGAGTATGTCCGCATCGTTACTGCGGAAAAGGAGATCGTCACCAAATTCCAGATCGGAGAGCTGGAAAAAGATCTGGGTATGGACGGCCTGCTGCGCATTCACCGTTCCTTTCTCATAGCCAAAGACAAGATCACCGCATACACGGCAACGGAAGTGGAAGCGGGCGGAAAGCGCCTGCCCATCGGAAGGACATACCGGGAGGAGGTGGCCCGGGAGTTGGAGGGGTTGTGAAGGGGGAGTGGTTATTGGTTGATTGGGTTGATTGCCCCCCTTAATTAACCCAATAAACTAATCAACTAATCAACTAATCCAACCTACCACTTCTCACTTACCAGTACGAAGGCCGGCGGCACATTCAGCGGAACGAAGTTTACGTCGACATTTCCAAAAACGTTTTCGTAAAGGCTTTTGGTAAGCAGCGAGTAGTGGACCTGGATATACAGGCCGCTCTTCCGCAGATAGCGGTGGCAGGTTTTGACGATCCGATAGCCCAGCTCTTTCGGAAGCGCCACGAACGGGATAGCGGAGATGAAAAAGTCGACTTCCTCTGCGCCGATCTGTTCAAGGTATTCGCCCAGTTTTTCCGCAGAATCTTCGGCGATGATCAGGCGCTTATCGTTAATCTTGCGCAGGCTTTCACAGAACCTGGGATGGACTTCGAAGGCCAGCAATTTCGCATCCGGGTGCATATTCCTGAGGATGTGCTTGGTGATCACGCCATCACCGGCGCCCAGTTCGACGATCAGGCGGGCGCCCTGAAAATCGATGTGTTTGATCATCCCCTTACACAAATGTTTGGAACTGCGGGCCACGGTACCTATGGTCTTCAGGTTCATCAACCCCTCACGCAGGAATTCGATATTTTTCATATAAAGTCAGTTAATGTCGCTTCTTACGGCCTGGGCCGGGCAAAATTGCATAGAAAAGAAAAAAGGCCTTCCCGCCGCTTTTAAACCTAAAACATGGGGTATTACCGGGACTAAAAATACAAGCTTTTTATCAGTTGGCGTAATCCTGCAGATCAGGAAAGTCAATAATATGCCTTCTGGCCATCATCTTATCGGCACGCAGGCCGTAGATATAAGGCACGACAAAAGCACTGCGCTGGCCCCCGTCAGCCAGCTTCTGCCGGAAGGTTTCGGCTTCGGTATAACGGGTGAAAGCCCCCAGGGTATATCGGTAATAGGCCAGGTTGGGTTCTTTTTCTATCATGGCGTCGGGGTACTGCTCGAGCAGGCTGCCCCTGAATTCCCCGCTCAATGAATAAACCTGTACTTTGTAGAGCAGGTTTTTGTGGAGCACATGCCCGGGAATGGCCGACGAAAGGCCCGTTTCCAGGTCGGGTACTATCAGAGTTTCCGGTGCATCGTTCGGTTTTTTGAAAGAGAACTCAAGGCTGAAACTCCCCGTGCGCAACTCGACTCCCCGGGCGTCACCGCTTCGCATGAATATCTGGTTGCTGCTTACCCCCTGCTGCATGAGGTACGCTGCAGCGATCTCGGCTTGCTTTATTCCCTGGAAGAGGCGTTTGGAGAGGGAAAAATTTCCGGTATGGAAAGCGGTGATGACCAGGTGCAGGCCCGGGGTATCCTTCATCAGAGCAGCGATTTTATCCAGCTGGGCCTTTTGCTCATCATCCGGTATTCTGTATGTTGCCTGAAAGTACAGGGGGGGAAAAGTATTGGCTGACCGGCCGCCTTCCGGAGCCGCCTGCGCCCCGGCGGATTCCTCTCCGGCATCGGGAAGTTCCATCGCCAGGTTTTCCCGGGAAGTGGACACCATCTCCTGGACGGTGGGGGAAACATCGGAAGAAGGAGGCGGAATGGAGACGACAAGCTCCATCTCCGGTAAAAAGTTATTGAAATAGGCAATATACAGGTCGCGTTGGCCATAACTATCTTTTCGGGAAGATGAGAAATAGGCGGTGAAACCATCCTTGGCGATGCGGAAATAGGCATCATCCCCGGCAGAATTGACAGGGATGCCGACATTTTCCGGTTCTGTCCACCGGCCGGAACGCTCGTTATAAACGGACTTGAGCACATCCAGCCCTCCCAGGCTCCTGCCGCTGTTGTTGGAGCTGAAATAGAGCGTTTTGCCATCGCGGGCGAGGAAAGGGGTCGTTTCATCATAAGGCGTGTTGACCACTGGCCCCAAATTCCGGGGTGTCGACCATCTGCCCTGAGAAAAGGAAGATGAATAGAGATCAAGCCCGCCGTAGCCTCCCTGCCGCCGGCTGGAAAAATACAGTAAAGTATCGTTGAAGAAAAAAGGCGTTCCGTCGCCCAGGGCAGGGTTCATAGGGCCGCGAAAAGGGTCGGAACTAAAAGCCCGCTCCTCTACTTTTTTGAATGTGTCCACCAGGATCTGCCCCCGTTCCGGAGTTCCCCCTTTGAAATAATAAAGGACCGTGCCCGCCTTATTGAAGTCGAGCAGGACATCGTGCTGGGGGCTATTGAGCAGATGGTGCATTGCCTTCACCGCTCCCCACTGGCCGGGCCGGGCCGCTTCAGTGGAGAACATATCGCTCAGATAGTGGCCGAGGCGGTTGTCCGGCAGGCCATTGGCATTGCGCCGGCCGCCTATGTTACCCGGGCGGATAGAAGAGAAATACAGCTTATTGCTGAAATTCTGGCTCAGGACCGGAGCGAATTCATCATGTTCGGTATTGACACCGGGGCCCATGTTTTCTACTCCGGCCACTGACGGTTTGTATTGCAATTCCATTCCCACGGCGCAACGGCGTACTTCCTCCCAGGCGACCCGGCGGTTCGGGTGGGAGGGCTTGAGGCGCCTCAGGTAATCCTTGTAGAATTCGGCAGCCTTCCCGAACTGGTGCATGGCATGGTACACCTTAGCCTGATAAAGCCAGCATTCCGGATAAGGGGCCTTATCTTCCTTTGCCATCTTCTGGAACAAGGCCAGAGCTTCATCGAGGTGGTTGAGGTGGTAAAGGCAGACGGCTTTCAAAAAACTCGCTTCCTGGCCGGCATCGGCCAGGCCACGGGCACTGTTGAGTACCGCCAGGGCTTCGGAATAATGCTGGTGGTAAAAATATTCCTTCGCCTCCTGTTTTTTCCCTGATTGGGACTGGGCCTTAACCAGGCAAAAGGCAGTCAATAAAAAAAGTAAAAGATGTTTCATGGCCCCCGGCTTTAACGGGCAAATACCCTTTTGTGTTTTCTCTTGTAGAGCTTGTAGTTTTCCAGCAGGCCAATTGCAATCACCTGCCCTTATTTCACAACCCGGAATATGGCCACAACCCGGGTCAGATTTCCCGTTTGTCGTCGAAGCTTTCCAGATAGTCGCCCACCCGGCGCAGGAAAGAACCGCCAAGAAAGCCGTCAACGACACGATGGTCGTAAGAAAGCGACAGGAACATCATATGGCGCACGGCAATCAGGTCTCCATATTCGGTTTCTACTACCGCCGGCTTTTTACGGATGGCCCCGGTAGCCATGATGGCCACCTGCGGCTGGTTGATAATGGGCGTTCCCATCACATTGCCAAAGGTGCCGACGTTCGTCAGGGTGAAAGTTCCACCCTGTATTTCCTCCGGCTTGAGTTTGTTGTCTCTTGCCCTGCCTGCCAGGTCATTGACTTTCTTTGTAAGCCCAAGCAGGTTGAAGTGGTCGGCATTTTTAATGACCGGAACGATGAGGTTTCCGCTGGGCAGGGCCGCCGCCATACCGATATTGATATTCTTCTTGCGGATGATCCTGGTGCCCTCAACGGAGATGTTGATCATCGGAAAATCCCGGATTGCTTTTACAACCGCCTCAATAAAGATCGGAGTAAAAGTGATCTTTTCACCGTGGCGTTCCTGGAATTGCTTCTTTATTTTATTACGCCAGTTTACGATGTTAGTTACATCAACCTCCACAAAAGAAGTGACGTGGGGAGATGTCTTCTTGGAATGAACCATGTGCTCGGCGATGAGCTTGCGCATTCGGTCCATTTCGATGATCTCTGTTTCGCCATTCGCGGTGGTAGCCGCCTGAGCGGTGGGTTGTGGCTGAGGAGTTGGCGTACCGGTAGGCTGTTTTTGAGGCTGTGGCCGGGGTTGCGGAGTAGGCTGCGGCGCTTCTTCTTTTTCTTCAACGTAGGCGAGGATATCCTTTTTGGTCACCCTTCCATGCAGGCCGGAACCTTCGATCAGTTCCAGTTCCTCCATAGTGATGTTTTCCTTCTCCGCTATCGTACGCACCAGCGGAGAGTAAAACCGCCCTCCGGAACCGCTGCGTTCTATGCCGGCAGAAACGGGAGCCGGTTCGGGTTCTTTGGGCTGTGGTTTTTCCATGCCATTCTTGTCCCCGCTTCCGGAAGCGCCGTCCCCGGAAGCCGTTTCCGTTCGTTCTTTCCCTCCCGGGCTCGCCTTGGGCTCAGCTTCTTCGCCTTCGGTGCCAATGATGGCAATGGGTTTGCCGATCTCTACCGTCTCGTTCTCTCCGTAGAGAAGCTTGAGTATGGTGCCGCTTACCGGCGAAGGAACCTCAGAGTCAACTTTGTCAGTCGCTATTTCGAGGATCGTCTCATCTTCCTCAACAGTGTCCCCAACGTTTTTGACCCACTTGAGTATGGTGGCCTCCATAATACTCTCGCCCATTTTAGGCATGATCAGTTCAACTTGAGCCATAGATCTTTCTTTGGTTGTTTAATTTGGTTATTATCTGGTTGTACCGCAATGCGCAAAATTAGCCGAATTCCCCCGCTATTACAAATAACCGGGAATATACAATTGTTCGAAGGGCGCCCGCTTTTCAGCCCTAATAGTCCTTCAACAGGAACTGCCGGATGAAGTTGAGGGCATGGCTGGAACTGTATTCGATATTTTTGAGCCGGTCTTTTCCGGCATAGATGCGCCGGGTAAGCACCTTTTCACCATCCCCGACGGCCATCCATATCGTACCTACCGGCTTTTCAGGGCTTCCTCCGCCGGGCCCGGCGATGCCGGAAACGGCGACGGCCACATCCGCTTCGAGGAGCCTTATGGCGCCTTTCACCATTTCGGCCACCGTCTGTTCGCTCACTGCGCCGTAGGCTTCCAGCGTTTTGGGGCTCACCTTCAGCTGCTTCATTTTCACCTCGTTGGAATAGGCAATAATGCTTCCCTTAAAGTAATTGGATGAGCCGGGGACAGAGGTAATGAGGTGAGCCAGGTAGCCTCCCGTGCAGCTTTCGGCAGTAACAAGCATTTTACCCTGCTCTAGCAGCAGGCGGCCGACAGCAGCCTCCAGCCGGTCTGTTTCGGACCCGAAAACGATAGCGCCGAGGATTTCCCTGGCCTTATTGGCGTAAAAGTCCAGTTCCCGGTTCAGGGCGCCCTCATCGGGAAGGGAGCCGCTGAGCCTCAGGCGCACCTGTCCCAGGTTGGGCAGGTAGGCCAGTTTGATATGTGGAGGCAGTTCTTCTTCCAGGTGCTCCAGGCGTTCGGCGATCCTCGACTCACCTTCACCGGCAGTGAGAATCGTCCGGTGCGCGATCGGAAGGCCGGGAAAGAAGCGTTTCAACCGGGGAATGACTTCGTGCTCCATGAGGTATTCCATTTCGTAAGGAACACCGGGCATGGAAACGACAACCCTTCCCTTGTGCTCAAACCACATGCCGGGAGCGGTGCCCATCTTGTTGAGCAGGAGCGTGGCGTTGACAGGCATAAAGCATTGCTGCCGGTGGGCGGGGGTGGCAGTGCGGCCCAGGCGTTCGAAGAAACGCAGGATACGGCCATAGGTGGGTTCATGAAATTCCAGCTCCACACCGAAAAACTTGGCCAGCGTTTTCTTGGTGATGTCGTCTTTGGTCGGGCCCAGCCCGCCGGTCATCAATACGGCGTCGGCCTGTTTCAGGGCTTCTTCCAGGGCGTGCTCAATCTCTCCTTCATCGTCGCCCACAGAGCTGATGCCGGCGATGCGCGCGCCGGCCAGGTTGAGCTGCCGGGCGATCCAGGCGGAGTTGGTATCAATGACCTGGCCGATAAGTATCTCATCGCCGACGGTGATCAGGTGTACTTTCATAGGAATTTATTTATAGGACAAAAGCTGGAAAGCGGAAAGGTTGCCAGGCAATCCGTTTTTTTATCGTTCATCCCGAAGCGCCCACCATTTTCACCTGCTTCAAATGGAAGGCCTCTTCGCCATCATCGTGCAGGACCAGCAATTGCCCGGAGGCATTTACCCCTTTGACCGTACCGGAAAACTGCTCTCCGTCCGGGCGTTCGAAAAGCGCCCGCTCGCCCCTTCTGTAGAGGTGTTGGTGATACTCCTCTCCTATGGCCGGCCATCGCCCCTTTTTCAGCTGCAGATAACGGTGCTCCAAAGCCTGGCAGTAGGCCTCCCTGAGCACAGGCAGGCTTTGGGCAACTCCGGTTTCCAGATATAGGGAAGTGGGGTTGGGAAGCAGGGGAGAGAACGACTCCTGATTGACGTTAATGCCCACACCCACGATACAGCTCCGGAACCCTTTCTGATTGAGCGTGGTTTGAATGAGGATACCGGCAACTTTACCATTACCTATGTAGATGTCGTTGGGCCACTTGACTTTAACGGGTTTTTCTGTGTACCTTGCGATCAAATCCCTGACGGACAGGGCCACTGCCTGTGTCAGAGAAAACTGCCGGTAAGTTGGAAGGAAGCGGGGATAAAAGATGACACTCAGGGTGATGTTCAGGCCTGCTTCGGTTTCCCAGGAACTGCCAATTTGTCCTCTCCCAGCCGTCTGGTGTACAGCCGAAATGACAGTCCCTTCGCTTGGTTTACTTTTTGATAGGAGCTCCTGAGCGTAGAGGCTGGTCGAAGGCAGGGAGGGAAACTCGTGTAAAACCTTTCCGACAAAAAGGGTGTTTTTCTTACGCAAAAGAAATTTATTTGGTAATTTTATTTGTTTAAAAGCAAAGCCACTAAACACTTATTCATTAATTGACAAAATTAATAAAATCTGAGTTTGAATTCACAAGCTAAAGTAAAGCAGCGTAAGCTCACAACCGAAGAATTAAACGAATTGATCATTGAAAGCATTCAGGATATCAAAGGCAAGAAGGTCGTCAAGCTCGACCTGCGCCGCCTGGAAGATGCGCCCACTGATTTCTTCATAATTTGCGAGGGGGACTCCACTACTCAGGTAAAAGCAATCTCCGACAACATACAGAAGCGGGTAAAAGATGAAGGGCGGGTGTTTCCCTCCCATGTGGAGGGAGAGCGCAACGCTCTGTGGATCTGCCTCGACTTCTTCACCACCGCGGTCCATGTATTCTACAGAGATACACGTTCATTTTATGACCTGGAGCAGCTCTGGAGTGACGCTCGTTTCACGGAATATGAATCTTTATAGCTTTTGGCCAATACTTGGCCGATATTTAGCAACGAAATTGCGGTTCCTGCGTTACTAAGGGTAAGTTTTTATAAAGAGAACGAGCTTTGAGAGCAATTCAGCACCGCATTCCGGCTTTTTTCCAGCCTTCCGGGCTTTTGCTCCGAATGAGCGGCTTTACTCGAAACAACAGCTTCTTTAAAGACAACTCCAAGTAACGAGCAGTACAAAAGAGGAATTTTTGATGGAAAACACAAATAATAACAATAACGAGAATGGCAAGCCATCAGGGCCGAAGTTCAATTCGTATTGGATATACGGAATCATAGCTTTGTTCCTGCTGGCTTTGAACTTCTACAGCATGTCCGAAGGCACGCAGGACCAGGTCGACCGCAACCGCCTGGGCGATATGATCGTGCGGCAGGACGTCGAGCGGCTTATTGTCGTCAATGAAAAACGAGCATACATTTATATTAAGCCAAGTGCTCTCGATCAGCGGAAAGACTACTATTCTGATGCTTCCAAAAGCAGCTTCGGCGGCAACCGCTATCACTACTGGAGGGAGATTGGTTCAGTAGAATCTTTCGAATCCTGGCTGCAGGAAATTCAGGACGAAGCCGACATCCCCCGTGACGAACAGATCAGCCCAAAGTACGAAACCAAACAGAACTGGCTGACGCCCCTTTTGGGATGGGTGCTGCCCATCGTCATTGTCGTGGCCATCTGGATATTCATCATGCGGCGGGTCAGCGGCGGCGCCGGCGGCGCCGGGGCGCAGATATTCAACATCGGCAAATCGAAAGCTACGCTTTTCGACCAGAACAGCAAGGTATCGGTCACTTTCGAAGATGTGGCCGGCCTGGATGAAGCCAAGGAGGAAGTCATGGAAGTGGTTGACTTTCTGAAAAACCCGAAAAAGTATACTGCCCTGGGGGGTAAAATACCCAAAGGCGTCCTTTTGGTAGGCCCTCCCGGTACGGGAAAAACGCTCCTGGCCAAAGCCGTTGCCGGCGAGGCGGGCGTGCCCTTCTTCTCGATCTCGGGTTCCGACTTCGTGGAAATGTTCGTCGGCGTGGGCGCCTCCCGGGTCCGCGACCTGTTCAAACAGGCCCGCGAAAAGGCACCCTGCATCGTCTTTATCGATGAGATCGACGCCATCGGCCGCGCCCGGGGGCGCAACAGCTTCCAGGGCGGGAACGACGAACGGGAAAATACCCTCAACCAGCTCCTGGTGGAAATGGACGGCTTCAGTACTGATAAAGGCGTTATCCTCATGGCGGCCACCAACCGGCCGGATGTGCTCGATACGGCGCTGCTCCGCCCGGGCCGCTTCGACCGCCAGATCGGCATCGACCGGCCCGACCTCAAGGGCAGGAAGGCCATCTTCGCCGTCCACCTTAAGAACATTAAAACGGGCCCGGATGTGAGCCCCGAAGTGCTGTCGGAAATGACGCCGGGTTTTGCCGGCGCCGATATCGCCAACATCTGCAATGAGGCAGCCCTGGTGGCTGCCCGCCGCAACAAGAAAGCCGTAGATATGGATGACTTCAACTACGCGCTGGACCGCGTCATCGGCGGGCTGGAAAAGAAAAACAAACTGATCTCTCCGGAAGAGAAGGAGATCATCGCATACCACGAGGCCGGGCACGCCATCTGCGGATGGTATCTCGAGCATGCCTCTCCCCTGGTGAAGGTGACCATCGTTCCGCGCGGCATCGGAACTCTGGGCTACGCCCAGTATCTGCCCAAGGAAGAATACATCACCCGCACCGAGCAATTGCTGGACCGCATGTGCATGACCTTTGGCGGGCGGGCCGCCGAATCCATCGTATTCGGAAAGATCTCCACCGGCGCTCAGAACGACCTCGACCAGGTCACCAAGATGGCCTACAGCATGGTCACCATCTTCGGTATGAACGACAAGGTCGGGCAGGTATCGTTCTACGGCATGTCACAGGACCAGTTCCAGCGCCCCTATTCCGATGATACTGCGACACTGATCGACGATGAGGTCCGCAGCCTGGTGGAATCTCAATACCTGCGGGCCAAGAAACTGCTTCAGGAAAGGAGAGATGAACTCGAGGTCCTCGCCCAGGCATTACTGGAAAAGGAAGTCCTGCTCAAATCGGATGTTGAGCGCCTGATCGGAACCCGCCCCCACGGAGAGGATGCCGGGTCGAAAAGAAACGGCGTTCCTCCTATTGCCGAAGAGCCGAAAGGCCAGCCCGAAGTTCCGCGGGAGAAGATCTAAGGTTTTTTTACAGATATACCGGACGGCCAAAGCGTTTCGAAAGCGCTTTGGCCGTTTTTATTTTCGGACGGCCAACCTTTAGGTGGCCCGTAATAAAAAGAGATGGAAACAGGCCCGGCTATGTAATGATCCGCTCCGCAAATTCCACAGCCCCCCTTTTCTCCTGCTTGATCAGGGCTGCCCGGCTCCGGCTTCTTTCCTCCTCAATCGCTTCTGGAGTAGCGGATAACTGAATACCGCGGACAAAATGATCAAAACGCCCCAGTAGAACCCGGGGGCAAGTTCTTTGTACTCTTTCAGGATAAACCAGGCCAGGGCGATACCGTAAACGGGTTCGAGGTTGATCGCCAGGTTAGACGCGAAGGCAGACAAGTGCCGGAGAGAACGCAGGGCAAGAATGTAGGCCAGCGTAGTACATAAAAGAGAAAGGATAATGAGGTAATACCAGTCAATGCCGGAGGGTAGTATTCTGGACAGCCCTCCGGCACCCCACCCCATGTATACCGGCAGGGCCAACGTCAGGAATAGCCAGGCGCTGCTCAGTTCGAGGAAGGTAATACTCATTACATCGGATCGCCCAATGAGCTTTTTGTTGAGGGTTGCAAAAAGGGCCGCCATGAGGGCCGCCGCTAACCCCACCAGGATACCTGTATTCATGGAGGCATCGGTACTCCTGACGATAAGAGCCATTCCCGGAATGATGGCCAGGCCTATCAGGACTTCATACCAGCGCGCCCGCTGCTTCAGGACGAGGGGCTCCAGAAGAGAGGTAAAAAAAGAGGTTGTCGCCATACAGATCAGGGTGATGGATGCATTAGACAGCTTGATTGCCCCGTAAAAGGCGAGCCAGTGAAGCGCAACCAGAACGCCGATCCCCATGAACTGAAGGATCGTGCCCCGCGGCAGCTGCCGGAGCGCCCGCCCGCCCCTGATCAGGAACAGGAGGCTGAAGCTGGTGATCAGAACTCTCCACCAGACAATGGCCAGCGCAGAAAGTTGGATGAGATCGCCCAGAATGGCCGTGAACCCAAAAAGGAAGACAGCAATGTGAAGCTCCAGGTAAGCCCGTTTTTCGTTATTCATGTTTGGCGGTTTGGGCTGCAAAGCAAGGAAATTAAAGAGACTTTCCGTATCTTTACCGGCTGGAAAAATGCCTGATAAGCACTAAACGGACGTATCCGTTCTGTTGTTTAAAAGCAGTTCCCAGGATAGTTCAGGTGAAATATTATCGCCTTTTCCTTAAACCATTTCATAAATACAGAAAGGTATGTCCGTAAACGTGGGTGATAAAGCACCGTCTTTTTCACTGTACTCTTCTGACAAGAAAGAGGTGTCACTCAAAAATTATGAAGGAAAAAATGTAATCCTGCTTTTCTTCCCTATGTCCTTCACCAGTGTTTGTACAGAGGAACTTTGTTCTATGCGGGACAATATCGCCCTTTACAACGGGTCTAACGCTCAGGTACTGGCCGTTTCGGTAGATTCCCCTTTTACTCTGGACAAGTTCAAAAAGGAGCAGCAATTTAATTTCCCTTTGCTCTCCGACTTCAATAAGGAAGTATCGCGGGCTTACGGAGCTTTATACGAAGAATTCGTGCTTGGCCTCAAAGGCGTTTCCAAACGTTCGGCATTCGTGATCGACAAAAATGGAGTCATCCGCTACGCTGAAGTACTGGACAACGCCGGGGAGCTCCCCAATTTTAATGCTGTTCAGGAAACTTTAAGCAAGCTGAAATAGTTGGTGGAAATATATCCGCCTGGGAAACAAACAGCAAGGAAGAACCAGAATCATCAAACTTAAAATCCGGAAATATGATGAATGAGCTGCACAACCACACAGTAGAAGAGCTGGAGGAAGTTGTCGTTGAAGAAGAGATTTCGGATTCAGATATAGGCGAACAGGCCCAACTTGTCGTGTACAATGATGACCACAATACCTTCGATTGGGTCATTCAATGCTTCCGGGAAGTACTCAACCATACCCTTGAACAGGCTGAACAACTGTCGCTTATCATCCATTTCAAAGGCAAAGCTACAGTAAAAACAGCCCCCAAGAGCGTACTTAAACCCAAGAAAGACGCCCTGGTCGACCGGGGCCTTTCCGCTGTGATTGAAGAATAAAGTTACACTCCTGCATAGAATGCCCATTTTCTGGCTTTCTGAACAAAACCTCGTTTTCCCCGACCCCGAACTTGCTGACCCCGAGGGGGTGCTCGCCATCGGTGGAGACCTTTCCCCACAACGATTGTTAAAAGCCTATAACCAGGGTATTTTCCCCTGGTTCGGCCCCGGAGACCCCATCCTGTGGTGGTCGCCCGACCCTCGTTTTGTTCTCTTCCCCGCCGAATTGAAGGTGTCCCGCAGCATGCGTCCCTATTTCAACCAACGCAAATTTGACGTCACCTTCGACCGCCAGTTCGCAGCCGTAATTTACAATTGCGCCGCCCAGTACCGCCCGGGGCAGGGCGGCACCTGGATCACCAAAGAAATGATCAAAGGTTATACCCGCCTCCATGAAATGGGATACGCCCACTCGGTAGAAGTCCTGAAGGACGGCCAACTGGTTGGCGGCCTGTATGGCATCGCCCTCGGCCGGATCTTCTTCGGAGAATCCATGTTCACGGATGTGAGCAACGCTTCCAAATTCGGGTTCATCACCCTGGTCCGGCAACTTAAAAAACGAGGCTTCCGGCTGGTTGACTGCCAACAGGAAACCCGCCACCTGGCAAGCCTGGGCGCCCGAAGTATTCCCCGAAAAAAATTCCTCAGCTACCTGGAAAAAAATGAGCGGGAGCCTACGCTGAAAGGGAGTTGGGCCGACTGGGGAGAAGAGGAGAATGGTTGAGATGACTGGATGGTTAAATGGCCTTGTAGCCCTGTCGACGCGACAACAATCTGACCATCAAACAATTTAAATCCCATGCGGAACACTTTCATGCTTATTATAATCACCCTCCTGCTTTCCTTCGCTTTCCGGGAAGACACCGCCTATCCACAGGATTACTTTTCTCCTCCGGTTTCCGGAGCGATGCATTTGTCGGGGACTTTCGGAGAGCTTCGCCCGGGGCACTTCCATGCCGGTATCGACATCAAAGGCAGCGTCGGAGATGCAATCCTGGCTGCCGCCGAGGGATACGTTTCCCGGATTACGGTATCTGCGGACGGTTACGGTAAAGTCCTTTACCTGTCTCACCCCAACAGTTACACCACCATTTACGCCCACCTCGATCATTTCAGCCCGGAGCTGGAAGCCTTTGTCCGCAGCCATCAGTATGCAGAGGGATCCTATTCGATAGATCTCCGCCCGGAAGCCGGGCAATTTCCTTTCACGAAGGGAGACATCATCGGAGTGATGGGTATGACCGGGCACTCTTTCGGCCCGCACCTGCACTTTGAGGTACGGGATAAGGAGGGAAAGCTCAACATCAACCCCCTGAATTTTGGGCTGCCCGTAACGGACAGCCAGCCTCCCTTTATGGGTAGCCTGCGCCTGTATGCTATAGATGAACACGGAAATTCCTTTTTTCAGAAAGAGGCCCGGCTGTACAAAGGGAGGGGCGCCAACTACCACCTGAAACAGGACGATACACTTTTTACAACCGCCGCCTTGACGGGCCTCGGCCTGGAAGCATTCGACCGGCAGGACGGCGCCCCCAACCGCAATGGCGTTTACAGCCTGAAGCTTTTTCTCAATGATTCGTTGGTTTTCTACTTTGACACGGAGCATTTCCACCGGGAAGAAACGCGCTATCTCAATGCCCATCTGGACTATATCGCACTGGAAGAAGACGGCAATTATTTCAACCGGCTGTACCGGATGCCCGGAAATGCCTTTTCCGGTTACCGGAAAGGGAAGGGCCCAATAACCCTGCAACCAGGAAAAACCGTACACGTACGCCTGCTGGCCGGGGATATAAGCGGCAACGAGGCGGAGCTGGCCTTCTGGCTGAAGCGCATTCCCGGAGAAAAACTACCCCAAAGGCCCTTTTTCAATTATCAACTCCCTTTTGATAAGGCGAGCATCATCCAAGCGCCTTCCCTGTTTTTGCATTTTCCGGAGGGCAGTTTTTATGAGCGCCTGTTCCTTCATTATGAGCCCGTCCTGGAAGATTCTTATGGGGTGTACTCTCTGGTGCACCACATCCACCATCCGGGAACGCCGGTTCATCATCCGTTCAAGATCGCCATCCGCCCTACCCTGCTGATACCCGATCACCTCCGGGCGAAAGCCTTCATCGCCTACTGCGGGAACGGCGATGCCATTGTCAACTGCGGAGGGCAATGGGAAGAGGGGTTCCTTCATTCCCAGGTGCACTCCTTCGGCGCTTATTGTATTCTGACAGATACCGAGCCTCCCGCCATCGAGCCACTCAACTGGCAGGATGACATGGGCCGGGCGGCATCCGTAGCCTTTCGCATCAGTGACAATTACCGGACGGCGGGCAACCTGCCCGGCCTGCAGTTCCGGGGAACGATCGACGGCCATTGGGTGTTATTTGAATACGATGCCAAACGCGGAAGGCTGGAGTACTTCTTTGAGGATACCCTGGTACAGGGCGAACATCAGCTGCGGCTCGAAGTGAAAGATGCGATGAGCAATGTTTCGGTTTTTGAAAAACCTTTCAGGCGTTAGCGTTTGCCGGTTACCTTTTGAAAAAACTGCTCTTTTTAACACCCTCTTACCCAACACTTCCCTGCTCTTCCTTCGTCCTGTCTCCAAACCAAATTCATTGAGCTATGAAAACGATCCGCTTTATTTTCCTCATTATTTTTTCCGGCCTGGCTTTCCTTGCCTGTAACCAGGCCAATGATGTTCCGGGGTGTGAAGCAGTGAGTCCGTCACCAGACTGCGTCTGTTACGAGATCTATGCTCCGGTATGCGGTTGCGACGGCGTCACCTACAGCAACGACTGCTATGCGGAATGCCACGGCATCTTTGATTACGAACCCGGAAAGTGTGAAGAAGACTGAGCTTCTGACAAGCAAAATAACATATCATGAAAAAGATAATCCCGCTATTGTTACTGGGCGCGTTGCTGCTCTTCTCCCAATGCAATGAGGACGATCCCATCAAAGGCCCGGATATATCCACCGGCATTGACTGTGAGGCCAACGGCGAAGCCTGCCAGGTGAGCGACGCCAACACGGAATTCGGCTTCAACCTCTTCCGGGAACTGCATGAAGAAGCGCCCGCCAAGAACGTGTTCATTTCTCCCCTTAGCGTGGCCACCGCCCTCTCGATGGCCGTCAACGGCGCCAGGGGGCAGACACAGGCTGACATGATGGCCACCCTGGAACAGAACGGCCTGAGCCTGGAGCAGGCCAATGCAGGCTTCCGGCAATTGCTCACCTTGCTCCCCGCACTTGACCCCGAGGTACAGTTGTTGGTGGCAAATTCCATCTGGTACCGGCAGGGGTTTCCTGCCCGACAGGGCTTTCTGGACACCAACCAGGAGTTCTACAACAGTGAGGTGGCTGAGCTCGATTTCGCCGACCCGCAGGCGCGGATCTCCATAAACAACTGGGTGAATGACAATACCAACGGCCTGATCGAATCGATCGTCGACGAGCCTATTTCCCCCGACGTGGTGATGTACCTTATCAACGCCGTCTATTTCAAAGGCGCCTGGCGCCACCCCTTCGACCCCGAATTCACCTCCCCGGCGGAATTCCAGCTCGAGGGCGGCGGGGCTACAGAAGTGGATATGATGAACTACGGCCAGGGCTCGCTGCCCTATTTCGAAACCGAGTTGTTCCAGGCCATCGACCTGGCCTACGCCGATTCGGCCTTCACTATGAGCGTCTTCCTGCCCAGGCCCGGCCATACCGTCGATGAGGTCATCAGCCAGATGAACAACGCCAACTGGCAGCAATGGACGGAATCGTTTGTCGGCCAGGAGCTGCTCTTTTCCTTCCCCAAATTCAAGATGAAATACGAAGAGAGCCTGGTCAAAGTGTTGACCGATATGGGCATGGGTATTGCCTTTGCTCCCGGCCTTGCCGATTTCACCGGTATTGCCGACGCCACATTGAATATCGATGAGGTGAGGCACAAGGCCGTCATTGAAGTCAATGAGGAAGGAAGCGAAGCGGCGGCAGTAACGTCCGTAGTGTTTACAAATACTGCTTTTCCCCAGATACCAGTGATGTTCGTCAACCGGCCCTTTGTCTTTGCCATCCGCGATGCACAGGCCAACGGCATTCTCTTCATCGGCAAGATGATGGATCCGAACGAATAGTAAACAAGGTGAAAATTGAATTTCAAAAGTAAATAGACAATATCATGAAAAAGATAATCCCGCTGTTCTTACTGGGCTCTTTGCTGCTCTTCTCCCAATGCAATGAGGATGATCCCATCAAAGGCCCTGACATATCTCCCGGCATTGACTGTGAGGCCAACGACGAAGCCTGCCAGGTGAGCGACGCCAACACGGAATTCGGCTTCAACCTCTTCCGGGAACTGCATGAAGAAGCGCCCGACAAGAACGTGTTCATTTCGCCCCTCAGCGTGGCCACCGCCCTTTCAATGACGGTGAACGGCGCTAAAGGGCAAACTCAGGAAGACATGAGGGCTACTCTGGAGCAAAACGGCCTGAGCCTTGAGCAGGCCAATGAAGGTTTCCGGCAATTGCTCACGCTATTGCCCGTCCTCGACCCCGAAGTGCAGCTCCTGCTGGCCAACTCCATCTGGTACAAACAGGGGTTTCCCGCTAAAGAAGATTTCCTGTCCACTAACCAGGATTACTTCGACAGCGAGGTGGCCGAGCTCGATTTCGCCGACCCTCAGGCCCGGATAACCATCAACAACTGGGTGAACGACAATACCAACGGGCTGATCGAATCGATCGTCGACGAGGCCATTCCCGCTAATGTGGTCATGTACCTCATCAACGCCGTCTATTTCAAAGGCGCCTGGCGCCACCCCTTTGATCCGGAATTTACGCACACTGCAGAGTTCCAGCTGGAAGGCGGCGGCGCCACGGAAGTGGATATGATGAACTACGGCCAGGGCTCGCTGCCCTATTTCGAGAACGAGCTCTTCCAGGCTATTGACCTGGCCTATGCCGATTCGGCCTTTACCATGAGCGTCTTCCTGCCCAGGCCCGGCCATTCAGTGGACGAGGTCATCGCCCAGATGAACAACGCCAACTGGCAGCAATGGACAGAATCTTTTGTCGATCAGGAACTGCTCTTCTCTTTCCCGAAATTCAAGATGAAATACGAAGAGAGCCTGGTTAAGGTGCTGACGGACCTGGGCATGGGTGTCGCCTTTGCTCCCGGCATAGCCGATTTCACCGGTATTGCCGACGCCACACTAAATATCGATGATGTAAAACACAAGGCGGTCATTGAAGTGAATGAAGAGGGAAGTGAAGCGGCTGCAGTCACCTCCGTAGTTATTGTGGAAACTTCAATGCCCCAGATCCCGGTTATGTTCGTCAACCGGCCCTTTGTCTTCGCCATCCGGGATGCGCAGGCCAACGGCATCCTCTTTATCGGCAAGATGATGGATCCGAACGAAAGTTAAATGCTTTGCCAACCGGGAAGCCGGATTGGCCGCAATTCTCTCAACCAAATC
>CAYQKY010000002.1:0-181453 GCA_964418125.1 uncultured Phaeodactylibacter sp.
GCTCCCGGGCTACACGCCGGAAGCGGCACACCTGTAGTTGCTCGGACGCTTACAGTAACCCAGCAAAATCCGCCGACTAAATTGTTGAGATTTTTACCTTTTAAAGAAATGGAATAAGTTTTCCATTCTTGGGATAGAAACAAGACTCCTGTTGATATAGGGGGATAAAATGAATCTTCACAATTATTTACTTGTTCTACAATTCCACCAACTTTAAACTCTACTTTTTCTTCTCCATTGTGCCCCCTAGCGGCAAAAACTAACTGATTAACTCCTGAAAGATTTACTCCCTCGTTTGTTTTGCAATAATCATAACCAAATGGGACCCAATAAATTCCTGATTCTTTTTCTGTGCGGTGGCAATTTCTTGGTGAGTAGGTAATCTTAAAGCAGGTTTCTCCTTTATAGGGATTCTCCCTAGAACCAATGTCTATTGAAATTGCTTGAGGACAACCAAGCCACAAGTATGGTGTGAAAAATTCGTCTATATATATCCTATCGGATGGTTCAATGCGAGCTGTTGGTAAATTAGTTAGAGTGAACAGAGGGTAACTAATAGCTAGCCAAATAATAGCTCCTACTAATCCTGCAAAGAATGGAAAGAATAATTCACCCTTTTTAAAAGAATATAATTCTCGAAGCAAGAAAGGCATATACCCCAACTGGAGTAAAAAATGAATAACAAAATATGTAAAAAAATTAATTGAAAAAAGTGCATTCCAAATGTAGTTAGTATTGAATTGTACAATGATGGGATGCAAAAGTATAGTTCCAAAGCTAGCACTTAGGTAGAGTACACTGTGAAATGCGAATAAGGGGGGTAAGGTTTTGGAAATGCTTCCTCTACCTCCAAATATTATAGAAATAGTGTGGATGATTAGAGAATAAAAAATCCAAAATAATATGATGACAACAAATTGGGCAACATAAATTTTGAATTCTTTTTCTTCTTGCCTCAAGATCATGAAAACAGCAAATCCACTTGAAAGATTAATTAGAATAAACCCTAAAAACTTGGAATATGGGTCTCTGTTTTCGTTAGAAGAAGAGGATAGATAATCAACTAATTCATTCCATTCACTTGGTTTAAAAAGGACTGTTGTTAAGATTCTGAGATATTCTGGAATTGACGGTAAAAAATATAGGTCCTTTAGCATTTCTTTATAGGTTTACTCCACGAAAGTTACAAAATCATTCAATAATGAAATACGGTGCGGGTAATACATTTCACGACCGGACGCTAACAACAAGCTATAATTTTTTTGGCACATCTTTACCGTCATATGAACTATTGACCATTTCAATTTAGCCAATACCCAATAGTCCCCGAAGACTCGGAGCATATTGAGCTACTAACAAAAGGAGCAGTGCGACACAAACTCCAAGTAACAGATAATATTTCCTGGCAAACTGCTCAATTTTTTGCTGGTAGGTCGTTTGCAAACGATCATATTTTTCAAGGAGATCTTTCTTTTCCGATTTCTCCTCCGACAAGAGGAGGGCATATTTATTAAGCTGATCGGTCATATTGTTGTTTACCTTTTGAAGGTTGTTGACCTGTTCCTCGAAAAGAGATTTTTGATTTTGCAAATTCTGGACGCGATTTTGCAAGTCGGGATTGTCTTGCTTTTCCGGCCTTGTTTCTTCCGGGGTTTGGGGTTCTGTCATGTCCGTGATATCCAGATTGCAATTCTGTGCAAAGTCCTCGATATGGAAAAAAGTGGCCCTGCCTCTTTTCATCTTGCGGATACCGTTCTTATTTTGATTGATGTAATGGTAGACCGTGCGCAGGGGAATGTCAAACTTTTTGGATAGCTGCTTTGGGTTTGCAAACTCTTTTTCTATGTGACTGAGGAAAGGATAAAGAGAAAGCCACTTTACTGAAATTGCAAGTTTTGGCAAGCAGAATCCTCGTGTTAGATCTAGTTTGCAAGCCCTTGCAAGTTTTGCATTGAGTACTGAGGTAGATTATTCCAGCTGGAAAAATTTCAAGAAAAAAAGCAGGGGAGTCCGGCATGGAACCTGCTTTTTTTGTAACTTGACTATGCACTCATTTAGTGAGTGCTTTTTATTACTTATTTTAAGTAAAATGGCTACTAGAATTAGCCCAGAGAAGCTGGGGGCAATTTTGAAGCAAGAGGATTTAACCGGTTTCACCAGGTTCTTGATTTGACCAGAACGCAGGTATGTTGTTGGTTGTACGCACAATCTCGTTCGATCGAATGAGCTTCTGTCAGAACAGATCTGGCTTTACTCACAGAAACACGAAACGATTACCCTTTGAGGACGACAAGAGAACCCTCCCAAAGGGATCATTACGGTTGATGTAGGAACTGCTACGGACGATCTGCACGAAGCCATCAGACGACGACACCTCTACAACCAAAGAACAATCTTCGACTATCAAACCAAAACCTCGTTACCGTAGAACCTCAAGCTAGGGCTTGCCCTAGCTTCTCTTATTTTAGGGCCAACACCTGGAGAGCATGGCCGCATAACTTAGGCAGGTCCTTCTGCTCGTATACTTTCCCGTCAGTAAGAGAAAGAATGATGTACTTCTTCATGGTGAAGAGTAGTGAATAAAGCATCATAAACTTACCCTTATCCCCACTCCTTTCAAGCATTTTTCCGACAAATTTTTTATCTTGAGAAGGCGAGTTCGGAACTCGTGTTCTTTTACTTTTTGATCAAAATACTCATGAAAAGCAAGTTACTCACCAAGGCGATCCTTCGTCAGTTCGAGAGGATCTGATGCCAGATGGATTCAGAAGATCCAATCATCGTCTGTAAGTTCTTTGACCCCTGCTCGCAACGAACCTGGTACGCGACGGAGTTTGAACCAGAGACGGGAATCTTCTTCTGATACGTCATCGGCATCTTCCCCGAACGATGAACGTTCAGCCTGGAGGAGCTACAGAGCTTCAAGGGATTACTTTGAATCGGAATTGAAAGGGACAAATTTTTCCGTCCTTGCAAATTCTCGGAACTGAAAGGCGTCTAGCCTTTCAGTTTTCGGGAAGAACCTTATAAAGTTCTATTTGGTTGAATGCTTGCTGAAGTAATTCTACTGTAGATAGTAAGTATCAGGAAGGATTGACAAGAGTATTAAAGTGGATATCATAAGTGCCCTTAACAAAAACATTAAAAAGAGCATTATGGTACCACTACTTATCATTATCATGTTGGCAGGAGGCATAGGTGCTTTCTACTTCGTTCGTCTTTATTTTAAAATAGACGACTGGCAGGCTAGAGCCATCTCAAAAGCCAAGTGGGAGTCACAAGATGATTCACAAAAGTACAATGACTCGGAGCAATCCAAAAAAAAGGCACTGATCATGGTTTTTGTTTGCCTTTTAATTGCCGCCGCCACCTTACTTGTAGGAGGGTTTTTTCTCCTCTAGTGTTTGCATTGACCTTCTTTGAAGGTCGAACTTCCAACCAGGTTCCTGGTTTGGAAGTTTTTATTATATATGAATTTAAGTAGTAATAATATTAAATAATAGTGAGTAGTTGTACCTTGGACGAACTAATAGAAATAGTATCTGATAAAAAATGGCTAATAATAGTCATCCTAGTGCTGTTCTTGGGATTGTGTTTCCTACTGGTCGAAACCTCATCAGTTTCCTCAAAAAACAGATTTTATGAGGAGCAAAAGGCGAAATGGCAAGAAAACTTTGATAGAGGCATGAAGTTTTATGAATCAAACCAATTTGATTCAGCCCTAGTGTGTTTCAACAGTAGTCAAAGCAAAGTAGAATATTGGTTTGATTCTCTAGAGATAAAATCAAAACGCTGGAAAGCGGAGTGTTTTTATGAAATAGGTGATTTGGATTCGGCTATGTACTACGCCAAAAATGTTAGCAAATATAATTGGGCTTTATCTTCAAGGAAGTCTTTGGCACAAAGACCGGATTACTCAGAGATAAAAGAAGCACACTTAATATTGGGTAGGATATTCAAGCAACAGAATCAACAACGTGAACTTCTGAGGAACTATTACTTGATGATCGAACTTTCGAAAGAGCGGAAAGATACGATCGGGGTAATACGTGGATATGAACAGCTTGTACTTGCATCTGAGGAAATGAATTTAGAGACTTTTCCTTTACAAATGCTTGTTGCACTTGACGATTATCTTCTAAACCGAAATGCAGATAAACTCTCTCCTGAGGTTGCAGAAATCATTTTTCCGAAATTTGTTGATTTGTTATCTAGAATAAATGATGGATTAGAATTACTCAAGAAAGTACTAGATGAGGATGAAAAGACAAGTATAGGTGCTGGAAATACAAAGTTTTCGCCTCCGAAAACGGACACGATCTTTGAGTTTTATGCCCATTTGAAATTCAGTGAGATATTGCGAAACCAGCAAAACTTTGATTCTGCAAAAACTCATATAAACAAAGCATATCACTTAGCTCCATATACTTCTTTGCCGCGCTCAGAATTATTGGTGAACCTGGAAAAAGGTAAAGTATGCTTAGGTGAACGAGATTTTTACGAAGCTGATTCTATTTTTCGGGCTGTATTGTCATATAACAGAACTTCCGTAAGCGATAGTATTGAAGCGATGTTGGCTTTATCGGAATCACTTCTAGCTCAAGAGAAGTATAACGACATTTTTTCTATAGGAAGCGACTTGATGAATTTACTAGAAAAGGAAAAAGACCTTAAACAGGCAATGAAGTTTTTTTCCGTAGTTGCTATGGTTATGCAAAGGACGGGAGATATCGTCAGTGCATTGGAAAGTCTTGAGTTTAGAGATTCCTTCGAATTAAATATTTCCCAGCAAGTACACAAGTCATCTGGTATGGACTTGCTGGCTAGCATTGGAATGTGGGACGGCATTGTTTCCGGTTTCGAAAATAGTGAGGTAGATCTTCAGGAAGTGAAAGAAGATTTGGAGTTACAGAAGATCAAAAGTAAAAAATCCTTGACTTTTTATCGGATCGGATTGGTCTTCCTTACTTTATTGATTATACTTTTGCTAGGTTACCTTTTATACCAATCCCTATATTCCTTAAAAAACCTATCTAAAAGATCTATTACTTTACCGAATAATGTACGCATAATATTGGGAGATGTTTTCTATCTAAAAAAAGAACCTAATACTAACGCAGTATACTATGTTTTCAGGGATAACACAAAAATAAAAGTTCATGACACCTCCCTTGAGAAAATAGAGGAAAGTGGAATATTGCCAAAACGCTTATTTAAGCGTATTCACCGTTCTTATATAGTGAACGTTTTACGCGTAAAGAGTAGGGTCGCTCGCGATAATGAGCTGATATTGGAAAATGAAGAACGGATAAAATACTCCAGAAAAGCAAAAGATCTAGTCGACAGAATCCTGAATAGTCAAAATTAGTTGACGTTAAACACCCCTAAAATGTTGCATGTCACTAAATGGGGTCTGACCAAGCTTTTCAAACGTCCCTGAATTCTCACCGCTTCATACTTTTCTTATACAGACACTTTTTTCTTAATCCTGCAACCCCTATTTTAGTATCGTCTATATGAGATTGAGTACTGTAATAACCAGTTGGTTGAACAGTTTTGAAGATAGAACCTATGCCCTATAACAATAAGATTTCAAAGTAAAAACTTCTCCTGATCAGCAGTAGTGTTTTGCTAGGCTTGACATGAGCCTCAATTAATGCAAATGTGTGTCCACATATGTACATAGGCTTTTTATGCCCAGCCTAAACTTTTATGGAATTCTCAGAAACAAAATTGTTAACCTTAAAAATTTACAGTCATGTTTAGTTTTAAGTACAAAGTCAAACTGATACCGGTTGCATTTTTACTATTTGCTTTACTACTACTAGCCGGTTTTCTTGTTTTTCCCTCCTGTCCTTACGAGGTCAGTGACCAAACCTATAAGTGTACCACTAAAGACGATAAGTTAATTGCTATAAACATTACAATTGAAAATGGAAAAGTAACTGGCTACGGTTACCATTTATCGGGAACAAATGAGGAAAAGTACTTCAATATAGTAGGCGAAATTGACTGTGAAACCGGGAGATTTGAGATTTACGAAAACTTAGTAATTGAAGAAACCTTTTTTGGGCAAATGCGGGGTAGGATGAGCAAAACCAAAATGAATCTTATTTCGGTATGGATCGATCAGTACAGCTTAGATGAGACACCAATCAACCTGGTTGCTACCACAAAAACTCCCGAAGAGGTTCTAGATACCGAATCGCCATCACGTACTAGAGAAAATATGAGGGAATGGGTTAAAGAAAAAAAAGAAAAAGCCTTTGGGTTTATCGAAGGGTTTTTACCCCAAAAATAATATTACTCACCTTGAAATTATTTAATTATGCCAATCAAGAGTAACAATAAAAAGCCGTGTCAATCCTGTGGAGAATTAATAGCTCATTCTGCATTTAAGTGTAGGTATTGTAATGAAATGCAGGAAGATACCAAACTACTTGGGATATCCTACCTTTTTTCACTACTAGAGGTAGTCATGCCAAGTGTACTTTGGTTCATTCCACCTCTTTTCGCATACGGTTTTATCGTAGAAAATATGGATGCTCTATACAATTGTACTAGGATAATTTTATGTGTAGGTGGTAGTATTGAAGTTCTGTTTATCGAGGGGGTGGTCCTATACTTTTTTCATCCTGGATTTAGAGAATTTCTCGACAGGAATACTCCAAGCCGTATTCAGTTTATCAAATCGGCCAGAAAGGGAGGCTACATTTCCTGGCTCCTGTCTTTCTTTATAGGAATAGTTTTTGTCTTTCTAATGGTAAACCTAAGCAATAATAAACCAGAGGAACAAGCATTCAATGCTTTTATTGAGGCTCATCCGGCCTATTCTTCTGCCAAAGTAATTAATATTCAAGAGGAAGATTTCTGTACTCTTCATCTACTTAATGTAGACGGCGAACATATCAACTATCTGGGAGTGTGGAATCGGTTTATTATGGTCCCATTTCTCGCAGGTTATTGGGATAAAGTTGAATACGAGAGGCAAAATGCCCAAAGCCTTCGCTATGGAATTAACTTAAAATGACTCTCATTCTCAAATAAAAACCGTCAATAATGAACTTCAATAATAATCAGGATAAACAGGAGGCGTTCATGGGTATTGGTTGTGTCATGATGATCGCTGCCATTTTTCTTATCCCCTTACTCATCCAGCTCATTGAAGTATTGTTAGTTGTAGCTGTTGCTGGAGGAGTGGGGTACCTCATTCTTAAAGTATTGAAGTATGATGAGAAAACTGGAAATGTAACCTACAAAATAGAAAAGGCCCTTGATCTGCCCATTAGTGATCCGGCAAAAAAAAGGTACTTGGATGGCCCACTAGAGTCAGATGCAGATGATACTTTAAACCTTGAACGAAACTTGCAGGAAGAGCAACAAAGAGAGGAGTTTCGGGAAATAAAAAAAGAGATTGAAGATCTGAAAAATGGCCGGGATCAAGATATCAAGGCTGCATTGTCCATTTATGGGGAAGAGATTAAAAAGCAGAAAACTAAAGAAGTGGTGGAAGATATTTTCTCTGAACCAGTTGAAGAGGGCTACAGTGAGGCAGATATATATGAAGAACGGCAGTGGCTCGAAACCTTTAAAAAGAAAAATGATGAACTGGAAATAAGGGAACTAAAACAAGAAGTTGCAGAGGAGCTTTTGGAGCAAAGAAGCGACATCCTTGAACATAAGTATGAAACAAAATACGAGTTTATGAGTGTCCGCCAAGAGATGGCCGAAGGTTTCATGTTGATTAAAGAAAACCTGCAACTACTTGCGCAGGACATGATGACATTTAAAACGTATGTATCGGAGAAGTTTTCTGCTCTGGAACTTGCCTTTCACAAGGAGTTAAGCTCCCTTAGAGAAATGATAATCCAGGTACACACTGAGTTTAAACAGGAGACAGCCGATATGAAACTTAAGTTTGGAAAGGAGATACTACGAATAGATAAACAGCAACTTACTTTGATCGACAAAATGCGTGCCTATGAACATAAAGTAAAGGCATTTGGGCTTGAAATAATCAGGGTAAAGATGGACGCTGAAAAGTTTTCAATGCGTGGACAGGAAATGCTTGCAAAGGCACAACTGGCTCAGCAGCAGCACAAACTTCAAACGCAACAACTTTCTAAAGATATAGACTTATCTCTGCAAAGGATAGCATTGAAAGAGCAAGGTTTTGCTAATACAGTAGGTGCCGCCAAACTCAAAATGGATGAAGTTTCCAACCAACAATATTTAGCACTCAAGGATATGGCATTTGAGCGTATCGGCATTAATGCTCTGCGGGAAGACTACCAGCACAGGGTCAGCCTTGAGCAGGAACGTTTTAACCGTTTGAATGATCAGCAACGAAACCTACTTAACCAGATCAAGACTGAGCAAGCTCACGGAAGAGAAGTAAGTGGATTACAGCATCGGTTATATATCACTCAGGAAAATCTAAATCATTCTAGAAATAACCTCAATCTTTCCAAGCAAGAAATTGCTGCCGTTAGAAGATTGTCAAAATAACTTGAGTATGTACTTCTTAAGAAAACTTATTCGTGGTTCCGATCTCGAACGCATTATCAAAACGTGGTACCAGGAAGAGGGCATTGATCAAATGGGAGAACTGGTATCCTATGATCCGGCTATCGTAATAGCTCTTATGGACCTGGTGTGTCCACGGGTTGATAAAGTTATACAAATGGATAAAGAGGTTAATGGTGGACATACAAGGTATACTCGAAAAGCAAATAAACACCGTGGTTTCACTTTTAAAGAGTATGGAGCTTTACACAATAAGCACATAACAGAAGAAGAATTTCCATACTATCCAGTATTCAATCAGCTAAGGAGAAACAAGGGAGGGATTAAGTTTGAGAAACAAAGAACTCACTTTATTTCTCGTTATGAATACAATGAAGAAGACTACGTGAAGATCCTCACTGAGCAAGGCTTTAAGGACACTTTGCATTTTTTTTTGTCAACACGGGCAAAGCTCTCTGCCTTTCTTCCGCTAAGAGCGTTATTCAGTCATACTTACGTAGTAGCTCCCAGCGGCTCAGGCAAATCGGCCCTTCTAAAACATATTTTCTACCGGCTCCAGAATAAATATCAAAAATACAGCTTGGTCCTCATCGACCCTCATGGGGATCTTGCTGAAGACGTCAGGCATTTTAAGCTTAACCGCAACAAAGAAAGGGTCATTTACATTGATCCATTTTTTAAAGATGGCATGACCCCCACCTTTAACCCTTTTGAGATACAGGACAGATCCATAAAAAATATCACGCATGTAGTGGAGCAAAACATCCTGGCCTATGAAGAGATCCTCGGCAGAACCGGCGGAAGCCTTACAGAAGCGATGGTAAATATGCTGGAAAAGTGCCTGTATTTCTTGCTTAGAAGGCCAGGGGCAAATATTCTCGATCTGGAGGCTTTGCTAAGTCTTGAACCAGGGATACTGGCTGAGGCTGAATCGTACGATACATTTTTTGGCAAAAGCTACTCTGACCCCAGAAACAGGACAAGGGAGGGACTATACTTCAGGGTCAGCAGGCTATTGAACTCTCCGGTTTTGAAGAACTTCCTGGGTGGGAATAGCACATTTAACCTGGAGGAGGCCATAAATTCAAACAAGGTCATCATCTTCAATCTGGGAAAAGTTGCCGAAATGACTCAGGAAGCCATTGGGAAGTTGATCATTGCCAATCTAAAGAGCTATGTAAGAAAGAGGAAAAAGCACGGATCTCCCATTCATACGTTCTTTATGGTTGATGAAGCTCATAATTTCGTAACAGGGAGTTTTGAAACCATGCTTTCCCAGCTTCGCGGTTTTGGGCTTCACTGCATCTTTGCCAACCAATACATCAGCCAGTTAAAAGATCAGGTTGAAGCAGTAGAGCATAATACCGCTATCAAGATAGTCGCAGGTGATAAATATGAGGATATGAAGAAAATGGTTACGCTGAAGAAAGAAGACACCCTTGGTGACTTTGAATTTTATCTTCAGGTCCGCAACCGTTCTTTACTTAAGTTCAAATCTCCGACTACTTTATTGAAAAAGCCAAAGAAGTATTACCTGTCCCCCCAAGAAGGAACAGAGCTGGATAACTATTTGATAAAAGAGTATTATAAGCCAATCGGAGAAGAGGAACCATATGCCTCAGTAGGATTTAAGGGAATAGGGAAAGAACGATCTTTCGGCCAGAATTCTACAAAGAAAGACAACCTCACAAAACCTCCTTTTGATCTGCAAATTCCTGTTGAAGATGATTGATCGGTTCACAGACAAACAGGTCCTGATGCTGAAGCATCTGGCAAAGTATAAGTTTCTTACCTATGGCCAGATGATCAGGCTGGGCATTGATAATCATAGATCAAACCTGAGTAATGCCATCAAGGCACTCAGAGACCGTAAAACACCCTTTGTAAGGAAGATCCCTCACCGCTTTGGATGCGAAGCAAAACATTATCTGACACCCAAAGGCAAGGACCTACTAATTGAACGCTACGATATGGAAGAGGAGGAGATCCAATACCATAAAGGTGTTATAGTTACCGATACACAAGACCAAAAACACCGTACTTCCACCATTGATATTCAGATAGCAGTCGATTTCGCTGCTCAGGAGAGTAGGGTACAGACCTTGTTTATAGAAAGGTACTTTGATACTACAGGAAACAATAGAGTAGCAAGGAACCTCAAGTCTAAGACAGCAATTGTTTATGAGGACAAAAAGACCCTCAAAGCAGACCTTACCTTTATGTTGCAAACTCCAAAGCAGAAAGAGCTTTATCTTCTGGAACTGGAAAATGGAAAAGATGCCAAGAAGGCAGTAAAGAAGTGCTTTAATCATGCCAAGGCTATTCTACTTGGAAGTGCAAACCAAAAGTACAACTTTCAGCAAGCCTACCGCACGCTATGGGTATTCGAACATGTATCAACGCTTTGGTCTACGCTGGAAAAACTCAGTGAGGCCCCCTTCTTCCAAAACCTTGAAGAATACTTTCTATTCAAGCCATTGGAAGAAATAGAGCATAGCTTCTTTACAAGATGGGTCAACTTGGGCGGGAAAGAAAGAAAAATGTATTATTAATACATTAGTTGAATATAGAAACGTGTTCTAACTGATTGATAGCCAGTGTGTTTGTTAATAATGTGTCTTATAGGCAAGATTATGCTTGAGATTATAGCCAAGATTCATAAAGGATTCGATCTCATGCAGAAAAAAGTTTCATGGTTCGAGCCAGAATTTAGTCATCCACATGAGGAGAAAAAACCCACATTCCTGAAGTTTGTCAATTGGCTAGGGTAGGGCAGAGTAGTTGCATAACATTTTTGAATGGGTTATCTTGGAAGGGATAAAAACGTTCATTTATAGCTCCGAAATCACTACTATATCACTACCAAGAGAAAAGGGCTTCCAGAAAAAACTCTGAAAACCCTTTTACTTCCTAAGTCGGGATGGCCGGATTCGAACCGGCGGCCTCACGCCCCCCAGACGTGCACTCTAACCGGGCTGAGCTACATCCCGAGACATTATAAGGACTATGAACAGGATGAGCACTCTAATCCCGAAACGGTCAAAATCTATGATTTTGCTCCGTTTCGAGGACCCACGATTTTCTAATGGGGCCTGGGGGAGGCAAGAAAATCGGGGCCGGGCTGAGCTACATCCCGAAACGTGGGCGATGGCGGATTCGAACCGCCGACCTCATGTCTGTCAAACATGCGCTCTAAACCAACTGAGCTAATCGCCCGGAAAACACTTTTTTTCTGCGCTTTTGCAGAGCGAGTGCAAAGATAAAAAAAAGCTGACTTTTTTGCACCCCATGAAGGGTTTTTTCTGCCGGTACAAAATAAACCAATCTGGGGCTGAGGGAGTTCCAAAAAAAGAACCGGAAAAAGAAAGCCATGGACTTCAACACTTCTGTCGGAAAACTCCTCATCCTCGGCGGGCTGATCCTGCTCGCCGCCGGGATCGCCTTTTACTTCTTCGGCGACAAGCTCTCCTGGCTCGGCCGCCTGCCCGGCGATATCCGCATCGAACGGGAGAACTTCCGGTTTTACTTTCCCCTCACCACCATGATCCTGTTGAGTTTGCTGCTGACTATTGTCATCAACCTCATCCGGCGGTTTTTGTAACTTTAAAAGTTATCAACAGAATGTTGATAATTATTCCCGGACAGGCCCTGAAAAAATCACTGGAGGCCCTTACTTTAGGGCGAGAGAATAAGCATTCTGGTTCAAACGCATACTGTAAGGAGAAAACAGTCTCCCAGAATGTAACACTATCCATCTTTATCTTGTACTGTCCGTCCGGCGCCTCCATCAGAGGGCGGGCCAGGTTTGTATTGTTCCCGGCCAGGGCCCTTTTCCCGGCAGCAAGAAGATTATAAGCCATAATATTAAAAAGTTCAAATACCTATGGAAACACCGTCCATTAAGAAAAAAACCAGAAATACACCCACAAAGACGTATACCTATGAAGAAGCGCTGAAGGCTTCCGTCAAATACTTCAATGGCGACGAGCTGGCCGCCAGCGTATGGGTCAACAAATACGCCCTGAAGGATTCTTTCGGCAATATATACGAGCGCACACCCGACGATATGCACCGCCGCATCGCCGCCGAGATCGCCCGCATCGAACAGAAATACCCCAGCCCGGTGAGCGAGAAGGAGATCTACGAGGCGCTGAAGGATTTTCAGTACATCGTCCCCCAGGGCAGCCCCATGGCGGGTATTGGCAACAATTTCCAGGTATCTTCCCTGTCCAACTGCTTCGTCATCGGCAGCGGCGCTGATTCCTACGGCGGCATCGCCAAGGCGGATGAGGAACAGGTGCAGCTGATGAAACGCCGGGGCGGGGTAGGGCAGGACCTTTCCCACCTGCGCCCCAAAGGCACCCCGGTGATGAACAGCGCCCTGACCTCCACCGGCATCGTGCCCTTTATGGAGCGCTACTCCAACTCCACCCGCGAAGTGGCCCAGGACGGCCGCCGCGGCGCCCTCATGCTGACCGTTTCCATCAAACACCCGGATTCGGAAGGCTTCATCGACGCCAAGCTGGAAAAGGGCAAGGTCACCGGCGCCAACGTCTCGGTGCGTATCGACGACGAGTTCATGAAAGCGGCCATGGCCGGCAAAACCTACCTGCAAAAGTTCCCCATCGACGCCAAAGAGCCCTTGTTCAAGAAAGAAGTGGACGCCGCCAAGCTGTGGGCAAAGATCATCCACAACGCCTGGAAGTCGGCCGAGCCCGGCGTCCTTTTCTGGGATACCATCATCCGGGAATCGGTGCCGGATTGCTATGCGGACCTGGGGTATAAGACCATATCTACCAATCCCTGCCTTACTGGTGAAACCCTGGTCGCGGTAGCTGATGGACGAGGCCATGTGTCTATACGGGAATTGGCGGAAAATGGTCGAGATGTGCCGGTATACTGCCTGAATGAAAAAGGGCGGCTGGATATACAGCTTATGCGCAATCCGCGTATTACAGGGTATAAAAAGAAGGTATTCAAAGTTACGCTCGATGACGGTTCTGTGATCCGGGCGACATCCAACCATAAATTCCGGCTGAAAAAGGGAGAATACCGGGAGACCAAGGATCTGAAACCGGGTGATAGCCTGATGATCGTGACCAAATTTCAGGGGCCGGTGGTTAATGAAGAAGGTAGAAAGCAGACGGATTACTGGTGGTTCAATGATGGCAGATTCCGGTCAACCAGGTCTGAGCACCGGATGATTGCTGAGTTCTTCCAGAAAAGGGAAATCAAGCGAGGAGAGGTAGTCCATCATGTTGATTACGATAGCTTGAATAATAGTCCCGATAATCTCGAGATTATGGATGTAAAAGCCCACAATGCTTTACATCAGGCAGATATGATGGGGGCACAAAATCCTATCTTCATGATCAAAGCTGACCCTGAAAAATTCCGTGCCTACAGTGCTCAGATGTCGAAGGCAACTTCCGGGCTGAAAAACGGAAAAGCCTATCAAATATCTAATGAAGAGCTGTTTGAACAGGCAATCCATCTGACTAAGGTGTTGGGGCGCCGTTTCTCCAAAAAGGAATGGCAAGAGTATGCCAGGGAGAATGAATTGCCCATGACTTTTTCCAGATACCGCAGGGATGCCTTAGGCTCAATAAGGGAAATGTCTTTGCTGGCCGCAGCTGAACTGGGGTTGGTTCACGCCGACAATGATCCACGCCTGTTGAGAACGCTGCTGAAGGCAGAAAATCAAGGTTATAAGACAAAGTTGGAAGGGAATACGGTAGCGGTTGAGAAGGAATGCGAATACTGCAGCCAGTCCTTCTGGGTAAACTACCACCGCCGCGAGATCTCTTACTGTTCTTTTGATTGCCTGAACAGCTTCCTGAATACAAATGTAGCGGTCAGGGAGAAAAGAGCAGATTCCATTAATCAGGTTTACTTAGAAAAAGCGGAAAAGAATAGAGTTGCCCAGTTACAGGTTTATACTCAACTGAAGTATCAGCTGCAACGCGAGCCCCTTATGAGAGAATGGGAGGTGGAATGCAAGGAAGCAGGTGTACCCTGCCGGGTTGGCACCAAATATGGTTTCGACTCTTACCAGGAACTGAAGTCCGAGGCGGAATTCCATAACCACCGCGTGGTGTCTGTCGAATTTGACGGCTATGAAGATGTATACAACGGTACAGTGGACAAATACCACAACTTCTTTGCCGGGGGATGGGAAGGGCAAACCAAAGACGGCAAACCCAAACTGGTTTACCTCAACCAGAAAAATTGCGGAGAAATTCCCCTCTGCCCATATGACAGCTGCCGCCTCCTTGCCATCAACCTCTACGGTTACGTCGAAGAGCCCTTCACCGATAAGGCCCGCTTCAATTTCGAGAAGTTCGCCCGGCACGTACAGCTGGCCCAGCGCATGATGGATGACATCATCGACCTGGAGATCGAAAAGGTGGAGCGCATCCTGGAAAAGATCGACAACGACCCGGAACCGGAGGAGATCAAGGCCACCGAGCGCCGCCTGTGGGAGAAGATCCACAAGGCCTGCGTCAACGGCCGCCGCACCGGCGTGGGCATCACTGCCGAAGGGGACATGCTGGCCGCCCTGGGCCTGCGCTACGGCACCAATGAGGCGATCGACTTCTCGGTTAAGGTGCAGCAGACACTGGCTGTCAACGCCTACCGCTCCTCCGCCGTCATGGCCGAAGAACGCGGGGCATTCCCGATCTACGACTCTGAACGCGAGAAGGACAACCCCTTCATCAACCGCCTGCGCGAGGCCGACCCGGCCCTCTACGAAGAGATGCTGGCCAAAGGCCGCCGCAACATCGCCCTGCTGACCATCGCTCCCACCGGCACCACCAGCCTGATGACGCAGACCACCTCGGGCATCGAGCCGGCCTTCCTCATCAGCTACAAGCGCCGCCGCAAGGTCAACCCCAGCGATAAGGACGCAAAGGTGACCTTCATCGACGAGGTGGGCGACCACTGGGAAGAGTACAACGTCTTCCACCACAAGTTCATCACCTGGCTGGAAGCCAACGGCTACGATGTGGATAAAGTGACCCGTATGACGGCCCAAGAGCTGCAGCCCATCATCGAACAATCGCCCTACCACCGGGCCACCGCCAATGATGTGGACTGGGTGCAGAAGGTGAAAATGCAGGGCGCCATCCAGAAATGGGTGGACCACTCCATCAGCGTGACGGTGAACGTTCCGGAAGACACCTCCGAAGAGATGGTCAAAAAGATCTACCAGACGGCCTGGGAAGCCGGCTGTAAGGGCTGCACCATCTACCGGGAAGGCTCCCGCTCCGGTGTCCTGGTCGCGGATTCCGGTAGCAAAGACAGAAAGGTCGCGCGCTTCCAGGAAACCATGTCCCCCAAGCGCCCGAAAGTGCTGGAGGCGGCCGTGGTGCGTTTCAAGAACAACTCCGAAGACTGGATCGCCGTCATCGGCCTGTATGACAAGCGCCCCTACGAGATCTTTACCGGGCGGGCGGAAGATATGTTCAAGTTCCCGGACTACGTTACCTCCGGCTGGGTCATCAAGGCCAAAGACGAGGACGGCCACAACCGCTACGACCTCCAGTTCCTCGACCGGGAAGGCTACCGGATCACCATCGAAGGGCTGTCCCGTTCTTTCAATAAGGAGTATTGGAACTACGCCAAGCTCATCTCCGGCGTCCTCCGCCACGGCATGCCCATTCCCTACGTGGTCGACCTGGTGGAAGGCCTCAACGTACCCGAAGATTACATCAACACCTGGAAGAACGGCGTCTGCCGCGCCCTCAAGCAGTTCGTGCCCGACGGCACCCAGGCTGCCGACAGCAATTGCCCCAGCTGCGGCGACCCGGAAGGGCTGCTGTATAAGGAAGGGTGTTTGATCTGTAAGAGCTGCGGGTACTCGGAGTGTGGTTAAGCCAAGTCGGAAGGCGGAAATCGGAAGGCGGAATGACTAAGGAGGGCTGCATTATGCGGGCAGCTTACCGCCCTTCCGACTTCCGACTTCGCCCTTCCGACTTGGTTACACCGTATACCCCCCATCCGCCGTAAAAACCGCTCCGGTGCAATAGGAACCGGCATCGGAGGCCAGCAGGAGGGCCAGCCCGGCAATTTCCTCCACCGTGCCCACCCGGGGTATGGGTAGCTGGCTGATCATGTACTTCATCACCTTTTCATTGCTCCACAGGGCTTCGCTGAACCTGGTCTTGATCAGGCCCGGGCAGATGGCGTTGGCGCGGACGCCGTGGCGCCCCCACTCCTTGGCCAGCACCTTGGTCAGAGAAATGAGGGCGGCTTTGCTGACGCTGTAGATGCCCAGCTGGTGCTCCGGGGTCAGCCCGCCGATGCTGCTGATGTTGATGATGGAGCCTCCGCCTCGTTTCTGCATCTCCGGCAGGGCCAGCTTGGACAGCTCGAAGGGCCCTTTTACGTTGACTTCCATGATCTTGTCATATGCCCCGGAGTCGGTATTTTCCACCGGGCCGAAGACGGGGTTGGTGGCCGCGTTGTTGACGACGATGTCAATACCTCCGAAGGCTTTTTTTGCAGCTTCCGTCAGCTTACGGAGCTCTTCCCGGCTACCCGCGTTGGCGGCAACGGCAAGCGCTGAATAACCTTTTTCCATCAGCGCATGGGCCACTTCATCCACTGCCTCCTGTTTGCGGCTGGAGACGACGACGCTGGCGCCGGCCTCGGCCAGAGCATAGGCGATCCCTTCCCCGATACCTTTGCTGGCGCCGGTAAGGACGGCTGTTTTTCCTTCGAGCTGAAATCGGTCAAAAGTGGGCATGGTGGTGGAAAATTAAAAAGCTCACCGGAAACAAAGGTGCGGTGAGCTTTTATATTAAAAAATGTGAACAATAGTATTGATTTGAGCCTCCCGTCAAAATCAGGGAAACAGTCGGCGGACACTGAAGGCCCTGTATTCACTCAACCACTCAATCAATCCTTCAATCCATATTTCAAAGGTGCAGGCGCGCCTTGCGGGCCAGCAACTGCTCTTCGGTCTCTTCCCGCTCCGGGTCGGGGACACAGCAATCCACCGGGCATACGGCGGCGCATTGTGGCTCTTCGTGGAATCCTACGCACTCGGTGCATTTGTCCGGCACTATGTAGTAAAGGTCTTCAGAGATGGGCGCATGCTGTGCATCGGCGTCGGTTTCGGTGCCGTCTTCCAGCACGTAGGTGCCGGTTACGTCCGCCCCATCCGAAATGGCCCATTCCACGCCGCCCTCATAAATGGCGTTATTCGGGCATTCGGGCTCGCAGGCGCCGCAGTTGATGCATTCATCGGTTATCATTATAGCCATAGTACAGTCTTTTTTCTTGTTAACAGGCACGGGGTGTATTGGTTCTTCCCCGGCGACAAAAATAAACGATGCGACAGAACATCAAAAATCGCGCATCAAAAATCAAAAATCAAAAATCCTCACCCTTCTTCCTTCAATGTCTTCAATTTATTCCAGACCCGGAACAGGAAATACGCTCCGCCCAGGGCCACGACTGTGCTTGCCGTCGCCTTTCCTATCTCCCCGTACAACCAGAACCCCATGGCGAAAAGCGTCCCGTATACTGTCAGGCATCCGATGACCATACAGGCAATTTCCAGGGGCAGTTGCCCGGGTTCTTCTTCCAGTTCGATGCCTTCGGCATGGGCTCTTTCAATGACCGGTTTCCAGCCCAGAGATGCCGGCCGGATCCGCCGGTAAAACTCAACGAGCTTTTCCTGCCTGGTCACGGGCGTGAAAAATACGGAGGTAACCCAGATGACAGTGGTCAAAGTGGCTCCTATGATGATCTTCTGCCAGTCTTCCATAGGGAGAAAGCCGGTTTTATCATGAAAGAAGGTGAAGTAACCGGCAACAAAGAGAGAGGCTATCATGGCCACGATCTCCGTCATGGCGTTGATCCGCCACCAGAACCAGCGCAGGATGTAGATCAGGCCGGTGCCGGCGCCCAATAGAAGTAACAGGTTAAAGGCCTGGGTGGCATGTTGCAGCATGAGCCCCAACCCGATGCCCAGCACCGTCGAAAGGATGGTGAACAGTCGCCCTGCCGTTACCAACTCCTTCTGAGAGGCATTGGGTTTGAGGAAGCGCTGATAGAAGTCGTTGACCAGGTAGGAGGCGCCCAGGTTGATCTGGGTGGACATGGTCGACATGAAAGCGGCGATCAGCGAAGCGGCCACCAGCCCCAGCAGGCCCGGGGGCAGCTTGGTGAGCATGGCCGGGTAGGCTACGTCATGCCCCAGCTTGCTGGCGGATAAGGTGGGGAATGCCGACTGTATGTCATCGAGGGTAGGAAAAACAACGATGGAAGCCAGGCCGATCAGTATCCAGGGCCAGGGGCGAAGGGCGTAGTGGGCGATATTGAAGAACAAGGTTGCGCCAATGGCCTGCTTTTCATCTTTGGCGGAAAACATGCGCTGTGCGATATATCCACCCCCGCCGGGTTCCGCTCCGGGATAATAAGAGGCCCACCACTGAACGGCCAGCGGGACCAGAAGCAAGGGGATCCACTGGGAAGCATCGTTCAGGTCGGGCACCAGGCTGAGTTTGCCCTGTACTTCGGGGTGCGACAACAACTGCCCCAGGCCTCCCACCTCCGGAAGGCCCAGGAGGTACACGCAGGCCCAGACCGAGCCGATCATGGCCAGGACGAAAAGGACGAAATCGGTGACCACCACCGCCGTCAGGCCGCCGAATGCGCTGTAGGCCAGCGTGATCGACCCGGCGATCAGCAGGGTCTGCCAACCCGGTATCCCCAGGATGATCTCCCCGAACTTGATGGCCGCCAGGGAGACGGCCCCCATAACCATGACGTTGAAGATGAGGCCAAGGTAGAGGGCCCGGAAACCCCGAAGGAAGGCAGCGGCAAAACCGCTGTAGCGGAGTTCGTAAAATTCAATATCCGTTAAAATATTGGCCCGCCGCCAGAGCTTGGCGTAGACGAATACCGTCAGCATGCCGGTAAGCAGGAAGGCCCACCAGCTCCAGTTCTTGGCAACGCCGTCTTCCCGGACAAAACCGGTGACGAGGTTGGGCGTGTCCGATGAAAAAGTGGTGGCCACCATGGAAACCCCCAGCAACCACCAGGGCATATTGCGGCCGGAAAGAAAGAATTCCTGTACATTCTTGCCCGCCGAACGGGATACGCCAATGCCCACGGCCAGTGCAAAGAGAAAATAGACGCCTATGATCGCCCAGTCTAAAGTCGTGAGGTTCATTCCGTTTTGTTATTGGTTCTGAAGACAAGTTTACCAAAGCTTATTCAATTTATTATAGAATAGTGCAGGTTTTTGAATTCCGGGCAATAGATTTATCTTTGAGTGAGCAGGTGCGTGTTCGGCGATGTTCGCTATTTGCTATGGCCTGAAGGTAGGAGGCAATACTGAAAACCGATCACCGGCCACCGAACCACCTGCAACTCAATTCCCTGATAATCAAAACTTGAAACCACATTGGCAAAGGGTACGAAGAGCAAGAAAAGTGGCAAAGTGACGCCTCTGATGGGGCAGTACTTTAAAGTGAAAGCCAAATATCCGGATGCAATACTGTTGTTCCGGGTGGGCGATTTCTATGAGACTTTCGGAGAGGATGCCATCACCGCCTCGCAGGTGCTGGGCATCATTCTGACCCGGCGGAACAATGGTGGCAGCGACATCGAGCTGGCCGGCTTTCCCCACCATTCCATGGACCTCTACCTCCCGCGGCTGGTCCGGGCCGGATACCGGGTGGCCATCTGCGAACAGCTCGAAAAGCCCAGCCCCCAGAAAAAGGTCGTCAAACGGGGCGTGACCGAAGTGGTGACACCAGGTGTGGCCATTGACGATAAACTCCTGGACCACAAGTCTAACAATTACCTTGCGTCCGTCTTTTTTGGCCGCAAAGGGCAGGTAGGATTGGCCTTTCTCGATATCTCCACCGGGGAGTTCCTCGTTTGTGAGGGCAGCCTGGCCTATGCCGAAAAGCTGATACAGAGTTTCAACCCTTCCGAACTCATTTTTTCCAAAGACCGCCGGAAAGAAGTGGAAAAGCTGTTCGGGGACAGATATTACACCTTCACCCTCGATGAATGGGTATATACTTATGACTACACCCGGGAAAAGCTTCTTGAACACTTCGAGGTGCAGAACCTGAAAGGTTTCGGAGTGGAGGAGATGGAACTGGGCCAGGTGGCCGCCGGCGCTACCCTCCATTACCTGGCGACTACGGAGAACAAGAACCTCAAGCACATCAACGCCATCAGCCGGATACAGCCCGACCGCTATGTATGGCTGGACCGCTTTACCGTGCGCAACCTCGAGCTGATCTACAGCAACCACGATAGTGGGGTCCCCCTGATCAGGATACTGGACCAGACCGTTTCCTCCATGGGCGCCCGCCTGTTAAAAAAATGGGTGGTCCTTCCTCTGAAGTCCATACCCGCTATCGAAAGCCGGCTGGATATGGTGGGGTATTTTCTGGACAACCCCGGACTGAGCGGAGAGGTAGAGCAGTACATCCAGCAGATGGGCGACCTGGAGCGCCTTATCTCCAAGGTGCCGCTGGGCAAGATCAACCCGCGGGAAGTGGTGCAGCTCAAAAAGGCCCTGGGGCTGATCAACCCGATCAAGGAACTGCTACTGGCCAGTGATAATACCTACCTGGCCAAGATCGCTGAAGGGCTCAACCCCTGCAGCCTGCTCAAGGAAGAGATCGGCAGGCAGGTCGTTGAAGACCCTCCGGTCAACCTCGCCAAGGGCGGTGTCATCGCCGATGGGTTCAATGCCGAACTGGATGAGCTGCGCAGTGTCGTGCAGAACAGCGAAGGCCTCCTGGAAGAGATCCAGAAAACGGAAGCTCAGCGTACCGGCATCAACAGCCTTAAGATCGGCTTCAATAACGTCTTCGGGTACTACCTGGAGGTGACCAACAAATACAAAAACCAGGCGCCTCCCGAATGGACCCGTAAACAAACGCTGACCAATGCAGAGCGCTACATCACTGACGAGCTGAAGAAGCTGGAGGCCAGGATACTGGGCGCCCAGGATAAAATACTCGAACTGGAAGAACACCTCTTCGAACAGCTGGTGCTCAGCCTGGCAGACTATATACAGCCCATTCAGCACAACGCCAACCTCATCGCACGGATCGACTGCCTGCTGTCGTTCGCCAAAGTGGCGAAAAAGAACAACTACTGCCGGCCAAAGATCGACGATTCTCTGGTGGTGGACATCAGACAGGGCCGCCATCCGGTGATCGAACAGTACATGGCGCTGGATGAGGAATACGTACCCAACGACGTCTACCTGGATAACGAAGAACAGCAGGTCCTGATGATCACCGGGCCGAATATGGCCGGTAAATCGGCCCTGTTGCGGCAAACCGCCCTGATCTGCCTCATGGCGCAGATGGGCTCCTTCGTTCCCGCCGAGAGCGCCCGCCTCGGCCTGGTCGACAAGGTCTTTACCCGGGTTGGTGCTTCCGATAATATTTCTTCGGGAGAATCGACCTTTATGGTAGAGATGAACGAAACGGCCAGCATCATGAACAACATTTCCGACCGAAGCCTCATCCTGCTGGATGAGATCGGCAGGGGCACGAGCACCTACGACGGCATCTCCATTGCCTGGTCAATAGCGGAATTCCTGCACAATAACGGCGTAGCGCGCCCCAAAACGCTCTTTGCCACGCACTATCACGAGCTCAATGAACTGGCCAACAAGTTTTCGCGCATCAAGAACTTCAATATCGCCACCCGGGAGGTGGGCCATAAGGTGATCTTCCTGCGCAAACTGGCGCCGGGTGGCAGCGAGCACAGCTTCGGCATCCATGTCGCCAAAATGGCGGGCATGCCCCGCGGCATCGTGGAACGAGCCGCCCATATCCTGACTCAACTGGAACAAAAGTCCATAGATAATGGAGAAGAAGGCGCCGCCGACGGCATTAAAACGGATAAGCCGCGGACGCAAAACATTTCCACGGAAGCCCTGCAACTCAGCATCTTCGAAACCGTGGACCCTACCGCCGGAAAGATCAAAGAGGCCTTACTCGACCTGGACCTGAACTCCATGACGCCCATCGATTGCATGATGAAGCTCAACGAACTGAAAAAGTTCCTGGAGGAACAACACTAGCGAAATATGGGAGCCTGGCCAATATGTCACCCACTCAATAAAAAAGCCCTGGCAGCTTCGGCGCCAGGGCACGGCGGTAACAAACTTTTGTGTTTAATTGTCTGAGTTTCCCTCAATTTGGGGAATACCGCCTGAAAACCATTCATCGCTTTTGGTTGAAGAGGGAAACTGCCTTTCTGACGCAGTAAGCTGGCCGCGGCCACATCTAGAGTTCGATCAGGATAACCTCTTAATTTTTTTCGACTATGAAAATTGCATTGCTTGGATACGGAAAGATGGGGAAAGCCATCGAGCGGCTGGGCCTGGAGGATGGGGAGGAAATCGTCCTCCGGGCAGACTCCGGAACATCAACTGAGGTGGTAAAAGATTTCCTGCCGGCGGCCGATGTGGCCATCGAGTTCAGCCGTCCAGAAAGTGCTTTCGACAACATCCGCCTTTCCCTGGAGGCAGGAGTGCCGGTGGTATGCGGGACGACGGCCTGGCTCAGCCGGCTGAAGGAGGCTAAAACGCTCTGTAATGAACACGAGGGCGCCCTGTTCTACGCCTCCAACTTCAGCATTGGCGTTAACCTGTTCTTTTCCCTCAACCGGTACCTGGCGGAAATGATGGCCCAGATGCCTCAGTACAGGGTGAAAATGGAAGAAATTCACCATACTCAAAAGCTGGACGCTCCCAGCGGCACCGCCATCACCCTGGCTGAAGATATCCTGGCACAAATCAAAGGACTAGACAAATGGGTCAACCGCGATGCTGAAACAAAAGGAGAACTACCTATCCTCTCCCGGCGGGAAGGGCAGGTTCCCGGAACCCATGAAGTGCAGTACAACTCGCCGATTGATTCCATTACCATTCGCCACGAAGCCCACTCCCGGGAGGGCTTCGCCCGTGGCGCCTTGCTGGCCGCCCGCTGGCTGGTGGGGAAAAAAGGCTATTTCGAAATGAAAGATATGCTCGGCTTTTGAAAGGAATGAGGGAATGAAGGAAAGATGGATTTAATGCTCTAGGCCCAATCATTCCATCATTCCATCATTCACTCACTCATTCCATCATTCACTCATTCACTCATTCATTCCATGAAGCTACCCAAGCCACTCCGTCGAAGCCTTCGGCTTTTAGTTATTTTACTACTTCTTGTTCTTGTATATATAGCCGCGATACTGGCCTATGGCACCTATGACGACTGGCAGCCGCCGGCTGTCACTGAGCTGGAACCCCTTCAGTCATCGGAGATAAACCCCATTGAGGACAGCATCCTGTCATTCGTTATCTGGAACCTCGGCTACGGTGGGCTGGGGGAGGAGTCGGACTTTTTCTACGACCACGGGAATATGTTCCTGTCCGGCGGCCGGATGGTCCGCGCTTCGCGGGAGTTTGTGGAAAAAAATATTGCCGCCGACACGCTTTTCGTGCAGACTACCCGGGCGGATTTTTTTCTGTTCCAGGAAGTGGACTTATCCTCCCGGCGGAGCTATTTCATCAACCAGTTTGAAGAGATCGGGGAAGAACTGCCGGGGTATGCCGCTTTTTTTGCACCTAATTACAAGGTGTCGAGAGTACCGATCCCGCTTCTGGAACCCTGGAATGCTTACGGAAAGGTGCTGAGCGGGCTGGCCACCTATTCCCGCTTTCTACCCTACGAATCAACCCGCCTGCAGTTGCCGGGCTCTTTTTCCTGGCCGACGCGCATCTTTCAGCTCGACCGGTGCGTGGCCCTGCACCGCTACCACCTGGCCGATGGAAAGGAACTGGTGGTGATGAACGTCCACAACTCCGCCTACGATGCCGACGGCTCCCTCAAGCGCCAGCAAATGGCCTTCCTGAGGGAACTGTTCCTTGAAGAATATGCGAAAGGGCATTACGTGATCGTGGGCGGAGACTGGAACCAATGCCCGCCCTATTTTCAGTTCGACAGTTTCATGCCGGGCAATACCCAGGGATATACCCAGATCAATATCGATCCCGAGTTCCTGCCTCCGGACTGGAAATGGGTATATGACCCCACCACGCCTACCAATCGTAAGATCCGCACTCCCTATGTCGCCGGCCAATCCTTCATTACACTGATCGACTTTTTTCTCATCAGCCCTAATGTACGCGCCCGCTCCGTCAAATGCCTCGACCAGCAGTTTCGGTTCTCCGACCATCAGCCGGTGTGGATGGAGGTGGAGTTGTTGTAGTTCGTGATTCGTAGATTCGAAATTCGTGTGCTCGGACGAATCCACGAATCACGAATCACGAATCACGAATCACGAATCACGAATCACGAATCACCAATCACGAATCACCCAACCAAGTGATGAAAGTTACCCCTCCAACTGAGAAAAATCATTCCCGCCTTACGCGCTTACCCCTACTTTTGAAAGTGTTTATTTCACACTAATACGAACAAGCCGAAAACTTTCCTACCATGACGAAGTACACCAAATATGTCTACACCTTCGGAGACAAAAAAGCAGAAGGCAATAGCAAAATGAAAGAGCTGCTGGGTGGCAAAGGCGCCAATCTGGCCGAAATGAACCTCATCGGAGTGCCGGTGCCTCCCGGCTTCACGATTACAACGGAAGCCTGCAACAACTACTACAAGATCGGTAAAGAAGAGATCCTCAAGGTGCTGAACGAGCAGGTGAGAGAGGGCGTTGAGCATGTGGAAAAGATCACCGGCAAGCGTTTCGGGGATCCGAATAACCCGCTCCTTTTGTCCGTACGCTCCGGCGCCCGCGCCTCCATGCCAGGCATGATGGACACCGTCCTGAACCTGGGTATGAATGCGGAGGTGGTCGACGGATTCGCCAGAAAGACCAACAACGAACGCGCCGCCTGGGACTCCTATCGCCGCTTCATCCAGATGTACGGCGATGTTGTCATGGGAATGAAACCTGAAAACAAAGAAGATTCCGACCCCTTCGAAGATGCCATCGATGTGCTGAAGGAAGAGAAAGGAGTTGAAAACGATATCGAACTGACCAAAGACGACCTGGTTGAATTGTGCAACCGATTTGGCAAACTTATTGAAAAGCGCACCGGCAAGGCTTTCCCGCAAGATCCGTGGGAACAACTCTGGGGCTCCATCACCGCTGTGTTTGACAGTTGGATGAACAACCGGGCCATTCACTACCGCGCGCTCAACGGCATTCCTTCCAACTGGGGCACGGCCGTTAACGTTCAGGCCATGGTATTCGGCAACATGGGCGACACCTCCGCCACTGGCGTGGCCTTTACGCGCGACCCGGCCACCGGCGAGAACATTTTTACCGGCGAATATCTGATCAATGCTCAGGGCGAAGACGTCGTTGCCGGTATCCGTACGCCTCAACAGGTAACCAGGGAAGGCTCGCAGCGCTGGGCCCAACTGGCCGGCATTTCTGAAGAAGTCCGCAAAAAGCAATACCCCTCTCTGGAAGAGGCCATGCCTGGCATTTATTTCGAGCTCGATGAGCTGCAAAATCAGCTGGAAGAGCACTATGCCGACATGCAGGATCTCGAGTTTACCATTGAAGAGGGTAAGCTGTGGATACTTCAAACCCGTAATGGTAAGCGCACCGGCGCAGCAATGGTCCGCATCGCCGTTGAAATGCTCGAAGAAGGTATGATCGACGATAAGACGGCCCTGCTCCGTGTCGAGCCGGAAAAACTGAACGAATTATTACACCCCGTATTTGACAAGAAGGCCCTGGCCAACGCCAGAGAGATCACCAAAGGCCTGCCGGCATCGCCGGGCGCCGCTACCGGCCAGGTAGTATTCTTCGCCGATGAGACGGTCGACTGGGCGATGCAGGGCAAGGACGTGATCCTCGTCCGCCGGGAAACTTCTCCCGAAGATATTCAGGGTATGGACAGCGCCAGGGGTATCCTGACCAGCCGGGGCGGTATGACCTCCCACGCGGCCGTCGTGGCCCGCGGCATGGGCAAGTGCTGCGTCTCCGGCGCCGGCGCCCTCCATATTGATTATACTTCCCGGACGTTCACCGTCGATGGCGTTACCTACAAAGAAGGCGACTGGATCTCCCTCAACGGCACCACCGGCCAGGTATTTGAAGGGAAGATCACTACTGAAGAAGTGGAATTGAGCGGCAACTTTGGCCAACTGATGGAACTGGCCGACAAGTTCGCCCGCCTCGAGGTACGCACCAACGCCGATACGCCGGAAGACGCCAAGGTCGCCCGCAAGTTCGGCGCCACGGGCATCGGCCTGTGCCGCACCGAGCACATGTTCTTCCATGCCGACCGCATCCTCGCCGTCCGGGAAATGATCCTGGCCGAAGATGAAGCAGGCAGAAAGGAAGCGCTTGCCAGGCTGCTGCCCTTCCAGCGGGAGGACTTCGAAGGCATCTTCCGCGCCATGGAAGGCCTGCCGGTGACCATCCGCCTGCTCGACCCGCCGCTGCACGAGTTCCTGCCGAACACGGAGGAAGCGATCAAAGAGATGTCGGAAGATATGGGCATCAGTGTTGAGCGCATCAAAGAACACATGGAAGAACTGGAAGAAGTGAACCCCATGCTCGGCCACCGCGGATGCCGCCTGGGAAACACCTATCCGGAGATCACGGCCATGCAGGTGCGCGCCATCCTGGAAGCCGCCCTCAACCTTAAAGCGGAGGGCGTGGCCGTGAAGCCCGAGATCATGGTGCCGCTGACCAGCGTCGGCAACGAGCTCAAGCAGCAGCGCGAACTGATCCGCGAAACGGCCCAGAAGGTATTCGAAGAGAAAGGTGATAAGATAAAATTTGAGATCGGCACCATGGTCGAAGTACCCCGCGCCGCTGTCGTGGCCGATAAGCTGGCCAAGTGCGCCGACTTCTTCTCCTTCGGCACCAACGACCTTACGCAGATGACCTTCGGGTTCTCGCGCGATGACGTGGGCAAGTTCCTGCCGGTCTATTTCGAAAAAGGGCTTCTCATTAACGACCCCTTCCAGTCGATCGACCAGGATGGCGTCGGGCAGCTCGTGAAAATGGGCGTCGAAAGAGGCCGCCAGACAAAACCTGAACTCACCGCCGGTGTTTGCGGCGAGCACGGCGGCGACCCCGCTTCCGTGGAATTCTTCCACAAGATCGGGCTGAACTACGTCAGCTGCTCTCCCTTCCGCGTGCCCATCGCACGGCTCGTCGCCGGGCAGGCAGCCGCCAGGGAAAGCCAGGGCGTAAAAAAGGAAGCGCTGGAAGGCGTGGACGCTTGCTAAGGAATTGACGCTTGTTCGCGGTTCGGTATTCGGTTGTTCGTAGCCACGAACTCCGAATCCCGAATCCCGAATAACGAATCCCGAATAACGAATAACGAACCAGGAAGACATCCGGGGCAAAGAGGGCATAGCCGCTTCGCTCCGGATTTTTTTATCACTCGAGTTCGGCGATCTTTTCCTTGAGCCAGTTGAGGCTCACAATCCCTTTGGTGCCTTCGATATCCTGTTTGACCTTCGTGATGGCTTTTTCGTCCCCGGGAATGATGCGGGTGAGCTTTTTGGTGTATTTAATGAGGTTCAGATATCGGCGGCGTTTGTTGGCCGGTATGTCTTTGTGCCGGTTGAGGTAGGTCCGGAAGCTTTCCAGGAGAGAATACAGGGGTTCTATTTCGTCGATCTCATAATAGGTGGCCAGGAGCATGGTCTTGGAGTTCAGGTTGTAGGAAACATCGTCGTACTCCACATTCCTCAGCTGTTCGATCACCTTGTCATAATCTTTTTGGTAGAAGTACACCTGTGCCAGGTTGAAGGTGACGGCATTGTTCCGGTAAGTCTCCGGCAGGTGGCTTTGGTAGTCGTTGATGAACTTCTCCGCCCAGGAATATTCTCCGAGGCGAAGGGCAATGTTGACGATATTGTTGAAATACCAGGGCGAAAGTTCCCCTTCTGCGATCAGGATCTCTTTGGATATCAGATCTTTATACAAGAGGAACAACTCCGTCATGAATTCCTGGTTCCCCTGGTTGATCTTCCGGATGCAGTAGTTCTGGGCAGCCATATACAGGACATCCTTGGCTTCCCCGGGCGGAAAGTTCAGCCCGTACTTGTCGAGAAGGTTTTTCAGTTTGTAATAATGCTCGACGTTCTCGGATTCCGTAAGTGTTAGATATATCTGATAATAAAGGGCAACCGGGGGGTATTTATCAAAGTTATACTGCTTGACGTGGTTGATGATGTCATCAATAAAAAGCAGTTTATAGTCGAGGGTCGAGGTCAGGTTTTTTTGGGAAATAACAGCACAGAGCATTCTGAGCTTTTCCGCCAGATAGAAAATGTCCAGATTGTTGGCTATGTCCTCAATATTGGAACGGTTGAACCTTTTGGTTTCAAATTCCGTGAGGTCATAATAGTTTTGCTCGATCTTGTACTGTTGGTAGTAAAAATTGGCGGACCGGTAGGGCTGTTGGCGGGAGAAACGCCGGGCCGACCGGATGGAGGAGTTGTACAGTTTTTCCATCTTTTTTTTCCCGATGGCCTCCATCAGGAAAGTGGCCTTGAAAATAGGCTTGTTTTCGAAGGTTTGTTGTGACAAATATCCTTCCACCAGCTTCAGGAGGTCGGAACAATATTTCCGGAATCGAACATCGTCATATTCTTTACCTGGTTGGATACTACTCCAGACGTACTCTTTTTCCAGGTTGGCCCCGTTCTCGCCGTTGATGGCGGCAGCCAGGATCTCAAAGAGTTTTACCAGCTCTTCACTTCGGTTAAAATAAGGCGACTGAATGTACTTCCGGCAGCGGTTCTGCTCGTATTTGTCGAAATGTTCCAGGATTGTGTACAACTTACTATTGTACATATTGATTATTTTTTAGTATTTTGGCCCTAATTAAGCAATGATACCCCCCTTTAGGCAAATTTAGCCATTTTTTTTCTTCAGTTTCGAAGCCTCTGCCGGCTTTGTCCAGCGTTCCGGCAGTTTTCGTGGGCCTGACGCTTTAAAAATCATCCACATTCATGAAACTGGGGGAAAAAATTACCGTAATTACCGATAATTGTTTTATTTTAGTGGGCGAAATAGCAATGATCCGCCCCCTGAATTAGCAATGAGTTTAAAAATCCACGAACATGAATGTATCTCTACGCAAGCAAATTTTATTCCCACTGCTACTGGCGCTCGGCCTTCCTATGGCCTTGTGGGGGCAGGTAGAGAGGCCCACCATATTTGAGGGGCAGTCCTACGAGTACCAGTTCAGGTCGGAGCCCAACCCGCCCAGCCTGTCTCTTCAACCCCAGCATGGCAATGCTTACTGGGCCTCTACCGGCCAGTCTTACGAGTACGTTCTTCGATACACTCCGGATGACGGCTTCATCGGTTATGATACCATGAGGCTTTCCTATTTTAAGAAAATTGGCAGTTCTGCCTTCTTGCCCCGTACTGTTACCTTCTATATAACGGTGGATACTGCTCAGGTTTTTGCCGAACCCGATTATACCACCACGCCGGTCAGCCAGAGTGTAACACTGAATGTCACAGAGAACGATTCCACAACCAACGGGGGGCTGTTGCTGAAAAATATCCCACTCGTCAATAACGGCATTGCCACCATCAGTGGAGATTCGTCCATCACTTTTACTCCGGATCCCGGTTTCGAAGGGGTCGCTTATCTCAACTATGTCGTTTGTGACGCAGCAGGGGTTTGCGACAACGGCACCGCCAGCTTTTTTGTCATTGGGCCTTCGGCCAGCCAGCCGGATACCGTCAGGATCTTTACCCGGAAAAACCGCCCCCAGGCAGTATTCGTACCCTACGATTACCTGCTGGTGGGCAGCCCTTCCAATGGTACATACGATGAAAGCGGAGATTATCCCATCTATACCCCGAACACAGGTTATGTCGGCCTGGATTATATCAGCTTTGACTACAACGGTGTCAGCAAGGTAATTCAAATTGAGGTCCTGGATATCCGGGACAATAAATTTGCCTTTGACGACCGCGTTTATATGACGCCTTATGACGGAACCAAGGAAGTCAATGTGCTGGCCAATGACCTCTACGGCTCTACCTCCAGTTGTTTTCAGTTGGTGAGTTCCGCTCAGTACGGAACTGCTGAATGGGTTGCCGGACAGGATGCCAGAGGGGTGGTCCGCTATACTCCGCCTGCCGGGTTTACCGGTGTGGACTGGTTTACCTACTCCATTTGTGAACCGGGCTCTCCCGGCAACGTGGAAACGGCAACAGCTTATGTGTTCGTCAGCAACTTTGAACCCTCCTCCAGCCTGTTCCGTATGAGTACTCCGAAACTGACGCCTCTGGTGGTCGGTTACAGTGTTCCCATTCAGCAGTTTGCTTTTTCCATTGTAGCCCAGCCTACCCTTGGAACCGTAGCCTTCCTTCCCGGGCAGGTGGATACCACCATCTACGGCCGGCAGGTGACGGGATACAACTTGATTATCTATATTCCCGGTTCTGCGGTTAACAGCGGCCTGGATGAATTCGAGCTCAAGTATTGTGTTGTTGATAACGGTGGTTGCAGTTATGAGAAAACCGTGAAGGTTGAAGTAGACATCCTGGATATCGGGACGGGCACCGAGCCTATGTGTTTTGACGACTGCATCTGGTCTGGCGACACCAACTTCGACGGGGTTGTCGATATGAGAGACCTACTGCCCATCGGGCTTTGTATGGGCGAAGTCGGGCTGCCCCGCTCGGACGTCAACCTGACGCAATGGTATGGCCAGTACGGCGACGACTGGGAGGCGCCCTTCCAGCAGGCGCCCATCGACCTGAAGCACCTCGATACCGACGGCGATAGCATCATTACTGCCCTTGATACTTTCGCGATCAGTAATTTTTACGGCCTCACCCACTCCCTAACTCCGGTGGAGGTGCCTTTCTTTGAGCACCAGATCGTCCTGAGCGGCAATATCTTTGCCCAACCAGGAGATTATATTGAGTTGCCCATGCTGATGGGAGAATCCGGCGACCCCGCACGTAATGTCTATGGGTTCACCTTCCCTTTCCAGTACAACCCCAATGTCATTCTTCCAGGTAGCGTCATCATGGATTTTGAAACCAATAGCTGGCTGGCCTATAATTCTCCTATCCTCTTTATGTCAAAGAATGACCAGTTTGGAATGGTGGAAGCTGGCTTTACCCGAACCAATGGAATAGCCGCAGATGGATACGGGCGGATAGGAACGGTCGGGTTCATTGTCTCTGAAGACCTGGAAGGGTTCCGCCCCGGCTCGGATGGCCTTTCTTTTGAAGTCGGAGGCGGCGTAGGAACCGTGATGAATAGCGCGGGGATGTCCTTTGGTATTAACATTCAGGGGGCAACCATCCATATCGTAGCGCCGGAAGAAGAACCAAACGGCCTCGACCCCGATCGGCTTAAATTATATCCCAACCCAACGGATATTGGGTTCATCAATGTGCACATGAACGGCGGGCTCGAATTTGAAAGGGTGCTGATGCATGACCTTACCGGCAGGCAGGTGTTTGATTCTGGCAACGTCCTGGCCCGCCGCATGCAATTGCCGGTGAACCAGCTGAATAATGGCATGTATATCCTGAGTGTATTTACCGGGGAAGGTGTCATCAACAAGAAATTCGAAGTGATCCGCTAAGGGCCGGAAAAAATTGCCCGGCGCCCTTACTTTTCAGGGGCGCCAGGCAATTAATAAGATAAATTAACTTGAAAAAATTTCTTATATTACTAATTATTCAGTAATATTGTTACGCTAAAATCCGTTAATTGTAGACATTCATTGCTTTTTAATATTCGTGGAATTATAATCATTGCTAGTGAGTCGCACATAAATTGTGCGGCTTTTTTTTTATCTTCTCTCATCTTTTTTTTCACAATACCCTATTGGCTTGCCCTCTTTTTTTTCTCCAACATTCTTGATTTGGGGCGTGTGTGGTATTCTCTGCTTCCTGATGCTGGTATTTTATTTTCACAATGTGGTGATTTTGTCCTTGTACGCTTACGATAAAGTTTGAATATTTGTATCGTGATAATAAGAAAAGAGGCTGCGTAGAACGCAAGGCAGTTAAAAGAAGCTGCCACAAAGAATTAGGATATGTTCATGGGATTATAATTTGTTAGTAGTGAGTCGCCCGGAAGAACGGGCGGCTCCCTATTTTCAACTTTCTCCCGTTATCCTTACCGCATCGAATTAAGGCTTATTCATTTTGGATATGTTCATGGGATTATAATTATTGTACGGCCCGGATGTTTACCATCCGGGCCTTTTTTATGTGTGTCTCAGAGGTAGCTGTTTTGCCTGTGAAATGAAAAAAAACGAAGAGCCTGTAGGCCATGAATCGCTAACAGCCGGCTTCCCTCCAGCCTACTCAATACCCATACCGCTCCTTCCACAACTGCCGTAGCCGCTGCCGGATCTTTTCCTCCGGAGGGTTGGGCTGCGGGTCGAATAATTTGGTTTTGCTGATCTCATCGGGCAGGAATTCTTGCTCGACGAAATTTCCGGGATAATCGTGAGCGTACTTGTATCCCTTACCGTAATCCAGCTGCTTCATCAGCTGAGTAGGGGCGTTGCGGAGGTGAAGGGGGACCGGCAGGTTTCCGGTTTTGCGCACCAGGGCCTGCGCTTCATTGATGGCCAGGTAGGCGGAGTTGCTCTTGGGAGAGGTGGCCAGGTAAACAGCTGCCTGCGACAGAATGATCCTGCCCTCGGGATACCCCACCGCCTGTACCGCCTGAAAGGCCGTTGTCGCCATGAGGAGGGCGTTGGGGTTGGCCAGCCCGATGTCTTCCGCGGCAGAGATGACCAGGCGCCGGGCAATGAATTTGATATCCTCGCCTCCTTCGATCATCCGGGCCAGCCAGTAAACGGCGGCATTGGGGTCGCTGCCCCGGATGGATTTGATGAAAGCGGAGGCGATGTCGTAATGTTGCTCTCCGGCCTTATCGTAACGGGCGATGTTTTGTTGTACCCGCTGGGTTACCATCTCGTTGTCAATGACAAGGGGCTCGCCTTCTTCCCCGTAATTGGCCACCAGCTCCAGGATGTTGTAAAGCTTGCGCGCATCACCGCCGGAAAATTGAAGCATGGCGTCGTACTCCCGGACTTCGATGTCCTGCTTTTTCAGGTATTCATCTTTTTCCAGGGCCTGCCTGGCCATGAAGATCAGTTCCTCTTTGCTAAGATATTCCAGAACGTAAACCTGGCACCGGGAGAGCAGGGCGGGGATGACCTCAAAAGAAGGGTTCTCAGTGGTAGCGCCGACCAGAGTGACCACTCCTTCTTCCACTGCTCCCAGCAGCGAGTCCTGCTGCGACTTGCTGAAGCGGTGGATCTCGTCGATGAACAGGATGGGGTTGGGGCTGCTGAAAAAATGCTGGCTCCTGGCTTTCTGGATGACCTCCCGAACGTCTTTAACGCCTGAACTGACCGCGGAAAGGGTGTGGAAAGGCCGTTTCAGCTCATTGGCGATGATGCGCGCCAGGGTGGTTTTTCCTACCCCCGGCGGCCCCCAGAGAATAAAGGAAGGAAGCTTCCCGGATTGAAGGGCCTGGCGCAGCACCGCCCCGGGGCCAACCAGGTGCTTTTGCCCAACATAATCTTCCAGTTTCCTGGGGCGCATTCTTTCTGCCAGTGGTTGCATAAGCCACATTATTTTGGTTTCGAATATACTGCCAAGGTGAAAAAAAATCCTTTTCACCCAACCCCTGAACGAATACTTGCGTGTATGAGGGTGAAAGGAAAAATTTTAGCTCCGGGCAATGATGCCGCCAGGTAAAGAGCTGCACCATTGATCAGAAAACCAATTTTCAACGACCAAAGATGAATCCGATGAAACATTTCTTCACTTTCTTTTTGCTTGTATTTTCCATCACGTGGGCAAATGCCCAGAGTAACAGCCTGACAGTCGGCGGAACCGTATCCGATACCAACGGCAGCCCGGTGGAAGGGGTAACGTTAGAGGTCTTTACAGATTCCCTTCAGGGCTTTTTTTTCTATAGTAGTTCAGTCACTACCGATGCGCAGGGGCAGTATAGCGATACGATTTCAATGCCGGGAAATGTAACCCAGGGCGCCATTTTTGTGAATATGGCCGATTGTAATGGGGGATATGTTGTACAAACGGCTTATTTCGGCCCTTCCAATACGGGCCTGACGTTGGACTTCACCTATTGTGACGTGCAGTCCTTCTGCGAGACATATGTCACTCCCGACGGCGCCGGCCAGCTCCAGGCCATTGCCTACGGGACTCCTCCTTTCACTTACCAGTGGAGCACCGGAGCCGCCACCCAAAGCATCACGCCCAATGGCTCTGGCCTCTACTGTGTAACCGTGACGGATGCTACGGGATGTGAAGTCAGCTCCTGTTATGACATAAACAACCCGGCGGACACCCTCTGTTCGGTGTACATTTCCCTGGAGGGGAACACCGGCGCCGGCTTGCTGGTGGAAGCCAATGGCTTCGGGGTTCCGCCGTATGCTTATGAATGGAGTACGGGGGAAACAACGGCTACTATCGTGCTCACTACTTCCGGGCAGTATTGTGTGACCCTTACCGATAGCGAAGGGTGTGTAGCCGTGGCCTGTGCCGATGCGAATGTGCAGCCTTGTGATGTCAGTATTCAGGCGGATACTTCCACCCTTACCGCCCTGCCTTCCGGAGAGGCGCCTTTTGCCTTCAGCTGGAGCAATGGCAGTGCCGCATCTTCAATCACCCCTGATACCGACGGCCAGTATTGCGTAACCGTTACCGGCGCCGATGGCTGCCAGGCTTCGGCCTGCTATTACTGGAGTGCGGCTATCGATACTTCCTGCTATGTCAATATCCTTCTCGTTCAGGGAGGCGCCATGCTGGAGGCGGTTGCGGATGGCGCATCCCCCTTTGCCTACTCCTGGAGCACCGGCGCCACAACGCCACTCGTCTCCGTTGATGCCTCAACCGCGTTATATTGCGTGACCATAACCGACGCAAACGGCTGCCAGTCGTCCGCTTGTACTGTCCTCGCCCCGGTTGAGAACTATCAGGTCCAGGGATATGTATATCTCGCCGACAGTATTGCCGGGGAGCAGCTTCAGGGCGATGTGTTCCTCATTCAATATGATGCAGCGGCGGGAACACTGACAGCAGTGGATACCGTACCCCTGCTGCCCAATGCTTTCGGTGGTGGATCCTATGATTTTGGAGATGTGCCTGCCGGCGAGTATCTCGTCAAAGCTGCCCTGTCTCCGTCCTCCTTTGGATATACCGATAACCTGCCCACCTATTACGGCAATACACTCTGGTGGGATGAGGCCTCTTCGGTGACGGTACCCTATACCAACTGGGGCTACTTCGATATCGTCCTGGTGGAAGGAAACAACCCCGGCGGGCCGGGCTTCATCGGCGGCCTGGTTACTGATGGGGCCAATTTCGGCTTCCAGAACCGGGGAGGAGGCCCGATGGCGGGCGTATCCGTTATTCTGCTGGATGAATTCGATCAGCCGGTGGCTTATACCTTCACCAATGAACTTGGCGAATTCGAATTCGCCGGGCTGGGTTGGGGAACCTATAAAGTGACACTGGAAATTCCGGGCCACGAGCAGGTGCACTATGTGGTAACCCTGGGGCCGGAAAACTCTGAAGTCCATGGCCTTACCTTTGAAGTTACCGAAGCCGGTGTATTGAGCGCGGGTATAGAGGAACTGGCAGCCGGGCTTCATGTTTTTCCCGTACCTGCACGGGATCAGCTGTCGGTGCAATTCGAATCCCGGGGAGGGGGAGAGGCTATCCTCTTCATCGCCGACTATTCCGGCAGGATACTGAGCCATTGGCCGGTTGAAGTGCAGCCGGGGGCTCAGCAGTTGAACCTGGACATCGGGCAGCTGCCCGCCGGGCTGTATACTCTGGGAGTACGTACCGGAAAAGGAATTGCCGGCAAGGCATTTGTAAAGGAGTAGGGTTAACTTTACTACCCTGAAATAATCAGAACCGAAGCCCCTTTCATCAGGGTAAGGCCAGGCGGTTTTGCTGCCGGATGCGCGCTGCAGAAAAGCCGCCTGGCCCAAACTTTAAACGAATTGGAGATCGCCCCTACATTGCTGGAAGACTGCAGGCGAGGAGAGCGCAGGGCGCAGTTCCACCTGCACCGCCTGTGTTTCCCGGTATTGATGGGCATCTGCATGAGGTACCGCAAAAGTGAGCAGGAGGCCGCCTCCATGCTCAATGTAGGCTTTCTGAAAGTCCTGGACAACCTGGATCGATACAGCCCTGATGTCCCGTTCGAAGCCTGGATCCGCCGGATCATGATCAACGTCCTGATCGATGATTTTAGGAAGAACAGGAAGGTGCGGGAACTGATCGAGTATACTGATTTTTCGGAAAACCACATCAAAGAAACGCCGGTCGATTACAACGAAGCAGAGAAACAGTTTAATGCCGAACAACTGGAAGGCTTTATTCAGGCACTCCCCTCAATGAGCCGGAAGGTATTCAACTTATTTGCCATTGATGGCTATACCCACAAGGAGATCGCTGAATTATTGGCGATCAGTGAAGGCACCTCCAAGTGGCATGTATCGTATGCGAGGAAGAAATTACAGGAAATGATGCTTCGGGCGGCCAATTCGTCAAGGGTAGTTTAACAGGAATGCGTATGGATCCGATGGACCAGTTTTTCAAAAAGAAGCTCAAAGAACGCCAGTACGAGTATCGGGAAAGCTACTGGAAAGAAGCCGAGCGTATGATCCGCCTGCGGGAGGGCCGCCGCCGTGTTTTCTGGTGGTGGTTTCTCGTTGTTGGCCTGCTCCTGATCACCATCGGTGGATGGGGGTGGTGGTACTTCCAGCCGGGAAAGGTGGAAACCGTAGAGAACGGAGTCGGGGCCCGATATGATGATGGCAGTCAGGAAGGTGTGGCCGGTGTCGAAGGCGAAAGCCTCTCCGTTGGCCCGCCGGTGGCTCAGGACAGGCAGGATGGCAGACAAGCCGCTGGCCCTGATTCAAAAACGAGGAGCGAGGTGGATGGCCGGTCTCTGCAGCCGGCTGGTAAACCGGCGCCGGGATTGGCGGAGGAGGCGCCTGGGCCTTCTGAAGCTGCCGCCTCCGCTGCCGTCGTTCACTCAGCAAAGAATATAACATCTGGTGAAATGAGGGAGGAGAAAGGATTAAACACCCGCCGTGGAGAACAAAAGGGATTAGCCATAGATGCCTCTGAATCAGCACGATTGGATTACGAGGAGACGGAACCGATAGCTGGCTGGAGTAATGAAAAAATGCAGGTGGAGCAGGCCTATATTCTTCGGGGCCCGGCAATCACCCAGGCCAGCACGCCGGAAACAGACGTGAAGCTCCGGAAACCTGCGATCCGCCCCCGGAAAATGTTGAACTGGGAAATGGCCCTGGCCGCTACAGTGAACCCATCGGGAGGTAAAACCTTACTGGGGGGCAGCGCCGGCTTACGGGCATCCGCGTGGCTGAAGCAAAATATGTTGCTGTCCCTGGGCGTTCAATACCGCCTGAGAGGAGGCACTTTCGGGCCGTCTCAGGAAAGTGAGGTAGTAACCTACCGTTTCGGGCGGCAGGAACAGAATTACCGACTGGAGCCCAGCCGCTTGCATTATGCCGAAGCGCTGCTACAGGCCGAATGGCCGGTTCGCCGCCACAGTTTTGCCATCGGTTTGGGATGGATTTATCTGCTGGGCATTGAAGGAAGCCTCAGCCGTTCGGTAAAGGAAGAGTTCGCGCTCAATATCGGTGCAGCAAGCAGCCAGGAAAAGGGCTGGCTGGATGAGGGCGGTTATAAAAAATCCTTCTGGTCCGCCCGCATCGGTTACCATTACCGGCTTTCCGGGCGGTTGAAAACAGGGCTCGAGATCCAGTATTCTCCCGGAGGGATATTGCAGGAAAGTACCGGAGGAGAATTCGCAGCCCCCCTGCTGGAGGAATCCGGCCCCCTCCTTTTCGACATGGGTATAAAATACAGCTTATGAGCGTGTCCTTAAGAGTAGCCGTTTTTTCTGCAGTCCTGTTTTTTTTCGGGCAGTGCCGGAAAATTGAACTGCCCCCTCCGGATGAAGGCGCCCCTGTGTTCTTCATTCAGGCTGCCATCGATGGCGTTCCTCTCGATATAGCTGCCGGTGATTCCACTTATGTAATGCGCGCTACCTATGAACAGGATACAGCAGGGGCTGCCGTTTACCGGGGAGCCTTCGAAGAACTGGGTTGTACTTCAGGCTGCCTGCCTTCCCTCCGGTTTTATTTCCGGGGCGCAGGGCCGGGGGCGCCTCAGCCGGATACCGAACTCAGATTGGGGGCATACCCTTTGCGTCAACCCGATACGCCCACTTTGGTGATCTCTTACCGGGCTGTTTTTTCGGGTGTCAACGACATTAGTGTTATTGACGTCCCCGCATCTTTTTCCTGGGATTTTGGCGATGGGGCTACTTCCGCTCTTCAAAACCCCGAGCATGAATATGAAAATGGGGAGCCCCGCCTGGTCAGGCTGGAGACGATCAATTCCAATGGCTGTGTCAGTTCCATGGAGCAAAAGATAACTTTTGGCCCTCCAATTTTACCCTGCAGGGTAGACTTTTCCCTGCAACCCCCACAGGGCGCCAACCCGGCACAGGCCGTCTTTGACGGCCCTTTCAACAACTACCAAACCTGGTCCTGGTTTGATGGCGATTCCACTCTGCTTACCAGCTATTCCATCCCGCAACTCCTCCCTCAGGAGTTCCGGGAGGCCTGCCTGACGGCAGTCAATACCGAAGGCTGCCAGTCGCAAACCTGTAAGTCCGCCTTCCTGGGCAATAACCAGGAATTCGGATATTGTGCTACCGATTTTACCTGGGAAACCATAATAGAAGTTTCTGTTTCTCCGGGAGGAGAACAGTTCGGAACGGTTTGGATAGAATATGTGGATGGATCCGGACAATTATTCAGTTCAGCGCTGGGGGCTCAGGATACTACCGGGGGCGACTTCTTTCGGGTGCTTTCCAAAGAACCTTTTGAACCGAACGAAAATGGCCTGCCAACGGAAAAACTGGAGGTTTCTTTTCAATGCCGGCTATATGCTGTTGACGGCCAGCCCCTGGGAACAATAGAGGGTAGCGGTGCCATTGCTGTAGCTCATCCCTGACGCAAAGTTTTCAAAAATAATTTCCCTGGAAAGGAAACCTTGTCCCGTAATCGCCGTAAAGCTAATTAACAGGGAAATCGTTACTCGACGGCATCCCCCCCTCGCTTTACCCCTACTTTTTGATGGCTTTTACACTGGCACAATCTGGCCATTGGACAATTTACCTTGACTGCAATGCGATTTCAATAATCGGCAGCCTGAAAACACTACCCCTACCCCCCCCCCGCATTACACAATTACGATGAGAAAACTAGCTGTCCCATGACAACGCAACAATTACCGCTATTGAAATCCCTCCAGGACGCTCCTCAATTATACCTTAAAGAACTACTGGGCCTCTATGGGCCTCCCACTCAGTTTTTCAGGGCAGATCCTGAAAAAAGTACCGTTTTGGTTGGTGCAGGAGGTACTAGGCTGACCATTCCCCCTTTTTCAATAACCAGCCTGTCGGGCGATCCGGTGAGAGGAGAGGTGGAGATATACCTGAAGGAGGTCTTTACCCAGGGAGAGATGATCATGGCGGGCCGCCCTACCACGTCGGAAGACCGGCTCATGGAATCCGGTGGGCAGGTCCTGGTTACCGCCCGGCAGGGGCGCCGCCCGTTAATGCTGGCCCAGCCGCTTACGGTGGCGCTCCCGGTCAGCGATAAACTCCGGAACCCCATGGCAATGCGGCTTTTCACTGGAGGTGCGTCTACGTTTCAGTCCTTTTCTTCCGGAGAGGGCTTTGACTGGCACATGGCATCCGAAAAGGCCGTCCGGATCCGCAAATCTGAAGGGCGGAAATACTACGTTTTTCAATTGCAGGATTTCAACTGGGCCGGATGTGAGTTCTTTGTGGCCCGCCGGAGCAACCGCTGCATGGTCACCGCCCGCCCGCTAAGCCCGGTAGAACAGTTTGACAGCATAGTGGGCTTTCTGGTATTTCAAGGCGTCCATGCGGTTGCCAGGATGTATCCGGGGAAACACAATTGTACAGCTGTGAATATTCCCGGGAAATTATCTGGCGCCGCCCACCTCGTTGGCCTTTCCCGAGGCCGTTTGTATTACGGGAAAGAGGTTCTCCGCCGGGCTTCTGAAAAGTTGGTGGACGTAAATATGCGGCCGATACAGGATAAAGGATTGGTAGCGGCTTTGAAAGCCGTATAATGATAGCGGGCCGGTAGTTTGACAGCTCAGGACCTCAGGTAGGAGGCTCCGTTAACATCCAGTATACACCCGGTAGTAAAGGCTGCCTGTTCAGAAGCCAGAAAGAGGATGCAATAAGCCACTTCTTCGGGTTTTGCCACCCGGCCGGTTGGGCTCTGTTGGCGGATGGAATCACCGGCCTCACTTTCCAGCAGTTCAACAGCCATATCAGTTTCCACAAATCCGGGAGCTACCGTTCCTACAAAGATGTTGTATGGAGCAAGGGCCTGGGCTAGCGATTGCCCCATGGCGTTCATGCCGGCTTTGGAGGCGCCGTAGGCCGGCTGCCCGGGTTCTCCCCGGAAAGCGCCGCGGGAGGACACATTGACGATGTGCCCGCCGCCCTGCCGGATCATGTGCTGAGCAGCGCAGTAGCAGGCATTGGCAGCACCAATAAGGTTGGCCTCCAGGGTGCGCTTCCAGCTTTCCTGCCATTCTTCATAGCTGCATTGGCCAATGGGGTGGGCCTCGAAGATGCCGGCATTATTGACCAGAATGTCCAGCCTGCCGAATTCCCGAACGACGGTGTCCACCATCTGTTGAACGACCGCCGGCCGGCTGATATCGGCCTGAATGGGCAGATGGCCGGCTCCTTCCATCATTTCCATGGTTTCCAATGCCGCTTTCTTGTTGTTTCGGAAACTGATGGCCACCCTCGCTCCTTTTTCTGCAAAGGCTATCGCAGCCGCCCGCCCAATACCTCGAGAGCCGCCGGTAATGAGTACTGTTCTTCCTGTAAAATCCATCCCGTTAAGGTAGTGAGGTTCGGGAAAGAATGGAAGGGAAGGAAAAAGAAAAAAGTGGCAGGCCCGAATCCCACGAAAAAAGGCCTGCTCACGTAAATTGGAGAATCAATGTTTTGGTTGATTTGGTTGATTGGTTAATACCGTTGATTGGGTGGTCGGGAATCAACGAATCAAAGTCACCGACCCCATCTTCTGGTACCTGCCGTTTTTCTTTTCCGAGCCCCGCCATAAGGTTTCGTCCTCAAAAATGGCCTGGGCTTTCCACACGTATACGTCCTGGGGCAGGGGAGCGCCGTTGAAGGTGCCGTCCCAGCCTTCCGCTGGCTGGCCGTTGCGCAGCAGGCTGCTCTGCCACAGCAATTCGCCGTAGGCAGAGAAGATCTGTATCCGGTACTCCTTCAGGCCGATGCCTTTGGGCAGGAACAGGCGTGCATCGCCGGCGCCCTGATCCGGAGCGAAGGCGTTGGGCACATAGAGCCCCTTGATCAGTTCGGGGCGGAGGATCACCAGGGTATCATCCCGGCAGCCGCCTTCGGAAGTAGCCGTGAGCAACACTTCATAGGCGCGGTTCTGGTGGAACCGGTGGGTGGGATCCTGTTCTTCACTGAAAGTTCCGTCGCCGAAATCCCACACGTAATTGTCCGCCTGAAAGGAAGTGTTGATAAAACTTACGCTCCCGGTCGCCGAGCCGTTGATCCGTTCTTCCAACCATTCAAAACCGGCTTCGGGTTGTTTCAAAACCTCCACTATTGCCGGCAGCCGCAGGCTGTCATAGCACAAGCTGTCGTAGGCTACCGTCAGGGTGACATCGAAACGGCCCGGGCGGGTGTACAGGTGGCGCCCCTGCGGCTCGGTGGAGGAGGCCCCATCCCCGAAGTCCCAGAAAAACCGGTTGCCCCGGGAGTAGTTGGTAAAACTGGCGGCCAGGGGCTGGCAGCCGACGGCCGAATCGAGGGCGAAATCCGCCAGCGGGCTGTCGTAGAGGCGCAAGGGCTGACGCACGGTATCGGTACAGCCGTATTGGTTGCCGGCGGCGAGCAGGATGTCGTAATCGCCCGGCCGGGTGTACTCCTGAGTTGGGCTGACAACAAGTGAAGGAGCTTCCAGCCCCAGTTCCCACACGTATCCCTGGGCTCCTTCCGAAGTATTTCGGAAATGGACGCCTGCGGGCAGGCCGCAGGCCTTCTCCTTTTCGATCTCAAAGGAAGCTTTGGGGACAGGAAAGGCAAAAATGCCGGAAATTACACTGTCCGACCGGCAGCCGCCCGCGTCGTAAACCGACAGGCGGACAGCATAATTTCCCGACTCCGTATAGACGTGCTCGGGATCTGGCTGCACCGAAGTGTTCCCGTCCCCAAAATCCCACTCGTAGTAATCGCCGCCGGAAGATTGGTTGGTGAAAGATACCGCCAGGGGCGTGCAACCTTCGGCTTCGCTCAGGCTGAAGGCCGCCTCCGGCGCTTCTGTAACCTGTATTTCCCGGCTGATGGTTGCCGGGCAGGCGTTGGCGGATGAAATTGCGGTCAGGGTTACCGTATACGTTCCGGCGGCGGGGAAAGTATAAACGGGATTGGTCAATGTAGAACTGTCGCCCGTACTGAATTGCCAGAGGCTACCGGCTATGCCAATCGAGTTGTTGGTGAAATTAATGGCCTGGCCGGTACATAGGTTAGAGCTGTGTTCAAACGAAACCTCAGGGTAGGGCAGGACTTCAAGTTGAATGCTTGTCCTGTCTTCCGCACAGGCATTGGCCGCATGCAACTCCACCTGGTACACCCCCGGCTCCTGAAAGGTATGAACGGGGTCTTCTGCAGAGACAATATTCCCGTCCCCAAAATCCCAGCTGACGTTGGTTCCGGGGGTCGAGTAATTGGTAAAGGCCACCTCGAACGGAGCGCAACCCCTGGTGCTGCTGACATTCATAAAAGCATTGACCACTTCCGGTTCGACGGTAAGTACCTGCTCCAGTGTATCGGCGCCGCATTCATTCTCTGCCACGAGTATGATGGTGTAATCAACCGGGATGGTGTCTCCCTGGTACAGCTGGGCCGGAGGCAGGGAGTCCATGTAAACTTGCCCATTGCCCAGGTTCCAGAAATAATTGTCCGGACTGCCCTGGGAAGTGTTGGCAAACTCTAACAGCAACGGGGCGCACCCTTCATTCACCGTGAACCCGAAATCGACTACCGGGAAAGCCTTGACGGTTATCGTATCCCGATATGTATCCACCCCACATAAGTTTTCCGCTGTAAGGGTAATGGTATAGGTGGTGTCGTTGGCCCCGCCCTGGTAGAATTGCGGGCTTCCCGGCTGCTGAGAGGCCGATTGTTGCCCGTTCCCGAAATCCCATTGAAAATTCATCTCATACCCTTCGCTTTGATTGGTGAAAACGGCTTCCATTGATCCGCAACCTTCCTCGACATCAGGGGTAAAGGAAGCCTCCGGTGGCGCTACCGTTTCCACATACTGTTCGGCAGTGGACCGGCACCCGGCCTCATTGGTTACGGAAAGGATTACCCTGAATGTTCCAGAGTTTTCGTATACTTTTCCAGGATTTTCTTCCTGCGAAAAACTACCATCTCCGAAATTCCAATTAAACTCCACTGCCCCCTCCGATTGGTTGGTGAATACCAGTTCTTCGCCCTGGCAACCAACGACAGGGCTGGCAAATGCAGCATTGGGCAGGGGTAATATTTCCATGTAAAGCGTATCTGATTGCTCGCAACCGGTATTGCCGTCAGAAATGGTGTAAGTTAAAGGATGGTTGCCTGCCCCGGCAGCCTCCGGGTCGAAATCGGCGCCGTCGATACCCGGGCCGGACCAGGTGCCGCCCGCCGGTGTGCCACCCGGCAAGGTGATGGCGCCTGCATTTAGGCAAAGGCTCTGGCCCGGCCCGGCGGATACCGGGCCCGGGTCCAGAACTTCGATCAGGAGGGAATCTTCTGCGGTGCAGTTGCCTGCGCCTACGCGATAGGCCAGCAAGTGGTTGCCCCCTCCGGCAAGGGTGGGGACAAAAGTGGCCCCATTTATTCCGGGACCGGACCAGGCGCCTCCGGCGGGGTTGGCCCACTGGGCCAGGTTCAGAGGGGCGTCGCTGATGCATAGGCTTTGGTTAGGGCCCGCGTCAACACTGGCCGGGTCGATCACGCCTACATTGACGGCTTCGGTATTGCTGCATCCGTTATTGCCGGATAAAGTGTAGAGAAGTTGATAAGAGCCGGCGCCTCCTGCGGCAAAAGGGTCAAAAAAGCCGGCGTCAGGATCGGTAACGCCCGGGCCACTCCACTGGCCGCCGGAAAGGCTGGGGGAGGGGAGCGGCACAGCTCCCGGGGTATTGCAGTAAGCGGTATCCGGAACACTGATCTCGGGGGCGGGCAGGACCGTAATGGACAGGGAGTCCTCTGCACTGCAGTTGTTCCCGTCGGTGATGGCGTAGATCAGCGTGTAGGCGCCCGGCCCGCTCTCCTCAGGAAGAAAGGCGCCTCCGGAGATTACGCCCTGCCCCGAGGTGCTCCAGGCGCCCCCGGCCGGCGCGCCGCTGAGCTGCAGGGCGCCTTCACTGCTGCACAACTCAGCATCCGGGCCGGCATCGACAGCGGCTGCCTGTATCACGGTGGCCGTAAGGCTGCCCTGCATTGAGCAGGCGCCGACACCGTAGGAATACTGCAGGGAGTTGGCGCCGGGGTTGGCCAGAGCCGGGTCGAACCGCCCGGCTGCATTTACTCCGCTTCCGGACCAGGTTCCTCCGTCGGGTATAGCTTCCAGTGTAAATGGCTCATCAGAACTGCAGACTGTAAAATCCGGGGGCATGCTCAGAGCGCCGGGCTCCTGTACGATAAAGGTGTCCTGCACTGTGTTTGTTCCGCAGGCGTTGCTCACCTGTAGTTCGATGGCGTAAGTCCCCGGGGTGTCGTATTGTATGCCGGCGGGGAAGGAGTCGGTGGAGCTTTCGGTGAGGGCGCCGGGAAAACTCCACAGGTATTCACCGGCGGCGGAGCCGTTGAGCTGGATGTGTACATTGCTGGTATCGAAGGCCAGAGTGGCCGATTCGCAGAAGTCGGGAGCCGGATCTAGTGTCACGGTGGGCGGCCCCGGCATTACCAGCGTAGTATCCCAGGTTGCTTCGGCGCAGGTATTGGCCACGGTAAGCCGGATGTCATAAGCGCCGCCTTCCGTGAATTCCACCACCGGGCTGGCGGAAGTTGCCCCGGTGCTGTCCACAAAGGCCCATCCAGTGCCCGGGCTGATGCTCCACTCGTAGGACAGGTTCTCTCCCGCCGAGCTGTTGTTGAAGGGGATGGTAAAAGGGGTGCAGCCACCATTTCCACTGCCTCCCGGATCGGGTGCTTCGATGGCTGCCCCCGGTTCAGGAGGCTCCTGTATGGTGACCTCCCGGCTGAAACGCACCGGGCCGCAGGCAAAACTCACCAGCGTCATTTCGATGACGTATACCCCCGGCGTCAGAAACTCTATCTCGATGGTGTTGGAGCCGAACAGGCTGCCGTTCACCACATTCCAGTCCTCACCTGACGTCCCGCTGATCGTCCAGCTGGGGTTGAGCACGTCGATACACTGGGAGGGGTTGCCCGCGACCACTTCATTAATATTCGTGGAATTGTTCTCAAAGCCGTAAGCCGCGCCGACACAGCTGTACGCCGGTTGGAGTATTTCGAAAAATGGCTCGGGAGGTTCGCTCACCTCGATCGGCTCGATGGTCGCCGTAGAGGAATTACAGGGGTTGGACGCCACGATCCTGATGTCAAAAGCATTGGTGTAGTTGCCCGTGCTGGTCGTCACTCCGCAGGAACTTTCCAGAAAAGTATAGGTGAAAACATCCGGCAATTCGGATTGGGTAAAATGAGCGGCCTCTTCCCCGCTGATGAAAATGGTGTACTCCGTGCCCGGTGGGTTACTTTCCGTATTGGTAATGGGAAAATCGAGGGTTGCCGGGGCGCACAGGCCGACGGTATTGCCGGGGATCACCAGGCCCACGGACGGGTTGCCGCCATTGTAGAATGTATAGTTGTTGGTGTACACACAGCCGTTCTGATGGGTGGCGGTGATGAAAATGGTGTAATACCCCAGCCCGGTATAGGTGTGGGAGATGGTGTTCGTATTGGAAAAGGTGCTGTTGTCGTGATCTTCGGCCGGAGACCCGTCTCCCCAGTTGATGGTATAGGCGGCGTTGTCGCTATAGGTGGAAGAGGCATTGTAGATCTCCAGTTCGAAACTGGAGGAGCCGTTACAGGCTTTGATCTCGTTGCCAGTGAGCACTACGATGCCGGGAGGGACGCCGATGCTGGCGTCGGGAACGGCCAGGGCGGTAATGTCCTGCGTACTACAGGGCGTTCCGTCTTCAAAAAGTGTAACAGTATAGGTAGAATCCAAATTCAGCAGGGGAAAGGAGTAGCTGAAAGAGGAGCCGTTGAGGTCGCTCTGCCCGTCTTCGTCCAGGTCCCAGCTGTAGTTCGCCCCCGGGCCTGGGTTATTTACGCTAAAGTTGATCTCTTCCGAAGCACAGGGGCTGGTGTTCGACACAGTGAAAGAGCATTGAGCCGAAGCAAGCCTGAGCCCGCCAATAAATATAATGGCTATTATGATGCAATTTTTCATGGCGATCATTTTGGATTTTCCAACTGATATTCACTCATTCCTTCATTCACTCCCTCAAAAGAAATGCTTACAGTCCAGAAAGCGGTTCTTCCGCATATTCGGCCCCCGCAGGCGCCCGTTAGCCGAGGCGTTCGGCAGGAAGCGGTAGCGGAAGGTGAACTCGAATACGCTGCCGGCCGCCGGCCCTACTCCTGTGGAGTTGATGTCGGCGCTGATGCCAAAGAAAAAAGAGGGCTGTTGCTGGTTGCCCCGCCCCTGGGGGTTGGTGTAGCCGCCGACGGTCAGGATAAAAGCGTCGGTGTGCAGGGCGTTGGGCAGGTAAGTCCGGTTCTGGTAGAGCAGGCCCAGGTAGAAATTGCTGACCAGGCCGTACAGGCCTACGGTGCCTACCGTCATGTTTTCCCGGAAGCTCAGGAACTGATAACCCTGCATGTCCAGCTTGAAATTGGGAGAGATGGCTATATCCATCCCGGTTCCCTGGAGAATGGTCATCGGAATGATCAGCCCGCCGTGAAAGGTTGTCCGGGGCGCCAATCGGCTTTCCAGGTTGAGAAAGGAGTCGTTGCCTTTGGCCGAACGGCTGATGAGGTAGGGGAGGTGATGAAAGCTCAGCCCCAGGTGGCTCCTCACATTGTGCAGGCTGCGGCCTCCCATCCGGAGGCTGCCTTCATGCCGCCAGACGACGCCAAAGTCGAAATCTCCGTGAAAAACACGATCCAGCGCCGGCGTAACGCTGCTGGCATTGACGACGCCATACACCGGGTCCAACTGGTCGGAAAAAACGAGCTGATCCCAGTCGAGCGTTTTTTGCACCAGCCTCCCTTCCATACCGAAATGCACGTTGTCCTTTCGGCCGGGAATCGTATAGGATAGCACCAGCCCCGCCTGGTTGATGGTGAGGTTGCCGATGCCTTCGGTATTTCGCAGGAGGTGGAGCCCGATACCCATCCGGGCCGCCGGCAGCTGGGCGTCGGCGGAGAAGCCGTAGGTGCGAAAGCCTTTATCCACCTGCGCCCACTGTACGCGGGCAACGCCGGCTACTCCGATGCCGGGCTCCATGCCGGCAAAGGCCGGGTTGAGGTAAATGCGGTTGGCGTAGAACTGGGAAAAGGAGGGGTCTTGTGGAAAAGCTGAAAATGGACAATACAGTAGTGCCAGGGCAATAATGTATACCGCCCCAGGGTGTACCCATCGAGGTTTCATAATAATCGGTTTTGGAATATACAACGGAACGGGCCGGCGGGGGAGAATTGCATTCCGGCTCCGTCCATTGTATCCTGCCCGGGACAGGCGGGGGGCGCCCGTGATCGTGCAGGTATAATTAGTTAATAGTCAATACAGTGGTTTCCTGGAAATTCTTTTTCCAAAGCGAAGAGGGGTAGCGTCAGGTTAGATCCTGGGCTTCGGACGTGCCTCTGTTTTAAGCCGGAACTGCGAATTCGGAAGTCGGAAACAGCCGACAAATGGGCGTTCAGGGCCTGTTTTTTCCAGTTTCCGCCTTTAGGCCAGGCCGTCCAAAGTCTATTTAGATCGTCTTGCGGGGGGAGCGTGCTTAACTGAGGATATTCTATTAACGATATTGGAGAAAAAATCTTATATGAAAGAATTATTTTTTTGAAAAAAGTTAAGAGCATCTTTTATGCTCTCGATAGTGATGATCAAAACCAGCCTCTTAGTACCAAGCAAAAAAACGCTATTCACTTGACAAAGTCAAGCTAACTATATTATTTTGTACGTAAAAAATTATACGTATGAGTAAGTTGACATTGTCAATTGATCAAATGGTTATTGATGAAGCAAAAGAATATGCTAGATCAAGTGGAAAAAGCCTATCAAGCATAGTTGAGGAATATCTGAAATCTCTGACAAAAACCGAGAAATCAAAGAAAAAAAAGACTTCAATGGAATTGGTGAGAGAATTAAAAGGCTCAGTCAAATTACCTGAAGATTTTACCTCTTACAAGGAAATTCTTCAAGACGCGCTGGTAGAAAAATATTTAAGAAAATGAAAAAAATATTTTTAGACTCTGATGTGCTTTTAGACTTAATGCTTGATAGAGAACCTTTTATGGATGATATCGCTGAAATAATTGAAGAATCGATATCATCGGAGGTTAAGCTTTGTGTTTCACCAATAAGTATTACGAATATAAACTATATAATCGGGAAACTGGAGAATCAGAGGAAAGCTGATACACAAACAAAGAAAATTCTAAAGATAGTCAATGTAGAGAATATTGGACAGGCAATAATTGATAAGGCGGCCAATTCAAAATTTAAGGATTTTGAAGATGGGGTTCAAAACTATTGCGCAGAGGAATCGGGACATGAAATAATAATTACAAGGAATACGAAAGATTACAAAGAAAGTGAATTGTCAATTTTGACCCCAAGAGAATATTTAGCTAAAATTCAAAGTGAATAGAGAAGCCTGGTACTAACAATTCATAAAACGATCAGCCTAAGGCTACCCTTTTCCGAATACTACCCTAACGGCAATCAGCTCCCCAACCCCAATAACTTATCCATAGTATTCCGGCTCACCGCATGATAATTCGGCCGGGCCTTCTGGTAGATCTCCCGGGCGGTAGCCAACTGCCCGCTTTCCTTGTAGGCCCGATATAGCGGCGTGAGGAATTTCCTTCTGCCCACTTTCAACAGAAAACTTTCGATCTGAGGGCGGATCTGTGCGGCATAACCGTTGCGGATGGCCAGCTCGAACCAGGCGGCCAGTATCTCCGAATTGCCGGAACGGCTGAACCCGAAAGCCCGGTCGATGGCCCTCATCTTTTCCATAGCCATATCGGTGGGTAAGTGGCGGATGAAGTGCAGCCATTCGTGGGTGGTCCAGTCCGCGGTTTCCAGTGCTTTGGGTTCGGCGCCGGCTTCCAGTGCCTCTACCTGTGCATCCACCTGGACAAAGCGGCCGGATTCCGGGAGTGGAATGTTTTCCGGAATACCCGGCCCATAGATCCATTCGTCGATATTGACGTCGAGCTGGTATTTTTCGATCAGGTGCTCATTCAGGTACTGCACGAATTCCCCGGTGGCCAGGGTTTTGAACCGGTGGGCTTTGAAATACTGCCGGAGAAACCGGTCGAAGTTCTCCCGCCCGGATTTTTCTTCCAGCAGCGTCAGAAAGAAAGCGCCTTTCTCGTAGGCGATGTCGTTCATGCCCTCGTCGGGGTCGCGCCCTTTGAGGTCCAGGTGGAGGTGGGTGTCCTCACTATCCGCCCCCAGGTCCTCCACATCTTCTTCCAGATCCTGGTACCCGAGCCTGGCCAGCATATTGGCGTAGCTTTCCCCGTAGAGGGCTTCCATGATGCGGCGCTCGAAGTATACGGTAAAGCCTTCGTTGAGCCAGAAATCGTCCCAGGTGGCGTTGGTCACCAGGTTGCCCGACCAGGAGTGTGCCAGCTCGTGAGCGATGAGGGCGGTCAGGGAGCGGTCGCCGGCAATGATGGTGGGGGTGGCGAAGGTCAGCCTCGGGTTTTCCATCCCGCCGAAGGGGAAGCTGGGCGGCAGGACGATGACGTCGTACCTATCCCACAGGTAAGGCCCGTACAGTTCTTCCGCCGCCGCCAGCATCTTTTCCATATCCGCAAATTCGTACGCTGCTTTTTCCACAACACTGGGTTCGGCATATACGCCTGTCCGTTCACCGATGGCCTCAAACTCCAGCCGGCCCACCGCCAGGGCGATCAGGTAGGGCGGAATGGGCTGCTTCATTTCGAAGTGGTAGATGCCGCTCTCGTCGTTCTTCTGCGGGTTGGCGGCGCTCATGACCGCCATCAGCTCGCTGGGCGCCTCGATGGTGGCGTCGTAGGTGATGCGGATGCCCGGGCTGTCCTGGCAGGGTATCCACGTCCGGGTCAGGATGGCCTGCCCCTGGGTGAAGAGGAAAGGGTACTGCTTGTCGGCGGTCTGCTGAGGTTCCAGCCAGTCGACGGCATCGGCGCCGCCGGGGGTAGTGGAGTAGTAAACGGTAATGGTGGCCGTTTCCGGTTCCAGCGGGATGTGCAGGCCGGAACCCAGGAGCGGATCGGGTTCGGAAAGGCGGTATGCTACCTCTGTCTCTTCATTACCCACGCCGGTAGTCACCCGTTCGACCTGCAGGTTCTTCACATCCAGTACGATCTCTTCGGCTTCCTGGTGGTCGATGTCATAGCGTGCATAACCACTGAGCACCTGCATGTCGAAATCCACTTTCAGGTTGAGGCTGAGGTGGTGGGTGATGGCCTCCGAGGGGCGGGCGTGGCTGTGGTGGTCGATGGACTGAGGTTGGGGCTCGGCTTGGGGCTCTTCCTGTTGGTTGTTGTCCGTTTTGCAGGCGGCCAGGAAAAGCAGGCCGAAGGCCAACAGGACGGTTTGGATGGCTTTCATAGATCTCTATCTTGACTTGAGGGCAAAGAAAATAAAGTAGGAGGGGTTTAAACGAAAAAAGAGGAAAAAAATTATTCAACAGCTCGCCAGCGAACTGGATGGTTCTTACCAAACGGATAATAGTGCGCTTTTTGGGTGATCTTCGGCCCATTCAACGGCGTCGCCGGGCCGCCCATTCCAGGCCCACGATGCCGTTCTGGTTGAAGTCGGGGAGCATCAGCCGGGCAAGTGAAGAATAGGGAAGGAGCCCTATTCTTCACCGGATGATCCTGATGGAAGTACTCCGTCCGGTACCTTGTGATCATCCCCCCGTATACTCCGCCACCATGCGCCCACCCGGGGCGTATATCGCTTCCAGCTTGCCGACGATATACTCGATGCCGGAAGCGCAGCCGGTGACGCCAGACTCGCCGTGATTGAACCATTTGCGGCCCGTGGCGTCGCAGGCCAGCCTCATTTGCCCGATCACGGAAGGTAAATTAAGAGCCTGTTGGCCCTTTTTCCAGGCCTTCTGCCCCAAGCCGCGGAAGGCAGGTACCTGATCCCGAACAACCAATCCCGAATCCTGGCCACCCTAATTACCTCCCTTCACTCGTCCTTGTTCCTCCTCTGTAGCCGTCGGCCGTCGGCGGGCGGGCTTGACTTCGTCATTACCGAAGCGGTAGGTGAGCGACAGGAAGGCCCGCTGGGTTTCCCACTTGTTGTTTACCCGGACGTTGATGTTGCCCTGCTTGATGTCCACGTTGTGGTCGCGTATATTGAAGACATCGGTAACGCTCAGCTTGAGGGTGGCCCTGTCGTCCAGGAAGGTTTTGGAAACGCCCATATCTATCTGGTAGCGGTCCTTGATGTGGAAGAAGCTATACACCATCCCGGACTGGTAGTATCCGGACAGTTCGGCCTTGAACCCTGCCGGCAGGTTGAAGTTCTGGTTCATGTGGAGGTTGTAGCTGAACTGGCTGTTGTCGAATGTTTGCCCAAGGAATACCGACTGGAAGCCATTGTAATAGGCTGAGATGTTGAAGCGGGCGCTCCACCATTCCGTTATCGTAACCGGCACGTGCAGGTTGAGGCTGTAGTTGTCGAATTTGTCCAGGTTAGCCATGGTCTGGAAGGTCAGCAGTTGCTCGTCATCTTGTTCGAGTACTTCGGCCATGAAGCTGGACGTGCGGCTGTAGGACATCGTCAGGAAATAGCGTTGCTTGTACCCGTAGTTGACTGAAAAGCTGTTGGAGTACTGCGGCTGCAGGAAGGGGTTGCCCTTCAGGAAGGTATACTGGTCGAGGAAGTAGATGAACGGGTTGAGGCTCTGGTAGGTGGGACGGTCGATACGGCGGCTGTAGGAATAGCTCAGGCTGTGGTTTTCGCCCAACTGGTGGGAGAGGCTGGCACTGGGGAACAGGTTCAGGTAGTCTCTGTTGTTTTCCTGGCCAAGGGTTACCGAGTTGCCGTTCGACTGCGTGTATTCCGCCCGCAGGCCCACCTGCAGGGTAAAGCCTTTGAACTGCTTATTGGCGTTGAAGTAGCCTGCGTAGATGTTCTCCTCGTAGAGGAACTGGTTGGTGCGGGTGCTGTCGATGAACCAGCCATCGTCCTCCTGCTGGCGGAATTCGATGTTGTTGTCGGTGGTTACAGCGCTCACCTTGACGCCGGCCTCCACCTTAGTGGTTTTGCCCAGGGGTTGGCTGTAATCGGCCTTTACGGCCTTGATGTTCACTTTGGAATAATTGTCGCTGGCCAAAAGGTTAGGCGCTGCCGCCTGCTGGCCATTCTCGTCGAGGAAGAAGTTGCGGTAATCCTGCAGGTCTTCTGTTTCGAAAGTAGAATAATCGGCATCGAAGGACAATGACCGGCCGGGTTTTTCGAACTGATGCGCCAGGTTGAAGTTGAAAGAATAGTTGTTCCAGTGTTCATCACCGAAGCGGTCCGCATCGACGAGGTTGAAACCGTTGGGGTTGGCGCCGCCCAGAAAGGTATGATTAAAGGCCTCCTGGCCGGTGGAGCCGATCTGGGTGCGGAAGAAAAGGCCGGCGGTGGTGCGCTCGCCGGGCGTCCAGTCAACGCCCCCGCTGGCCCAGTGGCTGTTGTCGACGTTGGCCTGGCGGTTGAACTGGTCGAAGGTGGTGGGGCCGGCTTCGCCGTTTATGGTGCGGAACAGGTTGATCTGCTGGAAGCGCTCATTGCGCCAGTAGCTGTAGTCCCCGAAGATGTTCCAGTCGTTTTGGCGGTAATTGAACCGCAGCCCGGAGCCTGCTTTGGGGTATAAGCCCTGGCCGTATTCCATCCGGGCGCTGCCGTTGAGCCCCAGCCGGCTGTCCTTTTTGATCACTATATTGATCACTCCGGCATTGCCGGAGGCTTCGTATCGGGCCGAGGGGCTGTGAATGATCTCGATCTTCCGGATGTTCTCCGCCGGCATGTTCTCCAGCATTTTGGCGACATCCGCCGCGGAGAGGTGGGTGTCCTTGCCGTTGATGAGGATGAGCACGCCCTGCTTGCCTTTCAGGCTGATGGCGTTGTCCTGGCCGACGGTGACCCCGGGAGACCGCGACAGTACTTCCAGGGCATTACCTCCCGCCGCCACAGGGCTGTTCTCCACGTTGATCGTCATCTTCTCGGCGTCCAGCTGAATGAAAGGGCGGGAAGCTTTTACGATGACCTCTTCCAGGGCGATGCCTTCCTGAGAGAGGCTTATGGAGGCAAGCTGAATAGTTGGTTTTCCGGGGTTGATTTCGAATGCCTGGGAATAAATGGCAGCATAACCTACAAAACTGATGGACACCAGATAGCGGCCATAGGGCGCCTTTTCAAAAACGAAGGTTCCGCTGGAGTCGGTCAGGGCGCCTTTTACCAGGATGGAGTCTTGTGCAGATAGCAGCAGGGCGTTGGCGAATTCCACCGGGGCGCCCGTTTCATCAGCTACTTTTCCTGTAATGGTTCCTGAAGTTTGTGCGGTTGATTGTGTAAAGGCAGCGGCCAGCAGCAGCAGAGCAATAAAGGATGATCTCATGGTTCGGTATTTGTTTTCAGGGGAGACGATAGAAGCCGGGGTGGAGGTTACTGATCCGCCGCTGTTACCGACGAAAGGAGGCGTTTCTTCTACCAAAGGATCGTTTGAGGAGGGAAGATTGGAAATAAACAGCCAAAGTCTGTTATCTTGGCCAGAAAAAACGGAATGCACAGCCTTTCAGATATCGTCGAACTATACGAGGAACGCTTCGATACACATCCGCTGCTGATCCGTGCCTGTGGCCGCATCAACATTATCGGGGAGCATACAGATTATAACAATGGCTTTGTCTTGCCTGCTGCTGTAGACAAGCATATCTTTTTTGCTCTTGGGGAAAATGGGACGCAGGATTGCCATCTCTACGCTGCCGATATCAAGGACAGCCATAGTTTTAACATTAATGAGATCGTGCCCTGCGAAAAGTTGTGGGCCAATTACCTGATGGGGATCATGAAGCAGCTGCAGGATCGGGGCGTACTACTGGAAGGAGTGGATTGCGTATTCGGCGGCAACCTGCCTATCGGTTCGGGCATGAGCTCCTCTGCTGCCCTGGAATGCGGCTTCGCCCTTGGCCTGGATACCTTATTCCGCCTCGAGATCGGACGAGTGGGGCTTGCCCGGCTTGCTCAGCGCTCTTCCCATCAGTTCGTTGGTATTCCCTGCGGTATCATGGACCAGTTTACCAGCCTGCTGGGCCGGGCAGGGCAGGCAATTAAGCTGGATTGCCGCTCTCTGGAGTATGAATATATCCCGCTGGAACTGGGGGACTGCGAACTGGTGCTCATCAACACCAAAGTCCACCACGAGCTGGCCTCATCGGAATATCCTGTTCGGGTAAAAGAATGCCGCCGGGGAGTGGAGGCTATTCAGAAACATCATTCTGAAGTGGAAAGCCTAAGGGATATAACCCTGGAGATGCTGGATGCCCACCGGGAGGAATTGCCGGAGATGATCTACCGGCGCTGTGCATATGTCATCAAGGAAAATGCCCGCCTGGAGGAAGCTGCCATCTGCCTGGCTGAAGGAAAGATGGAACGCCTGGGTGAACTCCTGCTTCTCACTCACGAAGGCCTGCGCGATGAGTATGAGGTCAGCTCCCCGGAGCTGGACTTTCTGGTGGGCCTGGCCAGAGAAACCGAAGGCGTGCTCGGCGCCCGCCTGATGGGCGGCGGCTTTGGGGGCTGTACCATCAACCTCGTTCGAAAGGAGGCCAAGGAAAAGTTCCTCAGGGAAGCAACCAAGGCTTACTTCCGGCACTTTGGCATTCATTCGGAGTACTACTTCGTTCATCCTGTAGATGGGACGATGGTAGTGCGGGAGGAGTAGGGGCGTTTCGGCTTTGCCGTTTTCATAGTTGCTCAATGATCAGCTTATCCTTGTAGTCTACCCGTAGGCGGCAGTTTTCTGCCTTGGGATGCTGAAGTAGCCAGTTGGCGATGGGAGTCACCACCGATTGTTCGATTGCGCGCTGCAGTGGGCGCGCACCATAGCGGGGGTCAAAGCCGATGGCGGCGATGTGGGCGGCCAGCCTTTCGGAAAAAACTGGTTCAATATGCCGTTTGGTAAAACCTTCCCGCTCCCTGAGCTCATTGAGTTCCTTTTCCGTAATGGAGAGGATGTCTTCCTGGCGGAGGCTGCCAAAGACGACCACCCCGTCCAGGCGGTTGACAAACTCGGGCCGGAAATGGCGGGCAATGGCGGAAAGGTAGGTAGCCTCTTCATCTTCATCATTTCCGAAGCCGATAGACCGGCGGCCGGTAGCTCCCAGGTTGGAGGTCATGATCACGATGGTGTTCCGGAAGTTGGTCTCCCTGCCGTAGGCATCTACGAGCATTCCTTCATCCATTAACCCCAGCAGGGCGTCGAAAACGGAAGGGTCGGCCTTTTCCACTTCGTCGAGCAGCAATACAGAAAAAGGGCGTTCGCGGATCTCCTTCACCAACTGGCCGGGTTCCCGGCCGGCGCCGATGAGGCGGACGATCTGGCCGGGATACTGAAACTCGCTCATGTCGATCCGCACAAGGGGAGATTTCCGCTGCCCTTTTCCAAAGAAGTAATCGGCAAGGGCTTTGGCGCTGGCTGTTTTGCCCACCCCGGTAGGCCCGGCGAAGAGGAGCGTATTGATGGGTTTGTACGGGTTGTTAAGGCCTGCTTTGTAGATCTTGACAAGGCTGCACAGCTTATCGGCTGCCGCCGGTTGGCCGATAATGCGCCGGGTGAAATACTCCTGAAGCTCCTCTGTATCGAGCAGCAGGTCATCGCGCAGAAACAGCTCCGGCAGGCCCGTCTGGCGGACAAAATTATCGAAAACAGCTTTCTTGTTAATCCTTTCGGCCCGGCGCAGCTTCCCTTCGCTGATGCATTGGCTGAGGAATTTGATCCCTTTACCGGGAAAGCTCTCATAGGGATAGTACCGCAACAGCAGGCGGTAGGACAGCTGAAGGGCTTCCCTGCTGATGGGCATCTGCAGGTTTTTGCCGGCGTATTCGGCAAATTTTTCCAGGATGCTGACGACTTTTTTTTCCTCCAGTTCTTCCAGGGTGACCGTTTGGAAGGCTTCGGCAAAGCCGGGAAGGAGGCGCCGCATACTCTCCAGTTCCTGAGGCGTGGCCTCCCCCATCATCTGCAGTTTTCCCTGTTGCAGGAAAGACATCAGGAAGGCTGCCACACTATCTTCGGGCCCTTCGCCGCCGATCTGCAGCAACTGGACGACATTTTCGACCCAGAGAATGCCATTGGTGATGTTGAGCTCTTCCACCAGTTGTTCGCACAGCTCCTCCCATTCGCCGAGGTATTTGGAGCTGGCCGTGATCCGCTGGGGGAGTATTCTCCAGAAGGTGTAATCCAGTTGTTGTTTACGGGAGCGGGTGGTTATCTTTTTGATGGCCTGCCCAAGGACGGCGCTTTTTCCTGTTCCCGGGCGGCCAACGGCAAGAACATTCGAGCGGGTGCTGATGAGTTTACTGGTAACTTCAGACACTTTCTCCTCCAGTTCCCAGGCTGCTTCCGGAAGGGCGCTTCTGTTGCGCCGGATATTTTTTTTCTGGGGCGCCTTTTCCGCCAGGCGGTCCAGCACCTTAAATTCCCTTTTGTACTCAACGCCACTCCAGTAGAAGTCGCGGTCGTAATTGACTTTCAGGGGAAGGACGTCCAGCTTCGGCCGGGGCATCATTTTCAGCCGATAGATCTTTTCCGGGCTGAAGTGGTTAAGCAGCGATACAATTGCATGTTGTACCAGGGCGTCAAACTGGCGGGGGTCGTAGTAGTAAAAACTTTCCCCAAAAAGCGGCAGGTAACACTCGTGGTACCCTTGCTCTGTTTCGCCAAAAACTACAGGAACCGAAATTTTAAGTGTATCGGAGAGCGGATAGGACCCGGTGCGGTCCCGGTAGGCAGGCCTGATAGACGCCTCCACCATGCGCAGGCGGGGCTCCAGTATATCCATCAGGGGATAGTCGTCATATTTTTTATACTGTTTCTGGAGGTGGTCAAGGAGGGTGCTCCTGAGGTTGCGCAAGTTGCTGTCGACTGCCTCCAGGCCAGTGCCAACCAGGAGGCCGAGGATGGCTTCCTCCTGGAATTCAAAATAGAGTAGAGGGTAATTGATCTTATCCATAGCCCGGGTATGTGAATATCGGGATAAAGATAAGCAGAATTGGCTCAGGGTCAGAAGGAGTTATTGCGTTCCATGGGCACTTTTTCCATGCGTTCCACTTTCCGGCGTACCTCCATAATACGCTGATGCTGTTCTTTGAGGTCATTGTGGATGGGCATGGGAATGCCTTCCTGCCTGAGCGCTTCGCTGTAATAATCGGATATGGCAGCTTCACTTTTTGTACAGGCTTCCAGTATTCTGGAATGGTTTTCCTGCTGCAGCGCTTCCCGGAAGCTGTCCCAGTTTTTGTGGAGATAGGAACGTACCTTTGAAGACACCGGAACTGGGGAGGGAGGCATATCTTCCAGCCATTTGCGGGCTTTATCCTTGAGGCTTTCACGGTATTCGGCCAGGCTGGACAGGAAGTCTTTCAGCCCCTCATCCGTCACCATGGCTTCTGCTTCCCTGAATTTTTGGGCAGCATCTTCATGGCGTTGTAATAAGTTGGTTAGAATTGAAATACTTGACTCTTTGTTCATATCTGCGAATTGGTTCAAAAATTATTCCTCCAGTTGTTCCTGGGCCTGTTCGAGTTCCTGGGCTATATTGGCCTTCAGTTCTTCCCAGTTCTGCTGAGCGCTCTGCTGGAGTTGCTGGGTTCTGATGTTCAGGTTGTCCCTGAGTTCTTCGAGCCTTTGTTTTTCTGCCTCCAGTTGTTCTCTGGTTTCCCCTTCTGCATTTTTTATTTCTGCCTTCAGGTTGAGAATACGCTGGCTGATGCGTTGTTGTGTTTTTCCTATTTCCTGTACAAATTTTTCGGCTTCCTGCCGGGCTTCCTCGCTGACGGATTCTGAAATTTGCTGAACATCATCTTTGGCGCTTTCCACCATCTCAGTGGCCTCTTCCTGTACATCTTTAGCCTCTTCCTGAGTGGAATTGCTGCAGGCAAAAGTGAAAATCACCAGGAGCGCTGAAAAAGCGAATGATAAAGTCTGTCTGGTCATAAGGTTTATTTTATTGAGAGAATGAAAACAGATCTTTCGTGCTAGCTTTCCTGCTTCGGCACCCCCCTCATGGCCCTGATGAGCTTCCAGTTGGACTCCAGTAGTTGTTCCAAGATACTCAGAAGGTTGTCCAACTCACTTCCCGTTTCCTTTAGCCTGCTGTCCAGTACGCCCCCCTTTGGAGAAGAAGGGGTAGGCTGCACATTCAGCTTCTGAAATTCCCGAAAGCCTTCCAGCACCTTCTGCATATCAGATGTATGGCTGGAGAAAAGGCGCAGCTGATTCCGGATTTCAAACTCGCTGAAAGCATGATGCTCTTCCTGCGGGAGGCCGGGCGCCGGCAAAGCACCCGGCAGGCCCTTTTCCAGTAAATCGCTGGGGGAAACATCGAAGAACAGGGCAAACTTGAGAAAGTTAATGGCCTTAGGCTCTACTAGCCCTGCTTCGTAAGATGCAATGTTGTTGCGTTTGAGCCCCAGCTGTTCTGCAAGTTTTTGCTGGCTCATGCCCCTCGTCTTTCGGAGGAATCGCAGGTTATTGGCAAATTGGCTGGTTGGCACGTTCTTTGGCGTCGTTGCTGATGGGGGCGCAAGTTAGTCAATAATCGTCAATTTGCCTCCCGCCTGCCTCTGCTTTTTAACCAGCATCCTTTCCCCTCCCCGCATAATAAATTCAGGCTCTGAGGTGTGAAAATTCAGGATGCCGGTTCATATAGCCCGACATGAAAGGGCAGTTTGCTTTAATCTTGTACCCCATCTTTTCGGCAAACCGGACGGCCTGCAGGGCCATGGCATCAGGAATGCCTATGCCTTCCAGTACTTCCGGTACATAGGTATCCGTAAATTCAATGATGTTGGGGGTAGAATCCGTATGCAATTTGTATTTCAGGTATACTTCTTCACCACCTTTCATATTGAAGTGAAACTTGCTGTTTGCTGTGTCTTGCCTGATGTCTAGTGACTTGGTCGTAATTTCCATAAAAGTTTTTCTTGATTTTACTTTACTCTTCTCATCAACAGGCCTCCCGCCTGTAATGATCTCTTCTCGATTACTGTCACTTATTGGAACAGGCCCCGGGTTGAGGATGTTCGAATGGGTTCATTGGTTCATGGGGGCTGGCCACCGAACAATGAAACAATAGAACAATGCTCCCCTTTCCCCCTCATCGTTCCATCCGGAGCGGTTTGTCGTTGTAGTTCTTGACCTCCATAATATCGCCCGGCAGGTAGAAGCCGGCGGCATCCAGGGCGGCAAGGGTGCGCTCTATGGCCTGGTTCCTGATATCCATAGAGGAGATGGACCGGTCAAAAGTGTCAAGCCAGTAATAGGCAGTGAGGTTGAGAGAACTGCTGCCCAACTGGCTGATGAGAATATTCGGCGCCTTTTCTTCCTGAAGAATACCGGGCACCTTTGCCAGGGCGCCGAGAATAACTTTCGTTGCGCGGTTGATATCTGAACTGTAATCCAGGCCAATATCGAACTCCTGTCGCAGAAAGCCGTCGATGGTATAGTTGATGATCGGGTTTTTCAGGATCATTCCGTTCGGGATGAAGACATCTTTGCCGTCAAAGGTTTTTACCTGCGTATCGCGGAGGCTCAGCCCAATGATCGTGCCTTTGACATCTCCCGTTTCGATGATATCGCCAACGCGGAAGGGGCGCTTGAAAGCCATGAGTATGCCTGCCAGAAAGTTCTCCCCGATGTCTTTGAAAGCAAAGCCGATCACAAAAGCGGAAATTCCGGCGCCGGCAAGGAGAGAGCCGGCGGCTTTGCCCAGCCCCACCACCTGCAGGAATACCAGCAGGCCGATGGTAATGAAGGTAGCTTTTACCACCCGGGACAGGAAGGCGGCCAGCAGGGGGTCGTCCATCCTTTTGCGGAGCCATCGCCCGGACGTGCTTTTAAGCAGCCTGGACAGGTACCAGAAGAGCAGTAAAAGGAGAACGCCCATCGCCAGCCTGGGCATCAGTTCCACGATCGATTCGTAATAGTTCCGTATTTGGTCCAGCAGGTCGTTCCAGAATTTTTCCATATGCCCAGGCTTTATTTGTGTTTTTTCGACAAGGGGCCAAAGGAAGCCCCCTGACGGTATGGTATACTGATTGGTAAAAAGCTTTCAATAAACTGTATTGGCCAGCTGATCAGAAGGAGGTTTCCAGGATACGCCCCGCTTCGGTGATCAGCAATTCAGTTTCTTGCCGGAGCATGATCCAGTCGCGCATCAGGCTGTCCTGCTGCAGAAGCAAAGTCTGTTTTTCCAGTTTTTCATAGGAGCTTTCGGCTTCTCTGATCTGTTGCCGGAGGCGCCGGGCGGTGGCCGGGCGGGCATCGTAGGCCTGGTTATTCATGGCTTCCACCCGCCGGTTGATCTCCTGCTGGACCCTGCCGATGCGCAGCAGCAGTTCGCCGCGGATAGAATCCCGAACGGCGAGCACTTCCTCCCGGCCGGGAGGTTGGCGGGTGTCCCGGCCTTTACAGGAATGAAAAAAAAGGGCGCCTATGAGCAGAATTGGGATCAACCTGATATTCATCCTCGGATTTTCCCGAAAATTAACAAAAAGAAGCCGCTTCTTTCTCTTTGAAAGCTTCTTCTTCGTTGTCGCCTCTCTTAATGATCAAACGCAGGGCTTTGTCATAGGTAAAGTAATTGTATATCCAGTTGACCATCACCACCAGCTTATTCCGAAAGCCGATCAGCATGAGCAGGTGGATGAACATCCAGGCCAGCCAGGCGGGGAACCCCTTGAGGTGAAGCTTACCGATATCCGCTACGGCGCGGTTGCGGCCAACGGTGGCCATCGTGCCTTTATCCAGGTATTCAAAGGGCTTCATCGCTTTGCCCTTCTCCTGAAGCTGCAGGTTTTTCCCAAGGCGCCTGCCCTGCTGTTGCGCTACCGGCGCGAGCATGGGGTGCCCTTCCGGATATTTCTCGGACTCCATGGCCGCGACGTCCCCAACGGCGAAGATATTGGAATAGGGCCCTACCTGATTGAAGGCGTTTACTTTCAGCCTGCCTTTTTTCTGCCCGGCCTTTATCATTCCCTCCGGAGTAGATGGTTCCACTCCGGCGGTCCAGATCAGGTTGGCGGTGGATATGCTTTTTTCTCCGGCTTGTACTTTTTTGCCATCGTATTCATCTACCATCGTATTCAGGTGGACCTCTACGCCCAGGTTCTCCAGGTGTTTACAAGCATCGGCTGAGGCTTTTTCGGACATAGCGGGCAGGAGCCGCCCCAGCCCCTCGACGAGGTAGACTTTCATCAGGGAAAAGTCCAGGCTGGGATAATCTTTGGGAAGAACGAATTTTTTCATCTCTCCCAGTGCGCCGGCAAGCTCCACTCCCGTAGGCCCGCCTCCTACAACCACAAAGTTGGTCCTGGCATTCCGTTCCGCCTGGCTTTCTGCAATAATGGCCTTTTCGAAAGACTTCAGAATGTGGTTGCGCATCTGTAGGGCCTGGGGCACAGTTTTCAGAGGTAACAAGTGAGCGGGGGGCAGCCCGAAAAAGTTGGGCTGGCTGCCGGTAGCAATAACCAGATAGTCATAATCCAGAGGGCCAATGCTGGTTTCCAGGCTTCCGGATTCAGGAACAATGCGCTTCACTTCGGCCATCCTGAAGAGAACATCGGATGTATTCTGAAAAATACGCTGCAACGGATAAGCGATCGAGTTGGGTTCAAGGCCTCCGGTAGCTACCTGGTATAGAAGGGGCTGAAAGGTGAAGTGGTTGTTTTTGTCGAGTATGACTACCTGGAAGGGTTTATTCTGCAGAGTTTTGGCTACCTCGAGCCCTGCAAATCCTCCTCCGATGATGACAACGCGGGGCAATGGACTGTCGGGGATTTTCATATAATCAGAGGTTGGCGTTTGTAAATTTTTATACTTCAACTGGTTATAGAACAAGGATCTTTAAACAATGTTTGAACTTTGTTTTTTGAGAAATGGTAAAGCCCTATGCCAGGGAGTGGGTTTTGTCAAAAAAGCAAATTTCACTAGAGGAACAGGTTGTACTTCAAAATGCAGTAGATCGCCCTGAAACCATCCTTCCAGTTGATCTTCTTGCCCTCTGCATAGGTCCGTCCGTAGTAGGAGATGCCTACTTCGTATATCCTGATGCCGGGGATACGCGCCACCTTGGCGGTGACTTCCGGCTCGAAGCCGAAGCGCTGCTCCCGCAGGTCCAGGTTTTTGACGGCCTCGGCCCGAAAGAGCTTATAGCAGGTTTCCATGTCCGTCAGATTGAGGTTGGTGAAGGCATTGGAAAGAAAGGTGAGGAACTTGTTGCCGATGGAGTGCCAGAAAAATAGGATGCGGTGGGGTTTTCCTCCCATAAAGCGGGAACCGTAGACCACGTCGGCCACGTCATCGAGAATGGGGCGGAGCAGGATGTTGTATTCCTGAGGGTCGTATTCCAGGTCGGCGTCCTGAATGATGATGAAATCCCCTTTGGCTTCCCGGATTCCGGTATGGAGGGCGGCGCCTTTTCCCTTGTTCACTTGGTGCTCGTAGTATTGAATGGGAAATTCCGGGTTGTTTTCTATGTAGCGCTGTATGGCGCCCTGGGTATCGTCCTTCGAACAGTCATTGATGACGATCACTTCCTTGTCCAGCCCGCCGGCCAGTTCTACCTCCTTTATCTTATCCAGGATGAGGTGGATGGTGCGCGCTTCATTGTAGGCGGGAATAACGATAGAGAGGGTCTGGCTCATTTTTGCTGCATTATGTGATAGAACGGGCAAAATTAGGTAAGTAAAGGGATAAAAGGAAATTACAATTTATTGCGCCTCTTTCTTGTCGGCTGGCAGTTTCATGATGCAATAACCATCATAACTTTTTTCCAGGATGTAATCGGGGTGCAGTTTTGCCGTGTCTCCGGCGAACAGGTAGTAATAGTCGTAGTATTTGGTGTCCGGCACTTCATAATCCAGGTTTGGCCCGATGATATTGGTGTAGCCTCCGGCCTGCTTGTAGTACGTCAGGGTAGGGGTGAACAGCCAGTATGACCCCAGGCGGATGGTACTGTCCCTGGGTTGTTGGGCGGAAATGTACTCGAATGCATCTTCAGTGAAGTGGTCGTACCACCATTCCTGAACTGTTTTTACATTGGCTCTTGCCAGGAAGTGAAGGGCGAGAGGAAGCAGGAGGGCCAGTTTCAACCAATCGGCGCTGCCCCTGAAGAGGAAAAAGATAACCAGGGCCGTCAGCGGGAAATACATCAGAGCGGTTCGGTGAAACAGATACAGAGTACCCAGGAGTTCGTGCTGAAGATAATGGCCCAAAGCCAGCAGCAACAGCATGCAGGTAATCAGAACCGCGGTATCGGCCTTCCTGCGCCGGGCGCCTTCCATCAGGTTGCGGCTGATGGCCAGGAGGAGAAGGATAAAGATAGGCGCCAGGAACAGGGTATAAGAGTTGTCCCCAAAGTAGTTCTGCCCACCCAGAAAGTTTTGAATGAGGGTGGTATAAGTATCGGGCAGCAGCCCCTTTGTTCCGCCAAAATACAATTCCTTTTCCCGGATGAGAGCCTGCACCGGTACAAATACCAGGGCAGCCAGCCCAAGTCCAAAGAGAAGCATCATTCCATTAGCTTTTAGCCATAGCCGCCGGCTGGCCTCCTCCCGCGGCAGCAACAATCGAAGGTTAATTGCCAGGATCAGTGCCAGAAACCAGGTGAGCATGGCGAGATTGCTGTAACAGGACAGCACAGCCAGGGCCATGCTCCACGCCAGTGGGCGAAGCCGCCGCCCTTCCTGAAAGCGGTGCAAAAAGTAGAGGCTGCCCACCATGAAGCCCAGGCTCAGCCCATACCCCCGTGCCAGGGAGAAGAATTCCAGCAAATAGGGGTTGAGTACCAGCAGGGCAAAGGCCAACAATTGTTCCCACCAGCCGGAAGCAATAGCCTGCACCAGGCGGTAGGAGAAATAGAGGAAAAGGCCCCCCGCCAGCAGGTTGGGCAGGCGGATGAGAAATTTGTTGTTCCCGAACAGGGAAAAGAATTGAATGAGCAGCGTATTGAGGATGTGGTTGTTGGCCCTCGGCGGGGCATTGGTGACGACCGCCAGGAAAGGGCGGGGGGCAAACTCCAGTACCGTCGCACTCTCGTCGTGGGTCATCGACAGGCCCAGTGCCCGCGCCAGGCAGTACAGAAAAACCAGAAGGCAGAGGAGGATGAAGGTGTATTTTTTTGCCATTATCTGCGCTCCTGTATTCTTACCTGGTGATCAACAGCTTCCCCACTTTTTCCTGCTCTCCATTCACCACCCGGTAATGATAGGCTCCGTTCGGCAAAGCCTGGGTGAGCACTTTTTTACTGAAGGGTTCTCCCGGCTCGGCTTCCCAGGTGCTCTGGTAGAGGCGAAGGCCGGCGCTGCTGAACAGTTCCAGGTGAACGCTGCCGGCCTGGGCTTCTGCGAGTGCGATCCGGAAGGACCCCCGGGCAGGGTTGGGATAAACCTGAATGAAACCGGATTTTGGGTATACCACATTTGCCAGGTTGGAGAACTGGTAGGCGCCATCCTCTCTGACTGCTTTGATACGATAGATGTTTTGCCCCCGGTGGGGAGCCTGGTCGGCAAACTGATACGTATTTGGCCCCGCGCCGGCGCCTGCCCCGATGATGTCCAGGACCTGGAAATTATAGAAATCCTTACTGCGCTGAATTTCGAAATGGGAGACGCTGTCTTCCAGGTTTGCCGTCCATTCCAGGTTGACCTGCCCGGATGCCGCCTCGCCTTCCAGTTCCGTCCATTCCAGGAATGGCCCTCCACAGTTGGGGTAAATGCTCTGGCTGTGTGTGGTGGAGAGGCCCTCCGGATCGGTCACGGTCAGTTCTATGCGGTACCAGTATTCTTCTCCGTCACAACCCAGGGGGCTGATGAGAGCAAATGATTCATGCTCGAAGTCTACGGGGTCGGGGTGGAAGTGGGCGTTGTGGTGCACATAGGTGCGCCATTCATAAGTGAGCTCCTCGTCACTGTGTTCCTGGTCCATGACATCGGCGGTGAGCCGAAGCAGGGTAGTGCCTTGATCCATGGGGTAGCGGTCGCCGTCGCGGAAGCTGGTGATCTGCACTTCCGGGGGACTGTTGTTCAGGGAAATGATGGCCTCGGCGGTAGAGCTGGCGCCCAGGCTGTCGGTCACGGTCAGCTTGGCGAGGAAGCTCTGCGGGCCGTTTCCGATGCTGGTATAGGTGTGGCCGGGAGTGTGCTCTTCGCTGGTTTGCCCGTCGCCGAAATCCCAGTGATAACTCGTAATGGGGAGGTTGGAATCAAAAGATTCCGTTCCGTCAAACTGCACCTCCAGCGGGCTAGGGCCGTAGTACTGGTCGGCCCGGATAATGGCCACCGGAGCGGGGTTTCCACCGAAACTTATCCGCCGGACCTCCCCCTGCAGGTTGACGTAATAGATCTTGCCGTTCACCGGGTTGAGGGCCATGTGTATGATGTCGCGGGCGTAGCGGTGGAAGGGCTCCACTCTAAGCAGTTCGTTGTCTTCGGTAAATTCCATGACCTGTATCCAGCTACTGAAATCCACGGAAAGGAATTTCCCGCGGTAGGCCTCCGGAAAGTGGGTTCCGGTATAGAACAACCCGCCCAGGCTGGAGTAACCGTCAAAATGCTCTCCTTCAATTCCCGCCTCGGGCGTGCCGATCTCGGCCCCGTTGATCTCGCCCCGGTCATTGAAAAAGGGAGCGATAGCGCGGGTGGGCGGGTTCCATCGGGCGTTGCTCCACAAAATTTCGGGCGGGTAGGCTACGGTGTACTCCTCAACCGCCACATTGGGGTTGCATGGATTGGCGGGAGCGCTGCCTCCTGCCGTGTTCAGCATGGTGAAGATGTCCTTGAAGGTATAGAATTCCTGATCACAGCCGCTGCCAAACAGAGGGTTGGGCGCCATCTGGTTGGCCGGAGCGTCCAGGACGTAAAAGGGGTAGTTGGCCCCGAGGCCCTCCAGGACCGGCCAGCCGAAGTTCTGCCCGCCGAATTCGACGATGTCCAGTTCCTCCCAGCTGCCGTTGCCTACGTCGCCTACATAAAGAACGCCGGGGCGCCCGTCCTCGGGAAAATGGCTCCCGGAATTGGGGCGTACCGAGAACCGGTAGGGGTTGCGAAAGCCGAACGCCCAGGCCCGGGACCGGGGCGAACGGGGAGCTTCCGGGTCGTAGAACGGATTGCTGGGCAGGCCGTCTCCGGTTTCCGGGTCGATGCGGAGTATCTTCCCGTTGTAGTTGCCGAGATACTGGGCGCGGTAGGAGCCCACGTCCTGATCCGGAGTGATGATGCCGCGTTCCAGAGCGGCGCTAACCATTGTGCCCAGGCTGTCGCCGCCCATATCGCCCCCGGCATTGCTGGTAGCATCCCCACAGGAAATGAGCAGGGTGCCGTCCGTTCCTATTTCCAGAGCGCCCAGCCCGTGAAATTCATAGAGCAGAGGGATGCCGTTGTCGATCGTTTCTCCCAGTAATACCTTACGGCTGTTGGGCAGGGCTTTGGAAAAATTGCTCAGCGGGTCGGCCTTATAACGGGTGACCCGGCCGATGGTAGCCTGGTTCAACGAAGAGGAATCGGGATGATATGCCGCCGTTCCATAGTGGTCATAGTAATGGAGGTCGAGGGCGTAAAGGAGATAAAAATAACCGTTCACCAGAAATTCCGGGTCGAGGGCGAAGCCCATCAGCCCGTGGTCTTTCCAGTTGGCCACCTCCTCGGAAATGTCGATCAGCGGCTCCTGGAACAGCGTCCCGGTAGAATCGGCGATATAAACTACTCCCGATTTTTCCCAGACGAACATCCGGCCATTCTGGTCAAAAGTGATGCCGGTAGGAAATTCGAGGGGCCCCAGAAATTTTTCATCGTAAAATTCATCCGGCAGGTTCTGGGCGCTCAATCCGGAAAGTAAACTGATGATCAATACGGTAAGTACTGGTCGCACCATGGTAACAACGCTTTATAGTTTTTAAGTCAGGGTGTTATTGCGCTAGGACTTTTACGCTTTCATTCCACTACTTCCTCTCCCAACTGCAGCATACTTCCTTGGGAGATGGCATGCAGGCGTTTGATATTTTCTGCAGTATAGGATTCCACAACTATCTTTCCGCCGCCAAATTCAGGTTTCTTCTGGTAGGCGACAAAACCCTGCCGGCAATCTTCCAGGGCCAGCCCCCGAATGAAGAGCAGAGAAAGGTCTTTGCTGGCCACCGCAATATTGGCATTCCGGATGGTGGTATGGAAAAGGGTAACGTCGCTTTCTTCGCCGACGCTTACGCCCTTGTCTTCGTTTTGCTCAAGATAGCAATTTTCTACATGTACGATGCTTCCCGAAAAGTCCATCCCGTCGTTACCGGTGCGCTCGAACCGGCAATCCTTAATGGCGCCTTTGCAGAAATCTGAGTCGAAAGCGTCAAACGGAGTGTCGGCGAAGAGGCAGTGGCTGAGTTCGAATTCCGAGCGGATGATGTTCAGCCCGTCCTCGCAGCGGTTGTTGCGGAACACACAGCGGTAGAACTGCACATCGGCCTCGTAGAAGGTGACGGCGCCCGTGAGTTCCCAGTTGCCCTCTTTCAGGGTATTCAACCCTTCGAATAGGACGTGTTTCATCACGGAGGCCTCCCCGGTTTGCATAACGGTGAAGCCGTTGAAGCTGCTGCCGGAGGAGTATATCTTCACGGGTTCTTCTTCCGTTCCGAAGGCAAACACCGGCGAGAAGGAAATGAAGTGGGCGCCGGAGGAAAGGTTGAGCCTGGCGCCAGGTTCCAGCAATACCTCATATCCGGAAGGGAGGACGATATCTTCGGTAATCTCGTGGTCACCTGCCGGGAAAGCGATCCGGTTGCCTTTCACCCGGTAGGGGCCGGCGGTTACCAGCTTGGCCTTTTGCCTCAGGGCCTGAGCATCGGTCAGCCCCCGGGCGGGCTCCCGATTGGTTATAGGGCTGCTGAACAGGCTGTCGGTTCCCGGGACGCGGTAAAATACATAGCGGGCGCCGGCGTTTACCTCCAGTTCGTAGTACCGGGGCGGCGCCTGCTCACCCAGAGCTTTCTGGTACAGGAAGCGGGACTGTCCGTCGTGGCGCATCATTTTATCGCGCTGCAGGCGGAGCCAGTATTCGCGGGGCATCTGCGCCGGAAGGAGGAGCGCGCTGTCCAGCGGGTAATCCATCGACTGCCTGCCCAGGCCGCATCCCTCGGCCAACAGGGGCAGGTTATGGCGGTTTTCCAGTTGCAGCCGCCGCTTTCCCCCCTCGGGCGGCAGGCTGTACGCCTGAAGGCTGAAGTTGTCGAAGGGCAGGATCAGGGAATGAACATACAAGGCCTGGCTGAGGATATCCTCCATCCGGGGCTGGTATTCGGGAAATTCCATTTGCAGCAGGCCGAGCCGGGCGCTCCAGGCGGGGAAGAGGCTGTCGAGCAGAGGCGAAATGTACTCCCGGCTGCTCATCCTGTAGAGCTCCCGGATGTAGGCGTCGGCAAAACCGGGGTCCATGAACAGGGCGGCGAAAATGCTTCCCGAAGCCGCTGATTGCGGGTTGAGAGCGCCATGGCCCAGGATGGTATACTGCTCCTGCGGGCGGTCGCCGAAACCGTCGAAGCCGAAGGGTTCGAGTTTGCCGGTAACCGGGTTGTAGTAGAAACGCTGGTTGTGCCAGGCGATGCCGTGATAGGCGTTGAGCAGGTCGCAGACGGCATAGTAGCGGGCCAGGCGGAGAATGTCAAAAGCCTGTGCGGGCTCGATCTGCCGGTTGCGGAACTGCTGCATGAGGGTAATGCCTTCCCGGTAGGCGCCGTACAGAGGCGTGCCGGGCAGATAGTCGTTTTCTCCGAAAGCCTCGATGGGGGCGCCCTGCCAGTCGAGCGCGGCGTGCTCGGCATTGTGGTGGACGAAGCCGTGGTGGGCAAGCTGGCGCCCGATGGCCTTCCAGTGCCCGTCTTCCGAGAACTTCAGAATGGGGCCTTCCCGCCGTTGGCGGAATTCCACCACCTGCTTTTCGAAGTGCTCTTCGTAGGCGTAAATGCCGAGGGACCGGCCGTTGAGGCGCAGTTCTACAAAATCGTAGCGGGTGGTCAGCACGTCTTCCTTTTCCCAGATCTGGTGGAGCAGCCATTCGTGGAGGAAATAACGCGCCATGGGGGTGTGCAGGGAAAAGGCGCGCATGCGGCGCCAGGCGTGAGTGCCTTTCATTTTTACGCGGAAGGACCATTTGTCGCCCTGCAGGTGGTCGAGCCAGTCGCCCTTGAGCCGGATGTCCACCGGCAAGGGCCCGGTTGAGTCGCTTTCCAGTACCGCTTCCACCCAGTCGTTGGCGTTCGTCTCCAGGATCCCTGCTTTGAGGGCTTCCTCCCGTTTGCGTTGCAGGATATCCATGGCCTCCGGCTTGAGGGTGAGGTTCAGCACTTCCGGTTGGAACCCTTCCGCAGGGGCGGCGATCTGTTCGATGAGGAAATCGTCGAAATAAGCTTCTGTGCTGCCGCCTCCGTAAACGTACACCCGTACCCGTTCCACCTTTTTGCCGTAGGGAATGGAAAAGCGGATCTCCAGCTTTTCCCAGCCGTTGCCGCCCTGTTCCGAAGCGATATTTTCCTGTTTGTATTCCGTGCTTTCTCCTTCGAACTGTACTGCCAGGACGCCGGCGTTGTACGGGTTCTTCAACCGCCATACCGATGCCCGGTAAGCAGTGCCGGGAGGAGGCGCCTCCATCCAGAAGCCAAAGCCGAACTCCGTCTCTCCACTGGCCGGTAGAAAGCAGGAGTAGCTGCCCGTGCGGGCATGGGCGTCGCTCCTCAGGCTGCTGTAGCCGAACTCATGGCCCTGGTTGACGAGCTTGCCGCCCCGCGTTTGCTCCGCCCCGCAGTAGACGGCCCCTTCCGGAAGCTCCCGGTAGGCGTACTGAGCCGGTCGCAGGGCAAAGCCCAGCAAAAATACCAGTGTCAGCCCCAGTATGGAGAGGATAATTCCGGCGGCTCTCCTCCGCCCCCGCCTTGTCCGGTCGGCTATGATCATGCGTTTAGAACCAGTTTTTGATTTTTGATTTTTGATGTGTCCCGGTAGAGCCGCTGGCTTATGCCCCTGCTTTGCCCACATCAAAAATCAACCATCGCAAATCAACCATCACAAATTTAAATGATCAACTCCGGCTGGTCTATAATAGACAGCCGCGTAGCTTCCGAAAGTTTACTGACCTCATCTTTCAGTTTACTGATCTCATCCAGTGTCCGGGCCTTACCGATGAAGGACAAGTCCAGCCCCTTGTCCAGAGTGTCCAGGCGTTTCAGCTCTACATAAGTAAGGTGGCGGGCCAGGATCTCGGTGATGCGTTCCAGTTGTTCCACGTCGGTGCTGATGTTGATGAACAGGCGCCCTTCCTGCCGGATCTGCCCCCTTCCGCTCAGCAGTTTGCTAAGATACAGCAACAACAGGATGATCGCAAAAGCGACAATGGCCAGCACCGGCTGATTGGCGCCCCCGGCCAACCCCAGCCCGATGGCGATAAACAGATAGGTCAGCTCCTCCGGGTCCTTTATGGCCGCCCGGTAGCGCACGATAGACAACGCCCCGACCAGCCCAAGAGAAAGGGCGATCGACGATTTGACGATCATGATAATGAGCAGGGTACCCAGGGCCAGGGGTAGAAAGTTGTTGGCGAACCGGCGCCGGTTGGAAATGGCATTGCCGAAGTGGATGTAAAACAAGCGCAACAGGGCCACCAGCACCGCCGTCACCAGTATGTTTGCCAGAAATTCGCCCAACGGTACGTTATTGGAGAACTCCTGAATGTACCTTTCTTGTATCTGTTGTAAGATGTCCATTCAAAGGGAAGACTGTTTCAGGGGGCAAAGATAGGGATTAGGATTTTCGATGGTTGATTTTCGATGGTTGATTTTTGATTTGCGGGGAGGCAGGCATAGCAGTGTATGGCTTTCTGCCGGGCTAAATCGCACATCGTAAATCAAAACATCACACATCAAAAATAAAAAAGGTACCCCCGGAGAGGAGTACCATCATAAACTATAAACAAACAAAAAACATTAGCGATTCTAAAACTGCATGCTTAACAACGGCAGTAGAAAAGGGTTTAAAAAAAATAAAAAAAAATTTCGCCTGCCGTTTAAATGCTAAGTTCTGCAAAGAGTCCCTCCGGATCAGCCGGAAAGGATTTTCGACGAAGCCTTTGCGGTTCTCTGGGATGGTTTTCTTTCATTTGCCGGGCACGGGGGTACCTTCAGGAGGCCTCGCTTCATCCGGAGGCCATGCCGGAGGAGGAGAATACGCCCCTGGCCCTTTTGTCGCCTATACCATCAACAAATTAAAGAAACTGCAGGAATGAAGCCATATAGCCTGCAACTTCTTGTACCTTTATACCATTGAACTTAACGAACCGATGGCAACTTATAATAACATGGCAATGGCTGGAAAAAAGAGGACGTTAGTTATCATTGCCTGATGGTTTTTTACCGAATTGCGTTATGGCTGAACAACAAAATGACACGAACTGGATACTCCGGGCAGCGCTTCTCTTTCTGCTTTTCATTTTCCTTTTGCGCTTTATGGGCCGCCTGTTCCCGTTCATCCTGGGGATCATGCTGGTGCTGGCTATTGGAGGCGGCGCCTTTTTTCTGTGGAGTTACCTGGAAAAGCGCCGGCAGGCCCGGGCCCGGCGCACAACGGTAGAAGGCATGTCCGAAGAACGCATCGAATTCTGCCGGGAGCAGATCCGCAGGAACCGGGAGGAAGCCCGGCAGATACGGAAAAGCATCAAAGACCTGAAAGCGCAGATGGCCTCCGGCGAGGGGCTGGCCAACAAGACCCGCGAAGACGCCCTCCGCCTGATCCGGGAGTTCGAATCGGAACTCAAACTCCGCCAGTCCAAGATCAGCTTTTACGAGACCGCCCTGCAGAAGCTCGAAGCCCTGCAGCGCAACCGCCTGCTCACCCAATCCATCAACGATAAGGAACTGGAACTAAAACGCCTCAAGGAAGGCCACTACGAAGATCTTGCCGACATGGAAGAACTACGCTCTGACGTGGAAATGGAGACCCTATACCTCGATACCATCGATGAGCTGTCCCTGAAGCTCAACAGCAGCAATTCTCTGGAGAGTGCGGAAAACCTGCGCAAGGAGCTGGAAGAGATGACGCGGGAGTTGGGGGGAAGGGGAGAGGGGGAGATGGGGAGGTAGGGAGAAGGGGAACAGAGAGTAGTGTATCAGGTACAAACAGCTGGGTATAATAGTCTTCTCGGCGTTCGAAATGGCAGAACCTGCCTTTAAAGCTGAATTTTTAGCTCAAAAACTGCCGCAAATAATTCCTGCTCGTCAATATTGCCGCCTGCACATCTTCCTTTGAGCCTTCGTAGGCCCGGTCTTCGACTTCAATACACACCGGCCCGCGATAGCCTACGGAAGTCAGAGCGGAGAAGAAGTCCCGCCAGCGCACATCGCCCAGCCCCGGGATCTTGGGGGAATGATATTCCAGCGGGTAGGCCAGGATACCCGCCCGGTTGAGCTTGTCCCGGTATACTTTTACATCCTTGAGGTGGATATGATGCAGCCTTTCGGCATAGTCGTAGATGGGCTGCACCTCGTCCATCTGCATCCACACCAGGTGGGAGGGGTCGTAGTTGAGGCCGAAGTGGCCGCTGGGGATAGCATTGAACATTTCGTCCCAGATGGCAGGGGAGATGGCCAGGTTCTTGCCGCCGGGCCATTCGTCCCGGGTGAACAGCATGGGGCAGTTCTCGATGCCTATTTTGATGTTTTCTGTTTCCGCCAGTTGCACGATCGCCGGCCAGGTTTCTTTGAAGCGGCCCAGGTTGTAGTCCAGGGGCCTGGAAGGGTCTCTGCCGATGAAGGTATTCACTACCGGGATGCCCAGGCGGGACGCGGCCCGGATCACCTTTTTGATGTGTTCTACATAAACGGCGGCCTTTTCCGCATCCGGGTCCAGGGGGTTGGGGTAGTAGCCCAGGCCGGAAATGTAGACGCCCTTCTGCTTTAGGTAGCCCTGGATATGGGCAACCGCGTCGTCATCCAGCTCATCCACATCGATGTGGGTGACGCCGGCATAGCGGCGCTCGGCCTTGCCCCGGGGCCAGCACATGATCTCCACGCAGCGGAACTGGTGCATGGCGGAAAAATCAATTACATCTTCGAAAGAATTGTCGGCCAGTATGGCGCTGACGAAGCCGAGGTCGAGCATGGTTCCGGTTTTTCCATAAAATAATACAAGGAAAGTCTATATTACAAAAAATAAAAGCCCAAAATCATGAAAAAAGCCTTACTTTCCTTTCTTTTCATCTCAGCCTCCTTCATTTTTACCTCCGCCCAGTACGGCCTCAACTCCGTCGGTGTCGGCGCGGCAGAATACATCGAAGTGCTCGATAATCCGAACGGTTCCCTGAATGCCGGCCCCGGGTTTACTTTCGAAGCCTGGATACTCAACTTCGGCGGCGCCACCAACCAAAAGGTGGCCGGAAAACTGGTTAACAATTTCCGGAACGGTTTCATATACGGCATCGAGGATCTGCAGGTAAATTTTGAGGTCTTTGATAACAACGGAACCAATACCAGCCTGAAAGCCGGTTCTATTTCCGCGATAGGCTGGACGCATGTCGCCGGAAGCTATGAAGTAGGGGGGATGCTGACGATCTATGTCAATGGGGAGAAAGCAGGAGAAAGGGCGGCCTCCGCCATTCCGGTCAATCCCAATACCAATCCCTTCCGGATCGGTATTGCACCCTGGGATGTCAATGCTCTGGGGCTGGTGGGCTACGTCGATGAGGCCCGCTACTGGCAGGCCGTCCTGGATGAGGCGACGATCCGGGAATGGATGCACAAGGATGTCACCGCCGATCATCCGGATTACGCCAACCTGAGCCTGTACCACAAGTACAACGAGACGGAAGGCCCCGCCGTGGCGGACGAATCGCCCAATGAGAACTTCGGCGTTTTCAGCAGCGAGGGCATTGTCCTGGAGCCGGTTTTCCTCCCTTTCAAAGGGGAATTCGAGATGTATGAGAACGATCTGCAGGGGATCTGGAATGCCAAAACGGAGGGAGCTTCCGATATAATGTCCTTCACCGGAATGTTCTTCGACTCCCTGGAGTTGGAAGCCTCCGTGATCTTCGGGCATTCCGATGGGGATTACAGCTTTGATACGGATGCTCCGGGCGACTACGACCGGTCCTTGTCGAAAGCCTGGCAGGCCGCTACCCAGGGAGGGTTGTTCGCCAACCTTTCCTTTGACCTCAGTGTGTTGGATATGTCGCAGGTAGAAGAAGTGGTGCTCCTGTCCGGCCCGGAAGAAGATCTTTCGAATGCCGATGTTACTTCGGGAACCCTGGACGGAAATACTTTTACCGTGGAAGAGGTGGTGCCCGCCGATGGATGGTACTATACCCTCGGCTTTAAAACCACGATCTCGGGCACGAGTTCTATTGCCGGCAATATCCTGCAAATGGAGGCCTCGCCTAATCCAACCAGCGGGCCCTTCCGTTTGCAAGTCCACAGCCAGCAGCCGGATAACTTAAACCTCCGCATCCTGACTATGGAGGGAAAAGAAGTGTTCAGCAAGGCCATCGGTTTAGTACCGGCCGAATACACTGAGTGGATTGGCCCGGGGCATCTGCCGCCGGGGATGTACCTGCTGGAGGTGAAGGGGGCGCAGCAGGCCGGCGTCCGGAAACTGGCGGTCAGGTGAAGGCAAGCAGGGGGCCTGGGGGGATAGTACACTGATTTATTAAGATCTTTCAAGATCCATTAAGATTCATACTTTCTTTCACAGGCCAGCGAATGCTGCGTCCACCTGTTGTGCTACAGGCTGGCAGAGATCGGGGCTTTTCTGCGGAATCCGCGCCGATCCGCCGCACCCGCGCAAATCCGCGTTCTATTTTTCTTCATGTTCCCCCTCTTATTTATCAGTGGCATTTCGCATCACCTGGAAAAAGTCCTCCAGGATACCTTCCTTGTCAAAATTCTCCCAGATGGTTATGGAACGGGGGTTATCCGGCCGCTCTTTCCATTCCTCGCCAATCAGGATGGGGGCGGGGTGGAGGCGGGCCTTTCCCCAGGCCGGGTTTTTCACGATGGCCACCGCCACCAGGTCGAACAAGGCGCGGGAAGGCGGGTCGCCGTACATTTTGGCATTGCGGAAAAGGCTGACGGAATAATCCCCGAAATGGGTGAAGGTGTCGCCATGCCGGCCGGTGACGGGCTCGGAAACGGGGCCGGCGCCCGGCATTTTTTCTTCGATCACGTCAGGCGTAACCCTGACGGCATCCGAACCGGAGGGCTTTCCATAGCGGACCATCACCATTTCGAAAGGTACTTCCTGATCCAGGATGTAGTTGAGCGCCGCCAGGTCATTGACCTGGTTGTATTCTCCCGGTTCGGGGTAGTTGGAGCCCAGCCATACGATGCGCACCTTGTCTTTGATATCGGGCGCTTTTTCCAGGGCCAGGGCAATATTCGTCAGTTTACCTACCGGCAACAGCACCAGTTTCTGAGAGCGGGGTTTCCTGGCTTCTTCAATGATGAATTCGATTGCGGCATGGCCATCGTAACCCCCTTCGGCGAGGGAGCCTCTGATCTCTTCAAAGCTGCCATTTGCCCCTGCGAAGAGTGGGACTTCGCCCTGAGCGTTGCACAGCTTCAGGATACGCTCCGCCTCCGCGTAATGCTCCTTGATATCTCCACCGTTGAAGGTGGCGTTGGCCGTGACCCCCCGTACATCAAAGAAACCCCTGTTGAACAGGAGAAATGCCATTGCATGCTGGTCGTCCAGTTCATTATTGGCATCCGTATCGAATATGGCCGGTACTCCGGAGGCGTTTCCCGCCTCTTTCCGGGTTACACCGCAACCAAACAGGGCCATAGCCATGGCCAGCAGCCAGAAATTGCCGGCTGTATTTTGTAAGCTTTTCATTTCTGTTACAGTTGACCTTTCTGTTTTCCGCTCCGTCTTCGCTGCGCTCTTCCGGGTAAGCTTCCCACTTCCGATTTCCGCCTTCCGCCTTCCCTACAGCCCCATTCTCCGTGCCACTCCATTGCTGGCCAGCATTCCAAAAAGAACGATACTGATCGAGCTCAGGGGCATGAGTATGGCGGCCACGATGGGGGACAGGGCGCCCTGGACGGCGAAGCTCAGGCCAATGATGTTATAGACCAGTGCGAAGCCGTAGGCAAAATAGACCAGCTTAATGCTGCGCCTGGCAAAATCCAGGAAGGCAGGCAGGCGGTGGAAATACTTTGCATCGAGAATGGCATCGCAGGCTGGAGTGAAATTATTGGTGTCTTCAGCCACGACCACTCCGGCATCGCTTTGCCTGAGGGCCCCGGCGTCGTTGAGGCCGTCGCCCAGCATGAGGACTTTCTGTCCTTTGGCCTGCAGGTTGCGGACAAACTGCAGTTTATCCTGTGGGCTTTGTTGGAAGTGCATATTGCCGTTTTCGCCGAAGATGGGCGCCAGCAGTGTTCGCTCCCGGTTATTGTCGCCGGAAAGCAGAAAAAGGGAGGCTTTTTCCCCGAAATAGCGGGCGACATTCCATACGCCTTCCCGGAAGTGGTTTTCGATCCTGAAGCAGCCCCGGATTTCATGGTTAACCTGTACATAGACGCCTTCCCCGTCCGGGCATTGCCCGTTGAGGAAATGGTCGACGAATTTGCGGGAACCCACCTTGACGCGGCGCTGGCAGACGATGCCTTCCACGCCCTTGCCCACCTGTTCTTCCCAGTCGCTGGGTTGATAGATCTCTTCATCCAGCCCGGGTTCTCCTTCCCCCAGGAAGGCCGCCAGTTGCTGGCTTACGGGGTGCCCCGACGGTTGTAGTACGGCGCGTATCATCTGCTTCTCGTGGGCCTCGAGCGGCTCGCCGATGAACTTTATGTCGCCACGCCCGCGCTGCGTCAGGGTTCCCGTCTTGTCGAATACTACAGTTTGAATATTGGTAAGCGCCTCGATAATGGCTGTATTCTTCAGGTAAAAATGGTGGCGGCCCAGGATGCGCACCGCATTGCCGAAGATAAACGGTATGGCAAGGGCCACCGCGCAGGGGCAGGCAATGATGAGAACGGCAGTGAAGGCATTGATGGCGGTTGACGTATCCCGCGGCAGCCAGTAGGCGAGGGTGCTGAAGGCCACCAGGAGAATGGCTGCTGTAAATAATTTCCCGACCCTGTCGGCCAGGGCGCTGGTGCGGGATTCCGTTCGTTTGGTGAATGCTTCGTCATTCCATAGCTGGGTAAGGTAGCTCTGCGAAACGCGGCGGGTGAGGCTCATTTCGATAGCGCCTCCCATCTGCCGGCCGCCGGCGAAGAGCTTTTCCCCGGTGCGTTTACGTACCGGTTCCGATTCGCCGGTGACAAAGCTGTAATCGATCTCCGCTTCGCCCTTGAGCAGGATGCTGTCCGCCGGGATGAGCTCCCGGTGCTTGACCAGGATGATGTCCCCGGCCTCCAGCTTGTCCAGGGTTACTGAACGGAATTCTCCTTCCTCCCGCCGATGGGCAGCAATGGGGAAATAAGATTTGTAATCTCGTTCAAAAGAGAGGTTGTGGTAGGTCCGCTGCTGAAACCACTTTCCGATAAGGAGGAAAAAGACGAGCCCGGCAAGGCTGTCCAGGTATCCGGCGCCGGTGTGGGTGGCGATCTCGAAGACACTGCGCCCGAAGAGGGCCAGGATACCGATAGAAATCGGGACGTCTATGTTGAGGATGCGCTGTTTCAGGCCCAGCCAGGCCGACTGAAGATAGTCGCGGCCGCTGTAGAACACTACAGGCAGTGCCAGCAGGATATTCAGGTAGCCGAAGATGCGGGCGAAGTAAGCGTCCGCGCCCTGGTCCAGCCCCAGGTATTCCGGGAAGCTGAGGAGCATGATGTTGCCGAAAGCGAAGCCGGCAACCCCCAGTTTGTAGTAGAAGGAACGGCTGGCGACGGGCTTGTCTTCCTGGTCCAGGTTGCTGAGGTTGATGGCGGGGGCATAGCCGATGCTGGCCAGTAGTTCCACCACCTGCCGCAGGCTGATCTCCTGCTCGGAAAAAGTAATGTAAGTTTCTTTCTTGACGAAGTTGACGGTAGAGGCCATTACGCCGGGGCTGAGCTTGTAAAGGTTTTCCAGCAGCCAGATGCAGGATGCGCAATGGATCTGCGGAATGAAAAAGGTAACCCGGGTGCGGTGGCCGTCTGAAAAATCGATGATCTTTTCCCGCACGTCCGGGTCGTCGAGAAAAGCGTATTCTTCCTGGGCTTTGCCCCGCAGGCTGATACCGGCGTTCTCATCCAGCTCGTAATAACGGCACATTCCGTTATCACTGAGGATTTCGAAGACCGTCTTGCAGCCTTCGCAGCAAAAAACCTTGTCTTCCAGGCGGACTTCGCCTTCTTCACAAGGCTCTCCGCAGTGGTAGCAGTTAGCTGCAACTTCCGGCATGGTTCCGATCAGCTGTTGGTCTTTTAGTTGGCTTGCGGCGGACATAAATATGGCCATTTTTTGGTTGAAAACCCAAAACCATGGAACGGAAAATCGCTGATCCCAATGCCTGGAGTGTGGTGCGGATATTTGTCGGGGCTGGGCGGCTGGGAAAAGGAATAGTGTTACACGGTTTTGCCTTTCCGGCTTATATTTTCCGGAATGATGGGTAAAGGTAGGGGCCGGAAAAAAGCAGAGGGGTGACAAATGTCACCCCCCTCAGGTGATTAAAATCAAAAAGGGCTTAGGTTGTTTGTCTGCCGGGGGAAACTTGCGCAGGGAGGCGGCGGAGGGCAAGTTTCCTGCGGTGGGGGCTTTAGCCCCGAATCAACCAATCAACGAATTTTACCCGGACGAGCGCAGCGAAGACGGGCAACCAATCAACCAATCCCGAACGCCTCTACCGCTGCACCTGCAGTTTCCGGCTTTGGAACCCGAAGTCCGTAACCACACGCAGCAGGTACTGGCCGGCGGGCAGTTCCCGGGTGGGAATGTCCAGTTGATGGCCGCCTTTGGGCAATTCTCCGTAGCCATTTTGCCATACCAGGCCCCCTTTCTGCCCGAAAAGCTGCGCCTGAACGGAAGATCCGGCTTTGAGCCTCAGTTCTACACGGGCCTGGCTGACTGCCGGGTTGGGCGACGGTTGCCCCAGGGTGAATTTGTCGGAGATCACGTTGACCTCCGGGATGGCGGTGGTGGCGTCCTCGCCCAGGGGCAGGAAAGCCGTATAGAGTTCGATATTGCCGTCGTTGGTACGCCCGTCGGCCCATACCGGGATGGCGTAGCCGCTGGTGGCCAGGATCTGAGTATATTCTCCGATGCCAAAATTGGCATTGGCGGCGCCGATCATGGAGAAGTCGGAACCCTCAGTGGAAACCGGCATGTCATCGGCAAAAGTAAGTCCGCCGTCTTTGGAGTACGTCATGTAGTACTTGGTCATCAGGTTATTGGGGTCTTCCCGCCGGTCGTACCAGCTAATGGCGAGAATGCCTTTGTCGTTGACGGCCAGGCTGGGGAAGAACTGCTCGGAAGCGGGGATCCGGTCGTTATTCAGTACAATGGGGTCCGACCAGTTGGCGCCGCCGTCCTTGGAATAGCTGTAGTAGACGTCTACACCGGGGGTGAGTTCGGTTTCAAACCCATCGGCAGTCCACACGGCATAGAGGTTGCCGTCGAACTCGCCCCCCGACTTGTCTACCCGCAGATGAGGGCAGGGATAGACGCGGGCCGAGTCGATGCCCACCAGGTCGCAGGGGCCGCCGGCGCCGGGAGGGAAGCAGGGAAGGTGCAGGGACGAGATGCGTACGGGGCCGGAGAAGGTTTCTCCGCCGTCTTCCGAAACACAGTGGTAGAGCCCCAGGGCAATATCCTGGGCGGTAGCCCCGGCGAAGAGGACGTGTACATTGCCCTGCCGGTCGACGTCAATACTGGAGAACTGGGAGAAGACGATCTCCTCAGGGGTGACATCCACCGCCTCGCCGAACTCGCCGCTGCCAGCGGCCTTGGTTTTGACCAGGATGTTGTAGGTCGTGTCCGACAGGTTGATCTCCACATAGGCCGCATAGAGGTTATTGCGATAAGGAGAGGAAGAAATATCAGTGGCCAGCCACTCCTTGTCTACGAAGCGGGAATTGGGGTCATCCAGGTTCATGACCTGGCCGGCGTCGATGTAGGACTCCTGCCGCTCCCAGCTTTCGCCTCCGTCGGTGGAGATAGCCCAGTGGAGTTGTATGCCGATGGTCAGGTCCAGGTTGGCCGTGAAGGTCAGCCAGGACAGGTAGGCCGTGCCGTCGGTGTCGAAGGCCAGTACCGGGTCACCTCCGCCAAGAATGAGGCTGAAGGAGCCCATGTCATTGACGCCGTTAAATTCACTGAGTTCCCAGCTGTTGCCAAAGTCTTTGGTGTAGTAGATGGGAAAAGACAGGGCGCCGAGGATGTTTTCTGCATCCAGCACCATGCCGGCGATGATGATGTTGTTGGAGTCTGCTGGGTTGATGGCGGCGTGGACTTCGGATTCCGGCTTTTCAGACCCGCTGATGTTGTTGTCCAGGTTGCGGAAAGAAACGCCGGCGGGAGTTTTTGCCGGAGCGGTTAAAATTTGCTGAGCAGCCTGCAACTCTTCAGGGGATGCTTTCATTTTGCGCATCAGGACAGCGCGGCCCTGCTCGTAGATCCATTGTTTGCTGAAGGTTTGTTGGGCCAGGAGGCTTCCGAAGCCTGCCAGTAGAAGCGCACCTGTGAGTGTAGCCCATTTCAATCGGTTCATAGATTAAATTTTTCGGAGTGGTTGTTTCGGGGAGCGAGTTGTTGTTAATTGTCAGTTGTTGGATTCGGGAACAATGAACCAACAACGCGCAACAACCTGATGCTGCAGCGAGGGAACCACCTTGTCGTTATTGAAATTATCTGTGAAGATAAGAGGATAGAGTAGGGCGCTATTTTAATTAGGCGAGGTAAAGGTAATAAAATTCCGGTCAAAATGGCAAAGAGGGGGCTCAAATTTATCCCCTCATTGCCATCCGCTAGTCCGGGAACTGAATGTGATGCTGTTCCTGCAATTCTATTGTCCTTTAAGAAAATGCCCCGAAGAGGAGAATCCTGCTCCCGGGCGGCTGCATCTTCCAGAAAGGCGGCCCGGTGTACCTCGATCTCTTTGTTCAGGGAGGCGGCGGCGATCTGCTCTCCAAAGCCCTTAATAATCCGTTTTGATGGACTTGTCAAAAGGAATTTTGAACTGATAAACCACATCCTCATCCGTATGGTCTTCCAGCACATCCAGGCCATAGCGGATCTTTCTTGGGTCGTCGTATACCAAAGTGCCGAAGGCGCGGTCCCAGAAAGAAAAAATATTGCCGAAGTTGGTGTCCGTCCAGGGCCGTTCGAAGTGGTGGTGGAACTTGTGCATATTGGGGGTGATGAAAACCAGGCTCAGCGGTTTGTCCAGCCATACCGGCACGGAGATATTGGCGTGGGTCAGATAGGTGAACAGGATACTGGTGATCCGGTAGATCAGATAATAGGCGAAAGGCATGCCGCTGATGATGATGGCGAACAGGGCGAAGCATTCCCGTAGAAGATAATCCCCGGGATGGTGGCGGGTGCCGGTGGTGGCGTCCACCTTAGTGTCGCTGTGGTGGACCATGTGGAATTTCCACATCCATTTGACCTTATGCAGGAGGTAATGAGCGACGTATTGCGCTACGAAATCGAGCAGCATGATAGCGATCAGCAGTTCCGCCCAGATTGGCAGGCCCGTCAGGTAGAGGAAGCCGAATTCATGATCCCGTGTCCATAGAAAGATGCCAACGGTGGCCAGCCCGAAGAGCACGTTGATCACCAGGGAGGTGGAGAGGAAAATGAGGTTGACCCCGGCGTGCCTCCACTTGCGGTAATTGAACTGGGAAAGCGGAATATTGCCCTCCAGTATCCAGCTGATGGACAGGCAGATCATGATCCAGGCCAGTTTGTACCAGTCCGGCATTTGGGCGAAGAAATCCAGAAAAGCTTCCATACTTTTGTTGTATCCAGGCCCCGAAAATAGCTCGTTTTTTTAAATTTGAAAAATCAAAAGAACAACCGATAGCATTATGGAGAACGATATTGTACGCTGGCTGGCAGAACAGGGGATCAGCAAGATAATGGTGATGCAGGCCCTTTTTGCGCTGATGATCAGCATTCTTTTTATACAATCCGGCCTAGATAAAGTGTTCAACTGGAAAAGTGAAAAGGACTTTTACACCAGCCATTTCAAAGATTCCATCCTCAACGGTACGGTGCCCTTTCTCATGCCCATCATTACCTTGTCCGAACTGGCGGCGGGCTTCCTCACCGGCATCGGCCTGCTGGTGCAGGTGTTCACCGGGCAGACGAGCATCGCGCTGCTGGGCATGCTGATGGCCTGCCTGTCCATCGTACAACTGTTCTTCGGCCAGCGGGTTGCGAAGGATTATACCGGCGCCGGGACGCTGGTGCCGTATTTTCTGTTGGCGGCGGCGGGGGTGTATTTTTATTTATTTTAATAAAAAATGTTGAATTATGAAACAGAAATGGTTTTTTAGCTTGATCGGCATTAGTTGCTTCCTGTTAGTGAACGGGCAGGGCTGGACGCCGCTTTTTGACGGAAAGAGCCTCGAGGGCTGGGAACACGTTGGAGAAGGTGAATTCATACTGGAAGACGGATTACTGAAAACACAAGGTGGGATGGGCTTGCTCTGGTATACCGGGAAGAAACTGAAAAATGCCGAACTTCGGGTGGTATACAAAGGGGCGGACCAGAGTAACGCAGGTGTATTTATTCGTATTCCGAAAAAACCGACAGAGCCCTGGATGCCCGTAAACCGTGGATATGAAGTGCAGATCGACGACCGGCAGGACGAATTTCACAGAACCGGCGTATTGTACTCTTTTACCCGGGCGGAAGCCTCGCCCGGCAAGGCCGGCGAGTGGAACGAGATGGTGATCACCCTGCAGGATGACAGGACTAAGGTGGAAGTGAACGGGGTGTTGGTCACCGACTTTAAAGAGGGAACGCCGGTTCCCGAGAAAGTCAAGGATTACGAGCCGGACCGGGGGCGCCGCCCAAAGGCGGGTTATATCGGATTGCAGAACCACGGAGCGGAGGATGTGATCTACTTTAAGGAGGTGAGCTACCGGAAACTGAAGAAATAAAGCCTCCGGTAGTGGTGCAAAGGAATATTGTTATAATCCCAAATCGTAGTAAGCATGACGTTTCGTCTATTCTGTTGCTCCATTCTTCTTATTTTATGCAGTGAGCCGGCAGGTAGCCAGGATAAAGGAATGGTGGACAGCTTGTCCGCCCTTTTGCCCGCCGAACCGGACTCCTCCCACCTGGAGATCTATACCGATCTTGCCCTGGAGTACCTGTATACCGACCATCTCAAAGCAAAGGAATACATCGAAGCCTATCTCGATATTGCTCAGAAATACGGGGCGCCGAAATACCTGGCGTTTGGAACCAACCTGCTTGGGGTGTATTACAATATCGTATCCAACTACCGGGAAGGCCTGGAGATATTCCATGAAGCGAAGGCCATGTACGAAGAGCTGGGCAACCGGGAGCGGGTAAGCGCTATACTCAACAACATGTCTATCGCGAACCGGAACCTGGGCAACCTGGAGAAAGCCCTGCAGAACCAGATGGAATCCCTGGCGATCAAGGAAGAGATCGGCGTGGACGACGAGGCCCTGGCCGCAAGCTACTGGAACATCGGAAATATTTTGGGTGATATAGAAAACTATTCGGAGTCCAACGCCTGGTACCGGAAAGCGGAAGATATTTACCTTCGCCTGGGCCTGGGAGATGACCTCATCGACGTTCGCTATGTTTTGGCGCTCAACCTCAAAGAGATGGACTCGCTCGAATTGGCCATGCCGATCTTTGAAGAGGCGCTGGCGCATTTCCGCAAAAAGAACTATCACAACAGTGTGGCGGGCTCTCTCGATAATCTTGGCAGCATCTTCAAAGCCAGAGGCGATCTGCAGAAAGCCGAAGCCTACTATCTGGAGGCCCTGGAAATTGCAGAGGCGCACGGCGAGGAGAGCCTGCCGGGCCTGCTGTACCGGAGGCTGGCCAATGTATACAGGGAAAAACAGCAGTACACCCAGGCGCTGGATTATGCGGAAAAGGCCCTTGAGGTTTCCAGGAAAACCGGCGTGCGCAAGAAGATGATCACCGATTACCTGGTGTTGTCCCGGGTTACGGAGGCTATGGGCGACCCGAACCGCGCGCTGCAGTATTTCAAAGAGTATCACGCCCTTCACGATTCCATATTTGCGGAGGAGAAGATACTGGCCATGAACGAGATGGAAGTCAAGTACCAAACCGAGAAGAAGCAACAGGAAATACAGCTGCTGAATGAAAAGGCCAAAAGGGCGGCTCTCATCCAAAATGGCCTGGCAGGGTCGGTGGCGGCCCTCACCGCCTTATTGCTGGCCCTGGCGTATGCCATCCGTCAAAGGATGCGGCGCAACCGGCTGGAAAAAGAGAAGCTGGATGCCGAGATCGCCTTCAAGGAGCGGGAGTTGTCCGCATTCGCTCTGCAGCTGGCGCAGAAAAATGAGGTGTTGAAAGGCATTCAGGATGACATTTCAGGCATCAGCCGTAACCTCAATGGAAATAAAGAACTGAAGAAGGTCAACCGAAAGATCGGTTACACGCTTCGCGACGAAGACAACTGGGAGCTTTTTCTTCAGCGCTTCGAAGCCGTTCACCAGGGCTATCAGAAGAAAGTGACGGAGGCTTATCCGGATATCACCCCCAACGACCTGCGGCTGATGGCCCTGATCAAAATGCACCTTTCTCCCAAGGAGATCGCCTCCATCCTGAACCTCTCCAACGAGGGCATTAAAAAAGCCCGCTACCGGCTGCGTAAAAAGCTGGGTATAGAAACGGCGGAGTCGCTGGACGAGTTTGTGGTGAGATTATTTTAGCGGCCCGACAACTGATTAAAGCTCTTTATGATCCTGTCCATAGTATGGCTGAGCCGTTCATCAAATACCGGTACATCGGGGTTGTCTTCATGCCATTTCACGATTTCTTTCACCCCCTCCCGGAAGGGGATTTGAGGGGCAAAATCCGGCACCAGGCCTCTGATCTTTGAGTTGTCAAAGATCATGCTGTGGGCCTTGTCGCCCAGCAATCCTTCTCCGATTGCCTGGTCGTACCTGGCGATCACTTCCGAAGGGATATGGATCAGTTCCGGCTCCACATTCAGTTCTCCGGCGAAAATGCGGTAAATGTTATTCCAGGTGAGCCATTCATTGGAGGTGATGTGGAAGGCTTCATTGATGGCGGCGGGCTTTCCCAGCAGGCCCACGAGGCCAACGGCAAAATCTCTATGGTGGGTGAGCGTCCAGATCGAAGTTCCATCTCCTTGGACAACAACCGGCAGCCCTTGCCTCATCCTTTGCAGGGCCGTGTATCCGCCGATCAGGGGAACCTTGGTTTTGTCATAAGTATGTGACGGACGGACGGTGGTGTAGGGAAAGCCGGTTTTGGCGTGTTCTTCCCGCAGGAGTTCCTCACAGGCGATCTTATTCCGGGAGTATTCCCAGAACGGGTTGTCCAACGGGGTGTCCTCCGTAATGGGCAGCTTTTTCGGGGGAGTCTGATAAGCGGAGGCGGAGCTGATGAACACGAATTGGCCCGCCTTGCCTGAAAATAACGCAATATCGTTTTTAATATCCTGCGGCTCAAAAGCGACCCAGTCTACAACGGCATCAAAATGATACCCCTGGAGCGCCTGCCGGGCCTCATCAACATTTCTGATATCGGCAATTATGGTTTTAACGCCTTCCGTTTTTCTCAATCCGGAACTCCTGCCCCGGTTCAGGTGATACAGTTCGATGCCCCGGGAAACGGCAAGTTCCGAACAGGCGGAGCTGATAACGCCGGTGCCGCCGATGAATAGTACTTTCATTGGATCTTCATTTATGTGCTCCAATTAAACCAAATTTCTCCGGAAGAAAAAACAGCAAACAGATAAAAGACATAGTGGGAATGGCCTCCAGGATTTCAGCAGCAGAGCGCATTTACTTTTCAGGAAACCAACGGGCCATAAGAACTACAGGAAGTGCGGAAATGTTTTTCATAGAAAGTTTTAAGGTTAAAAAGTCTTAATTATGGAAAATACGTTTATTCCTTTTCGGGCGGGCCTTCTGGCACTCACTCTGGCCCTGTTGTTTTCTTATGGCTGCAATAAAGAAGAAGATACCGGCAGCCTCGTATACCTGAACTTCGGCCACACGGTCAAAGGGCAGGAGTTGGGCCTGAACGATACCTGGTACAGCAGTGCCGCCGGCCACCCGTTCATGGTGGAGCGGCTGAAGTATTACACGTCAAATTTTTCGTTACACAACACAGCAGGAGAGCGCATTGACATCCGCGAAGTCCATTACCGGGATGTGGAGAAGCCCGATACCCGTGCTTTTGAATGGGAAGACGTCCCTCCTGGCGAGTATACGGGCCTGTCTTTTATCTTCGGCCTGGACGAGGTTGTCAATGTAGACGGCGGGTTGCCCAACACTACTACCAACATCAACATGGAATGGCCCCTGCCCGGTGACCAGGGTTATCACTATATGAAGTTTGAGGGGCGTTACGATCTTAATGGTACGGGGGTTATTAAACCGTTTAACCTGCATACGGGGGCTACGGGGAATAACCAGAACTATGTACTGGTCGACTTACCCTTCCAGCACCCAATGGCGTTTTCCGGTGGTGTCTGGCAGATCAACCTGAGTATGGACCTCAATGAATGGCTGCAAAATCCCAATGTTTATGATTTTGAGGCTTTCGGGTCCATGATCATGGCTAATCAAAATGCCCAGCAGATGCTCCGGGAAAACGGGAGTAGCGTTTTCAGCATCAGCACCATTGAAAAAGAATGAGTTTTAAAAGCTTCCTCACCATGAAAAGAATAACCCTATCGGCCTTTGTCCTCGTTTTGCTCTTCCTGGCAACGCCTGCCTGCGAGAAAGAAGGGGCTTCGCCTCCCAATAACAATAATGGATGGGTATACCATCCTACTCCTTACGAACTGGATATTCCGGAATTCTTCCCCCTTCTCGAGGTTCCTGCGGATAACCCGATGACCGTCCAGGGGGTGCAATTGGGGCGTATGCTTTTTTATGACCCGGCCTTGCATTCCGACGAAACCCATGCCTGTGCCAGTTGTCATGTACAGGAATTCTCCTTCAGTTCTGATCCTGAAGTATTGCCCCATATCAACCTGGCCTGGAATTCAGCCTTCCTGTGGAACGGAAAAGTACAAGGCGCTCTGGAAGACGTCATGCTCTTCGAGGTCAAAGACTTTTTCGGGGTTGACCTCGGCCGCCTGGAAGCGCACCCCGACTACCCCCGCCTTTTTTACGAAGCCTTTGGTGAAGGGGGCATTACCTATGAACGGGCGGCAAAGGCCCTGGCCCAGTTCGAGCGTACTATGACTTCGGGCAATTCCAAATACGACCAGGTGCTGCGCCAGGAGCCCGGCGTATATTTAACCGACCAGGAACTGAACGGCTACGACCTGTTCTTTACGGAAGAAGGCGACTGTTTCCATTGCCATTGCGGCATTCTATTCACGGACAACGAGTTTCACAACAATGCGCTGGATGCCGAGCCCGAAGCAGGCCTGGGCGCCATCACCGGGGAACCCTTCGACCTGGGGAAATTCAAAACTCCAACCCTGCGCAACATCGAGCTTACCGGCCCTTACATGCACGACGGCCGCTACGCCACCCTTGAAGAAGTGGTCGACTTTTACAGTGAGGGGCTTCATGTTTCTCCAACTGCCGATCCGCTGATGAAGGCTCTTCCTATGGGAGGCAAACACTTTACAGCTGAGGAGAAAATCGCCCTGATCGCTTTTTTGAAGACGTTGACGGACACGAGCTATATTTCTGATCCAGCGTTGTCGAGCCCGTTTTGAATGCTGGTTTTTATAGCTAATTTTCTGTCTTTAGTAAATTCGCGATGAGAAATGTCCCGAATTAACCGCTAAAATAAAAAGGCAGATGTTGAAATGGTATGCCATAGCCAGGTTTAAGCAATTAACAAAAGTGATTTTAGTTTGCATTTTAACTGTAAATGCACTATCCGCTCAGTTGCCATATCAGGATCCCAATCTGCCCATAGAACAGCGTGTAGATGATTTATTGGGAAGAATGGCCCTGGAAGAAAAGTTCTGGCAGATGTTTATGATCCCAGGGGATCTGAGTGGCGGAAAGGAGAAATACCGGCACGGTATCTTTGGATTTCAGGTTGCGGCTAAAGGCAGGCAGGCCGGGGCCGCCGGCCAATTGCTGGACTATGGCCCGTCCGGCTCTGCTGCGGAGGTAGCGGAAAGGATCAATGAAATGCAGCGATATTTTGTCGAAAGAACCCGCCTGGGCATTCCCATCATTCCTTTTGACGAAGCCCTGCACGGCCTGGTACGCGACGGAGCGACGGCTTTTCCCCAGGCCATTGCCCTGGCGGCGAGCTGGGATACTGCCCTTGTTGGCGATGTGGGGCGCGCCATCTGCCGGGAGACAAGTTCCAGGGGCATTCGGCAGATCCTTTCTCCGGTGCTGAATATTGCCCGCGATGTCCGTTGGGGGCGTACTGAGGAGACCTACGGAGAAGACCCTTACCTCACTTCCCGGATGGCCCTGGCGTTTATCGGCCCTTTTGAAAAGGCCGGCGTGATCACTACGCCGAAACACTTCGTGGCCAATGTAGGCGCCGGAGGCCGTGACAGCTACCCCATTCATTTTAACGAACGGCTGCTCGAAGAGATATACTTTCCTGCTTTTAAAACCGCATTTACCAAAGCCGGCGCGAGATCGGTAATGACTGCCTACAACTCCCTGGATGGGACGCCCTGTACCTCCAACGAATGGCTGTTGCGAAAGAAACTGAAAGAGGAGTGGGAGTTTGAGGGCTTTGTCATTTCTGACGCGGGGGCTACCGGCGGGGCCAACGTGCTGCATTTCACCGCCAGGGATTATGCAGAAGCTACGGAAGATGCGGTGGAAGGTGGGCTGGACGTACTCTTTCAGACGGACTATGATCATTACCGGCTGTTCTGGGAGGCCTATCAGAAAGGCCTGGTCGATCAAACGGCTATCGATGATGCCGTTGGCAGGATCCTGAGGGCTAAATTTGAACTGGGCTTATTCGAAGATCCGTATGTGGACAGCCGGAAAGCCGCCTACTGGAATGGACACCAAAGCCACCGGGAACTGGCGCGGAAAGCGGCGGCCAGATCGGTGGTGCTTTTACAAAATAACCACCAGGTTCTGCCGCTGGATGAAACGGTGAAAAAAGTGGCCTTGATCGGCTACGACGCCAGCGCCGGCCGCCTAGGCGGCTATAGCGGCCCCGGAAATAATGTGATATCCTTGCTGGATGGGGTTACCGGAAGGGTTGGAGAAGAAAAGATCATCTATTCTGAAGGAGTGCCGCTACATGCCGTTTCCTATCAAACCATTGCTTCTGATTATCTTTCCACTACCGAAAACGGGAAATTAGTAAAGGGCATTAACGGAGATTATTTTGATAATATCAAACTGGAAGGGCTGCCGGCAGTAAGCCGTATCGACCAGAATGTGCAGTTCAGGTGGACGCTCTATTCTCCACACCCGAGCCTGGCCTACGACTGGTATTCGGCCAGATGGGCTGGTAAACTTAAGTCGCCCAGATCGGGGAAGTTTAAGATTGGCGTGGAAGGCAACGATGGTTATCGTTTGTATCTGGATGGGAAGTTGCTGATCGATAACTGGAAAAAGCAATCCTATCGGACAATCCTTCAGGATTTCGTTTTCGAAGCCGGCAGGGAATACGATTTAAAGTTGGAATTCTTCGAACCGGCAGGAAATTCTAGGCTCGCACTTGTTTGGGATGTCACCGTTGAAGAAAATTGGCAACAGCAGATAGCCGAAGCGGCAGAAGCCGCTCGCAGGAGTGAGGTGGCGATAATAGCCGCTGGAATCCACGAAGGAGAATTCCAGGACCGTGCCTTGTTGGGGCTTCCCGGCCATCAGGAAGCATTGATAAAAGCTGTCGCTGCCACCGGTACTCCTACCGTTGTGGTGTTGTATGGCGGAAGCGCCATTACCATGTCCAACTGGATGGACGAGGTAGATGGCATCCTCCTGGCCTGGTATCCGGGAGAAAATGGCGGGCATGCCCTGGCAGATGTACTGTTTGGGACGGAAAACCCGGCCGGCCGGCTCCCCATTACCTTTCCCGTGCACGAAGGGCAATGTCCGTTGTATTACAACCATAAGCCCACCGGCCGGGGTGACGATTACTACAACCTGTCCGGGCAGCCTCTTTTCCCCTTCGGGTATGGCCTGAGTTATACTTCTTTTGAATATTCTGGCCTTACATTCAGCCGGAATCCGATCGGGACAGGGGAAACCGTGCGCGTTAGTTGTGAAGTGACAAACACCGGAAAGGTGAAAGGCGATGAAGTGGTGCAACTCTACATCCGGGATGAATTGGCCTCCGTTGCCCGCCCAATAAAGGAGTTGAAAGGGTTTCAGCGCATCTCACTAAAACCGGGCGAACGGAAGCCAGTGATCTTTGAACTGGGCACTGAGGAACTGAGCATGCTTGATAAAGAACTAAAATCAGTAGTCGAGCCCGGCGCATTCAGGGTCATGGTGGGCGCGTCATCAAAAGATATCCGGCTGAGGGGAATATTGAGTGTGGAATGATTGGATAAAAAGAGACAGGAGTTCTGTGATTCCAGGGAATAATTATTCTTTGGAATCGAAGTGGTGACCCCGCCAGGTCGTTTTTCCCGGCGGTGTTTTCCGGAGTATTCCGCCGGAACGCCAGTAAAATAGGCCCTTCCGGCAATATTTCCAAACTCAGCTTTGCCTTATCATGGAAAAGCCCGGAATAGTTCCGACAACTATTCCGACAACGCAGTTGACGTGGCGAACGAAACTTATTTTCGTAACCACTTAACTCAACGTAATGGCAAAGTTACCAAAACCTAAGTTCAACCTACGGCTTCCAAAGTCTGATACCGAAACGCTGATCTCCCTGGTGTTCAGGTATCATGGCAAACGCCTGGTTTATTCAACCGGTTATTCCATCATGCCAAAAGACTGGGATTTCAAGCTGCAACGGCCGATCATGCAAACCGGCCGGGCCGACCTTTTCAGGATCAAGAGATGCCTTGACGATCTGGCGGCTTATTGTATGGACATCTTCCTTGGGGCAGAAAATGGCTCTGTGAGCGTGGAAGATTTCAAGAGGCAGTTGGATATTAAAACGGGTAAAATATCAACTGACGGGGCAGGGGAGGACGATCCAGGCGTAACTGAAAAGAGGACTACCTTCTTTGAGTTCATAGATCAGGAGATTGCCGAAATGGTCGCCTCCAGGATGAAGCAAAGCAGCCTGAAAGTTTTTAAGCGCCATACAACCATACTAAAGGAGTTTGCCGCCGATGTTTTCCCGGATACCGGAAGTTTCGATTATGAGGATGTGGACTGGAATTTCCGGCTCAAGCTGATCGACTGGCTTGCCGACAGAAATGTACAGCTTGCCTATGGCAACAAAACCCTCAAAACAATGAGGCAGTTTCTGGAACGTGCCAGAAGGAGGAAGCTGCATAGGAATACCGATTATCAGGGTACGGGCTGGCTGGTTACGCCTAAAAAGGCAAAAGGGCAGAAAGTTATCCTGACCTTGCAGGAACTGGAGATCCTCGCTGCTATGAAACTGCCCGCACGTTTGTCTAAAGTTCGTGACATCTGCCTGATCGGTGCCGGAACCGGCCAGCGCCATAGTGACTTCTCCCGATATACCCCTGATAATTTCTACCGCACCATCAATAATGTTCCAATCCTGTCAGTGATCTCCCAAAAAACTGACATGCCTGCAAAGATACCGCTGAACATCTTCCCCTGGCTCATTCCCATACTGGAAAAACATGGTTACTGCACTCCTCAAATGTCTATGCAGAAATTCAATGACGGCATTAAAGAGGTCTGCAAGCTGGCAGGCTTTGATGAAAGGGTATTGAGGATTGAACAGTATATGGGAAGAAAGCCGGTGGTGAAAAAATCCTATGCTCCCAAATATGAGGAGGTATCCTCCCATATCTGCCGCCGGAGTTTTGCCACCAACCTTTACCGGATGGGCTACCGCCTAGCCCAGATCATGTATATGACCGGCCATTCTACCGAATCTCAACTCAGGAAATATATCGGCATCGACAGTGAACAGAACGCCGAAGAGATTGGCCTGGGTATCATGGAGAGCCGGAAGAAGGGCCGGAAGGGTTTCGGAGGGACTTTGAAGGTCGTCAATTTATAGGCTATTGAAAAGAAAAACCTGACAGGAAAATATTTTCAAACCGTAAAATAACATCCAATGCAAAATATGTTGATCAACGATGATTTCAGGAAATCAATAAAGCGCCTGCGCTCCGTTTTGCCGGTGCTCAGTTTCGGGCTGCTGATCTCCACCTACCTGATCTCCGCCATCATAATGGGCATCTTTCATGCCCAGAATGCTCCCAACGCCGGGTTTATGGTGGCGGCCTTCCTGGTGCCGCTTGCCATTCAGACGGGGAGGGGAACACTGGTGTTCTTCTTCCAGCTGAACCCCGCCCATATCCAGGGCAAATATTCCTTCGGGATAATTGCCGCTACTGCCTTGCTTATTCTTTCCCTGATCGAAGCCTATCTGGTTTTGAATCCACATGGATTCTCGTGGATTATATCCGTCTCCACCCTGATGCTGATCGGGTGGGTAGTTGAAATAATGATCCTTAAGGAAACCATTTTCGCTACTCAGATAGAACTGTTTCAGGACAAGGCGATGTGGCAAGAGGTGAGGGGGTTCTATATCGCCCGGACGGAAATGCAGCAATTTCTGGAAGGGCTGGATAACGGCAAAGTGCCAGCTTTGCCGACAGTGGAGAGCAAGGCCGGTGAGCCGGAGGAGGAAAAAGCGGAGGCTTTTCCTCCTCCGGAGAACAGGGCGCTTGATCTGCTTCAGGAACTGAATAAACACTTGGAGGGAAAAGTACCCAGCCCTTCCCTGAACGGCCAGGAGAAGGGCAGCAACTGACAAGTGCCACCTTTTACGGTGTTACCCTCGATAAGGATGATCCGTTTTTAGGGCATAACCTTGACCGGCTGGAAAAGCGGTTCCGGGAGCGGTATTATTCCTCGGTGGAGAAAAACCGCCAAAGGGAGGAAGAGGGCAAAGCCCCTCATCAGACGGTTTTGAAGTCTATGGAGGATAACAGGAAGCGGTTTATGATGGCGAGGTTGCTGAGGCATGTTCTCCTTGAAGAGGAGCTGAACCTTGAGATTTAGTGATTTTGTAAAGCCCTTCTATAAAGAGAAGGGTTCCTTTTATGAGGGCGCTCCGGAAAGTCCCCAGAAGGAATGATGGGACGAATAGAACACCATATATATTTCGCTTTGGAAAGCAGGACGTCACATATTGCTCCAAAGCTCATGCGTCCAGATTTTCCAATCAGAGGACTTTCCGGAGCACCCTCTTTTATTAAATATTTCAATTACGTTTCTTGTTTCATCTGGCTTTTCAACACTTGAAATACTAGCTGTTGAGGATCGTCCAGTTCTTAGACTGTAACATACGAATAGGCTATAGGTTGTGCGCCTTATTAGTGGCATTTTACTAGGGATGTCCTTTCTTAATATTACTTTCCTCCAGAATCATGCTTCATTTTCATCCATATTATTAAAGTTCCCAAACAAATTAATCCACCAAAAACTTCATTTAGTTTGGCACCAACAATTACACCAATTATTATCCCTGATAACCCTACTATTTCAGCCCAATATCCAATTTTTGCTTTTGCTTCGTCCTCTTTTTCAAGAGCCCTTTTAAACCTTTCTTCTTGCTCATTTTTCTCCATTTTCTTAGTTTTAATTGTGTTAGCGAAATGGGGTATTATTTCTTTGAAGTACTTTTCCTTGAAGTTAACTCTTGAATAGCTCTTTGCTTTAGGCTATTTAACCAATTTTCAACATCTTCAATAAAAACATCTAGGTAATCATATTTCAATATGATTGGATAGAAATCAATGTCAAAACCTGAAAGAGACTTATATTTACTTGAAGAATATTTAAAATGAATTGGGACATAATCCACCTCATTCAGAACTTTTTCCAAGTTCTTTCCTAGATAAAATTCGAATAATTTACCCTCAACAATAACTACTGGTATCAAAATATCTAAATTTACAGGAAGTTTCTCATCGAATACTTTTTTCTTCAACTTGTTGCTATGATTATATTTCATAAATTCATGCCAAGTAGCTTTACATGCACTTAATAAAGCAGTATAAATTTTTGATTCATGCTGTGATTTTTTACAGGCCTCATAAAAAGTCCTGCCAAATCTTCTTTCAAGATTAAAATATTTTTCTTCTTTTAAAAAGGAACTTGAGAGTATTGGTAAATTTATATATATATCTTCTTTAAACTTCATTTTTGATTCTTCGTTATTCGCACCCCAATGAATTATTTCCCATCCAAGATGATCATTCATAGATTCTTTATTCTTAGTTGTAAATATCACCCATGGATGAGAAGCTTTTTTTATTTCGATTATTAAATTGATCCTAATGATAAAATTAAAATGCCTCTCAGATGATCCTATGCTTTTTTCTGCAATAATATCAATCTCCCTGCTTTTGCCTGAATCCAAATCTTCATAAATCTGATTACCAGATACATCCCATTTTCTATCAATAAACTCGGACAAGGCTTTTAACTCTATTACAAAACCAGTCTCTTCAATATCCTTTAAAATCTTTTGTTCCAAATTTTCTCTTTCCATTTTATTGTTTTATCAAGAAAATCATTCAAATATTTTAATTGCCACTAACACAATTTCAGATATCTACATCAAGCTGACAACCTTATTTATTTAAATACTTCAAGTATCGTAACTTCAGCATGCCCTTTTGTAATCTTCTGGGTATGCCCATCGTGAATGGAAAACTGTGCTGCTAATTCTACAGCTTCTTTTGCTTCTTCTTTAGATTCAAACTCATAACCAAGGCCATTACCTTCTTCATCAAGTAAAGAAGTAGTGAACCACTGTCCTTTTCGAAAAACAAATACTTTATACATAGCATAAAAATTTGGTTAATAAGTTGTACGTCAATCCAGATTTTATGTTTTGACCATTTAAAAAGAAATTTATTTCTCATAGCTAAGATTTCTATATGAAAGCAAGATTATGGTGGGATATCCCTCCATCAGAAGAAGGGTTAATCACCTTGATTCTGCCATTTCCCGCATTCCGGACAATACCCATCTCCGATATATTGATGATAGGTTACCTCGGTACTGCCGCAATGAATACAGTTTACAGGCTCCAGATTGAAGCCTGCTTCCTTGATGTCTTTTACTGTATAGTGCATGATGTTTCCTCCTGCCCATACATGGCATATTGCCCGGCGATTTCCTGCATGGTTCCGTCAAGGATGATCGCCTGACCGGTGGTGCATCTTCCCCAATACTTGCCATAATCAGTAGAAAGCACCGGCTGGCCTGCATTTCTGAGTTTATCAAACAACCATCCTGAAACCTGCCACCATTCATAGATTTCATTGGGTTCAGGCTCAAAGCCTAGTTCATAAGCTCTGGCTTCTCTTTCATCAAAGGCAATTTCCCATATCTCTTCCAGTTCTTCATCTTCGAGATTTTCGCAAAGGAAAGATTCTATTGCTTCCAGGCTGTCATCATAAAGGTTTTCAATATTTTCATAGCTGAAACCGGCTTTTCCGATAAAGGGTATATCGCTGTGGTTGAGCATATCATTGACCATACAGGAAGCGCATTGGATAATATCCCCTGCAATGTACCTTTTTGCCAGTTCGTGTATCTCTTTTGAATATCCGTAATAGGAATCTGTCATTTCATCCTCTCTCTTATTGTTGTTAAGGGTATAAAGCCTGTTGCTCTATACCCTTCTGCCTTCCGGCGAGGATGGGGTAACAACTGCATAGAGGAGGGGAATCACCCGGCCTGCACGAAGGAAGATCGGGGAAACCTCTTGCGGGCGTGAGGGCGAAGCCATTAGAAAAACTCCCTGAAATGTTAAAAACTGTTAAAGTTTGCTGTTTTTGGGTGTTCCCGTCTTTTCCCAGAAGGATTCAGATGATTTCATTTGGAACCGCTCCGGGTTCTCCGGCCTTTCCAGATGATTCCATTTCGTTTCATTTTAACACTTAACAGGCTGATTTTCTGCGATTTGCAGAAGTGAATCCAGCCGCATATATTGCGGTCATATCAATCAGAACATTCTAAAATCAGCGTCATGGAAAACAATAATATCATCCTGCACTCGATCACACCTGCCGAGTTAAAAGCAATGATTCGGGAACTTGTAAAGGAGGAATTTGAAGTAATGAACCAGGAACTTCAACGGGTGATGGGGGAGGATGACCTGGTCAGCACCGGTACGGCCTGCCGGTTGCTTGGGGTATGCTCAAAGGTTTTACGCTACCTGGTGAATGAAGGGCATTTCACTGTGTTTCATCATATGAAGGAGCGGCGGTTTATTAGGGCTGAATTACTGGAGTTCAGGAATCAGAAGAGGGTGAATAGGTTAAGAAGGTAAAATTATGCTTGGTTTTAAAATTTTATTTTTGATTCAGGTAATATAATTCGAAAAGTATATTATTGGGTTTTTTATTGCGATGCACTTCTTTTAATTCAATAGTTGAGTTTAATCTATCCACTCTTAACACTTCAAAGTTTGATTTTGACTTAAACAATACTTCATCTTCATGTTTTTTCCCAGTTAATGGGGCAATGAATTTACCGGAACTGTTTGAACGAGTCTCTATTCTTAGGTAGAAGTTTCTATCTGGCCACTTATTTTTCGATGACCCTAAAAAGTTTGGGAATTGTACTACTTTACCAATTTTCTTTTCAAACCAAGCATAAATTTCTTCCTCATCTGAATAAACACCAAAGTCCACATAGACTACAGAATTTTCGTAAGGTTCTACCTTGTCAAGAGCATAATTCAGTTCTTGCTCTTTCTTTAAATCCTGTTCAAGTGTTGTCTTGTTTCTTAGTTTTCCATTTATTTCAGAAGCAAATAAATCAGCATAATCACTGATTATTAAGGCTTCTTCAGGGCTTAGGTTATTTAATAAGATTGCACTAGCATATTCACTACCTCTATCTTCAATAAGTCTTTTTAACCTATATCCAGAATTTTTTTTGTTCGTCATAGGAGCTATTTTCATTTTAATTGAGCAATGTAGCTGTCGTTTGTAATGTAGCTGCACCTAGTCCTTATGATCGTCATGCATTTTTTTTCGCGTCTTGGTTACTAATTTGTGTTCAGTATTAGAGATTTGATTGATAAAGGATTCCGCTTTTTTAATAAAGTCCATTAACCTGTAGTCTCTGTTTGTATATAAAAATGCCTTTTCTTTTTTAAGGTTTAATTTGAATAACAACCCATCAATAGTATGATAATTTAATTCTAATATTCTGTCGTCTTCTTCAAGTCTTCCATTTTCTCTATCTGCTAAATTCTCAAATTGCTCAACTATATCGTCGTAGCTTGCTGATTTTAATTTGCATTCAAAAAAAATCTGATTAAACTTATATGGGAAAACATCGTCAATATAAGATAGTGTATTGCTTTCATCATCAACCAAAATAATATTCCTAGAAAACAATGCATGTGATGGATAGGATTCAGATTGGGTTACCCTTAATTCATATTCAAAGAAATTGTTATGTATTGTTGCTTTTTCTAATCCAATCTCTTTTATAATGTTTTTTCTGCGAAGGTTAAATACGTCCTTAGTTTTTTGATATATTATCTGAATTTCCTCTTCCACATCTTCTTTGAATACCTTTTGAATAAACTTTTCTCCGGGTTTACTAAATGAGGTTGGAGGGAAATGTGTATTTTCAAAACCGTGTGCATTTTCAACATGTTTAAATTCCCGGTTATAAATTTTGGGATCGGATTTTACTAGCGGCAATCTCGGAAATTGTGAATTTATCTTGTCCTCCTTCGGAATCGAAGGGACTTCGTAAATTAAAAAGGAATTCGATGCTTTAATGTTGGCTATTGGAGTTTGGGTGCCTCTTATGTCTGTATTCTTAACAATAAAATCTGGTACACTAAGTCTTAGATAGTCTCTAAGTGAAGTATCTGTTATGTAATTTCTACTTGTTATCGCTTTCTCCGCCTTTCCACTCAACGCATGTGTTAGATGATACGTCCAAATACCATTTTTAAGGTTATCGTCCGAATAAGATTTTTCTCCAGGTGAACAAGAAAGAAAAGTTGCACAATATTCACTTTGGCGAAGGAGGTTATCAAATTCCTCTTGATGGATATTCGAAATTGAGTCTCGACTTTTTGAATACTCTGCAATTATTTGTGAACAGGTATCTAGAAAGATTAAACTTCTTTTACATTCTGATCTCTCTAAAGGTTCAATTAGCATTTCCTTCAAGGAGATAGTAGTATCTGAATAGTTCATTGGACTTGTATCATATGCGGAAATTCTATTTGAGCTTCCTTCATAGAATCCATGGCCTACGTAATAAAATATAAAGCGCTCTTTATCATTTAATTGTCTGATTTCATACTTTATGTCATCCTCAAGAGCTGTCTTTGAAGCATCGCTATCATAGAAAGTTTTGATGTTTTCTTTTTTTATACCTAGAAAGTCAATTAAGGTTGCCTTGAATTTTTCAGCATCATTAATGGCGTATCTAACTTTAGATATTTTATCAAATCTATAATTCTCTATTGCTATAATTATTGCCCTTGTGTTTTCATCAAAAACCTTGTTCATTGCTATTTTTTTGCATGAAATTACTTTATTTATTCAATACTACAGCTAACTATCTGGCTCATACTCTAAGGTTTAGTTTTGGTGCTTTAATTTAACAAGCCGGAAACCTCAATTTCATCTTTACGTAATTGAGTTCAAAAGGTTCCAAACTTATATAAATGGATAATTTGGGTAAAAATAGAAAACATTTCACAAGCCGGCTGCAAAAAGCAAATTTACCATGAATAATTTGCTTCTTTTGGCCTGATCTGAAAGGAAAAGCCGCAACCCAAGTGAAGGATTTTTCTTTCTCAGAAAAGACCATCTAAGCGGAGATGATAAAATCCCTGTGATCAAGCGGCCAGCGTAAAGGGGATTTTGTCATCGGAGCTTGCCGCTTTCCTGCCGCCGCAGGCGGCTGGCCGCAATATCAACATATTGCTTACAGCCTTAATGTGTTGTTACTCCCCGTCGTATAATTCCGGGTTAAGGCGGTAAAGCCCCTGCCCGGTATCCAGCCAAACGGAGCCGTAACGCTCTCTATCCTCGGCGGCTTCTTCCACATCATCATAATAGGCGGGGGTTTTCCCCTGCGGCGTTTCATATTTGGAAAAGATCTCCGTATCCGGGAAAAGCTCGGTGAGTTGCTTTGCTTCTTCTACTGTGAGGAAAAGAGGTTTATTTATGAGGAATGCCGGCTTTGTACTCATGGTTTGGCTTTGTTTATGGTGGCAAGATAAAAAGGGCAGGGGGCAGGGCTGCCCCCTTTGGATGCCCTAGAAATCTGTTTTCCGGGATTTTCCCAAAATATAGTCTGCGGCTTTCTGTGCCTCGGCGGCTGCTCTGAAAACTAGTTTTTTATCAGCCTTCAAAACCTTTAGCCAGCCTTGCAAATATGCGGCGCTGTTCTCGGTCAGCTCGTCGTAATTGATGCCCACCTGGGCGGAAAGGAAAGAGGCTCCCATTTCGGCAATCAGTTCCTCGCGGCTATATTCTGGTGAGCCGAAGGGGTTCAGCTCGGTTATCCCTTCCCGGTTCAGGCGCGACTGATGCCCGGTTGCGTGGGTGAGTTCATGAAAGAAAGTGCAATAATAATCCTCTGCGGTTTCAAACTGGGCAATGTCCGGCATATTGAGTTTGTCAGAGATCGGGGAATAATAAGCCCGGTTGGCGTCCTCATAAACATATTCCGGGGCGTTGGGTACGCTCTTTATAATGCGCTCACATTCTTCTATCCGCTCATGTTCCTTTAGCTCAACTTCGGGAATGTCTATTTCTATCCCTTCCACGTCGGCGATATTGAACACGTTGAAATATTTGAGCATGGGGATTACCTGCACCTCTTCCCCCATACCTTTGAGGGCTACGGCCTTATCCGGTGCTATAAAATTCTCGTCCTTATCCTTGAATAGAGGCTTATAGAAAAACACCATTTCGGACTTTGCGCCCTTCCTGACCTTCCCGCCTTTGGCTTTGGCTTGTTTGAAGCTCATAAAATAGGGGATCGGGTGCGGGGTCAGGTTCATTAGAAAGGCGTTAATGCCGGTGTAGATATGCCCGGTTGCATAGTTACGAGCCAAACCGTAGCGGTTCCAGGTGCAACGCCACGGGGCAACGCCCTTTTCAAGCAATGCAACCATTTTGTTAGTTACTTCCTGATACAGGTCTCTTTTCTGGGTTCTGCTGTTCTTGGTCATGGTTTTATCCTTTTTTAAATGTTTGATAATGAGCGGTTTCAACCGCTTACGCCTTCTCGGCGAGAGACAAAGGGGGAGCAGGCGCAAAGGGGAGGGTTGCAAGATTTCTTGCCCCGGTGTGCACAAATGAGCGTACACAATGTGTTTGAGTGAATGCGGAAAATTGGGATACCCTTGCCGCCTGTGGGGGAGTGAGTCCCCCCTGATGATCTTTTTAGATCAGCCCTTCATCGGCAAATGAATAATAGCCGCCTTCCGGCGATAAGATCAGGTGGTCAACTACGAGGATGTCGAGCAGTTCGCCCGCCTTGCATAGTTTCCGGGTCAGGTCAATATCGGCCTGTGAGGGCTTTAAATTGCCGCTTGGGTGGTTATGGGCCAGGACTATGGAGGCCGCCCGGCCTTTCAGGGCTGCCGCAAATACCAGCTTGGCATCTACTACCGTCCCGGCGATACCTCCCTGGGAAACCCTATAACGCCCCATTGCCCGGTTTGAGCGGTCGAGCAGCAGGATGTAAAATTCCTCAAAGAGGTCTATTCCTTCGCTCCAGTTGGACAAAAGCACCATATAGGCATCACGGGAACAGGTGATTTGCGGCCGGTCTGCCGCCTTTACTTTGCTCTTGTAGGTGAGCTTGATTTCCGTTACCTGAATTGGAATTTTGTAACACATGGTTCTGATTTTTTTGGCTCGTAAGCCGAATTGTTAATAAGGAAAACTCCCTTTCTCCGGGAGCGGAGGTGAACCTCCGGGGCAGTTTTTCTTTTCTGCCGAATACGTAATTGAGGTTTCCTCCCTTTTTGCGAAGGCATCAGGACTCGGCAGGCGGAGGCGGAAGCAAGGGTGGAGAGGTTATTTTTTATCAGGAGAGCAGCGGAGGAGAAAAAATCATCCCGGAAAGGGAGGAACGACCAGCCCTTGATGCAGCCGGAGCCTGCGAGTATCTTGCCAAAGCAAAAGAAAGAGGGAGGTAAGCGCAATTATGGGCAGGGAAAGAAAAAAGGGCAGGCTGGGAGGCAGCACTGAAGCGAGCACATCAATTACCCGATTATTCCCCTGGTTCCTGAACTGGCGGCGTATTGTTGCCGCAACAATCGTGACAGTTTAGGGGGAGTATGAGGGAAATTGAAACTGAGGGGAGGGGTTTGGTGTTTTGTTGAAAATGATGCCAGATAGTACTATTTTTAAACTATGACACAGTTACTTGAACAAATATCAAAGCTTAGCCTGGAGGAAAAGATCGTCCTGGTGGAGAAGATTTGGGATGATATTGCCAACAGTTCCGATGCTCAGGAGCTGGTGATTTCCCCTGAGTTGGAAGCCGAACTGGAAAGAAGGTATCAGCTATTGAAGGAAGGCAAAACCGGCCTTCACTCTTTGGAGGATATTGAAAAAATGAAATTTGGCTGAAAGAAGAGAATATTACCTAGAACAGAAAACGGCTTCGAAAATTTACTCTTAAGCCGCTAACAAAATGGCATTATCAGGAAGTATTTTATCTTTAATTTCATCTCTTAAATCCTTCCAGATTTTGTCCAGCTTCCTTTGGAGGTTTACAATGCTTGTCTATTTTTGAATATGGCATTTGAGGCAATTCTTTAAAAATAAGAGAATGGATGATACCTTTAATATAAGGCGGGAGATACTGGATAATTCCAAATTACTGATAAGTAAAGGGAAAATAAAAGAGGCCCTCACAGAATTATCAAATCTTAACATGATAAAATATGAGGATCAAATCATGGTTCTCTCCAGCCAGTTTTATAAGGCAAGTTCAGAATATACAATAGGTATTATTACTAGTGAAGTATATGAAACCAAGTTGAATAAGATTTGCCTTGAATTGTTAGAAATTATAAAGCAAGCAGCTATTCAAATCGAGAAAAATCGTCGAGAAAAATCAAGATTGATTTCAGGAAGAAAAATTCACTTTTTTTATCTGTTTTTGATGATTTTTGTTGGGTTCAGTACTATCTATTTTTTCCGACTTACTAGAAATAGAGGTTCAGTGAAAAACACGAGTAGTGAATTATCAAGTAAAAAGAAGTCTCATCAGGAGGGTCAAATCATGGTCCTCATTGCCTCATTTCAATCAAATACTGAAGATGTCTTTTCTAGTAGCTTGATTGCAGCTTTAAGAAAAGAGTTGACTGATAATAATTATTATAAAGTCGGCAATGCTAACTTTATGTTTGGATCAGTTGATCAGATAAATTATCGAGACAGTATCGAAAGAATGTACTTTAAGGATAATCAAAAGGGAGTGTTTGCCAGTGGATTATGGAAAAAAGAAGACAAGGTGTTTAATTGTTATATAGATTTATTTAATCTTAAATTGACGATACCAAATTGGCAGACGCCGGAAACGATTATATTAAACAATCCGACTGACTTTGGTTTATCGATTAAGAATGGAACAAATTTTCTTGCTAGCTTTATATTAGGGATTGTTAAAACTTATGAAGGTAATATAGGCGAGGCTATAGACCTATTCGATAAATTAGAAAACTCCTTAATTGCATCGGAAGATCAGTACGTAAGATCATACATTTTACAATACAAAGGACATTGTAATACATTACTTGGGAACTATGAAACTGCTAAAGAAAATTATGAAATAGCCAAATCCATAGGGCCACACAAGCTAAAGGAAGTAGTAGCAAAAAACATCCAAACATTAGCTTACTTAAAAGCTAATGTACCAGAGTATGTTTTAAAACAAGTTTTTACTTCAATCTTGAGGAATGAATTACCAAAGGATGAAGAAAAGTGGTTTAATGAACAATGCGAAAGCTTTGACCAATATTTGAGTGGGCATTCAAATACTGAAACTAGACGAAAACTATGTGCAACTGTCATAACCCCCCTTTTATATTATAGGTATAGATATAGAGGGAATGTAATCGAGGTAGGCGATAAAACAATTGATAAAGAAGGCTTTTACGATAGTAATATAGGTTTTGAAGTAGCAAGGGAGATTACTATTAGGAAAATAAGAAGTTCCAATTTTTATGAAAGTACGAATGAAAGTCAGATGATTAAAAGTATTCTCAAAATCCATAAGGAGGTAGATCAAGTTCTCAAAAATAATGTGTCGTTTTTGGGAAGAGAAATTAATAGGAATCATCCTGACGCACCTGAGATGCTTGATATTATGAAGGAAGAAAATGCAGAAGCTCGTCAAAAGTTATATCAGAGAAAACTCAAAGAAAGAAACTATGCTGGGAATCAATAAACGAAACGTCTTGAGAGTAAGCACTTAACTGACTTGAGGTGAGGTATCGGCAGGCGTATCCAATCCATTAAAGACGGTACTGTCAAAACCTTTAGCGGGGAAGAATAATAGCTTACGCCAAATCCAATGCTTAAACTTACCCTCCGGTTCCATGCCTTTGCCCAGGAAGAGATAAGGGATGTCTAACAGTACCATTAAAGCAAAAGCCGGGGCTTGGTGGTGAGTTTTGTGGAAGAAGTCGACAAGGTTGTCCAGCTAACTCTCGACAACACCGAAATCTACCCTGTCGAGTTTAGGGAAGCCCGGAAGAGAGTTGTAAGAAAGTTCCCCTACAATATTATCTATACCATTCTCAATCTAACAACCATTTATATCATCTCCGTTTTAAACACCGGCCAGGACACAAGCATCTGGAAAAACTGGCTCAAACCCTGATAAGCCGTTCCCGCCGGAATTACTGCTGCTGAAAAAAAGAACAGACACTGGTACTGAATGAAAGAAAGCCTTTAACAGTAAATACTGATTTCAGTAAATCAGCCCTTACGGATTTCCGGCTTAGGGATAGGAGTGAGCTGACTGCAAGGAAGAATCCCCAAGGATCGACCGGAAGGGAGTCACGGATCGCCCGGCCAGAAAGGCAAGCCCATAAAAGCTTCAAAATTTATCGGTCAATGTATGAAAATGTATGACAAATGCTTATATTTGCACAGTTAATGATTTTGAGCTTATTTCACGCTATCTGGTGCAGGCAGATACGGCAGGTTTTGTATATTCGCTCATTAACAAGAATATACCTGCCTGGAGAATGAGCGATAGCAAAAAAACCGGTAAGAGCAAACAGAAGGGAGTCAAGAAGACGATTTACCTGGACAAAAAAGCCCTTGATAAGATCAAGGTTGAGGCGGATTCCCGTGACCGCTCGGTTTCCTACGTTATCAACGACATCCTCAAAAAACACTACGGCCTGGACAAAAAGGATAAGGCTGGTGAATAAGCCAATCATTTGAAGGGAATGTATGCTGACGTCCGGCAAGTTTTGACTTTGGCAAAACCAGCCGAGTCAGCATATACTGGCCTTGCGGCTTGTGCTTGCACAAAGGCAAGCATGCGCCAGTATAGATAAGGAAGCGATTTCGACAAAACTCCGGCTGCCTCCCATTCCCTTCTTTTCAGTTAAACAAGGTTGTTAGCCCCTGCCGGGCAATCCGATTGACGGAGTTGCTCTTGGCGGAGCCATGCCCATAAAGATTCTATTAGCAAGTTGGGTTGAGGCGGGTATCCGGAAAAGTTCGGGTATCCGCTTTTATTTGTTCAAGCTGTTATAAATGGGTTGGGAATTTGCTCTTTTTATATATACATTCGAGTGAGCAACAAGAAATACTTTAGCTAATGACTCTAAAATATAGCATCGAACAGGTAAGGAAGTTGATTAAGGAAGCCAGGTTCAAGGAAGCGTTTAAGGCGGTAAATGACATTCTCGAAACTATAGGTAACGATGAAATGGTTAAGGCTTTTTCATTGACTGAGGGAAGGTATAATCACTATATGAGAGAAAGAATGAGCGGCCAAGCTCCTGAAAAAACTGAATTGACAAATATCATAGATGCTTTTTATAACCTTGTAAGTGAGCTAGAAAGTATTCTATCTGATAAACAGAAACTTAGATTCCAAGAAGCAGGTAAACATATAGTACATAGGATTTCTGAATCTTTTGCTGAGATCGAAGAAAGGGATCGGAAGAATATGGAGTATCTCAAGGAACTACAAGAGACCGCTATAGTTTCTAAAGATATAGAGTATATTTTGACGGAAGTAGACGAATTATTTCAGGCCGCCACTAACATGGTCCTTGATGATCAACAAGCAGCGACGTCCATTTTTCAACGCAAGCTAGGAATTGGTTACAATCGAGCAGGACGCATCGTAGATCAAATGGAGGCTCTCGGGATTATTGGACCACCGGAGGGAGCAAAGCCTAGACAAGTATTAGTGAAAAATGAAGATGATTTATCGAAAAAATTTGAACGCTTAATCAAGATTGAAAAAGAAAATGAGAAGCCCAAGTGTTTTATTATACACGAACGGAAATACAAAGATTCCGAAACTGAAGACGTATATACAAGTGAATTGATAAGTGAGTATTTCCCAATTCTAGAAGGGACTTTGCATGAGCTTAAACTAATCAAAGCAGAGTTCCTTCAATCTGTTTATCCAAACCTGATCGAAATACATATAACTTTAAAGCCAATTCCTTATGATTATTATGACATATGGGATGATGATGATTATAAAAAACAGATCACTTGTGGATTTATGTCAATGGGAGTTTTTCTTTGGGATTTGCCAATAATAGGTATTCAACGAGCAGATCAATATATTTATTCAGAAAAATATAGTGGTTTAGACGAATACCAGGACATAAATGTTGATGAGGAAAATTATGATCTTGTGGTGGAATTGGTAACTGCTATAGACATATATATATGACATTATGTGTAATGTCTACTACTCGGTGCGGCAGCAAAGTCGCGCGATATATTTTTTCTATGTTAGCTTAGGGATAAAAATAATTGCCACAGCAGATGGATAATCGGAGCGTTTCATGGGTCGGAACAATTTCAGAAGAGGTGATAGTATCAGGCCCTATGGCCTTTTCGCTTCAACGCCTTTATAATCAAGAGCATTTGTTTGCACATCGTTCTGCTCTTTTCTATACACCAACTGAGAATATTCCACCTGAATATGTGGGGTCTGGTTCTTTAGATATCACTCTACCAGTCGCACCACCTGACTATACCGAATTTTTTGAAATCCGAGCCCATCAGATACCACGATTTTGGGTCGATTTGATTCAAAGGCAGACCCAAAAGTTAAGATGGAAACCAATATCACCCGCTAAGGTTACGTTTGTACGTTCCGACAATTTTTTGATTCGCCCGGACCATCTTGCAATCGGGACCAAGGCCTTACTTGATGCACTTAAGGTCCGCACTTCAGGTAGGCGTGATGGAATGTACCTACATTATTTCGGGGCCATCATTGATGATGGTCCAGGTTTTGTAGACGTTCAGTGGTCGCAAAAAGTTGTAGATCACCCTCGTGATGCAGGTGTTCGTGTATTAGTAGAACCGATAGAAAGTGAATAATTCTAGGAAATGGAAGTTGCTATTATGAAGAGAGATAGCCAATATCGAGAATTTGAACTTGATCATGTTATGTTGTCAAATTGGTGTGAATTCCGAAATCAACTTAAATCAACGCCCCTATATCTCAGATATTTATAAAGTGTGGTACGGGCAATGTGCAGATGATTGCAGATTCCCGATATTGTCATGCCCTGCCGGTACAGGCTCTCGGCGATCATCGCCTTGTCTCTGGCTTTTTTTGATAATCCTTTAGGGCGGCCACCCTTGCGGCCTCTGGCTCTGGCAGCCTCCAGCCCGGCTTTTGTTCGTTCGCTTATGATGTCCCTTTCAAACTCGGAAAGGGCGGCGAAGAAGTGGAAAATCAGTTTACCCTGAGCTGTAGTAGTGTCTATGGAGTCATTGAGAGATTTCAGCCCGGCTCCTTTATCCTCTATTTCCCGGACAAGATTGACAAGGTCGCCAAGTGACCTGCCGAGGCGGTCAAGCTTCCAGATGACGATCACATCATCTTCCCGCAGCTGGTCGATCATCTTGCGGAGTTCCGGGCGCTCGGCTTTGGATCCGCTCATCTTTTCCTCATAGATCACTTTGCAGCCTTCTTTCTCCAGAGCGTCTCGCTGCAGGGAGAGGTTCTGGTCTTTGGTGCTTACTCTGGCGTATCCGATTTTCACATCTCCCCTCTATAACCTTTCGATGACATCAGCATTTTTGTCGGGCAGATAAACCCTTTTGATCTTCCGGTCAAAAGTGACAAACTTCAGTTTGTGCCGGTATGCCAGCCCTATCAGGTAAGCGTCGGTAAGTTGCTTATGGTGGATCAGGCTTTCCAGATCTATTGTGCCGTCAAGAATGGAGTAATCATCGGCGATGAAAATATGCTGAATGAACATTTCCTTCAGCCTTTGCAGATAAAGAGCAATCGCTCCCGGTTCCAGGTCGGGTAAACCATAGGAGGGGTTCGAGAGAATCCTGAGCACTCCGTTTTCAGTGATCGGGCAGGTAGCCCAGCCCTTAATGGCCTTATCCTTAAACCACCGTTTAGCAAAATCATGGTAAACATGGTCTTCGTCTATAACGGCGATCAGGAAATTTACATCAAGCAGGTAGGACACAGCCTATATCCCCTCTTCGTCTCTCAACTGGTTGATAAACTCATTGGTGATCTTCCGCCCGGTGTTCCTGGTCGGGATAACCGGAAAATCATCATCCTCAATTTTGGGCAGTTGTTTTTCCAACCCTTTTTTTAGCAATTCGGAGACGACTTCCCCAATGGGATAGTTTTGCGTTTCCGCCAGATGTTTTACCTTTATATATACTTCATCATCTATTGTGAGGGTGGTTCGCATCATCATTCTCCAATCATTTGATGATTGATGATAGCACACCAGGTGATCCGGGTCAATGGATATGATTCTGTTTCATAAAACGGGGGCGAGGGCAGTTTATACTACTTTGATTTCATAGACCAGTTTTTTGTACTGCTGCTGAAAAGAAAAAATGGAAAATGGGGTGAGGGGGGAAGTGTACGCAAAAACGGTCGTTTTTGAATACAACTAATTAGCTTGACCACAGTATGATTTTATAGTATGATGTTAGCGTAATATTATTGGTAATATCAAAATGCAACATCGTAGTACATTCACTCTTGATATGGAGTGCGCTAAGTTTTTAGTTACAAAAGAAAATAAGAGTGCTTACATCAACAAACTCATAAAAGAGGATATATCAAGAGAATTAGAATCAGCTATTCTCAAAGCCAATATAGAAGAGTCTGAAGATTCGGAATATCTGGAAGAACTATCTGTTTGGGATGAAACTCTTAATGATGGAGAGGTTGGTTGATAAAACAGTTAGAAATTCGTTGGGTCGATCTAAACCCTACAAGAGGGGCAGAGACCAGGAAAAAAAGACCTTGTCTTATACTACAGTCCGATCTTGTTAATACAAATTCCAGAACAGTAGTTGTCGCTCCAATTCTGCCAAATCACAAGGATTGGCCTTTTGCTGTCAATGTCGAGCCTTCCTCCCAAAATGGATTAGATAAACAAAGGCATATTAATCTGAAACAGCTAAGAGCTGTAGATATAGCAAGAATCACCAACCTCCAGGGTACTCTGGAAAATTTTTACCTCAACGATATCAAAGATGCTATCCAAGTAGTTTTTGGATTTTATCAGGTATAAAGGAAGTTTTTGTTGACATATACGGCAACGCCGTATAGTATGGCAATATGCAGACCGTAGTTGAAATGCCGGAATTCTTACGGTGTGCCAAAAAGCTAGGCTTATCGGAAGATGAAAAAAATGAGATCATCAATTTAATAGCCGATGATCCGAAAGCAGGTGACGAAATTTCTGGCACTGGCGGCATGAGAAAAATGCGGGTTGCAGCTAGAGATAAAGGAAAAAGCGGCGGATACCGCCTGATTACCTTCTTTAGCGGCCAGGATATACCAGCATTTTTGGTGACGATATATGCCAAAAGCAACAAAGGAAACATTACAGACAAGGAAAAAAACATACTGAAAGATTTATCTAAAATTCTTGTTGATGCTTACAGGAGGAAGAAAAAATGAGTGAAGTTGGTGAAAGTATTATCAGAGGTATGAAGGAAGCTATTGCCTTTGCCAATGGCGAGGACGTTGGCGCTATCGTTCATATTCCCGAAGAAATTGATGTAAAGCGTATCCGCAAAAAACTAAATATGAGCCAGAGTGTTTTTGCCGGTTATTTTGGCGTGTCTATAAGAACCATTCAGGATTGGGAGCAAGGCCGCCGTGTACCTTCTGGTGCCTCTAAAAATTTCCTTTTTGTAATAGATCAGGAGCCGGACGCTGTACGCCGTGCTCTGACCGATAGCCCGGAGATCAGGCCACATGTTTAATTATCTAATGCTCTGCTTTGATCTTGCTTGATCCCTAAAACAGTCGATTTTATTTTGATGTTTTTATGCAGCCAATTTCAGCCGGAGAAAAAGGTCAGTCAAAATCCATATCAGCATCCATATCCATTTCTTCTTCAGAAGACATGAATTCTGTCCTTGCTGCATCTGCTGCTTCATCCCGCTGGATTTCATCAGAAAAACTCTCCTCTTTTATTTCTTCCAGCTCCGCTTCGTTCATTCGGGTTGCCTTGAATGCACCTGCCTTATATTCATTTTTAGGTTCTGCCTCTTCACGCTCTTTTAATAACTCATCCGGAGCTTTTTCTCTGTTATCTTCGATCAGTTCCACCGCCTGTTTTCTCTCTGCCTGATCAAGTATAACCTCATTACCATTTCTTCCTTCAGGCATGAAATACCCGGCACTGTCTTCTCTGAGTAGATTGATCGCTTTTGCCTGATTTCCGTCCTGGTCAAGGCTCTCAAATTCCATTTTTTCATCGGGCCTTACCTTATCCGCCCAGGATTTACCCTCTTCACTTTTGCCTTCTTCGAGAATCTGCTCGATCTTTTTTTCGCCCGCTTTTTCTTCAAAAGACTGATCTGCTTCACCCCGCCTTATTTCGGCTTCCTGTTCAAGTCCTCTTTTTTCTTTTATTTCCTCAACTTTGTCTCCGGCATCCACATCCTTTTCCTGAACGGAAGTGGGGGCATTTTCAACCTTGTTCAGATTACCAGGAGCCCTTCCTCTTGCTCTGCCAACGTCCTGATTGGCCGCTCTGCTACGTTCTATATCCAGTTCTTCAGTCCAGTTCTTTTCCGGTTCCGGATTAGGTTGAGAGGACGGCTTCTTTTCGGTTTCCACTTTGGGAGCTTCTTCCTTGGCTTGTTTTTCACCTTTTCCCCGATTTCCACCTGACCTGCTATTTTTTCCACCCCAGAATTTTAATCCTTTAAGTTTTTCCAACGCTTTATCAGTAGCTTTTTCAACTCCGGGGATTTTCTGTAATACTTTTTTTAAAACTACCATTGATAATGGTTTTAAGCATGAAATAAATTGGTGAATTTCAGCCTGGTTTATGGTAGAATACTGGCATGCTCGTGGATGTTGAAATACTGCCCTACTTATTAAAGGCTGATAATGGATGTCCCAAATGTCAGTACATTATGGCTGACCATTATAAACATGGTATCGGTGTTCCCAAAGACAGGGAAAGAGCAAAGTACTATTATAAGCTTCTCGCCAGTAATGACCCGGAAAATCTCACATTTCTGGATACATGTTACAGTACCCTATTGCTCCTGATTGGCTATCTTGATTATACGGATAACAATGACGCGGAAGCCGCAAAATATTTTAACCTAGCAGCCTCCTATATCAGAAGCAATTATGCACCTCAGATAGCGGCACAGAAAATCGCTGCATCAAAACTTGAAAAATATATGAGTACAATAAAGCTCTGACATTATGCAGGCTCCTCCAGTAAAACCTTCAGCTTTTCGGTTGCCTTTTCGATATCCAGCCTTAGTTCTTCTGCAATATTGGTATGAACTTCAGTTTCCATTAAGGTTTCAAGACCTCTTAATTCAATACTGTACTTCCTCGTCAATTCAGTTTCGTCACTCGCACAAAGGGCCATTTCAGAACTTTCAATGTTTTTATCTCCGCGATCCTCTAAAGATTTATCCCATTTTAGCTGCTGGTTATAGATATGATAGGAATGCATGAAAATATGAGCATTTTTTTCAATCTGCTGATAGTGAATAATTTTACTTTCAACCAGTTTCCGGTATTCTTCAAACTGCTTTCTTTGTTGTTCGTCCCGGTTTCTGAGAATTCTTTCATTTGCATTTTTACTGATTCTCATCTGCCTCGAATATAATCGAAACTGATTCTCAAGCCTGCCCTGCTCCTGCTGAAGCCTGATTATCTCCTTCCTGGCTTTCAATGCAATATCGTACCATTCAGACTTATCTTTAAAAACTACTTCTTTACCACTGCAAGCATAACATAAGTCTCTTTCAAATTCTAAGTCCAAATGTGGATTATAGCCGGATAATCTGCCACTTGCATCACACACTTTGCAACCATGTGTTTTTCTGATTATCAATCCAAAAACAAAATACAATACCACTATGCCTGCCAGGACTAGCACAGTCTGCTTAAAGCTCAGTTGAAAAATTAAAAATATTATTACGCCTCCAATTAAATAAAGAGGTAATTTTCTATGCTTGTATATGAACCGCCTGATTCTCCTTTTCTCGGCATCAGTTCTACGGTGATAAGAGAACATAGCAAATGTAACAAGCCCTATCGTCAGGATACCTGCAAACCACCATATATGGGTGATCACAAAAAGGACTGCTGTTTTTAGGAATAAAAAAATACCATATATAATTGCCCCGATAATGCCTATGCCTTTGGGATTTTCGTTACTCATGGCTTAATTTTTTATCCGTTTTAGAGATATTGTAACTGTACTGTTATCGTGATATCGAGTTTGCTCTATAAAAATCTTTTTCCTGGTAAATGCCTTGAGCCTTGTTTGATGGAATTCATCTTCAAATGACCCGTAATAGTATTTATTATTTGGATAAAAACCTATACAGGATATTTTAGGCTTCTGGCGGACTCTGATGCCAAATTTTTGAGAGCAATCCAGAGAGCAATTTTCTACAAGCATATTGCAACTACCGGGAAGCTCCTCCCAATATTCTCCATCTCCTGCTTTCCATGTGCCGCTTACTTGTCCAACTACTACCAAATCTATGTTATAGTCATTAAAGGAATTTTTATCCTCTTCTTCATAGGCCCAGTCATTATAGAATGCCTTGCAGGTAACATAGCGTTTATAAGTGCTATCAGGAAAGTATTCTATCTCCCCCTCGTAAAAAATAGTTTCCATAGCATAAATCTCTTTGATTGAAAACTCCCATCTTCCCACAAGAGCTTCAGCTCGTTTTTTTACAGGAACATTCCAAAGAGCGATCCCTGATTCCGAGAAATATGATCCCATATTGATAATGGCAACAAGGCCAATGAGGAGGCCATAAATTTTCAGCATCTTCATAATCGTATAGTTTAGTTGAGTAAATTATTTCCCGAAGTCGTTTCTTCCAGTTTCTTAGGGGCCTCGATCTTCAGCTTTTCCTTGATCGCAAGTATTTCCTGCATATCAAGTTCACCGTCAACCATATCAAGGATGGCATCCCTGCCCTTCTGCATGATTGCAAATTCCTCCAGGAAAAGGGAGATTGAACTAATGATCAGTGTGATGCTGACTGCCAGAGTGCCGAATGTAAGGTCGTCCGTGAAAAGGAAGAATATACCCTCTTCCGGGTGGGAGCTTCTGAAAGTAAATGCGGCTATACTTGCGGCGAGCATAAAGACACTCAGCTTTAACATACCGCGCGGTTCAACAAGCATCCGCAGAATCGTTTCATTGATGTCAAACCCGAATATTTTTCCACCCTTGCGATGTTCAAAGTAAATTCCATCTCCCCGGTAAAAGGAATAGCTGATGATGTTTTTCCTGGCTCTGGCTAGGTGGTATTTGAAATGGCCGGCCGCTTTGGCGAATATTACAACTATGAGAATGACAAAGGGATTAAGCAGGAATAGCAGCAGGTTAAAAGTGTAAACTGAAAAAGGCCAGGATGAAAAATTGAAAAAATAGAAACCTTTCATCCTGGCATATAATCCAAAAGAATTACCCTCTACAAAAAGGATGAATAATATCCAGTGAAATAAAGTAAATAACAGCATGGCGAGAAAGAAAGAGCCAATGGTAAAAGCCCGCTCGCCCATGTTTTTACGAAGTAGCAGTCTTGCGGGAATACTGGCAATACTTACGATAAAGAAATATCCAACTGCCAGAATTCCAAGGAGGAGGTTTCGCTGATACAAGTGAGAAAACCCGCTGATCAGCTTTTGATTATCCGTCCGGTTTAAAGCTCCCTGTAACATAATTATGATTTTATGATTTTTGGTTAAAAGTGACTTTTCTGAAGTTCTTGTCATTCGACCATACCTTGCCGGCAACCGTGATTATCGCCTCGGCTTCATAGTTATTCAGCTCCCCTCCGGTTTTAAGGATGGTGAATTCACGCGGGTCAACCTGATAGTGCAGCTGCTGGTTGAGGTTGATGTTGTTATACTGGCCAGCACTGATCCCGCCTACGCTTCTGAAATATTTGCCGATGGAATCCGCAGCGAAATTGTTGGTCACCGGGTCAGAATTGTTGTGGAAGATTTTGATCGCCAGCAGGCCTAGCAGGGAATCCACCTTTGGCTTGGGGTTTCTGCCGCCTATTGCCGCATAAAAATTGCTGATGTTCTGAGTAATCAGGCATACACAGGTGCCTGATGACCTGGAGGTAGTAAGGAAGAGCTGGTCATATTCCGAGTTCAGGAAGAAATGGGCTTCATCAATCCAGAGGAAGGCGGGCATATCGCCTTCCCTGAATTTCCGGCGTTCCAGTGCCTGCTGTGTTAGGTATTTGAATATCCCCTGGGCATATACGCCAAGCTCCATATACTCCTTTATCGGGAAATCCATAATGATGATCTTCCCCTCCTCGATCCATTCCGGATAGATGTTAGTCTCGCAGGCGAAATATTCATAAAGCAGTCCACTGAGGAAAGGCTCCACCACGCCGAGGAATGACTCAACTATAATCGTCCTGGTACGCTCGGCCAGCAAGGCAAATTCCCGGTTGAAGTAATTTTTTACCATGTGATATTGCCTTAAAAGCTGTTTGTAATTACTTCCTCTTTCTTCCTTTATCAGGCGCTTGGTAGCGTTGCACAGGCACCTGATGTAAAAATTCACCTCACCCCATTTTTCAAGTTTGTTGAGAATGCCGTTTTCATCATTTTCCTCCATCAACTGGTTCATTGCGCTGCGCTCCTCCTTCGTCAGGGTTGAGGTAATCACAGCGTGCATGTTGCTGATACTTACTTCTTCTCCTGCCAGTTTAAGAAGGTCAATCACCCGGCCTACCAGGCGCTTGAGTGCCGTATCCCAGAACCGCTCGCCCTCATGAGCCGCCCCCTGCCCGGTAACCGACCTCCCCATCTGGTAAAGGGTCATCAGCAGGTTAACCAGGTTGAAAGTTGCGCCAGCCCCCTTCCCTTTCCGGGTTACTTCAAACTGAAAGGGGTTAAACCTGTATCGGCTGCCTTCACAGAAAATAACCATGTCATCTTCCCGGTTACACTCCCTGATCATTGCCTCCCAATGCTCTCTTTCCTCCGGCTTGGCACAAAGGACAAGGCCTCCCATGCCTTTTTTGAGCAGGCTTTTTGCATAGGTGCGGCCGCTTGAGGAGGTTTTTCCGGAGCCTGTACCGCCAACTATCAGGCAAGCCCGGAGGGAATCCCGCAGGACTACTGAATCTCTGGGATCATCAGAGAATTTCAGGATCGGGTCGTCAAGTCTGGGAGGGTCAGTTTTTACTGCAAACATGATTTCCGAGTTTGATTCGGGTAAAAAAATGGCTGGCTTTTCAAGTGGTGTCTCTGGCCTGAAGGTGAATATTTTAAGATTGATTGTGAGGCTTTGCAAATAAGTGGTCAAACATTTTATCGACCACTTATTTGCATGACGATCTAAACAAAAATTATCGCTTAATCATCTTTTTGGTTTCGGCAACTTGGCCATCAATGATTAAAGTGTAAAAGTATTGTCCGTTGGTTAAATTTTCTGCGTTAAAATTAACCGCTCCATCACCTTTGTCAGTAATATCTATACTCTTAATTAGTTCCCCACTCAAATTCCAAATTTCAATTTTGGCATCGTTTGAATTTTCCGGCATATAAAAACTGATTCTTGTGCTGTTCCTGAAGGGGTTTGGCACGTTTTGCCGTAGTTTGCTATCGCTTAAGTTGGTATTATATGTATCTGGTTCTCTTTGGTTGTCTTTGATTTCGACCAGATTTTGATTCTCAAGGCTGTTATCGTGAGCTAAAGAACCAGTATTATTAAAATTATTTAGGCCACTGCCAACATAAACGCAATGGCATTTAGCATTTTGCTGTATTTGACTGTATCCACCACTAGCATAGTCCACACATACATAATATCCAACACCATTAATAGTGCCATAGTCAACTGTTTTTCCAGGTTGTCCGGCAGAATTTTTACATACATCTCCATTTATATCTTCGGCAGCAATGTAACCATTGGGACATCTGTTAAAACAACTTACTCCTGTATTTATAGTGACCCAAATTGATTGAGGGGGGACTGGTTGAACAGATTGAGTAAGTGATATCCAATTATTATCTTTGTACAATTCAAGATCATTCGTTTGGGCATTCCATTGTACCATCCCGTTTATAGCTTCAGCCGCTTCACTAAGTTGAATGCCCCCGGTTGCAATGATATCTCCATTATTTTTTACCCTGAGAACTTCGTTGTCTGCATTCTGAGTCGAAAAAATGAGATCATTAGTACTATAGGAAGAAAATGTATTCATTAGCGATATAACTGGTTTATTTAATACAAATTTGGGCCTATCTGTATCAATATTCCCATAAGAAGGATTCATAGCGCCAATATCTACATTGCCGTGATCACTTTCGATCCTTATGGCACCGCTGTTGATATTTCCTCGTATTGCACCATTTATATGTAATTTAGACTTTGGATTACCTCCTACGCCAATGCCTACATTTCCATCTTTATTGACAAAAAATCTTAAATTATTCCCATTAGTATATAACCCAATGCCGGTTCCAGAATCAGAAAGTATTCGGAAATCATTATTACTGGAGGAACCATAGCCGATATATCCTAATCTGGCATCAGCCTTATAAAAGCCTATTGTTGTTCTTGCATCGAAACCACTGGTACTTAAATCCTGCAATCGGATTTTTTCAGGATAATTGTAAGAGACGATATGAAATGGACGAGCAGGGTTAGTAAGCCCAATCCCCACTTTATCACTGGTGTATGTACCACCATTTCCATTGGTTTGCCAACCTGGTTGGCCAGCCACATGACTCTGCTGAATTAACAATAAAGAGAATGGCATTAAAAAGAACAAATTTCTGATTTTCATCGTATTATGATTTATGTTATGAAATTCTTTCATTGAGAAATTGCTTATTTCGTTCGGGCAAAAAATGACCTGTCCTTCAGAGGTGCCTGAAGAGTATGGGAGTGATTAATTAAGACTTAACTAATGCAAACGGAGAAGAATTATTCTTCGGGTTTTCTCTTCGTGAATATCCTTGGTAGTTCTTTGCTCAAAAAATCATGTCCTGCTGAGCTAACTGGGATTTTAGTATTATTAACCTCAACATACTTTTCCTCAAGACTGAAAGAATCAATATGTAAAATATTGACAAGAAATGAACGATGTAATCGACGAAATGAATTGTCTTTCAATTGTTCTTGTAAATATTTTAGGGTTGCTGTTGAAGTGAATTTCCCTTTTTTTGTGTAAACCTCAATACAACCTCCTCCTATTGCCTCAGCATAAAAAATTTCCTTCTTTTCAGCTTTAGAATAAGCCTTATTACTTTCTCTAAAGAAAATCCTATCTTCAAGCAGTATTAAATTCTCATTTTCATTGTCAAACCCTTGAGATTCAGATAGCCTCCTTAAAGCTAACTCTATCGTAGTATCAAGCAGCTTTGGATAAATATTTTTTTGAATGTAAGCTTCAGGCACAGTAGAAAACGCCTTTTTTTTATATTTTTTATGGTGAGCAGTAATGTAAATAATGGGAACTGGCTTAATGCTCTTAATGAGCTTTGCAAGGTTTATACCTGCTTCCTCATCTTCTGATGAATGAATATCAAGCAACGCTATATCCGGAAAATTGCGGGAAATCTGTGCTGCTGCTGCCTTTTTTGTGCAAGTTATATCTATTTCACTATATCCTAGTTTTCTTAGATAGTTGGCAAGATTTTCAGCTATACTAGGTTCGTCTTCAAAAATCAGAATTTTTGCTTTTGATTCCATCATTTAAAACGTTTAATTGAGGGGAATGGATAAGTTAAATAATGTCCCATGTTTGCTGCTTTCATAAGACAAGTTCCAGTTTAATCTTTCAGAAAAATTATCTATCATTTTAACTCCAAATGAATCTAATTTTGAAAAGTCAAAGTTTTCAGGAAACCCTTTGCCATTATCTCCTATCTCAATTAGTAGGTTCTTCTTATCATCCATGTTGGCCGTAAATCGTAATTTTGGATTTGGGATACCTTCAAAGGCATGCTTGAAAGAATTTGTCACTATTTCATTTACCACCATGCCTATTTGCATGGCTTTTCTATATTTAAGTTTCTTTTGTATCGCTCCAATAACAATATCTGTTTCAACATTTAGATTTTCTGTTTCGTGGAAATCCACCAGCTTTTTTATAAGTCCGGATAAATAATCACCTACTTTTACAGATTCTTTATGATCATCAGTTTGATACAATAAATCATGAATCTCTCCCATAGCTACAAGGTTAATCCATATTGAATTCAGTGCTTTCCTTGTTTTTCCATCTTCTAATTGGTCTTTCCTTAACGATATTTGGCTAATCATAACCTGTATATTGTTGGAGATCCTATGATGAGTTTCTTCACGCATTATCTCTAATTGTGTATTTTTCCTCCTTATGATAAAATATGCCCCTGAAAGAATCATGGTAAGAATTACCAAAAAAGCTATACTATAGGTTCTTTCTAATATTTTACGCTTACTCGCCTCAATTATTAATTCCTGTTCATTTATTTTTAACCGGTTTATCTCATCTCTAAAAGATTGCAGTTTTTTCTGAGAAGCCCGGTCAACTTTCAATAATGAATCTTGAATAACAATTGCCTTTAATAAAAAACCATACCCAGTTTTGTACTTTTTGCTGAAATAATACACATCTGCGATATTTAATAAGGCTTCCTTATCCCTGAGTGGGATATTTAATGAGTCTGCTAATGTTAATCCTTGTTCGACGAACATAAGGGCCTTTGCAATCTGCCCTTCCTTTTTCAGAAGGAAACCAATGTTTAATAAAGGCTCAATTTTCATTGGTTTCAGCCCAATTTGATCTGAAATATCAATCGCTTTTTTATAAAGATTAAATGCTGAGTCATACAGTTCTAAGTCATTCTGATACATAATCCCATTGTTATTAAAAAGCACTGCTTTTTGATATATTGCAGCATACTTTAAGGCAGAGTCGGAGTATGCAATTGCTTTTTTTATTTCTCCAGTTTTACGAGAAAGTAGTTGCAACCTAGCATATGCATCGCTAATGGAAACCTCTTCTCCGGATTTTTTTGCATATTCAAGAGAAACCGTTAAGTACTTTTTGGCAGCATCTTCATTTTCCAGGAACATATACGTTTCACCAATTGTAGAAGAAGAAAGATAGGCAATTCGATAGTCTCCAGATTCTACACTCTTTTTATAGGCTCGAAGGGAATAATCTAAGGCTTCATCGTATTTTAAAATTGTTTTATATGAAAGTCCGATATTTGCCAAATCCATAATATAGTATTGCCACTGCCCTGTTAATGAATCCAAAATTAAAATCTGTTTTAAAGTATCAATAGCTTCTTCAATTTTCTCTTCTCTGAATAGAACCTGAGATAAACTGCTATAGGCAGTTCCAATGCTTAAAGTATCTTTTGATTCTTGGGCAATAAATAAGGCTTCATTAAAAAAATATGAAGCACATTCAAGATCACCTATATACATATGACATAAGCCTAAATCATTAAGTATTGTAGACATTAATCTGTCATCACCTAGATTCTCAAATATTTTTTCTGCATCTTCAAATTTTAATATTGCATTAGTGTATTCGCGTTTATCAAAATGTATATTTCCTAATGCTCTATAGCTTTTTCCCAATTCACGGGCGAGTCCTTCCCTTTCAGAAATTTGGAAAGCAGAATCAGCCATTTCTTTTGCCGATACCTTATCGTTATACCTTAACTCTTTGAACAGATTTAAATAAAGGTCAACTCGTTCACTTTCATCTACCGCCTTATTTAACTCTACCTTGAGGCTATCAATGATAGGGGTTTGTGCCATTAAGCAGGTTCCTAAACATAAATAGGCACCGATAAATATACTTCTAATGGAAACCATAGTTTACAGTTTTGATTTGACCGTTCAGCATTAAAGAAAAAACAAATTAATGGATATTCCTATGCACTTCCGATGAGTGGAATGTTTATTCCAGTGAGTCTTGAAATTTTTTCGTTAAGGTTCTATTTCGCCAATGATGCGATAGTGCTGTACAAATATGTGTAAATCATATATGACCGTACCCGATAATTCCATTTTTTCATTTAAATCAAATGGTATGGATTGGGTAACGATCTTAGTGATTATTGTCGGAGTTGTAGGTCTTATTGTTTTAATTGATTTTTTCATTGAAAACAGAAGGCTCAACAAGAAACTAAAGAAAAAACAAAAAGAAATTGAGCGCCTTGATAAGATTAACAAGGAACTCAATGATAACTCCGAGTAAGATTTTAGCAGGCATTCTACATTTTTGAAGAGTGCCTTCTATTCAAAATCCCTTGCTACCCTGATACTTTTCTACCTCACTTCTCATCCCATTTCCAGTTTTCCCGTCTTTTCCAACTTATTGATATTGCATCACTTACGCTGCTGTTTTAACTTGTTTTTACATCCTCTAGCTGTGTTAAGGGGAGACGCCTGTAACTAATATTTCTTATACTTAGACTAGGTAAAAGATGCTCAGGATTACCGTAAATAAGTCCGCCGCTGCCGCCACAAAATACTTCGATGAAGGTTTGTCCAAATCTGACTACTACGCTGAAAAAGGTGAAATCACCGGCAAGTGGAACGGCAAAGCGGCACAGCTTCTGAACCTCAAAGGCGAGGTCTCCAAAAGAGAATTCGAGCTGCTCGCCAATAACAAAAACCCGTTATCGGAGGAGCAGCTCACCGCCAGGAATTCCGGCTCCAGGAGAGTCGGCTATGACTTTACCTTTTCCGTCCCCAAATCCGTCTCCATTATATATTCTCAGACTAAAGATAAGGATATTTTGGATGCGTTCGATAATGCCATCCACCAAACTATGACGGAGATTGAACAAAATGCCGCCACCAGGGTAAGAGCCAGGGGCAGGAATGAAAACCGCCTAACCGGAAACCTCGTCTGGGGAACATTCACTCATGAGGATGCCAGGCCCGTCGGCGGCATTCCTGACCCACACCTGCACCAGCATGTTTTTGTCTTCAATGCCACCTATGATAAGCAGGAAGAAAGGTTCAAGGCTGCACAATTCGGCGACATCAAAGCCAATGCACCCTACTTTGAAGCCGCCTTTCATTCCAGGCTGGCCAGCAACCTGCAGAAAGCAGGTTACCGGGTTGAACGTAATGAAAGGGACTTTGAGGTCAAAGGCTTTGAACGGCCTACCATTGAGAAGTTTTCCAACCGTACCCGGCAGGTCAACCAGAAAGCAAAAGAACTTGGCCTGTCCTACGAGGAGGATATAGCCGAACTTGGGGCAAAGACCAGAGCAGGCAAAAGGACAGGTTACAACCGGGAAGAAATCCGGATGCAATGGCGATCCCGGCTTTCTGAACAGGAAATGGAGCTGATCAGAAATGCCAAAGGAGAGCCGCCGCCATCCGGTGGAGGTTCCTCGCCGCTTTCCCGGATTCTGGATAAGGGGGTTGCTATTGAAAAGAAAAAGGAAGTTGGTGCAAAGGTGGCACTTGATTACGCCCTCGATCATGCATTGGAAAGGAAATCCGTGGTTTCGGAAAAGGAACTGCTGACCATAGCTATGAAGCGAAGTATTGGCTCGGCTTCTCCTGAAGCCCTGAAAAAAGAGCTTTCCTCCAGAGAGGATCTGCTCAGTAAAAAGGATGCTAAAACCGGCGAGGTGATCTATACCACCAGTGAAGCCATCACCGAAGAAAAGAACCTCCGGGATACTGCCAGAAAAGGCAAAAACACCTTTCAGCCCATCAACCCGGGTTATCAGGTTAAGAATGAGCAGCTCACCAAAGAGCAGTCTGCGGCGGTTAAGCATGTCCTATCCTCCAGGGATTTCATTACCGTAGTGACAGGGGATGCCGGCACAGGTAAAACCTGGTCTATCAAGGAAGTAGCGGAAGGCATCCGGGAGAAGAAAGTGAATTTCGGCGCCTTTGCCCCCTCCTCTGCCGCTTCCCGGCAGGTGCAGCGGGAGGACGGTTTTGAAAATGCTACAACCATCGCCGAATTGTTACAAAGCAAAAAGCTACAGGAATCGGTAAAAGACGGTGTCATCTGGGTGGATGAAGCCGGGATGGTTGGCAACAAAACCATGAACCGGGTCATTGATGTGGCCAAAGAACAGAATGCCCGGATTCTGCTGACCGGTGACATCAAACAGCATGGCTCCGTTGAGCGGGGCGATGCGCTCCGGATTCTGGAACAGTTCGGAGGGGTCAAACCCGCCACCATCAGCAAAATCCAGCGCCAGAAAAACACAGATTACCGGAATGCCGTCAAATCAATCTCTGGTGGCAACATTGAGAAGGGCTATAATATCCTGGACGGTATGGGGGCGATCAAAGAGGCGGATAGTTTCGAGCAGGCCAGGGAAAATGTGGCGGGGGAATATACTGCCTCGCTGAGGGCAAAGGAAAATGTCCTGATCGTAGCCACCACTCACGCCCAGGGGCAGGCAGTGACCGAAACCATCCGGGAGAGGCTCAAAACCGAGGGGCTGCTACAAGGCCAGGAAAAGGTTTTTAAAACCTATAAAAACCTGTCCTACACCGAAGCCCAAAAAAGTGATAGTTCCAATTATTCCAAAGGCATGGCCGTCCAGTTTCACCAGAACGTCAAGGGAGGGATAAAACGTGGCACTAAGTACCAGGTTCGGGGGAAGGATGAAAACGGGAACGTGCTTATTGTTGATGAAAGGGTCAATGACCCAAAGAAAAAAGGAAATATAAAGCTTCCACTGAAGGAAGCGGGTAAATTTTCCGTTTACCGGACGGAAGATATTTCCCTTGCCAAAGGGGATAAGCTCAGGATTACCCAGAACGGTTTTTCCAATGAGAAAAAGCGGCTCAATAATGGCAATATTCTTTCGGTAAAGGGTTTCGATAAGCAGGGCAATATCATTGCCTCCACTGGCAAGAATGAGTTGGTGGTTGGCAAAGATTTTGGAAACCTTACTCATGGCTACTACACCACCTCCCCCGCCTCTCAGGGAAAATCCGTCAACCGTGTGATCATTATGCAATCTTCGATGACCGGCAGGGCTGCCAGTAAAGAGCAGTTTTACGTTTCGGCTTCCAGAGGGAAATTTGCCATCTCCATCCATACCGATGACAAGGAAGGGCTGCTCAGGAATGTGCAGCGCTCATCTGCCCGTATGACAGCCACGGAAGTGGCGGATAGCATTGCCCAGACTGAAAAATCCATGAAAGGTAAACTGAAAGCGATAGGTGCAATTTACCGGGCGGGTAAATCCAGGGTTGAAAAAATGAATGAAAAATGGCAAGATAAAAAGGCAGGTATTATCAGTATCTTTTCCAAACCTCCTAAACCACCGGTGAAGCATGCGCCAGTCAGAACTAAATAGAAGCATCCCCAATCTCATCAAGGAGAGAAGCAACCCTATCCTCAAAACCAGGGGGACAAGCGAGTTTTATGGCATAGCGGAGGAGAGGGAAGGTAATGTCATCGCCCTGAAGTTCATCACAAGCCTTGGGGAGCAGAAGGCAATCCATTATCATGACATCATCTCGCCGATGGATTATAATGGGGATTCGGAAATCCGGCTTATGGCCACAAGGGTTACTGTCATCATCAAGGGCCGTAACCTTGATGGCCTGTTTGACTATATTATTCAGCATCAGGTGAAGTGGGTCAGGGAACCGGGAAGCTCTTTTCCGCAAGGGCTGAAAGAAGATGATCTGGAAATAACCTCTATTAGGTTTGAGATGATTCAGTAGAAAAGATATAGTAGGCAGGACTTCACCTTGCAGGCACTCTCTAAAAGTTTTAACTTCAACTGGGTATCATTTTCTTTAGAGAAAAGCTTAAATTTATCCAAACCTTTCGCCTTTTGCGGCACAGAAAGAGAAAAAAACTGCCCCACATAAATAGGTATGTAGGGTCTACCCCATATGCGACCCACAGAAGCTATTGTTTTCCTGTCATTACTTGGTCACTGCTTTACAAAAGGATTAAATGTCCCGCTTCTAAATCCACATAATTTGTTTCAGGGTAGTTTCAGTATTGATTGATTTCCTACTTCAGTTTTTGCTTTACAAATTTGTCAATTTCATCTTTCTGCTTTTGGATCAATGGTCGAGATCTTTTTAAAAGTTTCCCAATAGCAATTTGTTCTCGCTTTGACACTTCACCCATTTTTACCTGTTCCCAATGATCCACAATTTCCATTTGTTCACCAATTTTATGCAATTCCTTTTGAACTGCTCTTTTTTTGGCTGTCATTCCTCTACCCCGTGTCTTGAGCATATAATCTTCCAGTGGAGCGGCCTCATTATCCAAAGCTGCTATTTTACTTTCATAGCTATTTTTAACGACTTCTCTAGCCTTGTCATGTGCATTTTCGACTGCCAAAATTGATTTTTCAAGTTGATCTTCTGTGGCTTTTAGCATCTTTAACATTACCAGATATTCATTTCCCAAACGGCTATTTATAGATGGAATCCAATCAAACTCTTCTCTAATTCTCCAGCCCTTGGGAGCTTTCGGCGGGGCAGCCTTCATTCCTGGCGCACGATAGCCTTGGATTGCATTATACTTTGTTTTGGCCACAGTTCCTCGCCATCTTAGAGATATGAACATTTGTGCACGGTTGCCATTATTGTCCCTATGTTCCCATTCTTGATAATAGAGAATGATCAAAGCACTGCTATCAGGATTATTGCTTAAGAATTTGGCAACTTCAGGTTCAATTTTCTTAAATTCTTTTTTTATTTTCCTTCTAATGCCCCAATTTGCCAAATAATCCATGACAAAACTTACTGCCATCAAGCCAATGGTCCCCTTAACTGCTCCACGCGGCGTAATGCGACCTATAGAAGTTCTAGGAATTTGAAATCTAGGCTTGGCACTTGCGGTAGATGCCCTTCGTGGACTTGACCGAATTGTTCCACTTTGACTGGACTGTGGAGGAATTTTTCTTGGAGTATTTGAACTGGCAGCTGGTCCACCAGGTCCTTGTGGAGTATTGTAGGTAATACGGACGAACCGCTTTACCAGATCGGTTTGTAATTTAGTATCCCTAACTACCATTTGCTTTCCCCCTCTCAAAACTTCATCAGCAATGATAATTTTATATTTTGAAAGATTGATTTTATATTCCCTTACAAATTCTTTGAAAAAAGAATTATAATTACCTCCAATACGCATGAGTTCTCTGATGCTTTTTTTGCCTATTTTGCGTTTCAAATATTCTTGCCAGCGTGCGTCCTTCGTCAAATCCAATGTGACACCCTTAAGTTTCTTAAAATCTACTTTAACCCTAAAAACCCTTTCCTCACCTGGTTTTGGGGCTCTCAAATGGGCATATTGATCTGCCACAGACTTGGTATCAGTGAGATAAAATCCTTTTCCCAAATCATGTGTGTTTGCCTTGTCTGGACTAACTCCTACACCTGTTCCCCGATACCAATCCTGAGCCTGACGCATAATAACTCCACTAGACCGTTTCTGTTGAATCGTGTGGACAAGTTCATGAGCTAACAACAGTTTTCCCCCTGTAGAAGAAGGATTATATTCCCCTCTATTAAAATAAATATCTGAGGAATTAGTAAAAGCTCTTGCATTCAAATCTTGATTCATTTGAATTGCATTGGTATCGGTATGAATTTTCACTGTACTGAAATCAGCCCCAAATACAGATTCCATATTTGACTTTACTTCTTTTGTCAAAGGTTTGCCCTTCCCTTTAGAGGCGTTCAGTTGACTTTCAATGGATTTAGTTTGGATTCGGGAATCATCACCACTCTCAAAAATAGGCTTTCGTATAACCTCCATTTCTTCTGTGTCTTCTTCCTTCTTTTGTAGTTTTTCTTCTTGTTCACACTCTTCACATTTCCTCTGTATTGGTTGTATAGGATTTGGATTTTCTAATTTTTGGACAACTCGTTCAGACATTGTATCCGCTTCCTGCTCATATTTATCATTAGGTTGTCCAATAGTTAATTTCGGTTGAATAGTAGCTAGAGCTGGGCTAAAGAAAGGCTTTTCAGTTTCTTTCGATTGAGAAAACAAGGTTCCTCCTCCATTTTTACTAAAGAAAGGCTTTGAAGAATGAGAACTCGGCGATGAAGAATGGATTTTAGGAGCGGAAGTTTTCATTGGAAGAATTCTTTGTCAAAAGGGGGGCAATTAAGTAATCGCAAATCGAAATTATGGGTATCCATTCCTCAAGTTAGCAAAAAAATCTGGCTTTAGCGTGAATTCTCGTAGATACATATAACAGGGTAACAAAAGTGCAACACTAGAAGTGTTACCCTTCATTTTTTTCTTTACGTTCTACTACCTTTCGCCCTCCGGTTCGGTAAATGCGAAAACTCTGGGCAAAACTCTCTGTACTAGCCCCAGCTTATAAGGGGAAAATCTGTAAGATTCAATACAGGTTCTTTCGCATTTAACAGGCAAAACGGAACGAATCATAAATATACGATCAAATATTGATCATTGCATAAAAAGGAGGGGAGCAATTCCCCTCCCCCGCTTCTATTCGGCCTTCTCGGTTTTCTTAACCAAAGGAGCCTGTTCCGCCTTATGGGCAATTACCCTGGCTTCCTTTTTTGCGATAACCTTGCCTTCATCCTGTACCTTGAACTCACGGTAGGATAGAGAACCGGAAATTTCCAACCTTGTACCTTTCTTAAAGGCTTTCAACTGTTCAACCAGTTTCGGGTTAAAGGCAATGACGTCATGCCAGATGGTTTCCTTGTCTTTCCACTCGCCAGATTCCTTTTCCTTATAGGAATCCGTAGTAGCCAGTGAAAAGGCCGCAAAAGGTTTTCCGTTATTGTCGATGATTTTGACCTCTGAGCCGGTATTGCCGGTAAGTTTGATTGTGTTATTAATAGCCATGATTTTCTCCTTATTGTTTGAGATTATTAAAATACCTCATCTCTGGGTTGAGACAAGGAAAACTTCAGGAAAAGTAAACTCCGTATCCGGTGCTTTGCTCCCTGAAGTCCCATTAAAGAAGGGGTGAAACCCTTCCCTAATATTCACTTGGCAGGATAAGAACCTTATCGATCAGCCAAAGGTTAAACTCTTCCAGCGGGAAATCGGTATACTCAATCCTGAATGTAGTAAGCACATTATCATTGCCATCCTCTACGGTGAGCGTCGCCGAATCATCCTGATTTACCCTGACCTTCCATACCTGAAATGTTTCACCTTTCAGGCTCCGGTGTGGCTGGTTGCTGAAAATGTAATCCAGTAGCCAGTATGCCCCTGCCCTTTCTGCCAGAAACTTCACCCCGTCCGTATATTTGAAATCCTTAAACAGCGGGTTGTAGTAATATTGCTCTGTCCCAGTGAACTGCCTCAGTTCCGCCTTGAGTCTTCCTGTATCCTCTTTTTTCATTCTAACCTCTCTATATTGTTGTTACTAAGGGTATAAAGCGTGTCTGCTCTATACCCTTCTGCCCTCCGGCGAGGATGGGGTAACAACTGCAAGGAAAAATCGCATGGCGGGTGGTGCGGGCAGTGAAGCGCAGTCGGAACAACACGGCCGCCGGTCTATTTTTATTGCAGGCGTGAGGGCGAAGCCCTTAGAGCATATTTGGAGGTAGTCATTTGGGCTGCAAATGCCAGTTTTCAGAACCTCACTTTGCCATTTTTTCGCTCCATAGCGCTGCTATGAAGCTCGAAAATGCCTTCGTGAGAACCCGAAACCTGACATTCTCGCTTCCAAAGCACCACCTCCAAATATGCCCTTAGCTTTTTAAGCAGTCAATTTTTCTGAATACCGGATCAATAGCCTAAATTTGGTGGAGATATACCTGATACATTCATGGTTCATCTTCCAGAAACCGGTTATTCCCCAAAAAGGGGAAGCGCTACTCCATCCAATCCCGGAGGAGGTAGCCCAGGCCCTTTTATTCTGTTGCTCCTGTTGTCTCTTTTAGCCGTCGGAGTGGTGGCGGGGCATAAAATCCTGGCGGGGAAGGAAAAGGAACAATCGCCAACCGTTATTGATGAAGACGGAAATGTAAGGCTCTCACCTGAGAGACAGGCAAAGCTAGATAAAGAGCTTGAGGAGATAGATAATGCCGTTCAATATGTTTTATATGCTACTGTTGACGGATATTATCCCTGTTATACTTGCCCGGACGGTTCTCCTACCATATTTTTGTATGAAAACGAGGTCTGGCGGTACGGAGTGACGCGTAAAGGAGAGAAAGGCCGCTATCCCGGCGGCGACTATGGAGCCGAGAATGTCAGGTTTGTAGAACAGTTTGAGGGCACCTATAGCGAATGCCTCAAGATGGAAAAGATAAAGATTTATAATTATCCGCTACTGCCGGAGGCGAGAAGAAGAAAGTTGCAATTATTCAGGCCTCCCGGCAATAAAAATGATAGCTAAAATTCTGTCAGATGAAACTTATTCCTAACGACAGGCAGATATATGTATCCGCAAGGCTTTGGCATGAAATAGACTCAAAGGTAAGGCTGGCTCCTTTCATTTACGCACTTCATGATGGGATAGACCTGTCAAAATATGGCGACGGGCTAAAGAAATTCTATTTTACTTTTCTCATCCTCCGTCCTGAAAGAACGCTTTTCCCACCGGGAACCTATTTTGACAAAGAAAAGAGGTCGGCAGAAATAGCTGTTAAGGTGGATTATGATAAGGTGCTTCACAGTTCAAAAGAAGAAATTATCAAAATGATGGAGAATGCCTATCTGGAGGGCATTGATCTTATAAGCACCCTGCCTCTCCCAGGTGAGTTTGATGTTGCTGCCTTTAGAAAAGATGTGGAAAACATTTTTGCTGTGGATAAGTGGTATGAACTGGCTATGGAGCCTAGCCATTAAAGATGATGAGAGAGATTCCGGAAGACAGGCAAATTTATATTTCGGGTAGGCTTTGGCATGAAGTTTATCCAAAGGTTAACCTTACTCCTTTTATATATGTCCTCCATGATGGGATCGACCTCAGCAAATATGGCAAAGGGCTGAAGAAGTTCTATTTCACCTTCATTGTCGTTAAGCCCCATGATGAGATAAATGTTCCTTATGCTCGTTTTGATAAAAAGGATAAGGCTGCCGATATTGCGGAAGGGATTCCGTATGATTTTGTTGAAGGTGCTTCGGAGAAGAAAACCATCAAGTTGATGGAAAAAGCCTATCTCGAAGGGGTGGAGAAGCTGGGGGAACTACCCATAAAGGGTTTTGATGTCGGCAGTTTGAAAGAAGATGTGGAAGAGATTTTTTCGCGGGATGGGTGGTATGAGGCTGTACTGGCTTAGATTCCGGTGTTGATTCTACAATAAAGCGTGTCTGTTCTGTAATCTTCTGTCTTCCGGCGAAAAGGGGGTAACAACTGCATTGAGGAGAGGAATCACTCAATCTTTCTTTCTGCTCAAGGATAGGATAAGGAAATTTTTTTTCTCCAACCACCAATTTTGAAGGTGTCTGCGAAACTAAAAAGCCACTAAAGGAGTTTAAGCAATGCCCGTGGATGATTTAACGAAATCATCGCGACCACGGGGATAATTGTTTCGAACAGTTGTTACTTTCTTTGAAGAACGTTTGACCAACTCCTTCTTTGAGTATCGTAACTTCTGCTTCAATGACTTTCATAGTCACCAATGCAGTCTCGCACCGAGCCTGCATTGCTGAGGCATGAGTTAATCTCACCGCCATTACCTGTAGAAGGCAGATGGCAATGAAGAGGATTTGTTTCAATATCATCACTTTCTGTTTAGAATTTGGTGTATTCTTTATTGATATAACACTTTCGAGGCATATATGTCTTTTTTAGCCGGTATCCGTAACGATTACTTTGATGTCATTGTTAGGGCCAACAATTTTAATGTTAGGGGGGTAGGAGCGTATATAAGATTGGCTAAGTCTTGGGCTTTACCCCCCCAATACAGACTATATGGAAACATCTGACCTAAAGGACTATTTCGCTGACCTTGATAAGAAGCTCGCACGATTATCCTCCCGCTCTGAAGAGCAATTCATCAATGAAAACTTTCCTCGGTATAAGCATATTGGAAAATATGTCGATCCAAGAGATGAGGGCGTAAGGGAATTTTTCTATTCCGAGCTGAGTGATAATCTGGATAATTTTAGTTTTGATCCTTTGCTTTCCTTCCCCATGAATCAGGTTAAATATTCCAAAGAAATACTGCATCCGGATTGCAGATGTTTTAGAAGAAGCCGTTCAAAAGTCAGGCCGATCAAAACCTGCTCCCATCGGGATCGGATTCTCTATTCATCGTGGAATCGTTATCTGAGCTTGCTACATAAGAAGTGGTTAACCAAACCCAAGCACAACATAAGTGACTCCGTTTCCGCATATATACCTGATACAGGAAAATTCAATGCACATTACGCAAAGATAGCCTTTGATTATATTCAGGGAAGGAAGGAATACAGTGCCATTGCCCTGGATGTGAAAAGTTTTTTCGACAAAATCCCTCATACTCCATTAAAGCGTAATCTTATCTCTCTTCTTTCAGAATATGATCTGCTTTCTCCCGATGGCTGTCTTTGTCAGGTAGATTTCAGGATGTATAAGGCGGTTACCCAATATACCTATATTGAGTTAGATAAGTTGATGGCTGTCAGGCCTAGGTTGAAGGCTGGCAAAGGAATGCTGTTTAATCGACATAGCAGCAACTGGAATCGCCTGAGGGAATTGTCCTTGATACATAATAATTCAAACTTCGGCATCCCACAAGGTTTAGCTTGCAGCGGTACTCTTGCGAATATAGCGATGATGGAGTTTGATTTATCTATGAGTGAAACGGCTAAAGAGAATGATTCTATCTATATCCGGTATGCTGACGATATTTTCATTGCCTCTCCAAATGTTGGTATTGTCAATGATCTCTATTCAAAATGCTGTAATCAACTTGAAATCTTAGATTTACCCATCGCTGAAGAAAAAACGGAAAGATTCGATTACAAGATTAATTCAAAGCGGCATCCGGTAATCAGCTATTTGGGATTAGAATGCTGTGGAAATGAAGTATCCGTCAGAAAGAACGGCGTAAACAAATACTATGACCGAGCCTACCGGTACATATTTAGTTATGTTCTTACTTGTCGAAGAAGGGGTATAAAACCATCGCGAAAAAAGATAAGGGCAATATTTTCCCACTCCGGCCACAATAATTACTATGCTTATCTGCGCCGGACTTATAAAGTTTTTGAGAATGATAAGAGGTATAAGCCCGGAGGTATCAAAGGTGTTTTAAAGAATCATATTAACTGGATAGACAAAACTTTTGATAAAGCAATAAATGCCCGATTACCTGAGTCAAAAATGAAATACGTCGGGGATAATAAGTGTAAATGTCCTTTACGACGTGACGGATAAATTTTGTGCTGCATAATACAAAAGATTCAGTTGAATTACTGCGATTCGGATTTCAGTAAAAACTATCATACTGAAATACTGATCCATAAATTTCCCCTTTTAGATTAAATGGCGGATTTACACCCACCTTTAAGCATCTCATTAACATCCTCATACGGAAGAAACATATCACTCTGCGAAGCCACCTTCGCCTCAAAATCCTGGATGAACTTTTCAGTGAATTCCTGCCCTGACCTGTTATTATCAAGAAAAGTATTGATCGCAGAATAGCCCTTCTCCTTAATGAATGCTGACGTTTTGTTATAAGAGGACAGCGAATGCATCACAATACAATCCCCTGCCAAACCATCCGTCTTCATCATCGTCAGCAAAGAAAGAAAATCCGTCATCCCCTCAAAAACATCGACCACGCCATTTCCTGATCTGAACCCACGAATGATGGTAATATCCCTGGCAATAAGGGCAGATTTAAAAGGATAATCATCAAGCGCAGCCCGGATTTCATATCCCCCTGCTCTGTTCTCCATCCCAAAAGCAAAATACTCCTTGCCGTTGGCAAGATTCCGGTAGCAAACCTCCTTGAGGTATTTCCTGGCCAGGAAACCTGAAATCTTGCGCTTCTCCGTGAGGTACTCCATAATAGCCGGATTTTCAATCTCCCTGGCTTCGATAAATTCAAGCTGCCGCGCCTGCGGCGCGGATTGCTGTTGAAAAGAAAAAAGGTTTTGATCCGGCTTTCGTCTTGGTTTCATGGACTGCCCCTGATACAAAGATTCCAGAAAACGGAGCGCATCACTGACTTTAGTATAGCCCTCATGCCGCATCACAAAATCAATAACCGTCCCTCCGCTATCGGCAAAATCGTTCCATATCCACTTGCCGCCCAGGTAGGACGTATGGAAAGAAGGCTCTTTCTCCTTCCGGAAAGGAGAGCAGTACCAATATTCCGCACCACCTTTTGTTATTTCCGTTGGCTCGTAGCCCAGGCGGGACATAATATCCGGAAGGGAGAGTTTTTTGGCCTGTTCGCTGTTCATACGCTGCAAAATCCGTATTTACTGATATACTGAAAGCAGGCTTTCATTATTTACTTTTCAGTTTCCCATACTTTTCCCTCACGGCTTCCAGGAAGAAAGTTTTCAAGTCCATTGATTCGTCAATGATGGCCTTCTTTATTTCCTTGTGCAAACTTTCGGGCGTATCCACCGTCACCCGGACGGTTTTTTCCTTCTCTACTTTCGCAGCAGCTGGTTCCGGCTGGTGAATCTTTTCTACTGCCCCCTCCAACTGGCCATATTCCGGGGAAGGATGATCCATCAGGTCAACGATGCTTCTTTTCTCTCTTTTTGCCATTATGCCGCCTCCATCTTTTCAATTAACCGGGTTTCGATCTCCTGGCAAAGCTCCTCTATTTCGGCTTTGGCTTTCGGGTCTTCCCATTCCAAAGCGGTAAGGCCGTATTTGCTACTTCTCTTATGAGCCACCCTTTCGTTTACGACGCTGTTGAGCGGCGTGACCCCATATCGCTCAAACAGGGAAAGGGCTTCCTTCATTTCGCAGCTTTCCGCATTATGGCTGAACCGGTTGAGGGCCAGGAAAGCCGGAATTTCCGGCTTGACCATTTTGGCATCTTCGTATCTTTTCAGGAACCGCTCAAAGCTTTTCAGGTCATCTATGGAAGGCGTAATTGGTATAATGAGAAAATCGGAGAGCAGGATCATTTTAGTGGTAACCTTTTCCAGTTGAGGTACACCATCTAAAATAATGACCCGGTAGCCATTACCCTGGTGCGTTTTCACGTCGCTGACCAGCCCGTCAACGCTCGACATTGGAAAAACATCAACCTGGGGATCGGCTTCCTCTTCCCTCCGGGCGCGCCAGTCGCAGGTTGTCCTTTGTTCAATATCCGTATCAATGATGCAGGCCTTTTCGCCTTGCCGGGCGAAGTACACGGCGATATTCCGGGCAAGCGTGGATTTGCCCACCCCGCCTTTCAGGTTGGTTACGGCAATGATCATGTAATTTCCTCCAGTAAGTTCGGCTAAAGCATATACTGAGGTACTGATAAACTGAAATCCTTTTATCAGCCCATACTGATAGGCTGCCATTTTAGAACCCAGGATGGCTTTTCGGCAACAGGCCGGAAATACTGATAACAGCCTATACTGAAACACTGACCTCAGTTTAAAGAGTTAAATGCCAAATACTAGCACCCTTATCTTTTCAACAGCAACCTGCGCGTAAGCGCAAAATTGGTGAGCGGTAGCGAACGCAATATAGGCCTTCCCGCAGGGAAGGGGCGAAGCGAATGCAATGAGCGGAGGGTAGGTGGTTTACCTTCTGTGTTCTTTAATAAGTTCTTTTGTTCTGTGTTCGTGAGCTTGAGGTACAGGCAACCTCCGGCTTTCGAGCCAATAAAATCACTTCTTTGGGATGAAAGGCCACTTTCTTGGGATTTTCGATCACCTTTTGGGGATGGGAAAATCACTTCCTTGGGAAAGAAGATCACTTTTTTGGGATGGAAGCCACCCTTTTATTGAAAGGCGGCTTCATCCTATAAATCTATTGCTCCTCTTCTTGCCTGAGCTTAGTCAATACAGCTCGTTTAGCTTCAAGCGTTCCGGAAATAGAAGGCTGGAAGTCATGCTTTCTTTCTTCCGCATCGGCGCGCTCCAGCGCTTCGACAAGTTCTTCCAACCCGTCGATGCCGCCTTCCTCGCAGTCATAATCTACAACCATATAATCCAGGCAAATATCAAGGCCGGGGCAATAGGCGTTTTGGACAATACCGCCTTCGACTGTGATAATCACAGTGGCTTTGGTTTTCATAGCCTGCCCCTTGCCTTCTATGCGTTGCAAAACCTTCTCAGCACTTTGCCGTGTTTTGAAATCACCGATGCATTCCAGTCCCTGGCCGGGGATATGGCCGTAGATCGACCAGAACTCCGCCTCGTCATCTTCCACCTGTTCTACAAAACCATCATAATCCTTGCAGCCGTGGATTTCATAAGCATCGAATGGGGTTATCTCTTTCGTCATGGTAAATCCTCCTTTATGTTGTTAAGGGTAAAAGCACATCGCTCTTTACCCTTCTGCCTCGTGGCGAACAGTAGGGAGGCAAGCGCAAGGAGGCTCCGGACGAGGGCTCCCCGGGGGATACGTTTGGATGCCTTGCGCGCGCCAGGGGCGAAGCCCCTTAGCAGAAAAATTAGAGGTTGAGGTTATTGGAGATGGAAACCGACCGTTTCGGGAATCCGGATTCTCAATCTCAACTATCACCTTTTTGGGATGGGGCTATCATCACAAAATCACTTGACACCGGGTGATATTGTGAGATTATAGCCTGCATGAATAGTGAGCCGGTAAAAAAACACTTCCCCACCGTCCCCGAAGACCTGTCTTCCATCGTCAAGCCGGAAGAGCTGGTGGACATTGTAGAAATGACGCCGCTCACCCTTCAAGACCGCCGTATTTACAACCTCTTCATAGGCAATGCCTGGAACAACATTACCTCCCGGAAAAAACACACCATCAGCCGGCAGGAGCTGACCAAATACGTCGATAGCAACAATCAGGATATAAGGGCATCCCTCAGAAGGCTAATGGCTGCCATCGTGGTCATCAAGATCAGGAACAATCGGAATGGCCAGCCTTCAACCCGGCAGATTCAGTTGCTGGGGTCAAATGAAACGGAAGACCACGGCGGCTCCATTGAATATTCCTTCCCGGATGACTTGATAAAGATCATAAGGGATACTCAGATATTTGCCCGGCTGCATACCAAAGTCATGTTTGAGTTGTCGAGCAAGTACAGCCTTGCCCTGTATGAGTTCCTGCAAAAAAGGAAAAATCTGCAATACATCAGTAATGAAACACTGACACTGGAAGAAACCAGAGCCATCTTCGGAGTAGGTAAAAACAAGCTCAAATCTTTTGGGCACTTTAATGATAAGGCGCTGAAGCCTGCCCTCCAAGAAGTGTCTTTCCTAACAGAATTTGAGATCACTGCTGAACCTCTCCGAACCGGGCGGGCGGTCACGCACATCAAATTTTCCTGGCATAAGAAAACGGATGTCGGGGCGCAGATTGCGGCGGTTGAAGAGCTGGAGCGAAGTAAAACAGGGCGCAAAACCCGCATGGATGGGGAAGTGGAGGACTTGTTTACTATCACCTCATCCCAAAAAGGTGATAGTTCACCTGCTGCCTCTGGTCATATCAGTAGCTTTATGCCCAAATTGGAGGAAAGCGGCTCCAAGCTTTTGGTTTCTGCCTCCGGCATTGAAGGAGCGAGAGAAGTTATCCGGAAATCAGGGCAACGGCTCGATGTCTATGCTTTGGAGAAGGAGTTTTTGGAGCATGCGGGCAAGACGGGGTTTGAGCCGGGGAATGTGGATGGGGCGTTTGTGGGGTTTGTGAAGAAAAAAGTAGCTTAGGGGTTATTTTTTAGGGAATACACTGGATTTTGTGAATTAGATTTTCTAGAAAAACACGCATAATTTTTTGATCTAGCATTTTGTTGGAAAACTCAAATACTAACCATCATGAAACCGCCCCACCAATATACCGGAGGATAACCACTATTCTTGAGGGAGATTTGAGCTTGTCGAAAAGCTTCTCGCTTAGACATCTTTTTTTCAAGCCAATTTTCATAAAACCTTTCAAAAAAAATTCGGGAAATAGAATCATCAACCTCCCAAAGGTTCATCATAACACATTCAGCCCCAGCCAAAAAAAATGCAAATTGCAAACCATATACCCCTATACCTTGGTTAACATCTCCTTTTCCTGTTAAACAGGAACTTAAGACTACTAACTCAGTATTAGTTAGATTCCAATTTTTTATTTCATATCCAAATAATATACCATCTTCAGATAAGGAACTGTTTGGCTGCTCACTAATAGAATTAGCACCAGTCAATGCAATTCCAGAGCGAAAAAAAGGGTCGAAAGAAATTCGATTATATCCCCTCCCCATAGCAGTAATATTTAGATCTAGAGGATGAATATCTGAAGTTCCTGCGTTATATAGCTGGGAAACTGAAGGAGTGAAATCTTTAAAAAAGGAATGACTGGCTATATGTAATATTGAAGGGTTAAATTGTAGTAAGGCGCTTTCTCTAGCCTGGATTCCTGATAGAATGCGAGTTTGATAAGAATATTTATTTAATAGGCTCTCAATAGTATTAATTTCAACTTCTGCTTGAGGCAGTTGGTTATATCTGCTATTAATTTTAGAGTTTTCTGTTAATTTGAAATCATAATCTGGATAACCAACAATAAGTGCATTTTTAGCATGAACTGAGTCATTGTCATTAACCCTCCCCCAGTCAACTAATGAGCGAGTACTAACAACAAAATCAACTGATATTTTATCTATTAGGAAAAGTCGTTTTTCGTCTGGAATGGATAGCATATTAATGTTTAACTTATGGTAAACCCCATCAGGAGATAAAAATATTTTTTGAACTCCGTCTAATTCATTCTGAATTGGTTCCCAAAAAACTGAATATAATTGGTTGTTAGTTGAATAATTGATTATCTCATCCTGAAATTGGTTAAACCACTTATTTTCAAGGTCATTTCCATTTTTTAATATTACAAGAATAGGTTGGGTCTTGTCCCATCTCAAAATCAATGCTGCATAATGAATGTCTTTTTCATACTTTGTTTTGTAACAATGGTATTTGATTATTTCAATGGCAGCCTCTCCTTGCTTTAATTGATTATGGACTTGCTTCCAATGATATGTAGTAGCCTTATATTGTGACACGTCATTTACAAGGCTTTTTGCCAATTTTCCCACAATATGAGTTTGTTGATTGAAAACGCCTCGGATAGAATAAACATCATTTTGATGCTGAATAAATAGTTGGTTTAAAACATTTATCTCCTTTTGCCATTGCTGTAATAGTTTTTTTTGTTCGTTATTTCCATTTAAGTGAATTGATCTCACAAATTTTCTTCTAAAATCTAATAAAAAACCTTTGGTAGCTAAAACATGATCATATAACCTTCCACTTTCTATCTTATTAATTCGTATTCTATCAATTAAATAAGAAATAAAAGCATCACGCATTCCACCAGTTAAACCGTGAATGAATTCACCGGAATCATCTAATTTTTGGGCATTGCTTTTTAAAATGGATGCGACAGATAATTCATCTTCCTGATTGTTTTTTTTAAGTAAGTCTAGAGTGCTTATATATACATCGAATTGAATAGATTTATCCTCATTTGCAGCAATGATCATTGAATCTAATTTATTGGCATCTTCTTCCTTAATTGTTAACAATTCAATAAAGTCTTCAAAGCTACTAAATCCTTGGTGATTAAAATATATGTTTATTTCTTTTGGGAATTCTTCATATAATTTCTTCCAATCGGCTGTAGTAATTTCACCTTCGGGAAAACGTGTACTTATGATACTATCAACTCTTAGTAGATTTTTATTCAAATTCTCAAAACCTTTCTTTTCTGCCTCTGCTGCAAATTGTTCTCGTTCTTTCCAATATTCTTCATGGCTAGGGTATTTCTTTGTTATTTCATCCCATGCTTTATCATTTCCTATTGATTTACTCAATTCTAAATATTCTACATACGCAATACCTGATAAACCCTGCATTTTTCCCATGGCATTAAAAGCTTCAGGGAGTTCTTGATACAAAGCTTTCCAATCTAGTGTCAAGAAACAATCTTCTTCTTTGCATTGCTGTGCAAGCATCCTAGAGAGCTTCTCCATTGCTTGGACTTCAGAATCGCTGAATATTACTTGCTGTCCGAAACTAAAACTGGTGAGAAAGCAAAAGATAACGATTTTTATAGCTTTTGAATAAAGAGCATTGTCAATTAACATGACTTGATTTTTTTAATGTTGCAGATTTTAAATCGCTTACGACCCAACCTAAAACACCACCTCCGAATATAGACTCAATAAGAGCAATATTATTCTTCATATTCAAAAAGGCTTGACTTTCTGCCTGAAGGCTAAAAAGCAAGGCTATTATTGAAAAGAAATAAAAAATTAAACTAGAGAAAACTATTATTACTTCTGTTTTAGTCACATTTTCCTTAGAGTCAGGATTTAAGTTTCGAGTGCTCTTAAGGAAATTTAAAATAATAATTAAACTTGCTACGAGTGTTGGGCTAATAATGGAAATTATTTCTATCATTTGATTATGAGTGTATGCATCTGCCCAACTAAGGAAAAAGGCAAAACATACAAGAAAAAGCTTCCCAAAGAAAAATCCTCTTATGAAGAGATTGCGATATTTAAATATATTCATGCCAATTCATCTAATTAAATAACCATTTGTAAAGAAGAGATTTAAATGTAAATTCAAGATACTCCTCCAACTCTTTTTTGTATTTTGGGAACATTTCCAAATAGTTCTTTACCCCCGTAGGAGTCAGAAAAAATAACCCGCTACCATACTTTCCATCAATAATGCAATTTAAATATACATTATTTTCATCTTCACTAAATGTTATCGTAAAGTATAGCATCTCATAAGGATTTAATGTTTTAGCGGGAACTACTTCCTCCTTTATGTTTTTCACAACGAAAGTCAGGGGGTCTTCTATTCCAGGCCGAAATTCAACTTTTCCTGGTTTAGATTTATAATATACGCTTGCACGACTCCGAATTTTATCATAAACTTCATATTTTTTTTTCTCAAAGTTTTGTTTCTCATTTGAATTACCCTCAATGACTGTAAATTGCTCACTTATTCGAAATTTTGGAACTTCTAATGTGCCTTCTACTTTCGACCTGAAAGCAAAACCTTCTACTACAATTTTTTGTGTCTCCTGATCAAACCGTACGCGACCATCCAAAGCAGGAATTTTACCATTAGTATTATTGCTCAAAACACGAATGCTAGCATCTTCATACGGCACATCAAATGTATGTGCTAATTTTAAAAATAACCGATCCTCAAGATGAATTGGATGTTGAGTCAAATACTCTTCTCTAAGTTGGCTCCAAATGGCTTCAGAACTGTCTCTACTTGATGCATTCAAGTTTAGTTGTAAAATCACAAAATCTTCATAAACATCGAGTTTGCCTACTTTTAAAATTTCTCCTAAGCCAATTTCATTTAACCAAAGTTGATATGATTTTTTCTTGCTTTCAAAGTAAGAAGATAGGTCAGAATAATTCTGAGCCATTAACATTCCTGATGTCAAAAACAAAAGGAACGTCAAGGTAATATTCTTAATTTGAAAGTACGGTACCTTTGTTGAATCAGAGCTCCAGAGTTTTAGTTTGTACATCGTTGATGGAATCTTTTTTTATCTGAAAGAAATGAATATTAACTTAGTTAGGTTTTAAAAGTTCATGTTTTCAGGAATACAAGGATCAATTAAATATAGCATTTAGCTCCCAAAAGGAAAACCATGTAATTCGATGTATTGAGTCAGGTCAATCATATATCAATCTCAAACCCTTTATCCTTATCCTTCGGGGTAAGGGGCTTGGGGATACCAGCTGAATCCCGGAGTTTTGAGATGATCTTACTGCGGGTTCTTTCCTTAGCATATTCCTGGCTTCCGGCAACAAAACCTTCGATGAAGGGAAGTTCTACCCCTTCAATGCTTTTCACAAGTTGCTGTGTAAGTTCAGGCCGGTGCTTCTCGATCAGATAACCCGCATTGAACCCTTCGGTTATTTCCTTGCTTTCATCCTTCATTCCGGTGATTTTGCACTTTGTTCAATGAAATCCAGAATGGACTGCCTACGATATACTATATGCTTTGAGCTGATCCTCCGGTGGTCTATATCACCCGACTCTCGATATTTTTGGAACGTGGTTTTGGAAGTGATCCGCAGCAACCGCATTGCCTCCTTTTCATCAATCCAGGGATCAAGCTGGACAAGCTCTTCCTTCCTGATCTGGTTCGTCACTTCCCTTATCAGCGCCTTAAAGGCTTCTGATTCCAGGCAGATGATCGGCAAGTTGGTTCCTAAGTCAGGCATAGGCGGCTTAAAAGTTCAGTCCGTATGGTCAATAAGCAAATATAAGGATTTTGGAAGGGCAGGGGAGGCTTGCCCTGTAGGAATAGACAAAAATCCTTATTTAAGGGGCCAGAACTCCGGGAATGGCAGTAAATAAAGGGGTTGGGAGCCTAAAAAAGAAAAGGCCGGGCTAGGAGGCCCGGTCAAAATTGCTTATCTTTATAACGCTTTCAAAACGTCAACTCAAACGACAACGCTCAAATAGATTGATGTGTAAGCCGTTCATTTTCAAGGCGCTGTTGAGTTGTTTTTGTGACCCCGCCAGGACTCGAACCTGGATCTAGAGTTTAGGAAACTCCTATTCTATCCCTTGAACTACGGGGTCGTTATGTGTGTTCCGGCAAAGATAAAAATACTTTGAAATAGGCTAAACAGAATAGCTCCCTATTTCAGGAAAAACCAGCTTTCCTGCTCTGCTGTCATCTGCGGAGGAGACTGCTTCAGGCGTTGAAAAACGGACTCCGGCTCTTCACAGATGACAGCTGTTTTGTCGGTGGATGCGGCAACGAGGTAGCGGCCGTCAGGAGAGAAAGTAGCGGAAAGGACAGGCCCCTCAAAACCGTCAATATCAAGTATGACGTTTCCTTTAAGGTCCCATAATTTTGCGGTGTGGTCCCGGGAGGCGGTAAGGATATTTTCGCCATTGGGGCTGAACTGGGCCTGCAATACCTCATCTGTATGGCCTGGCAGGTTGATGGAGGCCACCGCCTTCTGGTTTTGGATATCCCATAGTTTGGCCACCTTGTTTTTGGATACGACAACCACCATTTCCCCGTCAGGAGAAAAGGCGGCGGAAGTGGCCTGCCCCTGGTACCCGGAGAGTTCTGCGAGCAGTTCGCCGGTTACCTGCCACACCCTGGCGTTTCCGTCGGTGGATATAGTAAGTACGCGCTGGCCGTCTTTTGAAAACCAGGCGTTGTGTACAATGCCGTTGTGACCGCGTAAAACGGCCATTTTTTCACCGGAAATACTCCAGATGGCGGCGGTGCTGTCCGCGGAGGCGGCCAGTATCTTCGCGCCGTCCGGAGAAAAACGGGCGGAATAGAGATAGCCGCTATGCCCGTTGATGGTAGTGAAAAGGCTTCCATCCGAATTCCATACCTTCACTTGCCGGGCGGTGGCCGACAGCATCTTAGCTCCCTGCTCAGCGAAAGCAGCCAACAGCACCGGGCCGTCATGGCCTCCCAGCTTTCGGATCAGGTTGCCGTACGGATCCCATAAACAGGCGGTCCTGTCGCGGGAACCGGTAAGTATCCTGCCGTCGGGGGCAAAGGCTATTGCCAGCACTTCATCCTGGTGCCCGTTCATCTCCTGCAGGAACTTCCCTTCGCGCGTCCAGAGCCGGGCAGTACTATCCGCCGAGGCCGTGGCGATGCGGCTGCCGTCGGGAGAAAAAGCGGCGGCGTGGATGAAACCACGGTGAGGCCCGAGGACAGCGATGGCCTTTCCTGTAATAATATCCCAAACTCTGGCAGTATGATCTCTGGACCGGGTCAGGGCAGTGACGCCGTCCGGAGAGGTCATTATTTCCAGAATTTCGGCCTGGTGGCCTCTGAGGGCCATGGAGCCTTCGGCGTAAATGGTGTTCCCGAAAGACTTCCGGATCAGGGGGGCAAAGGGGGTAGGGTCATTCCGGACTGTTGAATATGCCCGGAAGGCCAGGGCCAGGGCGGTACGCAGGCTGTCTCTGGCTGCTTCCTCCAGGGCAAAGAATGACCAGCTGAGGGCCTTGCTGATGCGCGATTGCCGCTCGATCCGTACGTTGGCCTGACTGACGGAATCCCGGGCTTCCTTAATAGCCTGAATGTACTGCTGGTTGGCCCGCTCTTTCCATTTCCGGGCCAGGCTTTTTTGTTTTTCATCATTGTCCAGGCAGTGGTAGGCGGCGTTGAAGTATAATTCCGCCTCACCCCATTTTTCGAAGTCATCGGACTCCAGGGCATGCTTGCCCCGTGCAAAGAAATGAGCAAAGCAATCGCTCTGAGCGGTTAACCCGGCGCTCAGGGAGAAAAAGGCGAGAAGCAGGAGAACTCGGGGCTTCATAATATCCTGTTTTTAGGTTATGCCGCTAAAAGGAATAAGTGATCCGCAATCCCAACTGCCCCCCGGCGGGAGATCCGGAGGGGAGTTCGAAAACAGGATTGAGGGACAGCGGTTTTTCCGGACAGTATTGATCGTAAATATTTTTTCCCTTTTTATATCTCCGGCTTCGGCGGAAATATAGTACTGCATCGGTGAGCAGGATAACGGTTCCCGCCGTAGTGAAAATGATATAGTTGTGGTGTTTGTTGTTGGCCTTGTTGTAGAGCGGTAACGCCTGCCGCAGGCTGCCGGATTTGGCGTATTCATTGTCATAAATATCCTGGGATCTCATTTCTTCAGCTATCCCGAGAACAATCAATCCCGCCCCGGCTCCGGCAGCCAGAAAATAGGGCAGGCGCTGTTCGAAATTGAAACTGGGGGCTTCCTGGCAGTTGAGCTCCAGTAGTACCAGGAGGTTAGTGTATTCTTCCACCTTCAGGCTTACTTTTAGTTCCCCCTCGATGTTGACAAAGTCCTGAAGGATATGCGCCCATTGGATGCGGAATTGGTTGTCTTTCCCGCTGAGGGAAAGACCGGCTCCCATATCGCCCAGCAGGTATTGCGGTTCCGGCACTATGGGCTCGCCGTTGAGGATGAGGCCCAGGGTGACGGTATAGGTAAACTGAACCTCTCGTTTATCCAGACCCCGCTCTTTTTTTCTTTGAGGGAGGTGGTAATAGATGGCCAGTTCTCCCGATTCGATGGCCAGGCTGTCCAGCAGCATTTCCGTTTCGAAGGCGGAGCCGCCCTGCAGGACGGTTAAGGAGTCTCCTGTAATTTTCACCTGATCTTCCACCAGGTTGATGCGGGCGGTGAGGGTGTGAATGCTGGAGGCTACGGGCTGAAGCTGGGCGAGGAGCCAGGCAGGAAATCCGGTTAGTATGAGTAGTATGGAGTATCGCCAATGTTTCATTTTGAAGGCTTTAAAAGGGTTATTCAATTTTGAAACGGTAGAAGCTGGCAGTAGGGCCATCTTCGCTTTCGCCGGTTCCGATGTATCCGAATGACCCGAGTGAAAACCCTACGGCAAACGCCCTTCCGTCAGGATTGTCATATAAAGGAAAGGAATCGTCTTCGAGGGACCATGAGGAGCCATCATATTTTCGTAAATCTGTTTTGAATCCCGAGCCGGAGGCCCCCAGGGCAACATAAGCAGCGCCATTCAATTCAAAAGCCACGGCGCCACTCCGAGCGGAAGGGCTGTTGTTGTCATTTGAGAAGTCTAATATTTCCCATGAGCTTCCGTCAAAGCGGTAGAAGTTTTTGTCAGCAGAATCCCCTAACCCGACATATGCTGCCCCGTTCAACACAAAAGCGATGGCTCCGCTTCGAGCGGAAGGGCTGTTGTTGTCATTTGAGAAGTCTAATGTTTCCCATGAGCTTCCGTCAAAGCGGTAGAAGTTTTTGTCGCTTTGATGCCCTAGTCCGATATAAGCAAAACCATTCAGCACAAAGGCCACAGCGCCGCTCCGTGCAGAGGGGCTGTCAAGTGTATCTGTAAGGGCCAGGGTTTCCCATGAGCTTCCGTCAAAGCGATAGAAGTTTTTGTCGCCTTGATGCCCTAGTCCAACATAGGCAGAGCCGTTCAGTTCGAAGGCTATTGCACCACTGCGGGCAGAAGGGCTGTTATCGTCATCTGAAAAATCTCGTGTGAACCATTGGCCGCCATCAAAAGCATAAAATTTTTCATCATCGGAGTGCCCTAGTCCCACAAAAGCGGTATTGCCAAGATTAAAATACACAGCATGCCTCCTGGCCAGGCCGGGAAAGTGGGCTTGGCCCTGTAACCCTTCCCAGAAAATTGGGGTGATCTCAGCGGCTTGGACAGCGCCGAGAAAGGTGTCACGGTATACGCCATCAGTTGATGTCAGGATAACATATGCCCTGGCTTTGAGATCAGGAGAGCCGATAAAATTATCGATAATGATCTCTGAGAAAGTGGTGTCCGACTGAAGTCCTGAATCAGTCATTATTTTATTGTCCTGAAAGCCGGGAGGGCCTGCACTATCCATATTCCATACAAAACCATACTCTGCTTCATACTTACGGGGAGGGAGGGTAGGCACTATATTGGAGATTGTAAGGCCGGAGATATCATTCAAAAAAGTGAGCAGCTGGATACTACCCTCTGCCCGGGCCGAATTATTTACTTGCTCCAGGCTCGTCGTTTTGACTTCAATGCCACTGGTTGTAAATTCCTGAACATTAGCATCCTGCAGAAGAGTATCGCCACCAGTGTCGGCATAGGCAGTGACATAATATGTAGTACTAGGTGACAAGTTGTTTACTACACTGAGAAAAGGGCCGCTTGTTAGGGGTTTGCCCAATTCCGTTCTGGCAATTATAGGGTCCATGTCCGGCTCTGTAGACCAAAGGTGGCCGTGTTGAATGATACGGTTGACGGCCAGCCCGTTCAATGAGCCTTCAAAAATGTATAAAGACAACCGCACTGAGTCGAATCCCTCCATGGTGACAGTAATGGTTCCAGTATTGAATTTCCGGGGCTCACTTATTTCTATTCCGGCGACAGTGGCCGCATAGGCCCAGTAATAATAATCTTTATCAAGTTCAAGCGTGTCGGCCCCAATAGTACTTGAAAACCTCCCACTTGGAAAATCCAGGTTATTAGAAGGAGCTTTAATTTCTTCTTTGTCCAGCCCGGGAAAGGGCGCCGGGCCAACTGTTGACCAGACAAAGCCATATTCCGTAACAGTTTCTTTTTCCTGCAATCCTTCGATGCGCCCGCTGAAAACAATCTGGCTGCCGTCTTCAGAGATCTTCTCAAAATCTGCAAACACCTCTACAAAGATCAACTCCTCCAGGTCCCACCGGCACCTCCACAGAGTGAGGGCCGCCAGAGTTGCCAACAGTATTATCAACTTTATTTTCATTGTTTCAGGTATTTTATCTTGTTAACCTCCCATTCTTTCCCGGCATTCGGTTATTCTATTTTGCACATAATCATCCCCGGGCCGTATCCGCGCCGCCTGCCGGTAGGCGTTTAGTGCATACCGGTATCCTCTGCCTTCGAACAAGGCGTCGCCTGCCGACTTGAATTTCTCGAAAGCGCCGCCCAGTTTTTCTGTAACCTGGCTGGTTTTAGCCCGGGCCAGCTGCGGATTGAAATCCAGCGCTGCCGCTTCCCGGTATCTTTCCAGCGCATCCAGGTAATGGGTTTCTCCCAGGGTGAAAAGGGAATCGCCTTCGGCAATGAGGCGGTTGAATCCATCGGCCAGGCCCAGTTTGTTCTCGGCCTGCTGCTTAAGGGCAATCGCTTCCTCACGGGTGCTATCGAAGTCCAGCGCCGTTCCCAGTTCTTTGACGGCATCGGAATACCGGGCGTCATCCATTGATTTTCGCGCCTTGGCCAGGTATTCATTGAACTTGGCTTCCTGCCTTTCGGCGTGGACAATCGTGAGGCTGTCATAAGCCCGTTTAACATTCTCCTTTTCGGCAAAGTAGACGTTCTTGTAATAATTCGAATAAGCCGTAAAAGCGATCAGCACAGCCGCGGCGGCCAGGAGCATCCCGAAGCGTATTCTGCTCCATAGCTTATCCTCCCAGATGCTCTTCCGGATGAATGCCCATTCTTCAGGGTTGAACCGGCCTTCGTCCTGGAGTTGCTTGCGGTGGACTTCCAGCAGCCGAATCTCTTTGTTGTCCAGTAAGGATTTGGTCGTTTCGTAGGCCGAGAAACGGTCCTTCACAATTTTGGTGATCTGCAGGATGGCAACTTCCTCCTCACTCCGCTCCTGAGCTATCTGTTGGGCCAGGGCGTCATGCGCCAGCTCGTAAAGGCCTCCTTCCAGGCGGAATAAGCGGGCCTTTTCCAGTTGGCTGAGGCAGAAATCCACCTGCGCCTGGCTCATGCCGGGGGCATTCACTTCTTCCTTCTTCAGGGGGTGTTTGGTGCCCTCCAGGGTTACAAAGGCGTTCAGTACTTTTTTTACACCATCCGTCGGGGAGGCGGGAAAAGTTTGTTGTAACCGCTCCTGAATAATGCCGGCCTGGCTATCCAGGAATTCCTTCAGTATGTTTTCGATATTGCCCAGCTGTTGGACGAGCTGATTGTCGAAAACGACCTGCTCCGTCTCCTTTTTCGAGGCCTTCCGGTACAACTTGTCCAGAAAGACCTGGAGATAGGCAAGTTCAACCCTTTTCTGTCCTTTGGCCAGGGCGTCAATGATGAGGGCGGAGGTGTCTTCCCCTTTGAGCCGGATGCCGAATTTCTCCGTGGTGCCGGTGATCACCTCATTGGTATTGTGCCGGGTCATGGGTTCTACCCGGAGGCGCTTTTCGAATAAATAAGGGATCACTTTTTCGAAAGCGTCCAGTTCAGCCAGATACTCCTCCCGCAGGATGATGATGATCCGGCAGTAATCCTCCGTATTCAGGATTTCGGCGATGGTGTGATAAAATGCCTGTTGTTCTGCAGCGCTTCCAAGGATATAGAGTTCTTCAAACTGGTCGAAAATGAGGTAAATGGGCTTGAGGTGGTATTCGTATATGTCGCGTAATGTGCGCGTGATATCGGTAGCCGGGATGACAGCTTTGGCAGGCTGGAACCCTTCCAGCCTGGGTAGTTGTATTTTTGCCAGCCGCTCGAAAAGGGTGCCTTCTTCCACTTCCTCCAGCCGGATGGACCGGAGTGACCGCTGCAGGGCGGCATTGATGTTTTCTCCTCTCCGGATGTATATGTCGAACCAGTCTGATGGCTGAAACCGGTTGGCGAGGCCACATTGCACCAGGCTGGTCTTACCGCTCCCCGATGGGCCGTAGACGAGGATCAGGTTGGTTTGATAGGCCATTTCATACAGGGCCTCGACTTCCTCTTCCCGTCCAAAGAAGATATCCTTGTCCCTTTTTCCATAGGCATCCAGTAACTTGAAAGGAGATTTGCCTGCCATTTTGTTTCGCTTTTAATGGGTTTTGGTTATTTCTCCTCGCTGCAACCGCGTTGTTCATGAAGCAGCAGCCTGGGCCCGCCTTGGCCGGTAGCCAAAGATCTCCGCCCTGAATTTTTCGAACTGTTGGTAAATGTCTTGATAGTACGGGCCCTGTCCGTCAATGGCCAGGGGTGGGTCTCTGCGGTCGTTCAGAAAATGGAACATGTAAGTATTGTTTTGCTGGTAACTGTACAGGTACAATTTGGTGCTCTTTTCATTGATCAGGGAGTTCTTATCGATAATGAAAGGCGCCAGGCTGAGGTAGTCTTTGACCTCTTTACCCTCCGTTTTCATCAGGAGCACGCATTTGTTGTCGGTAAAGTTGTTCAGGACGATATCTCTTGGGTGGACGCCTACGGTGGCTACCGTCAGGGCCTTGTCGAGAGTGACCTGGTTATGCCGGTACTGCGGACTTTCGTGCCGGTTTTTGATTACTTCGATGTTTTTAATGGCCGCCAGTTTGTATTTGGCCAGGAAGGCGAAAGTTCTCAGAAAGGCGCCCAGGTGAGTTTCCGCCTGAAGGCAGAGGTTCTTAATATCCTCTTCTTTTGCCGTATTGTCCGGCAGGTTGCAGTTGAGTTCTTCCAGGAAAGAAATCGCTTGCCCCGGTTCACTTTCGGAAGCCCCGTTCCATTGCACCTGGCTCAGTTCCGGAATGAAGCAGGGCGTTCTGATCTCTTCCAGCAGTTGAATGATCGCCCGGATCAGCCGCACATAATCGAAGGATGGGTAGCTCTCGGCCCGGAGAGTGAGAAAACTGTTCAGAGTGGACAGGTGATCTTCCCCTATTTTCAATTTTGGCTGTTTGTACTTTTCGTCCCAAAGCTGGGAAAGCAGCAGGAAGAAAATGAACTGTACTGAAGTCCGGTAGGTTTGCACCAGTTGACGAAGCCGTTCCGGAGTGAACAGCTGGAACTTATTGGGCGCTTCATCCATACTGTTCCGGCACACCAGCTTACGCAATTCTTCTCCTATTGGCGTTGGAAAAGCGTCGACCACCGCACTCTTGATGGAAGACTCGTCGCGGTCCTCTATATCTTTACTGAGGTGGTAGTTCAGGTCCTGGCTGTACTTGACCAGTTCGAGGCAGGTTTCGGCGATGAGGATGTCATTGGCTTTTGTCCGGGGGTTGCCGTCGGTTGGGGGATGGGCCAGAATGGTGGCGATGTGCCGGGGCAGGGCCCAGCCGAGCACCTCCTCTGTCCCCTCGTTGACGTACAGTCCCCAGGGCGCCTCTTCCGTTTGTTCTATCTGTGCGCCCCGAAAGGTCCCTATGGGAGGATGCTCTTCGTATTTGGAGTCGAGGAAGGCTTTGGCCATTTCGAAGGCATGCTGTAGCCGGTGGTGGATGGCCAGGTAATAGTAAAATTGTTCGGCAAATTCCGTTGCCATTTCATCATCGATGGCGGCGGTAGTGGCGATCACTGCTTTTACTCCGGCATCGAGCAGCAGCCGGACCTGTTCCTGGGTGGCGCAGCCATTGAGTACGACCAGTTTGAGGTTCTCCTGCTTACCCAGCAACCGGGCCAGCCCTTCAGCCCGGGCGCCCTGGGTGGTGGCGTCCGCCTTTTCCAGTTGAAGGCGCGTTCCGCCGGCATGTCCGCCGAAATGAAAGAGGATGACCTGGTTGTTGTATTTCCGGAAGGTCTCGAAAATATCGTCCAGGGAGGCGCTTGCCTCTACTTTCAGGTTGAGCACGCCCCGGTCGTCAAAAGGGTCTATAGACCTGAAGATGGTTTTCCTTTCCCGGTTAAGAGTAGGCAGGTAATCATCGCGGTCGTTAGCGAAGGCCAGATAGATCACTGGGGTTTGCATTGGGGTTTGTTTTATTTTTATAAGGGTTTCTTGGCAACCTATAATTTAAAGTATTTTTTTCTTATTTGCCGGATTCACATGGGTTTCCCACTGCTTTTCATACTGTTTTTTCGTTTTTTTCCTGATTTTTCCACTTCAGCAATGGGCTTCCTGTATTTGCTGGTTATTTATTTGAAGGGAAGGGGCCGGTTGCGTCCAACCTCCGGCAGTATTGGCCGAATAAGTTTTTCGGCTTTCCGGATTACAGCTATCATTTCGGTATTCAAAAAACATCTAACCATGAACCTCCATCTCCACGAATCCATTCTCCTGCTTGACTTAGACGACGAAAAGGGCTCTTTCAGCATGGCCGGATCCTACCTGCATTACGGCTTCGCCGGCGCCCTGCTCATGGACCTGATCCTCGCCGAACGCATCATCATCGAAGACGGGCGGGTGAGGGTGATTGACAACGCCATTACTGACAACCGCCTGCTCAACGATGTGCTCGGCCGTTTGAAAAATTTCAAAAAGCGCCGTAAAGTGGCTTATTGCATTCACTATCTTGCACAGCGCATCACCAAGCTGCGCCGGCAGGCCATCGACAACCTCATCCGGAAACGCATCCTTACCCGCAGGGAAGAGAAGGTCTTGTGGGTGTTCAAAGTCAACCGCTACCCCAGTGTGGACACCGAACCGGAAAGTACCCTGCGGGCGCGCCTGCGCCAGGTGATTTTTGACGATGCCGAACCTACTCCCAAAGAGCGCATGCTGCTGGCCATCATTCTGGCCGGCAAACTGGAAAGGGGCCTCCTTCCGGATAAACAGGAGCGCAAGGCCGCCCGTGAAAAGATCAAAACTCTTACCGAGGATACCGAAATGCGTAAATTCATCAGCCAGGCTGTGCTGGAAATGCAGGCGGCGGTGATGGCGGCTACTACAGGAGCGGCGTGAAGATAGAAATGCCAGTGACGTGGATTAAATAGGCTTTATGGAACTTCATTCCTTGGCTTGTGGATATAATTGGCACAATTTATGCCCCGTTTTTTATTGGAACTCAAATACAGGACACGATCTGCCGTAAAGGCCCCGCAACTTATTCCTGCATTTCACGGCTGCGTAAACCAAACGATTTCCCTACCTTTGGTTACTGGAAATACCCGCAAGATGAATATCGAAGAATTTCGCGAGTACTGCCTTTCCAAGAAAGGTGTGGAAGAAGCCTTCCCCTTCGGAGAGGAAACGCTGGTCTTCAAAGTGATGGGCAAAATGTTTGCCCTTACGGGCCTGGACAGCGCCGAGTTTACCGTTAACCTGAAGTGTGATCCCGCCCGGGCCGTCGAACTGCGGGAACAGTATCCTGAAATCCGCCCTGGCTGGCATATGAACAAAAAACACTGGAATACAGTGGAATTCGAAACCGGATTGCCGGACGAACTCCTCTGTGAACTGGCCGATCATTCCTATGAGCTCGTAGTGAAGGGGTTGCCCAAAAAGCTACAGGTGGAACTGAGTAAACTCTAAGAGCAATTTTTTCCTTATATTAAGTGGTTAGCGCTTTCTTAAAACCAGCAAATATGAAACCCTTACTTTTTATCACCCTCCTGTTTGCCATTCCCGCATTTACTCTTGCGCAGCGTACTACTGTAAAAGTGAACCCGGATGGAACTCACACCGTAATTCATCGGCAGGGAAATACTTCTATACAAGTAAATCCGGATGGCGCCCACACTGTAATCCACGATCATGGCAATACATCTACGAAGGCGAACCCGGACGGCAGCCATGCCGTCATTCATCATAACGGAGAAACGGATGTACAGGTAAATCCAGATGGCACCCACACTATCATTCATCACAATGGCGACGCCGCTGTACAGGTAAATCCGGACGGTACGCATACCATCATCCACCACCAGGGCAGCAGTGAAGGCAATCCGCTCAGATCCCCGAAGAGGCAGAAAGAAAAACTGCTTAGAAAAGAGGAGAAAGCAGTGAAAAAAGACAATGGCCGAGAGCAATAACCATTTCGACTTTCTCCTCATCGGCCAGGGCCTGGCCGGTACTCTGCTGGCTTACTTCCTGGAAAAGGCCGGTAAATCGGTGCACGTAGTGGATCAGTACGATAAACGGTCTGCTACCCAGGTGGCCGCCGGCATCATCAACCCTATCACCGGACGGCGGTACGTAAAATCCTGGAGGGTAGATGAACTGATTCCCTTCGCGAAAGAGACTTACCTGGCCCTGGAAGCAAAACTTGGCATTTCACTGTACCATGAGCGCAATATCCTGCGCTCCCTCTTCAACAGCCGGGAAGAGAACGACTGGATGGCCCGGACAGGGGAGGAGGGGTATGGGAAATACATGCTCGATAGAGCAGGCCTGGAAGCGTACGCCGAAAAAACAGTCCCTGCCTACAGCTACGGAGAGGTACGGCATAGCGCCCAGGTGGATGTCGGCAAACTGGCCGATGCCTACCGCATTCATCTGCGGGAGCACAATGCCATTACCGATGCGCCATTCGATTTTGAAAAGCTGGAAATGAAAAGTGATGGCGTCCGTTATGGAGAGCTGGAGGCCCAAACTGCCGTTTTCTGCGAGGGATACCGTGCCAAAGACAACCCTTTTTTCAACTACCTTCCTTTCGGCGGCGCCAAGGGCGAGGTGCTGATCGCCCGCATTCCGGAAGCCGGCTTTGAGAAGATACTCAAGCACCGCGTATTCATCGTCCCTCTGCAGGATGGCCTGTACTGGATCGGTTCTACCTACAACTGGAAGTATAAGGACGACAGCCCGACTGCTGAAGGCCGCGATTATCTGGAAGCCCGCTTGAAAGATATCCTGAAAATTCCCTTTGAGGTAGTGGAGCACCGTGCCGCCATCCGCCCTACAGTAAAAGACCGTCGCCCCTTCCTCGGGCGGCACCCGGAATTCCCCCGACTGGCTATCTTCAACGGGCTCGGTACCAAAGGCGCCTCCCTCGGCCCTTTCTGGGCCCGGCACATGGCTGATTTCCTCACAGAAAATGTTAAATTAGAGGAGGTGGTGGATATCGGGCGGTTTGAGAGTCAGCAGAGGAGTGTTTGATGGTTTGATTACCGGCCCGTCTCTTGGAGCGGGCTAATATTGCCTGATCTCCAGGTGGCTGAGCGCCGGAACAATTAAACAATCAAACCATCACCCCCTTAAGCCGTCCTCCTACTGGATAAAAGGATATAATAAAAAAACACCTCCAAATATGTAATTCTCCCCTTCTCTGCATCGTATTATTGTGGGAAACGCCGAACCTTTTCCGCAAAAGTGATTAATGTAGCTAACCAACTAACCATTATGAACCGCATCCTTCCGATCTTGCTGCTGCTTATCCTGAGTTGCTCCACAACACTGCTGGGCTTTCAAAATACAAGACAAATCAAAACCATGACAAAGCAGGACCCCTACGAGGCTGAATGGAAAACCATCGATTCGCTGGAAAACGAAGGGCTGCCGCGCTCAGCTCTTGAAAAGGTGAATACGCTGTATGAACGGGCCAGAAAGGACAATGAGCCCGCTCAGATCGTAAAAGCGATTATCTACCGCAATAAATACCAGAGCCAGCTGGAAGAAAGGGGCCTGGCGCAGGTGATACAGCGCATGGTGGAGGAAGCCGAAACCGCCGGCTTTCCTGTGCAGCCGATCCTCTATTCACTGACGGGCGAACTTTACCAACGGTATGCCGACCAGAATTACTGGCGCCTTGCCGATCGTACCAGTACCGTGGGGTCCCTGCCGGAGGACCTGGAAACCTGGAGCCTGGGCCAACTGCTCCGGGAAGCTTCCCGCTATTACCTGCGGTCAGTGGAAAATGAAAAAACGGTAGAAGTCCCGGTCACCGATTTTGATGCGATCACATATTCCTCTAAGGGGCCTGATAATACGGACGAACTCAGGCCTACTTTGTATGACTTCCTCGTATATCGCGCTCTTGAGCACTTCTCCAATGAGCGCTCTTACCTGACACAACCGGCTTACCGTTTTCAGGTCGATCAGGAAGAAGCGTTCGCTCCGGCGGAAGAGTTTGTAAAAGTAGAGTGGAATACCCGGGATACGCTTTCCTATAAGTACCGGGCGCTGGAATTGTACCAGGATCTGATCGGCCGCCACCTGAAAGATGATTTGGAAGCGGCTCTGCTCGAAGCCGATCTTTCCCGCCTGAATTTCGTTCGCCAGAATTCCATCCTCAGCCAGAAGGATGAGCTGTACCTTAAGGCACTGGAGGCTTTGGAAGAACGTTTTTCCGGCCAGCCGCTGGTTGCTGAAGTATGGCATGCCATGGCCAGCCTATACGTTGAACAAGGCAATACCTACGTACCGGGAGAGGCCGAAGAACACAAGTGGAAGCTCAAAGCGGCGCTTGACATCTGTAACAATGCCCTCGAAAAATATCCCGAAACCTACGGGGCGCGCCGGTGCGGAGAACTCCGCAGCCAACTTCTGCGCAGGACGCTGGAGATTAAGATGGAGGAAGTGAACCTGCCCGGAAAACCTATGCTCGCCTCCGTATCATACCGAAATGCAGAGGAAAGTTTCTTCCGGGTTATTAAAGTAGAGGAAAAAGAGCAATTCTCACTGGAAAACAACCGTCCGGAAGAACTGTTTCGCAAACTGGCCGCCCGCAGGCCTCTCAATGCCTGGAGCGTAAAATTGCCCGATGACGGCGACCTGCAGGAACACACCACCGAGGTGGCTGCCGAAGGCCTTCCGCTCGGATCCTACGCCCTCCTGATCGCCGATAATGCTGAGTTTTCCTTTACAGAACAGGCTGTAGGCTATCTGTTCATCACTGTTTCAGAGCTGAGCTACTTCAACCGGCGCAGCCCGGAAGGCGGTATCGAATTCCTGACCCTGCACCGCGAAACCGGTATGCCTCTGGAAGGCGTGCTGGCGGAATTCTTCACCAACCGGTACAACCAGGAGCAACGCCGGCAGGAAAGAGTGAAGATCGGGCAGTCAAAGAGCGACAAAGATGGCTTCATTCTGCCGGAGGTGCCGGAAAACTCCTACTTCCAGGTGCGCTTTTCCAAAGAGGGGGATGTGCTCTTCTTCCAGGATGGCTATTCCAGCTACCGAAGCTCGCGCCGCCCGTCTAAAAACCTGGCCACTCACTTTTTCCTGGATCGCGCCATTTACCGGCCGGGCCAGACGATCTATTTTAAAGCCATTGTGCTGGATAAGGATGAGCGGAATATCCCTTCCATTCTACCCAAACATCAATTCACGGTCACTTTCTTCGATGTCAACGGCCAGGAGGTCGCCAAACAGGAACTCACGACCAATGAGTACGGTACGGCCAACGGCACTTTCACGGCGCCTCAGGGCGGCCTGCTGGGCCAGATGCGCCTGTTCTCCGATGCAGGCAACAGTTTCCAGTATTTTTCGGTCGAGGAATATAAGCGCCCGAAGTTTGAGGTTGTCATGGATCCCGCCGAAGGAAGCCCGGCCCTGGGCGATTCTGTAACCTTCAGCGGTAAAGCCATGGCCTTCGCCGGAAGCAGCATCGATAGGGCCGAGGTGCAGTACCGGGTGGTGCGCGAGGTGCGCTATCCGTGGTTTCCCTGGTGGCGCTACGGGGGGCGGGGCTTTCCGCGCTATGGGGAAAGCCAGGAGATCGCTAACGGAGTGCTCAACACGGCTGCCGACGGTACCTTTGAATTCAATTTCCTGGCCCAGCCTGACCCCACCGTCGATAAGGAAAATAAACCGGAATTCGTCTTCACCGCTTACGTGGATGTGGTGGATATAACCGGCGAGACCCACTCCGCCAGCAAGAGCCTGAGCCTGGCCTATCTGGGGCTTAAGGCCGATGTTACGATCCCGGAGAGTATCGGCCGGGAAAAGGGGCTGATTCCGGTAGGGATTATCACCCAAAACCTGGACGGCGAACCACAGCCGTCGGAGGGAACCCTTACCATCAACCGCCTGGAAGCGCCAAAGCAGGTTTTTGTAGATCGCTACTGGGGAAAGCCGGACCGGCGCATCATCGATGAAAAGGCTTTTCGCAGAGATTTCCCCCATTTCGCCTATGAGAACGAAGAGGAGCCTGCCAACTGGCCAATAAAGGAAGAACTTCTCAACCAGCCCTTCAATACCGGCAGGGAGGATACCGTTTTCGTCAACATGTCCGGCTGGCCGGTAGGGCATTACGTGCTGAACCTGGAAACAGAAGACGATAAGGGCAATACCGTCGAAGTAAAGAAATTCTTCCTGGTCTATGACGCTGGGGAGAAGGCATTCCCGGGGGGCGTGATCGCCTGGAAAAAGCAGCCGAAAACCGGCGGCTACCAGCCGGGAGAGGAGGCCTCCATCTTGCTGGCTACTTCCTCTGAGGAGCTCTACGTCCTCTACGAACTGGAGCGCCGCATGGAAGTGGCCGAGCGCTCCTGGCTGAAAGTGAAACCCTGGCAGTCCGTTACACATAAAATAATTGAAGAGGACAAGGGAAACATCTACGCTCAGTTCAGCTTCGTCAAATACAACCGCCCGTTCACCTGGGTAGAATCTATCGGCGTTCCCTGGAAGGATAAGGAGCTGAAGGTCGAATACAACACCTTCCGGAACAAGCTGCATCCTGGTGATGAAGAAGCCTGGCAGATCAAGGTCAGCGGCCCGGGCAGCGAAAAGGTGGCGGCGGAAATGGTGGCCACCCTGTACGACGCCTCTCTGGACCAGTTCCGGCCTCACTCCTGGAATTTCAGCCCTTTCCCCTACAACTATCAGGCGCGGGGCTGGCAGAGCCGCCACTTTAACAGCACCGGCAGTAATACCTTTTATTATTACCCTTCCTTCCCCGATGTGCCCGGCCGTACTTACCGCCAGATGAACTGGTTCAACTTCAATTTTTACGGCGGCGGCTATATGGGAGGCGCCGTCCGCTCCCGCGCCTATGAGCTCACAGCGGAAGCGCCAATGATGGCAGAACAGGCGGCCGGTTTTACCGCCAAATCGGAAGGGGAGGGCATGGCTCAAATGGCGGATTTCGCCGAAGCGATAGCTCCACCTCCTTCGGCGGAGCCTGATCCTACGGAGAGAACAGAAGCGCCTCCTGCCCCTCCGGTTCGGCGCAACCTGAAAGAGACCGTATTCTTCTTTCCCGAGCTGCGCACCGATGGGGAGGGCAATGTGATCATCCGCTTCAAAATGAACGAGGCTCTTACGCGGTGGAAGTTCCTGGCCATGGCGCATACCAAAAGCCTGCAGTACGCCATTAGCGAGAACGAGGTGGTAACTCAAAAGGAACTCATGGTGCTGCCCAACCCGCCGCGCTTTCTGCGGGAGGGCGATGAGATCGAATTTACCGCTAAGGTAAGTAACCTGACGGAAAATAAAATGGCGGGTACTGCCGAACTGATGCTCTTTGACGCCCTCACCATGCAGCCCATCGACGAACGCTTCGGCAATGAGAAAAATACCGTCTCCTTCGAAGCCGAAGGCGGGCAGTCGGCCCGCCTGGCCTGGAAGCTCCAGGTGCCACAGGGGGAGGTGCTGGTGGTTACCCACCGCGTTGTCGCCAGAGCCGGTAACTTCTCGGACGGGGAGGAAAGCGCCCTGCCCGTCCTGACTAACCGCACCCTGGTCACAGAAACGATGCCCATGCCGGTTAAAGGCAACCAAACGCGGGAGTTCAATTTCGAAGCTATGGCCAAGGCCGGGAAATCCAATACCCTTCTGCATCACAACTTCTCCCTGGAGGTCACTTCCAACCCGGCATGGTATGCGGTCAAGGCCCTGCCGTACCTGATGGAATTCCCTTACGAATGTAGTGAGCAGATCTTAGCCCGCTACTACGCCAATTCTCTGGCGGCCTCGGTGGCCAACTCCAACCCGGCCATTGAACAGGTTTTCGAACAATGGAAAAATTCCGATGCCCTGGTCAGCGAACTGGAGAAGAACGAAGAGCTGAAAACCGCTCTGCTGGAGGAAACTCCCTGGGTCCGCCAGGCCCAGAGCGAAGCCGAACAGCGCAAGCGTATCGGGCTGCTCTTCGACCTCAACCGCATGGGCTATGAGCAGGATAAGGCCCTGTCGCAGCTGATCGAGCGCCAGTCAGGCGCCGGCGGCTTCTCCTGGTTCCCGGGAGGGCAGGACAGCTGGTATATCACCCAGTATATCCTGGAAGGTATGGGCCGCCTGCGCGCTCTCGGCGTGAATGACATTCAGCAGGGGTCCCGGGCCTGGAATATGGCGGAACGCGCTACCGGATATATCGACCGGGAACTTGCTGATCATTACGAGCAATTATTGTACGAAGTCAAACAAGGGCGGGCAAAGCTGGAGGACGACCACCTGCACAGTATAGTGATCCACTACCTGTATACCCGCAGCTTGTTCCAGGATATACCGGTAGAGGGCAAGGCCGCAGAGGCCCAGGATTACTACCTCGGACAGGTGGATAAATACTGGCTCAATAAAGGCATTTACCAGGAGGGGTTGATGGCTATCGCCGCTCAGCGGCACGGGCAGAAGAGTACAGCAGAGCGAATTACCCGCTCCCTCCGCGAACGCGCTTTGTACAATGAGGAACTGGGCATGTACTGGAAATACAACACCGGGTTTTTCTGGTATGAAATGCCCATCGAAACGCATGCCCTGATGATAGAAGTTTTCTCCGAAGTGGCACAGGATGCGGAGGCCGTTGAACAACTCAAGATCTGGCTGCTGAAGAACAAGCAAACCAATCACTGGAAGACAACTAAAGCCACCGCCAACGCCGTCTACGCCCTGCTCCGCTTTGGCGACAACTGGCTGGAAAATACCCGCCTGGCGGAAGTGAGCTTCCCCAGAATGGATGAAGAAAGCTTCCAGCCGGAAGTGGTCGAGGCCCGCCGCTCGGCAGAAGCAGGCACCGGCTATTTCAAAGCCAGCTGGGACGGAGGGGAAGTCAGCTCCGATTTCAGCCGCATCAAGGTAACCAACCCCAATGAGAGTATCGCCTGGGGAGCCGCTTACTGGCAGTACTTTGAAGAGCTGGATAAGGTGGATGTCTTTAAAGAGACTCCTCTGAAGCTGGACAAACAGTTATTTAAAGAAGCGATAGGCGGCCGGGGGCCGCAACTGGAGGCCGTCACCGCAGACAACCCACTCGAACCCGGCGACAAACTGGTTGTCCGTATCGAGCTGCGGGTGGACCGCGACATGGAATACGTGCACCTCAAGGATATGCGCGCCAGCGGCCTGGAGCCCACCAACGTTCTCAGCCAATACAAATGGCAGGGCGGCCTGGGCTACTACGAAAGCACGCGCGACCTGGCCACTCACTTTTTCATCAGCTATCTGCCCAAAGGTACTTATGTCTTTGAATACCCGCTAAGGGTGGTGCACCGGGGAGATTTCTCCAACGGCCTGGCCAGTATTCAGTGCATGTACGCGCCGGAGTTTACCAGCCATTCGGAGGGGGTGAGGGTGGTGGTTGATTAGTTGATTGGGTTGATTGGGGGGGCAGGCGCCCGGCTGATGGCAAAGGGTCCAGTCAACCAATTAACTAATCAACCCAATCAATCACTTAGTCGAAGAAAGCTTGCACAACCGGAATAATGCCGTTAATATTGGGAAAATCTGATTACTGTGGAACCTAAGAGAATAATAGACTACGCTGCTAAAACGATAAAAGACAAGATCATGAGCAACAATGAAAGTGAACGTGCCAAGCACGTCGATACCATCATCCGCAACCACGTCATCTGGTCGATGGGCGCAGGGCTGATCCCGGTTCTCATTGCCGATATCTTCGCGGTAAGTGCCCTGCAGCTGGATATGATCCGGCAGATGTGCAAGGTCTATGACGTCGACTTTTCAGAGACACAGGGCAAGGCCATCGTCACTTCCCTTACGAGCTCTACCTTGGCCAGGGTTACTGCCGGCAGCCTGGTGAAGATGTTGCCGGTAGTGGGGCCCATCATCGGCGGAGTGACGGTTTCGGTGTTTGCCGGAGCTTCCACCTATGCTCTGGGGCAGGTCTTCAAACGCCACTTCGAATCCGGCGGCACCATTCTGGATTTTGACCCGGCCCGGCTGAAAAAGCTATACAAGGAGCAGTTCGAAAAGGGCAAAAAGGTGGCCGAGCAATTGCGCAAAGACGAAAAGGCGCGAAAGGAAGCCGAAGCCGAGAAGAAAGCGAAGGCTGAGGCCGAGGCAAAAGTGAAAGCGGCAGCGGAAAAAGCTCAGGCAGCCGCAACAGCGGTTGAGAAAGAAAGCGATATAATTCAGCGCCTGAAAGAACTGGGAGAACTGAGAGATAAAGGCGTCATCTCCGAAGATGAATTTCAGGAAATGAAGAAAAAACTGATCAGTGAGTTCTAGGGAATAACTGACTGAGGGAATAAAGGAATGATTAGGGGGGGAATTCATTCCCTCAGTCAGTTACCCCCTCCCACCTTCCACCTCGCCACCGGCTCCACCTCCTGGCTGGTGAACTCTCCTTTCAGATACTTATAGTACCCCGTCACGGCGATCATAGCGGCATTGTCGGTGCAATATTCGAATTTGGGGATATAGGTGTTCCAGCCTTTTTCCGCTCCAGTCTTTTCCAGCGCTGCCCTGAGTTCTGAATTGGCGGAAACGCCGCCGGCAATGGCTATTTCTCTTATCCCGGTTTCTTCGGCAGCCTGGCTGATCTTGTTGATCAGGATACTGACGATGCGGCTCTGCACGGATGCGCAGATGTCGGCCATATTTTTCCGGATGAAATCCGGGTCCTCTTTCTTTCTCCTTTGCAGGAAATAAAGGATGGAGGTTTTCAGCCCGCTGAAGCTGAAGTCCAGCCCCGGGATCTGCGGTTCGGGAAAATCGAAAACCGGCCGGCCTTTCCGTGCCAGCTGGTCTATAAAGGGGCCGGCGGGGTAGTCCAGCCCCAGGAGTTTGCCGGTTTTGTCGAAGGCTTCGCCGGCAGCGTCATCCAGCGTTTGCCCGACCACTTCCATATCGAGGTGGCCCCGGACGAGTACGATCTGGGTATGCCCTCCCGAGACGGTAAGGCAAAGGAAGGGAAACGCCGGCCGGGGAGGCTCGGCAAAATGGGCCAGAACATGTGCCTGCATGTGGTTGACCTCGATCAAAGGGATACCCAGGCTCAGGGCATAGGCTTTGGCAAAAGATACGCCAACAATAAGCGAACCGATGAGCCCCGGGCCGCGGGTGAAGGCAATGGCATCGACCTGCCGCTTGTCGATTCCTGCCTTTTTTATTGCCAGGTCAACCACCGGGATGATATTTTTTTGGTGGGCCCTGGATGCAACTTCCGGTACTACACCCCCGTATAACCGATGAGCCTCCTGATTGGCGACGCAGTTGCTCAGCACCTCGCCGTCCCTTATTATGGCTGCCGATGTGTCGTCGCAGGAAGATTCAATACCCAGAATGACCGTGTTCATAAATTAATTATTTTCTAATTTAAAAGTTGTCAGGACTCATCTCACCCTGAAAGTACAAAACGAGGAGGTAGAGAGTTCGGTAACAGGCCAGGTAAAATAAAGTATTTGGCCGTAAAAAAAGTGACTATATGGCTGGTCTAAGTATGCGTTCCAAACCCAAAGTAAGGCATGAAAAGGCCGAAACACCCAGTCTGGCGGCGGTTAAAAGCAGTGATGCCAACTGCCTGGTTTCACCGGGGGCCCGTTTTGAAGGCGACTTTTCGTCATCGGAGAATATTCGCATAGACGGAGCCGTCGTTGGGCAGATCAAGTGCGATCGGAAACTCGTTATCGGTGAAGAGGGCAGGGTAGAGGGTAAGGTGATATCGGCCGAAGCTGTGGTGATGGGCTACATCAAAGGTAATGTGGAGATCAGCGGCACACTCCAGCTGATGGGCACTGCCAATATCGAAGGGGACATTCAGGCCAAATTTCTGGTGGTGGAAGAAGGGGCCGCTTACAATGGCAAATGCCAGGTGAGTGGAAAATAGGGCGGCCCGCCTTGCAGGGGGGTGTTAAAAGGGGAAAAAAGGTAGGCGGCGGACGGTATTTTTGAGGGCGGTTTGTTTTCTGGTCTCAGGTAATTGTGTTAAAATTGCTTCTGCCCAAGAGGCATTTTTTACCTAAAAATCTTTATTATTGCGTCAAAACAAACCGAAAAATGAGAATATTGATCAACGTAGTTCTGGCCGTCATTGTCCTGGGTTTGATCTGGGTCCTCATCAGCAGTATCCGCGAGCCTATTGCCTTCAAGGCAGAGAAGGAAAAGCGCGAGCGTGCCGTGATCGACAAGCTGATGAAGATCAGGACCGCGCAGGAGGCCTTTCGCAATATCAAGGGCGGGTTCGCCCCATCCTTCGATTCTCTGTCTCACGTACTCAAGACGGACAGCTTCAGCATCGTGAGCGTTATCGGTGACCCGGATGACCCCGACTTTACCGGTGAGATCATCTACGATACCACCTACATGCCGGCTATCGACTCCATCCGGTCAATGGGCATCAACCTCGATTCTTTGCGCTATGTGCCTTACGGGCGCGGCGCCGAGTTTGAGATCCAGGCAGACACCATTACCTATCAGAGTACCAACGTGCCGGTAGTGGAGGTGGGTATACGCAGAAAGGCTTTTATGGGCCCCTACGCCGATCCTCGTTTTGCCCGATATGACAATAGCTATGATCCCAATAGCGTTCTCAAGTTCGGTAACATGAATGCACCAAACCTATCAGGAAATTGGGAAAGATAATCAGGGATCTCGTCGAAGATACCTTTGTTAAAAAGAATACCAATATTTACGAACTGTCCATCCTGATGGGGGTGGACAGTTTTGATTTTATGGTCCTGGACAGCCGCCAGCATCTCCAGGCCCTTCGTTCTTATGCAGTAGGCCCGCAACTCATGGCGCAACCGGAGATCATGAAGTCTCTGGTGGAAGGGGACGGGCTGCTGGGTTTCACCTACCGCACGATCAAAGCAGGTTGGGCCGGCAACAAAAGCACCCTCGTGCCCCAGCGCCTTTACAATGAACAAAAAAAAACCGCCTACCTCGAACAGGTTACCGAAATCGGCCGGGGTGAGGCTGTGCTCTCCGATACCCTTCAGGACTTTGGTTTTCAGAACATCTATTCCATGCCTCAGCCGGTAGAGGGCTTTTTCCGGCAGGCATTCCCCGGTTGTCGCATTTTTCATATCGGCTCCGCCCTACTGGAAGGAATCCGCAAAATGGCTGCCCTGCAGGAAGGCCCCCGGGTCTTCGCTCACTTCAGAAACGGGCTGGCGTTTATCTTTGCTTTTGAGGACAAGAACCTTCTTTTTTTCAATGCCTTCTCTTACCAGAGTGCCAAAGACGCCATCTATTATCTGCTATTGCCCTATCAACAGTTCGGCTTCAAAACCGGCCGGGACCCCGCCTACCTGTCCGGGCAGTTACTCAAGGATTCTGAGATCTACCGGGAAGCCTTTCGCTACGTTAAGCACCTTCATTTCGCAGAACCACCGGCCTTCTTTCACATCGGGCCCAAGCTGAGCGCGGAGCCCCGCCATTTCTACTTCGATTTGCTGGGGCTGAGCTTGTGTGGCTGAGGAAGATGGCTTCATGGCGGGATGGCTATATTGTTTCTATTGCTTCACTGCTGCAAGTCCTTCCGGAAGCGGGCTATATGGCAATCTGGCAATATAACAATTTAGCAATGTAATAATGAGAGAAAAACAATGCGCATAATCGGAGGAAAATTCAAAGGCAGGCGCTTCAATCCGCCGGCAAAGAACTGGCCGACCCGGCCAACGACCGACTTTGCCAAGGAAGGGCTGTTCAATATACTGCTGAACCACTGGGATTTCGAAAGCATGAAGGTTCTGGACCTGTTCGGGGGGACGGGCAGCCACAGCTACGAGTTCATCTCCCGGGGGTGTTGTGAGGTAACTTATGTGGACAAATTTCCGGGATGCCTGGCGTTTGTGAAAAAGACGGCAAAAGAACTGGAGATCGAAAAATGTATTCGTATCGTCAGGGCAGACGTGTTTAAGTTTATCGCCCAGGCCGCTGAAACCTATGATTACATTTTTGCCGGGCCGCCTTATGCCCTGCCTGCCATAGATACTATACCCGGCCTCATTTTTAAGCACCGGCTGCTTCGTCCGGGAGGATGGCTGGTCCTGGAGCACAACCCTAACCATTCTTTCCGCGAGCATCCATTCTTTTTTCAGGAACGAAACTATGGAAAAACCATATTCAGTTTTTTTGAAGAACCGGATGCAGGGGAACAGTAGAGCAGTTTTATTGGTTAGTCTGTTGTAAAAAAGCAGAGATATGAGGTTTTGGTTTGCCATTGCATTGCTCGTGTTACCGTTTTGCGCCATTGGCCAGAAGGATTTTTCCGGTGTGTGGAAAGGGACGCTTACTCAGGAACCGGGCGGTTTTGCCCCGGTTTATGAATTCGAGCTCTTCCTGCGGCAGAAAGGCAATATGGTTACCGGGCGCTCTTATGTCGCAATTGGCTCCATCTACGCCGTTATGAACCTGAAAGGCGTACTGGTAGGCAATACCGTGCACCTGACGGAAACCAGCATCGTAGAAAACTGGAAAAGGGACGATATGGAATGGTGCTACAAAAAAGCCGACCTCACCTTGTACATACAGGGGAAGGACTTTAAGCTGGAAGGCCCCTGGACCGGCAATACCGGCCAGAGCGAGTGCATTCCCGGCAAAATTTACCTCAAAAAGGAGGCGCCCCGCGCCTGACCTTTTAACTTACCATCAAAAAGTAATAAATTTGCCGCCTTAAATTGTGCCGGCAGTACTCAGCCGGCATCAACACAGCGCTTAAGCATGAACATCATTGAATCAATACAGAACGGAGTTATTAAAGGGATAAAGGCCCTTTATGGTGCGGACATCGCTGCTGATCAGGTAACGATAAACAGCACCCGCAAGGAATTTGAAGGCGACTATACGGTCGTGGCCTTTCCCTTCGCCCGTATTGCCAGGAAGAAACCGGATCAGATCGCGGAAGAACTGGGCGGTTACCTCGTTCGGGAAGTGGAAGCCATAAAAAGCTACAACGTTATTAAGGGGTTCCTGAACCTCTCCCTGAGTGATTCTTTCTGGAGGGAGTTCCTGGGCGAAATGTACCAGGATGAGGCCTACGGCAGCCACACCTCCAACGGCCAGAAGGTGATGGTAGAATTTTCTTCTCCCAATACCAACAAACCTCTTCATCTCGGCCACATCCGGAACATACTGCTCGGTTGGTCTACCTCCCGGATACTGGAGGCCGCCGGTTACGAGGTGTTTCGCGTGCAGATCATTAACGACCGTGGCATCGCCATCTGTAAGAGCATGCTGGCCTGGCAGAAATACGGCCGGGGCGCTTCCCCGGAATCGGCAGGGGAGAAGGGCGACCACTTCGTAGGCGACTACTATGTGCTCTTCGAAAAGAAGTTGCAGGAGGAATACAAGGCCTGGCAGCAGGCCGGCCAGGCAAGGGAGATCTTTGAGCAACAAGCGGAAAACGGCCAAAGCGAGGAGGCTTTTTTCAAAGCTTATAAAAACACCTATTTTAACGAATACAGCCGACTGGGCGCCGAAGCCAAGGAGATGCTCCTGCAGTGGGAAGCCGGCAAAGAGGAGACCATCAGCCTCTGGAAACAAATGAACGCCTGGGTGTATCAGGGTTTTGATGAAACATACCGGCGGCTGGGGGTCGAATTCGATAAGCTCTACTTCGAATCCGATACCTATCTCCTGGGAAAGGACGCCATCCAGAAAGGCCTGGACGAAGGCATTTTCTACAAAAAGGAGGACGGCTCTGTATGGATCGACCTCACGGATGCAGGCCTGGACCACAAACTGGTCCTCCGCAGCGACGGCACTTCGGTGTATATCACCCAGGATATCGGTACTGCCCAGAAGCGTTACCAGGATTTCGGGGTGGATAAGATGGTATACGTGGTCGCCGATGAACAGAATTACCACTTCCAGGTCCTGTTCGAAATACTGAAACGGCTGGGAGAACCCTATGCCGATGGCCTGTACCACCTGTCTTACGGTATGGTCAACCTGCCCGGCGGGAAGATGAAATCCCGGGAAGGCACGGTCGTAGATGCCGATGACCTCATTGCCGAAGTAGTGGAAGAAGCGCGCGCCAATACCGTAGAGCGGGATACCATAAGCGGTTTGACCGAAGAAGAAAAGGAAGGGCTGATCCGGCAGATCGCCATGGCTGCCCTGAAGTTCTTCATCATCAAGGTGCAGCCCCGGAAGCGGATGGTCTTCGACCCCAAAGAGTCGGTGGACCTGCAGGGGCAGACCGGCCCTTATGTGCAGAACGCCTATGTGCGGGTGCAGTCAGTCCTCCGCAAAGGAGGAGAACAGGACCTTAGCCCGGCTGCCGGTTACCGGAAACTCGAGCCCGAGGAAAAGGAAATGCTGAATATGATCTATTCTTTTCCCGGCCTGATACAACTGGCGGCAGAGGAATACGACCCTTCCGGCATCGCCAATTTCTGCTACGACCTGGCCAAGGCCTATCACCGGTTCTACCACGACCATTCCATACTCAACGCGCCGACGGCCGAGGCCAGGGCCTTCCGCCTGCAGCTGAGCCGGGCCGTGGCCAATGTGCTGAATCACGGTATGAACCTCCTGGGTATTGAAATGCCGGAACGCATGTAACGCAAAAGGGTGAGTTCCGTTTAATCACTCAATCACTCAATCACTCAATCATGAATGACCTCAGCAAAAAAGAAGAAAACAAGGAAAAAGAACCGCTCAATTTCATTGAGCAGATAATAGAAGAAGATATCAGGACCGGCAAGCACGGCGGCCGGGTGCTTACCCGTTTCCCGCCGGAGCCGAACGGTTACCTCCACATCGGCCATGCCAAGGCCATCTGTGTCAACTTCGAGACCGCGGCAAAATACGGAGGCAAGACGAACCTGCGTTTCGACGACACCAACCCCACTACGGAAGAAACGGAATACGTGGAAAACATCAAGAACGACATCCGTTGGCTGGGCTTCGATTGGGAAGACAGGGAATTATATGCCTCCGACTACTTCGGGCAGCTCTACGAGTTTGCCATACAGCTCATCGGGAAAGGGCTGGCATATGTAGATGACTCCACTCCTGATGAGATCGCCGCAATGAAAGGTACACCCACCGTGCCCGGAAAGGAAAGCCCATACCGCAACCGCAGCATTGAGGAAAACCTCGATCTCTTCCAGCGCATGCGCGCCGGCGAATTTCCGGATGGCGCCCGGGTACTGCGTGCCAAGATCGATATGGCATCCGATAACATGCACATGCGGGATCCCATCATGTACCGCATCAAGCGGGACCATCACCACCGTACGGGAGACGAGTGGTGCATCTATCCGATGTATGACTTTGCTCACGGCCAGTCCGATTCCATCGAAAAGATCACCCATTCGCTTTGTTCCCTGGAGTTCATCCACCACCGGCCGCTTTATAACTGGTTTATAGAAAAACTGGAGATCTTCCCTTCCCGGCAGATCGAATTTGCCCGGATGAATGTATCCTACATGATTACCAGCAAACGGCGCCTGCTCAAACTGGTAAAGGAAGGCCACGTTAGCGGATGGGACGACCCCCGCATGCCGACCCTCTCCGGGATGCGCCGCCGCGGGTATCCGCCGGCAGCTATCCGTACTTTCTGTGACAAGGCAGGAGTGGCCAAGCGCGATAACCTCATCGAGATCAGCCTGTTGGAATTCTGCGTCCGGGATGAGCTCAACCGGACTGACCCGCGGGTGATGGCCGTCCTCAATCCGCTCAAGGTAGTGGTCACCAACTATCCGGAAGGAAAGGTGGAACACATGGAGGTGGAAAACAACCCGGAGGATGAAAGTATGGGAACGCGCACCATGCCGTTTTCCCAGGAACTCTATATCGAAAGGGATGACTTCATGGAAGACCCGCCCAAAAAGTACTTTCGTATGGGCCCGGGCCGCGATGTGCGCCTGAAGGGAGCCTATATTCTCCACTGCGAGGGCTTCGAGAAGGACCCGGAAACGGGAGCGGTAACTGAAGTCCATTGCACTTATTATCCCGACAGCAAAAGCGGGGAAGACACTTCAGGCATTAAAGCCAAAGGAACCCTGCACTGGGTGTCGGCCCCTCACGCTAAAGAGGCGGAAGTCCGCCTGTACGACCGCCTCTTCACCGACCCCCAGCCTGATGCCCATGAGGACAAGGATTACCTGGAGTTTTTCAATGAAAATTCCCTGGAAGTAGTGGAAAAGGCCTACATCGAGCCCAGCCTCGCTGAGGCCAGGGCCGGCGACAGGTTTCAGTTCCTGCGCCTGGGCTATTTCTGCGCCGACCCGGACAGTACCGAGGAAAAGCTCGTCTTCAACCGGACCGTTACGCTGAAGGATACCTGGGCGAAAATGCAGAATAAGTAAAGTGGGAAGTGGGAAGTATTCCAAGTGCAAGCGGCGTCTAAAGTCGGAAGTCGGAAATCGGAATTTTTCGGGCTGTGTGCTGCCACGATGGGGCTGAGAATGCTTCCATCATAAAAAATAGAGATTTCTTAACAAAAGGAAGTTTGAAGGCGGAACAGGGATGCCCCCGCTGCAGTTCCTCCTTTGGACTATCTTCCCACTTCCGCCTTCCCACTTCCCACACTTTCCTACAACCTCCACCAGTTCCGGATCAGCACCTCTCTGCTAAATCCATTCGGATAAGTAACTGTAGCGATGCGGTCGCACTCGCCATCGCCGTAGTCGAGCGTGCGGGTACGGTTATTGACGGTAATGGTTTTCACGCCGGCAACGAGCCAGGGGCAGTTTTTGCGCTTCACCAGCGGTTCGGTGATCTCAACCGTGAAAGCTACGCCATTGCGGTTCACACCGGAGGAACCGCCCGTGACCTCAAAGACATTGTCGATCGCAATAGGGGTGTCGCCGCCGGCAACCTGTGTCAGGGTGTGGCTGGCTTCCCAGGTGGCTATGTCGCCATTGGGGTAGGAGAGGCTTCCGCCGGTTATCGTTCTCGAAAATACGATGTTGCCATCGCCTCCGGTACTTTGGTTGGTAATGGTTTTAACGCCCTGCACCTGAACGCCATCGACAAAGAAATTGTCGAAAGTTATGGTTCGGGTGGCGCCCGGTTCGGGCATGGGGGCTGTCTGGTTGACAATGATCATGCCCTGGCGGATTCGGCCGTGGGGCCCTTCACAACCATCGGGCCCGAAGTCAATGGTAACGGTGCGGGGAAAGGTGCCGTCATCAGGAGTGACGGTTACTGTCGGGCAGTTCAGCCCACCGCCCCGGGTTTCGATCTGGTAGTCCACTTCGTCTTCCGTATCCTGGAACAAGTTGGCAGCGGTTGTAACATCCTCATTGGTAATGAGGTCTTCTTCGAGGGCCGGGCCTTCTGCCTCCTCTTTCTGGCAGGAGGTAAGGGCCAGAGAAAATGCGGCAAAAACGGCGAACAATAAGAATAACTTTTTCATGGTTTAAGATTGTTTTGTGTGATCTTGTGTAGGGTAGACTAAAAGAAGAAAGCAAGGTTTAATCAGGAAGGGATAATTTTCTCCCGAGAATTTTATCTTTGCTGTAAGTTTATGAACAAAGGAAAGATCATCATCGGGCAAGAGCGCTTTGCGCTGACTATCGAACGGCTCTGCCATCAGCTGATCGAACAGCATGGCCATTTCGAACAGACCTGCCTGGTGGGAATACAGCCACGGGGTGTTCATCTGTCCAGCCGCCTTTACCGGCGTCTGTCCGATATCCTCTCCATCAGCTCCATCAAATACGGTAAGCTGGACATTACCTTCTACCGCGATGATTTCCGGACAAGGGCCAAACCCCTTTACGCCAGCAAAACGGAAATGGATTTTCTGGTGGAAGACATGCGGGTCGTGCTCGTTGACGATGTACTGTACACCGGCCGCACCGTTCAGGCGGCCCTGACCGCCCTGAACCATTACGGCAGGCCCCGGCAGGTTGAACTGGTCTCCCTGGTCGACCGGCGTTTTAACCGCCACCTGCCCATCCATTCCGATTATACCGGTATCACCATCGATGCCCTGGATGAAGCATATGTGCGTGTGGAATGGGCGGAACTGGAGCAGGAAGACCGGATACTGTTATTTGCCAATAAGCAAGAAGCTGAATAAATTCATTCAATCATTTTCCACCTCGGAATGGCTACCGAACAACAACTGAGCACCAGACACATACTAGGGATCAAATACCTCACCGAAGCGGATATCCGCCTGATCTTCGAAACGGCCCGGAGCTTCAAGGAGGTGCTCAACCGTCCGATCAAGAAAGTTCCTTCCCTGCGGGATGTAACCGTTGCCAACCTTTTTTTTGAAGATTCCACCCGTACCCGCATTTCCTTTGAGCTGGCAGAGAAGCGCCTTTCTGCCGATGTAGTTAACTTTTCGGCTTCTTCGTCTTCGGTGAAAAAAGGAGAGACCCTGCTCGATACCGTCAACAATATCCTTTCCATGAAGGTGGATATGATCGTGATGCGCCATCCCGCCCCCGGTGCGCACCACTTCCTGTCCCAGCATATCGATGCCAACATCATCAATGCCGGGGATGGAACCCATGAGCACCCTACTCAGGCTTTGCTCGACGCCTTTTCCATGGAGGAAAAAGTGGGCAGCCTGGAAGGAAAACACGTGGCTATCTTCGGGGATATCCTGCATTCCCGGGTGGCCCTGAGCAATATATTCTGCCTCCGCAAACTGGGAGCCCACGTTCGGGTATGCGGGCCGCCTACTCTTATTCCCAAATACATCGATAAGCTTGGTGTCGAAGTGTCGCACAACGTAAAAGACAGCCTCCGGTGGTGCGATATTGCCAACGTCCTGCGCATTCAGCTGGAACGCCAGGACATCAAATACTTCCCCAGCCTGCGGGAGTACGCTCAGTACTTTGGCATCAGAAAGGCCCTGTTGGATGAGCTGGAGCGGCCTATAGTGATCATGCACCCCGGGCCGATCAACCGCGGCGTCGAGATCACCAGTGATGTGGCCGATTCGGAACACTCCATCATCCTGCAACAGGTGGAGAATGGCGTGGCTGTCCGCATGGCTGCGTTGTATTTGCTCGCGGCAAAACGATAGGGCAGGACAATGTTCGGTTTACTCTGATCGTTAATCCTTCAATTGTTTTTTAACCTTCGGTTTCCAGCCACTCCCCAGCATAGAATAATGCAGTATTTATACAGCAGCAGCAGCCAACCCCGGGCAATAGTTTTAAATAAATCCTAAAAACACTATCTTACAAATTAAAATCCGAGTTGATATGAGATCCATCCCGTTTGTCCTGTCGATGCTTTTCTGCTGCCTTGCCCAAATTGCGCAAAGCCAATGCGATGCACTCATCGCTGAAGATAAGGTGATCGACGGTACTCATATCCTCCGCACCATTAACCAGACACTGGTCGTGCGGGGCAATTATACGTACAGTATGGAGCTGCGGAGCGACAGTAAGGGCATCACGGCCAAAGTGTATTCCAAGGCGGGGGTCGAGTTCAACCAGGATGACGAGATCATCTTCATGGACGCCAACAGTACACGGCGTTCCTACCGCTTTATCGGGATGGGGGAAATGGAACGGGAAGGAGGCACTCCGGTATATCATAACATCCTCCAACTGGACCTGGCGGCTATCCAATGGTTTGCCAATGCCGGGATCAATGTCCTCTACATAAAGAACAACATCAGCAATCAGATGCGGAAGTTTACCATCAATGAAAGCCGGCAGGCGGAATTTTCTCAACTGGTTGCCTGTTTCAACCAGCGGCTGGACAAGGAAAAGGTCAATGATGTGGAACTTACCGACAATGAGGTTATCGTTGAACCCTCGCCCAAGCCGAGCAGTGACGAAAAACCTGCCGCCAGGACTACCGCCGCCAACCCAGCGGACGACCGGGAAGTCGAAGCACTGAAGAATGAACTGCGCGATGTGAAAGAAAGGCTCCGCCAGGAGATCGCTGACGAAAAGGCCAAAGCGGCACAGATCAAGTCGGTCTTGCAGGAAGAGGTGGCCCTGGCCAAAGAGAATGCCGCCAGGCAAAAGAAAATATACGCGGACGAAGTAGTGGAAGCCCGCCAGAAGGCACAGGCAGAGATCGAGGCCTCCCGTCAGGAACTTGCCGAGCAGGTGAAAGAGGCCCGGGACCGCGCCGCTTCGGAACTGGAACGGATTACCCTGGATGTTGCAGAATCCCGCCAAAGGGCTAACGAAGCGATCCAGAAGGCCCAGTTGGAGTCCGCCCAGGAAGTTGCCGCAGCGCGCGAAAGAGCTGCCGAAGAGATCGCTGCTGTTAAGGAAAAGCTGGAAATGGCCAAGCTGGAATATGCCGATGAAGTCGCTTCCGCCCGGGAAAATGCCGTGGCAGAGCTGCAGCGTATCCGTGAAGAAACCGCCGCCCTGGTCACTCAGGCCCGGGAACAGGCCAAGGGCGAGAAGGAACGGACGGTGGAGGAAGTGGTCTCTTCCAAGAAAACGGCTTCAGAGCAGATCCTCCAGATTAAGGAAGAGTCCGCTGAAGAGATTGGCCGTATCCGTGAGCAGGCGGCGCTCGAAAAGGAGCGCCTCGCCTTTGATCTGGCGGAATCCCGCCGGCGGGCCGCCGAGGAGAAAGCACTGCTTCAGGAGCGTTCTGCTTCCGAAATAGCTGAAATTAAAGAGAATGCCGCCCAGGAGAAGGAAGCTTCCGCCCTGGAAGTCGCAAATGCCCGCAAGCGGGCCGCAGAAGAGATCGCCGGGATCAGGCAGCAGGTGGCCATGGAGAAAACCAAAGGCAAGGAAGATGCCGAGCAGGCCCGCCAGGCTTCTGCTCAGGAGGTGGCCGCCGCCCGGGAACGCGCCGCCCTGACCATTAAGGAGATCAGTGAACAGGAGGCGCAGAAAGTGGCAGAGGCAAGGGCAAAAGCAGATGAGGAAAAGAAAAAGATAGCTGCGGAAGTGGCCGCTGCCCGGGAACGCGCCACCGCCGAGGTCGCCCGCATTCAGGAGGAAACGCAAAAGGCCATAGCGGAGAGCCAGAAAAAGAAGGAGGAAATACAACAGGCGGCAGCTGCCGAGGTCATGGCCGCCAAGCAAAGGGCTCAGGAAGAGATCGAAAAGGCGCGTACCGCTGCCAGCACTCAGGTGGTGGAAGCCAATAATAATGCCTCCCGGGCGAAGGAGGAATACGCCAGCAGCGTGGCTAATGCCCAGCAGGCTGCCGAAAGCCGCATCCGCGAGATCCAGGAAGAGGCCGCCGCCAGCGTTGCGGCAGCCCGGGCCAAAGAGGCGGAGGTCAAAAATATGTCTGCCGAAGAGATCGCCGCAGCCAGGGACAAAGCGGCCGCTGAACTGACCCGCCTGAGGGAACAGGCGGCCCAGGAGGTTGCTCAGGCCAGGGAACAGGCCGAGCGCGCCAAACAGGAATCAGCTACCCAGGTAGCGGAGGCCAGGCGTACTGCTGCTGAAAATATTGCCCAGGTGAAAAAAGAGGAGGCCGAGGCCGTTCGCCTGGCACGGGAAAACAGCGCCAATGAACGCCAGCGCCTGGCGTCGGAAGTGGCAGAGGCCAAAGAACGGGCGGGCCGCGAGATCGCCACTGTCAGGGAAGAAGCCGCCAATGAAATAAAGACATCACGGGAAAAGGTGGCTAAAGAAAAGGAAGCCCTGGCTTTGCAGGCCCTGCAGGCGCGCGAACAGGCCGCCGCCACCATTGCCGAAGCCCGGGAAAAAGCGGCACAGGAAGTAGCTAATGCCCAGCGGCAAGCCGCTGAGGCCGTAGCCCAGGCGAAAAATGATGCCGACGCCCGAATGGCTGAACTGGCGCAACAGGTGCGGGCCGCGGAAGAAAAATCGAGAGAGGAGGTCGCCTCCTCCCGGGCTTCCGCCCGGGATGAAATAGAAGCCGCCCGCCAGGAGGCAGCAACAAAAAAAGCCCAGTATGCCGAAGAAGGGGAAGCCGCCCGCAAGCAATCCCTTTCCGAGATCAATACCGCCAAAAAAGAAGCTTCCGAAGCGATCTACCAGGCCAAGCAGGAGGCTGTAAGGCAGATTACTAAAGTTAAGGAAGATACTGCTGAAAAGATCGCCGATGAGCGGCAGAACCTCGAGGATGCTAAAAGAGCTGTTGCCGAACAAGTCGCCGCCGAACGGGAAAAGGCCGAAGAGGCCAAAAAGGCTACCGCAGAACTGATCGCCGAAGAAAAACGAAAAGCCGAAGAATTTCGCCAGCAAACCCTCCAGGAACAACGCCGCCTCAATGAACTGCAGGAGCAGGTCAGGCAGGCCGAAGAACGCCTGCGCCAACTGAAAGCCGAAGCGGATAAAAAGAACAACTAAAAAGGTTAAAAACGCGTTAATTTTCCAAAAATTGCTGCATTTGGCTCCAAAATGCCCCCGGATTTATCACAACTTATAGATATTTGGGGGCGTTTTTTATTTCGGAAATAGAAAATCCAAAAACTAATGAGACTCCTGGTTTTACTGCTTTTTTGTTTTGTATGCCTTCCGGATAGCTACCTGGCCGCCGACAACGGCGGACATCAGATCAGCGTGAAGTTGAAGAACTATGAAGAAAAAGAGCTTTTTCTGGGTTATCACTACGGAGACAAACAATATCTGCAGGATACCGTCGAGAAAAATTCTAATGGCTTTTTTGTATTTGAAGGCGATGAGCCGCTCCCTCCCGGCGTGTACCTGGTAGTAATGGCCCCGGATAACAAATACTTCCAACTGCTCGTCACCAATGAAGAGCAGAAATTTAAGGTGTTTGCCGATGCGGAAAACCCGACAAAGGGCATCCGCTTTGAAAATGCTCCGGATAACGAGCTGTTCTACGAGTATCTGGCATTCCTTGAACAGAAAAAACCCATGGCCGATAAGTTGGCCGCGGAAATGGAAGCTGCCGGAAGCGAGGCGGAAAAGAAAGCCCTGCAGGACAAGCGTTCCCGTATTGACGAGGAGGTCCGGGAATTTCAGGAAGCGCTCATCAGGAAGAATCCACGTTCACTGACCGCCGCTATTATCAAGGCCAACCTGCCGGCCGATATTCCGGAATTCGAAGGCACGGAGGAGGAAATACAGTTGAAGCGCTGGCGCTACACCCAGGAGCATTACTTTGATAACCTCGGCCTGGCCGACCCCCGCATGCTGCGTACGCCCTTCCTCTTTCAGCGGGTAGATTATTTCGTGCATAAATTGCAGGTGCAGCATCCGGATACCATCGCAAAAGCCATCGATCATGTGCTGGCTCGCATGAAACCGGCGGAGGAAACCTTCAAGTTCTACCTCATCCACTTCCTCAATGAATACGCCCGCTCCAATATCGTGGGCATGGACGCCGTATACGTCCATCTCGTCAACAATTACTACGCCAAAGGGCTGGCGCCCTGGACGGACGAGGAGCAGCTCAAAAAGATTCTCGACAACGCCGCCGCCCTGGAACCTCTTCTGATCGGCAAAATTGCCCCCAATATCAGGCTGGAGAAACGGGACGGTACGCCCATAGAGCTCCACGATATCGGATCGGAGTACATCGTTCTCTATTTCTGGCGGCACGATTGCGGGCATTGTAAGAAGTCGACTCCCGACATGAAAGCCTTCTACGAAAAGTATAAGGACAAAGGTGTTGAGATCGTGGCTGTGTGCGCCAAGTTCACCGATGAGATCCCCGATTGCTGGAAGTATGTCGATGAGAATGAGATCGGCGATTGGCTGCACACCATCGACACCTACCACCGTTCGCGTTACATGACGGTGTACAACATCAAATCCACTCCCCAGATCTACATCCTGGACCGCAACAAGGAGATCCTCTCCAAGCGTATCGGAGCCGAGCAACTGGAGGAGGTGATGGACAGGATCATTGAGATGCGGAAGGAAGGAAAAGAATGAAGGAATGATTTGGCCCCATTCATTCCCTCATTCCTTCAATCCTTTCTAGCTCACCTTCAGCCCTCTGGCAATGCGGAAGAACAGGCGGGGAAAGAAACGTTTGATGTAAACGCCCATGATCTCTTTCCCTCCGATGAGGACCTCCTGCTTCTGGCGGCCGATGGCGCGCAACGCTTTTTCAGCAAACACATCGGGAGGCAACCCATTGCGGGTAGCCTCGGCCATTTTTTTATTGGGCGAACCATCGGCAGTCAGTGCGTTGATGGTTACGTTGGTATGTACGTAGCCAGGGCAGATAACCGTCACGCGGATGCCTTCGTTGTGCAGTTCAGCGCGCAGGCAGTCGAACCAGCCGTGCAGAGCGTGTTTGGAAGCGGCGTAGGCCGAGCGCCTGGGCGTGCCCAGCTTGCCCATCACACTGCTGATCACTACAATTTGCCCGCTTTGCCGCTCCAGCATGGCCGGCAATACCGCCTTGGTGAGAGCAACGGCGCCCAGAAAGTTGACTTCCATGATCTTTTTATCGACTTCGAAGAGGGTGTCTTTTACTGCTGAGCGCTGAGAAATGCCTGCATTATTCACAAGTATATCTATGCGCCCGAACCGGGCGGCGGCTTTTTCGGCCAGGCCGGGCAGGCTGTCAAAATCAGCAACATCCATGGGCAACACCATGATCTCCGCTCCCTCTGTGCAGTTCTGCCTAACGCGCTGCAGCTCTTTCTCATTTCGGCTGGACAGGAGGAGCCGGGCGCCCTGGTTGGCGAAAGCATAGGCCAGGTGTTCTCCTATTCCGGACGATGCTCCGGTGATCCATACCACTTTTTCGGAAAAATTCATCAGCTTTTTTTTCGATTGAAAGGAAAACAGCCTTTTCAGGTGTTAGAACTATACAATTAGTACTTTCGAATAATGTGGGCAAATTTCCGTTATTTTTGCAGAAAATGAACCATTGTGACTATGAAAACCGTTTTTTTCGTACGCCATGCCAAATCGAGCTGGGATAACCCTTCTCTCCGGGACATTGAACGCCCCCTCAATAAAAGAGGCCAGAGGGATGCCCCTTTTATGGGTAAGCTTCTGAGCGGAAAGGGGATAAAACCGGACCGGCTGATCTCCAGCCCTGCCAAGCGGGCTTTCACTACCGCCAAACATTTTGCTAAAGCGATGGGTATCCCGGAAGAAGATATCGATGTGGATAAGCGGATATATGATGCCTACCCGGGTGATATCCTGGATATCGTTCAGGAACTGCCGGCGGATTATTCCATGGTACTCATTTTCGGGCATAACCCCACCTTCACCGGGGTGGCTAACCTTTTTACGGAGGATTATATCTCCAATGTGCCAACCTGCGGTATTTTCCGGGTCGATGCAGATGTAGAAGCCTGGCCTGATTTCCGGGAGGGCAAAGGCCGGCTGGCCGAATACCACTACCCCAAGCAATATTTTGATTGAATGAATGGAATTAAAGAACTTCTCAGGCATATTTCGTTCTTCCCCCATGTTGGGTTGGCGGCCATCTTGTCGCTCTCTGTATTTTCCTGCAGCCAGGGCCGGCAAACCATACCCATCGACGAAGACAAGCTGGTAGAAGTCCTGATCGATGTGCATGTCGCCGAGGCTGCAGTACAGACTCTGCGGGGAGCGACCAAAGACAGCATGATCAACCTTTACTACGACCAGATCTGCGAGATCCATGCGGTGAACCGGGAAGAATTTGAAACTTCCATGGAAATTCTGCGTAATGACCCGAAGCGCCTCGAGGAGTTGTATGCCGAAATTATGACGGAGATGGAACGGCAGGAAGTGAAAGACAAGGATGAAGAGTGAGTGAAAACCTGGCCCTTGCATATTTCACGTACTTAACATATTCTTAATATGGGGCTTTAAGCCCAAGCCGGCAAAAGGCTTAACTTTACTGCATGTTTCAGCTCAAACCCTGCCCCCATGCGAATCGGGGGATTCCTCCAGACAAGCACTAAGGGCCAGTAACACAAAAAAGATGGAACCTGTAAAAATTCTCGTGGTCGACGACGAACCGGATATCCTGGAATTCCTGCGGTATAACCTGGTTAAGGAAGGTTATGATGTCTCCACGGCCAGTAATGGAGAGGAAGGGATAAAAAAGGCGGAAGCCGAGAAACCCAACCTGATCATTCTCGATATCATGATGCCCAGGATGGACGGTGTGGAAGTATGCCGCCACCTGCGCAACAAGCCGGAGTTCGACCGCACGGTGATCACCTTTCTCACCGCCCGGGAAGAAGATTATTCCCAGATCGCCGCGCTGGATGTGGGCGGAGATGATTATATTACCAAGCCCATACGCCCGCGGGTATTCCTCAGCCGGGTGAAGGCGCTGTTGCGGCGATCTGAACGGGTCGAGGCCATTGATGAGCCGGACGTCATTAACGTGGCAGGGCTGGTGATCGACAAGGAAAAGGTAACCGTGACCAAGGGAGATGAAGTGATCGAGCTGGCAAAAAAAGAGTTTGAGCTGCTTCACCTGCTCGTTTCCAAGCCGGGGAAAGTATTTTCCCGCGAAGAAATATTCAACAAAGTATGGGGCACTGATGTAATTGTAGGTAACCGGACCATCGATGTACACATTCGCAAGCTTCGGGAAAAGATCGGTGAAGACTACATCAAAACGATCAAAGGGATCGGTTACAAGTTTGAGTTTTAACTATACCAGGGCAAAAGACAGTATTGGATGTTGAAGAATCCTACTCCACAGGAGATCGCCTTATTTGTATCTCTCTATATTACCGGGGCCGCGCTGACGGCCTGGTTGCTGCTTGAGGCAGTGAACCGCTGGACTGCCCTGCCCTGGGTGGCCGAACTGGTGGTCATGGGCGCCGGCCTGTTCACCGCAGCTTATTTCACCACCATTTACTACCTAAGGAAATACATTTACCGTAAGATCAAATTGATCTACAAGACCATTCACAGCCACAAGGTGTCCCCTCAGGAAAAGTCCAAATCCATTGACGTGCGGGCCAACATAATCGATGAGGTGGAAAAGCAGGTGGCCGAGTGGGCGGAACAGCAAAAGGAAGAGATCGATAAATACAAAGCCTGGGCGGAATACCGACGCCATTTCGTGGGAGACATTTCACACGAGCTGAAGACCCCCATATTCAATATTCAGGGGTACCTCCACACCCTGCTCGACGGGGCCATTCACGATGAGGAGGTCAACGTGAAATTCATCAAGAAGGCGGCGAAAAACCTGGACCGCCTGCATACCATCGTAGACGACCTGGAGGCTATATCCCGACTGGAATCCGGGGAGCTCATCCTGGAGATGCAGGCCTTCGATATTAAAAAACTGACAGAAGAGGTTTTCGAAGACCTCGAATTCAAGGCCGCCCAGCAGAACATTATCCTGGAGTTCAAGGAAGGCGCCGCCCAGAATTTTCGCGTAATGGCCGACCGCGACAGCGTCCGGCAGGTGTTGACCAACCTGATCAGCAACTCCATAAAATACGGCAAAAAGGACGGCCGTACCCGGGTGGGCTTTTACGATATGGACAAAAATATCCTCATCGAGGTGGCCGATAACGGCATCGGCATTCCCAAACAACACATCAACCACGTCTTCGACCGCTTCTACCGCGTGGACAAGAGCCGCTCGCGGGCGCAGGGCGGGTCGGGGCTGGGGCTCTCCATCGTCAAACACATCATCGAAGCTCACAAACAGACCATTAATGTGCGGAGTACGCCGGAATTGGGGTCAACTTTCGGGTTCACCCTGAAGAAAGCCTGAGAGTATGTTTTCAGCCCAAAGGGCGGCCTCCAAACATACTCTAAACGGAAGGCTTCTCTGTATTGGCCGGTTCTGTCTCATTACCTTCAACGCGCTCTTCCGGAACAGGGCCGCTGAGCTTGCGCACCAGAAAGAGAAAGCCAACCACAAAGTGAGCAATGATGATGGTGGCCACAATGTAAAATACGGTATTTCCGGAGTCCATTTTTTTTCTGGCAAGATAAGGGCGTTACCTGCTCGTTTTCGTGACGCTCATCACAGCATGAGGCGGAATTTTCTGCGGGATTGCATTATATCCCTTATTTTTGCAAACCATTTGAAAAAGAAGATATGATCACTGCCAGCAACATATATATCCAATACGGTGACCGCATCCTGCTCGACCGCATCAATGTAGTCATCGGCGAACGGGACAAGGTAGGCCTGGTGGGCCGCAACGGCGCCGGCAAGTCGACCTTACTGAAGGTCATCGCCGGCCACATGAGCCCCGATGAAGGAACCGTCGCCCGGCCGGGGGAGAGCACTCTGGGTTTCCTCCACCAGGAAATGAACCTGCCCAAGGGGAAGACGGTAATGGATGAAGCCCTCACGGCCTTCGGGGAAGCCAAGCGCCTGGAAAAGCGCATCACCCACCTCAATGAGGAGATCACCCACCGCACCGATTACGAAACCGACGCCTACCACAAGCTGATCGAAGAGCTGTCGGAAGCTACCGAGCGCTTCCAGTTGCTGGGCGGCCACGCCATGGAAGCGGAGGCCGAGAAGGTGCTCAAGGGCCTGGGCTTCAAACAGAAGGACATGAGCCGCCTGACCGATGAGTTCAGCGGGGGGTGGCAGATGCGCGTGGAATTGGCTAAAATGCTGCTCCAGCGCCCCGATTTCCTGCTGCTCGACGAGCCGACCAACCACCTCGACATCGAGTCCATCATCTGGCTGGAGCGCTTCCTGAAAGACTACAGCGGGGCGGTGATCGTCATCTCGCACGACAAACAGTTCCTCGACAACGTCACCACCCGGACGGTGGAGGTAGAGCTCGGCAAGCTCTACGATTACAAAGCCAGCTACAGCAAGTACGTGCAGATGCGCAAGGAGCGCAAAGAGAAGCAGCTGGCCGCCTACCAGAACCAGCAGCGCGTGATCGCCGAAAAGGAACGCACCATCAACCGCTTCATGGCCAAGGCGACCAAAACGAGCATGGCCCAGTCGATGCAGAAGCAGCTCGATAAGATGGAGCGGGTCGAGATCGACGAGGAGGACGTGGCGGCCATGAATATCCGCTTCCCGGCGGCGCCGCGTTCCGGGCAGGTGGTGCTGGAAGGGAAGGATGTGACCAAAAAATACGGCGACCTGCTGGTGTTGGACCATGTAGACATCAAAATGGACCGGGGCGACCGCGTCGCCTTCGTCGGCCAGAACGGCCAGGGAAAGACTACCCTGGCTAAACTGATCGTCGACGAGCTCACCCTGACGGACGGCGAGATCAAACACGGCCATAACGTACAGGTCGGCTATTACGCCCAGACTCAGAGCGACAGCATGCACTCCAACCTGACGGTGCTGGAAACCATGGAAAACGC
>CAYQKY010000003.1:0-39674 GCA_964418125.1 uncultured Phaeodactylibacter sp.
TGTGTCTCCTGCTTTGGGAGCAGGAGGCCGCAGGTTCGAATCCTGCTACCCCGACGAAGAGCCTCTCCCCGTTGATTGTCTTTATTTTCTCCGGGTTGCAGAGCCAGCCAAAGCAAATAGGCCAGTACTCCAGTGAAGGAGTACTGGCCTATTTCTTAAAGCCAGTTCTGTTATCCGGCTTACCGGTTCAGCAGGTTAAACCGGACTGGAATGGTCAATTGCGTTTTCACTGCTTTACCATCCTTCATGGCAGGATACCATTTGTCTTCCATGGAAGACACCAGGTCGGCGGCAGCATCAGCACAACCTTCGCAGGGGTTGTTCGGATCTTTGGATACTACTCTGAGGTTGCCTTCGAATTTGCCCTTTTCGTTGAGAATGAAAGTGACGTACTCCAATCCTTCCTGCATCTTGTTTTGTGCTTCGTCCGGATATTCAAAATAATTGCTTTGCGCATATTCCTGGATCATCCGGTTGGAACATTCATATTGGTCTTTTTCAGTGAGGCACTCGCTACTGAATACCGGAGGCCTCCCGAATTCCGAAACGGGGATCAGCTTACTCACCATCTTTTTTTCTTTCTTATACACCGGTTCTTCCCAGGAAAACCACGTGAAGGTATGTGGGTTGTAGACCACGTTGGATTCCATTCCAACCAATTCGTAGGTTGTCCCTTCTTCCGTTACCCGGATGTAGTCCTTATCTTTATCCTGGCCATAGACAGTAGCGGTAAGAGAAACCATTACCACGGCCATGATTGTATAAATGATGGGTTTTAAACGATTGACTATCAACAACATAGTTGTGATTTTTTAGTGAAATAGTTCCTTGTTTGAACGAATGCATGAACAGGATGTTCGGTGCGGGAAGAGAAATGCCTTTTCGGCCAGGATTTGCATGCCCGCTGCGCAACTTCTTTTCACCGCGGCCGTAAAAAGGTAACATGAAAGCGACACTGGAAAACTCCTGCATACGCATTGCTGTAAAGGAAAGGGGCGGCGAATTGTGCAGCCTGGTCAAAAAGGAAACGCAAACGGAATACCTCTGGCAGGCGGGGCCTGACTACTGGAACCGCCATGCACCCGTTTTATTTCCCATCGTGGGCGCCCTTAAGGATGGGATCTATTACTACGAAGGCAAATGCTATAAAATGGGGCAACATGGCCTGGCGCGCGACCTGCCTTTCCGGCTGGTGGACAGAGAAGCCAATAAACTGGTTTACTCCCTGAAGAGCAACCCTTTTACCCTGGAGCGTTACCCCTTTGAATTTGAACTGCAGATCGCCTATTCGCTCCGAGAAAATCAGCTGACGACCACCTATCGTGTGATCAACCCTTCCGAAAAGACGCTATACTTTTCTATCGGCGGGCACCCGGCTTTCAACTGCCCCTTAACCGAGGAAGAAAAACGCTCCGATTACCAACTCGTTTTTGAACAACCCGAAACAGTCAGCATACAGCGGGTCATCAACGGCTTCCGCAATGGCGCCTGGGAACAGGTGCTCGACGGGGAGCGGCGGCTGCCCATAACCGACAGCCTCTTCGACAAAGATGCTCTGATCTTCAAAGGGCTCCACTCTTCTTCCGTCTCCCTGAGCAAAGGGGATGAGCCCGTCCTCACTCTTGACTTTTCCGGTTTTCCATATCTGGGCATATGGTCGAAAAGCAACACTTCGCCATTTGTCTGCATCGAGCCCTGGTTCGGCGTGACGGACCATACGAAACACAACCGGCAGCTGGCGGAAAAAGAGGGGATTGTCGCCCTGGAAGGGTGGGGAGAGTTCCGGCATGGGTATACGGTGAAGATCCACTAATAGGGAAAAATTCCCCAGCCTGTTTTCATCCCCTTCCCGCAACTTTTGCCCTCCTTCCCCCATTGAATTTCCCTAACTTTGTCTGTTGATCCCCTTTTATTTGAAAAAAGCAACACAACAGACAATGAACTTGCACAACCGTTTGCCTTTCGCTTTCCTGCTGGCCTTTTTTCTGCCGGCATGCCTTGTGGCGCAAAATCCAAATGCCAGCCACGCCAACAAATTCGAACAACTCGGGACCATCCTCCCGCCTCCCAACGACTATCGCGCCTGGGACGGCGCCCCCGGGCCCGAATACTGGCAGCAACGCTGCGATTACGATATCGAATGCACATTAGACACCAAAGAGCAGCGACTGGATGGTACGGAATTGATCACCTATTACAACCAGTCTCCTCAGACATTGCGTTACCTTTGGTTGCAACTGGATGAAAACCAGCACTCTCCGGAAAATGACAACCAGTACTTCGACCCCAGCTCCATCAAGCCGGTAATGAGCGAGAAAGACCTCCGCAACCTGGAGCCGGCCAGGGGCAAGGAAAAGTTCGGCCATAAAATAGAAGCAGTTACCGATGCCAACGGCAAGCCCCTCCAGTACATGATCAACCAGACGGTCATGCGGGTAGAACTGCCCGAGCCGCTGAAGCCGGGCATGTCCTTCAGCTTTCGGGTCGACTGGCATTACTACCTCGTCGACCGCATCGAGCTGATGAGCCTGCTGGGAGAAAACAGCCGGGCTACCAGCCTGGCGCGCGGTGGCTATGAGTACTTCCCTGATGATGGTAATTATCTTTACACCATTACCCAATGGTACCCCCGCCTCTGCTTGTACAGTGATTTCACCGGCTGGCAAACCAACCAGTTTACCGGCAGGGGGGAGTTCGCCCTCACCTTCGGTAATTTTGTGGTAAAAATGACTGTACCTGCCGACCACATGGTGGGCTCCACCGGCGAATGCCTCAACTATTCTACCGTGCTGACGCCCACCCAGATAGAGCGCTGGAGAAAGGCTCAGACAACAGAGGCGCCCGTAGAAATCGTCACCCTGGAAGAAGCCAAAAGGGCCGAAAAGGCCAAACCCGCACAAGAAACCAAAACCTGGATCTTCAAAGCCGACAACGTGCGCGATTTCGCCTGGACGGCCAGCCGCAAGTTCGTCTGGGACGCCATGCCCCACACCACCGAAGCCGGCAAGCGGGTGATGTGCATGAGCTATTACGGCAAAGAAGCCTATCCCATTTACAACCGGTATTCCACTCGTGCGGTGGCACATACCCTCAATATCTACTCCAAATACAGCATTCCCTATCCCTACCCGGTAGCCATCTCGGTGGAAGCCGCCAACGGCATGGAATATCCTATGATCTGTTTCAACCCCGGCCGGGCGGAAGAAGACGGCACCTATACCGAAATGGCAAAACACCAGGCTATCTCGGTCATAATCCATGAAGTAGGCCACAACTACTTCCCTATGATCATCAACAGCGATGAGCGGCAGTGGGCATGGTTCGACGAAGGCATCAACAGCTTCGTGCAGTTTCTCGCCGAGCGGGAGTTTGACAACGACTACGAGCCCTGGTCCGGCCCGGCTCACCTCATCACCGATTACATGGCCTTGCCGAAGGAGGCCCTGGAGCCCATCATGACCAATAGTGAGAACATCCTGGACTACTTCGCCAACGCCTACCGCAAGCCCGCCACCGCCCTCAACATCCTGAGGGAAACCATCCTCGGGCGGGAGCTATTCGATTACGCCTTCCGCGAGTACTGCCGCCGCTGGGCTTTCAAGCACCCCACGCCCGCCGACTTCTTCCGCACCATGGAGGACGCCAGCGGGGTAGACCTCGACTGGTTCTGGCGCGGCTGGTTCTATACTACCGACGCGGTGGATATCAGCCTGGACAGTATAAATTGGTACAAGGTAGACCTTGAAAACGACCCGGAGAAAAAGGAAATAACCACTACTCTTCAAAAGCGGGAGAAACCTTTCGAGGATATATCCAAGATCCGCAACCGGAAAGAAGGGATCGTCTCAGAAGTCGACAAAGATGCCGTCCTGTATGATTTCTATACGGACTACGAGCCTTGGAATACGGAAGATTCCCTGGTGCAGATGGAGTTGAAACTCTTCGAGGAAACCTATTCCAACAAGGAGAAGAAGCAGCTCTTTGCCGGCAAGAACTACTACGAACTCTTCTTCAGCAACAAAGGCGGCCTGGTCATGCCCGTAATCCTGGAATGGACGTTCGAGGACGGCACCACCGAGGTCGAGCGCGTACCGGTACAGGTATGGCGGCACAACGAGAAGCAATTCTCCAAAGTCTTCGTCAAGGATAAGGCCGTCACCGCCATCCGCCTCGACCCCTACCGCGAAACCGCCGACATCGACGAGAGCAACAACAACTGGCCGGTGCGGGAGGTGCCCAGCCGCTTCCAGGTATTTAAAGCGCATAAGGAGGGGAAGATGACGAACCCGATGCAGAAGGCGAGGCCGTAGGAATGGCTTTGCCACGGTTATTGGCCCGAATGGGAGCGGGGCGGGGTTAATAGTTTTTGGCTGGCCCGGAGCTGATTGCGCACCAGTAGGGTTACATGCTCCGCGGCTTTTCCGGAGATAGCTTAACCCGGCAGGTAGGGGCTGCTTTTGAAAAAACAGCCGGAGCGTGTGGGGCACGGGCTGTTTTTTCAAAACAGTTACTGATCATGTAAACTCATTTTGATCTTCTTCTCCAGCTCCGATACCGTATCCTTGAAGATAACATCCGTCTCCATGAGGTCTTGCACGGTCTTGCAGGAGTAGATGACGGTGGAATGGTCGCGGCCGCCGAAGTTCTCCCCGATGGCCTTGAGTGACTTGTCGGTAAGGTTCTTGGCCAGGTACATGGACAGCTGGCGGGCGATGACCACCTGGCGCTTGCGCGTCTTGCCCTGCAGTTTTTCCACACCCAGGTCGAAGTGTTCGGCCACCAGTTTCTGGATATAATCGACGGTGATCTCCTTGTTTATCTGCTTGACGAAGTTGCGGATCACGCGCTTGGCGAGTTCCATATCCACTTCCTGCTGGTTGAGGGAGGATTGGGCCACGAGGGAAACCAGCACGCCTTCCAGTTCGCGGATGTTGTTCTGGATGTTGTAGCAGATGAACTCGGTGACGTCTTGCGGGATCTCGATGCCTTCCTGGTTCATCTTCGCCTCCAGGATGGCGATGCGGGTCTCCAGGTCGGGCGCCTGCAGGTCGGCCGACAGGCCCCACTTGAAGCGGGAGATGAGGCGTTCTTCCATGCCATCCAGGTCTTTTGGAGGGCGGTCGGAGGTTAGGATGATCTGCTTGCCGTTCTGGTGCAGCTGGTTGAAGATGTGGAAGAATATCTCCTGGGTCTTCTGCTTGTTGGCCAGAAACTGGATGTCGTCGACGATCAGCACGTCGATGAGTTGGTAGAAGTTTACAAAGTCGTTGACAGCATTATTCTTAATGGATTGAATGATCTGGTTCGTGAATTTTTCGGAGGAGACGTACAGCACTGTCTTACCGGGGAAGCGGTTGAGGACATCATTGCCGATGGCGTGCGCCAGGTGCGTCTTGCCCAGCCCCACATCACCGAAGATGACCAGTGGGTTAAAAGAAGTGCCTCCCGGCTTTTTGGCAATGGCCATTCCGGCGGAGCGGGCCAGGCGGTTGCAATCGCCTTCTATATAATTATCGAAGACATAATGCGGGTTGAGCTGAGGGTCAACTCTGATCTTTTTGATTCCGGGGATGACAAATGGGTTCTTGATCGCCTGGCTGTCGATCATACCCGGAGTGATGCCCTCCCGGGCTGGCTTGCTGCTGCCGTTGGTTTTTCCGGCGTGCCCGCCGTTGTTCTGGCTCATGAGGATCTGATACTCCAGGCGGCCGCGCTCTCCGAGTTCACGGCGGATAGTTGTTTTCAGAAGGTTTACGTAATGCTCCTCCAGCCATTCGTAGAAGAATTTGTTGGGGACTTGAATGGTAAGTGCATTGTTGTCCAGGCGCACTGGTTTGATAGGTTCAAACCAGGTCTTGAAACTTTGTTGGTTTACGTTCTTACGAATCGCCTGAAGACAATTATCCCAGACTGATGCATGATCTCTTGTCATCGCCAGTTATAATGCTGTAGTTAAAAAATAAGTGTGTGTTGGACTTAAAAAGCCTAGAGTATCAGCAAGTTAGGTTCATAAGGCTGCGCTTGGCGGATTGTAGTGTGTTGCCCAAAAGCCGCTATTACGCAAGTGGTTGTGTCTCGTGCCCTTCATTATAGCGGAGGAATACAAAGTTGGCAAAAAATCTCTAAACATAAAACCGATGTTGAAAAGTTTTGCCATTTTTTTGGATGGCCTCCCGTGTAAATACAATACCCTGCCCGCTAGGCGCAACATAGAGGGAATTCATTGTATGAACACTGGCCCAAAACTTATTCCTTCTACAATGTGGATAACAATTTGCCCATTGTGGATATCTATTTTAACCAGCTGATAGCCAGGCGTATGCTTTTTGTAAAATCAAGCCGGGCCAATTATTAAAATGTTAATCTTCCCTTCCGGCAGGACAAAGACGGAGGGGATTTACTATTTTCCATCGATCCAAAAACAGAAAACATGTTGCGCTCAAAGACAGCTTTGTTCATCATCTCCGTTCTGGCCATCGGCGGCATCGCTTACTGGTATTTCCAGCCTTCAGAAAAAGTACAGGAAGAGGACATCAAAATAGTAGTCAGAAAAGGCCGCTTTGAAATTGCAGTAACCGCTACCGGAGAACTGGCTGCCAAGCGCAGCATCAAGATACAGGCCCCACAGGGCATGCGGGCTGCCGGCATCTACGAAACTTCCATATCCGACCTGGTGGCCGAGGGGACCATCGTCGGAAAAGGAGAGTATGTTGCATCACTTGACCGCACGGAGCTTGCCGGCAAGATGGCCAATGTGCAGGCCGAAATAGAAAAGATACAGACTCAGCTGGAACAGGCGAGGATCGACACCGCCATCGAGATGCGTGGCCTGCGGGATGACCTGGCTAACCTGGAATTCGCTAAAAAGGAAAAACTGCTTCAGGTCGAACAGAGCCGTTATGAACCTCAATCGGTGATCCGGCAGGCGGAACTCGACCTGGAACGCACGGACCGTGACTACAAACAGTTGCTCAAAAAATACGAGCTCAAGGAACAGCAGTCAATCGCCAAGATCCAGGAGATTGAAGCTCTGCTGCGGCAGAATACGACGAAGCTTCGGGAGTACGAGGCCTTGTCCGCCGAATTCAATATCAACGCTCCGGAATCGGGTATGGTCATTTACGCCCGCAGCTGGCGGGGAAAAAAAGAACCCGGTTCCAGGGTCAGTGCCTGGGACCCCATTGTGGCCGAACTGCCCGACCTCACCGATATGATCTCCCAGGCTTATGTCAATGAAGTGGACATCAGTAAAGTCCAGGAGGGGCAGGATGTTAAAATTAAAGTGGATGCCTTCCCCGACCGCTCCTATTCCGGAAAGGTGACCAAAGTTGCCAATATCGGAGAACAGCTCAGCGGATACGACGCAAAGGTGTTTGAAGTCATCATACAACTTAATGAAACCGATTCCATTTTGCGTCCGGCAATGACTACCAGCAATGAGATCATTACCGGTATCTACGATAACAGGGTGTACGTGCCCATCGAAGCGGTGCAGAATGACAGCCTGCCTTTTATTTATAAAGCCGACGGCAACCAGATAAAACGCCAGGAAGTTATCACCGGCCTGGCCAACGCCAATGAAGTCATCATCCTTCATGGCCTGGAAGAGGGGGATGTGATCTACCTTTCGCCTCCCAGAGAAAGCCTTTCGGCCCCCTTCGTTTACATCGATCCTGCTATGAAAGAAGAGATCCGGCAGCAACAAGAGGAAGATGAGAAAAAACGACAGGCGGAAGCCATTGAGAAACGCAGGCAGGTACAAGGCATGGAGCCGCCCACTTCCCGGCAGCGCAACGGTGGCGGAATGATCATCATCGAATGAGCAAACCTGTTGCCATGGATCGCATACTTTTTAATTTCGTACTCGCGCTGGAGGGCGTCAACGCCAATAAACTTCGTTCCTTTCTTACCGCCCTGGGGATCATATTCGGCGTCTCGGCAGTGATCGCCATGCTGGCTATTGGAAGTGGAGCCAAACAGTCTATCCTGGAGCAGATGCGGCTTATCGGAACCAATAATATCGTCATCAATAGTGTTGTGCCCAGTAGCGAGGAGGGGCAGGATTCGAGCCAGGCTTCCGAAGGGCAGGAAAACAGCCAGCAAAGCCAGGGCAAAAGGCCCTATTCTCCAGGGCTCAACCTGGAGGACGTTTCTGCCATAAAAACAGTGTTGCCGACGGTGAGCAGCATCAGCCCGGAGGTGGTGATCCCCCTTAGCGTGGTGCGGGGCAAGCGCCTCGAGCAACTGCGGTGTGTGGGTGTAACCAATGCCTATTTTGCTCTCAACGGGCTGAGCCTTTCTGCCGGTTCCTGGTTTCACGATATGCACCTGGAAAAAGGCGCTGCCGTCTGCATCATAGGTAAAGAAATACAGTCCCGGTTTTTCAGCCAGGAAAACCCCATTGGCCAGCAGATAAAATGCGGTAACAACTGGCTCAGGGTCATTGGAGTGCTCGAACAACGCAATGCCAGCCGCGAAAGCCTCAGCCAATTGGGAATTCGCAATTCCAACTCCGATATTTATATACCAGTGACAACGGCCATGCTCCGGTTCAAAAACCGGGGGCTGGTCAGCCAGGAAGACCTGGGCCGTGATGACTCTGATGAGAACCAGCCTCCGGAAAACTACCATCAGCTGGATAGGGTAGTAGTGCAGGTCACGGACTCCAAAAAGCTGAGGGCAAGCGCAGACCTGATCGCAAGGCTCCTGAAACGCCGGCACCTGGAACTGGTGGACTTTGAGGTGGAAGTACCGGAACTACTGCTTGAACAGGAACAAAAGACACAGGATACCTTTAACCTGGTGCTGGCCGTTATCGCCGGCATTTCCCTGCTGGTGGGAGGGATCGGCATCATGAATATCATGCTTGCCTCTGTCCTCGAACGAATAAAAGAGATCGGCGTGCGGCGTTCGCTGGGGGCCAACCGGCAGGATATAGTCCTGCAGTTCCTCTTTGAAGCGGTTTTCATCAGCCTCATCGGCGGGCTAATTGGTATTGTTTTGGGTATTGCCGCCGCCCGTACCATTTCCGCCTATGCGGAGATCCCCACGATCGTTTCCGCCTGGTCTATCCTGCTTTCCTTTGGAGTGGCGGCTACCATCGGGCTGGCTTTCGGCATTTTCCCCGCCCGGAAGGCTGCAAAACAGGACCCCATAAAGGCGTTGCGGTCGGATTAAAATTCATTGTCAGATGGACTCATGGTTTCATGGCGGCCAACGTCGTCTATGGAACTACGATGCAAACCTCAATTATGAAAAGCATTTTGTTTTTATTTCTCGCCGTTCTCTCTCTCGCCTCTTCCGGGGCACAGGTAGACACGATCCGAATCAGCCTGAAAGACGCCGTGGCCCTTGCTCAAAGCGATGCGCCCGATGTACAGATCGCCAATACTGCATTAAGTAACAACTACTGGCGGTACCAGGCTTTCCTGGCAAATTACCGCCCGCAGATCAACTTCGGCTCTACCCTGCCCAACCTCAACCGTTCCATCGAAGCAATTACCCAGCCGGACGGCAGCGACGTTTTCATTAACCGTTCGCTTATGCGCAATTCTGTGAGCGTCAGCCTGGAGCAGGATATAGCCCTGACCGGAGGTTCCATTTTTGCCACCACCAGCCTGCAGCGTATTGACCTGTTCGCCACCAATAATAACCCGGGCTCGGTTTCTTACCTGAGCACTCCCTTCGCCATTGGTTTTCAGCAACCGCTCTTCGCTTTCAATGCTTTGAAATGGGAACGGCAGATACAACCCCTTGCCTTTGAAGAAGCTCAGCGGGGGTATTCCGAAGACCTGGAGAATGCGGCCTATCAGGCCGCTCAGTTGTTCTTTGAAGTACTCGTCTCCCAGCTCAACCTCGAAGCTGCCCGTCGTGACAAGATCGATGCCGACACCCTGCTTTCTATTTCCCGGGGGCGTTACGAAGTGGGGCGCATCGCCGAAACAGAGCTCCTCCAGATCGAGCTCAACGCCATGAACGCCGACGCAAGCGTAGCGGAGAACCAGCTCAACCTTCAGACCAGTATCGAACGGTTGCGCAACTTCCTGGGCATACAGCGTGCTGTGTATTTCCGTTTGCTGCCTCCGGATGACCTGCCCGGCTTCAATATTAACCCCGAACAGGCCCTTCAATATGCCCGTGCCCACCGTAGTGAAACCATCGCCTTTGAGCGACAGCTGATGGAAGCGGAGCGCGACGTGGCGGAGGCCCGGGGGAATGCCGGCCTTGAGGTTAACGTCAATGGCTATTTCGGTTTGTCACAGACGGCTTCCCAGATCGGTGATGCGTACGTGCAGCCGCTCGACCAGGAACAGGTCCGCCTGGGGTTGAATTTTCCTATTGCCGACTGGGGGAAAGCCCGGGCACAAATGGAAATTGCCCGCTCCAACCAGGAACTGGCACAATTGCAGGTTGCCCAGGAAAGGGTCAATTTTGAAAGGGATATCCTCATCAAAGTGCAGCAATTCAGCCTGCTGCGCAATCAGGTCCAACTGGCCCTGCGCGCCTACGATGTAGCCCAGAAACGCCTGGACATTACCCGAAAACGCTACCGCATCGGTAAAATCCTGGTCACTGACCTCAATATCGCCATCAGCGAAGAGGCTAATGCCCGCCGGGCCTACATTTCCGCCCTGCGCGCCTTCTGGCTGGCCTATTATGACCTGCGGCGCCTGACTCTGTATGATTTCGAGAACGACAGGCCATTGCTGGAACGTCCGGATGTGGGAAGGTGAAGGGGCGGCCGGGCTTTACCCCTCCACCTGGCGAAGCAGCCAGTCCCGGTTGTGAATGGCCTTCTTTTCCTGTATTTTCCGGATCAGGCTTTCATTATTCCCGGGTAAACGGCGGAGAACGGCGGACAGGAAAGAAACGAAATTGACATAAGGCTCTTTCACTTTGGTGGAAATCGACCGGTTGCGGCGGAGGAAAACGCGGAAGGCATTGAGCAGGGATTCCAGGGTATCCCATTCGGCTTGTTCATAGTAAATCTTCGCCAGTAACGCCTTGCTGCCCAGGTTGTAGTGGATGTCGCTGAACTCTACCTGCCGGAGCCGGGTGAGGGCTTCTTCATATTTCCCTTGGGCAAAATACAGTTCCGCCAGGTTGTAATGCAGGGCGTCATTCTTTTCGGATTCCGGAAGGCAGGCGGCGTAATCTTTGACAAACCGCTCCACCCATTGGTACCGTTTGAGGTTCAGCCCCAGTTTTACCATGTTTTTGTAAGTCCACGGAGACAAGGTATTGTTGTCCAGCAAAATCCTTTCCTCTATACCTTTATTGTATAATCGGAAAAGTTCGGATGCATAGGCCCTTTCCCCCTGCCGAACCTTACCAATACAGAAATTGATGGCGTAATACAAAAGTACCCGGGCTTCTTCCTGCCCCAGCCGGCTGCCGTATTGGTTGAAGAGCGCGACGTATTGATCAAAGGGCCCCGGCGCTTCATCCTCGTGCGCCAGCATCCGGTACAACTGATAATAAAGCCTTAACAGAGGCTTGTCCGTAAGGCATTGTCCTTCCAGGTACTCCTGCAAAGCAGCATCAAAGGTGAAACGATATTCTTTAGGGATCAACCCCTGGCGGTTGAGCATTTCACAAGTGTAACGCAGCTTCTGCAAAGCGAAATAGCTATCCAGCGCGTCGGACGCCTGTTGGAGAACCGGGTCGGCCCGGCGCAGCTTAAGGCTGGCAAAATACTGCTCCTCCAGGTCGTTCAGCTTATACCGGTAATAATACTGTTCGGGCATGAGTGGCGCTTTCTCTATTGCTTTCTCCAATGCCCGGCTGGCCTGGCGGTAGTGTTTGTTCAGTTTTATCTTCAACAGCTCCTCCGCCTTCAGGCTCTCCATCAGTGCCGGTTCTTTTTCCAGCCGCTGCCAGATCAGCCAGTTCTCCGCCAGCCTGAGCAGGTGGCTCATCAGTTGATTGAGGCGCTGATACCGATAGGCAGAACCGGGAAATAAACAGGCGTAAACGGCTTCACGGCTCAGGTTTTCCTCCGTAAACCCTTCCTGCCAGGCAGAATGCAGGTAACGGAACAACGCCGTGATTTCCGGATTGGAATTGTGATACGGGCTTTGTACAAAAGTTTCCAGGCTTTTCCATTGATAACCGTCGAGTTTGGACAGCAGCCCGGCCAGTTTACTATTCTTCATAGGCGGATATTCTGGTGTTCAACACGGTAATGAAATAATTGTTTTTCATGCCCTGAATATTTTTTGATCAATAATTCAGGTTTAAAATGCTGAATAACAAAAGTATACGATTGATCACCTTCAAAAGTAGCCCAAATAAACGCCCGAAAATGTTGTTGTAACACCAATCTCCTGCCTTTACTTTTGTAGCGTGAAAGAAACATAACACAGAAATGCGAAAAAAACTCTGGATCGTCATTCTCATGCTGTGGGCCAACGCGCTCTCCGCCCAGGTCTACCCGGGAGACGCCAACCGAAGCGGCCGGGTAGACCAGCAGGATATGCTGTACATTGGTTATGCCTATGGCGCCGCCGGCCCCTCGCGGGTCATTGCCGGCACGGCCTTTACTGAAATGCCGATCGCACTGGAATGGGCGGAGGCTTTCCCCGGCGGGATCAGTTATGCCTATGCAGACGCCAACGGAGACGGGCAGGTCAACATCACCGATATGCTAACCGTAATTTCCAACTATGGCCTGGAGCATACCACCCCCATAACACCTGTTTATCCGCCGGCGTTTCCCGGCATTGACCCAACTTTGCAGTTCGGCCCCGGCATGCCCGGCCTGCAACTGACGGCCGGCTCAGCGATCACGATACCTATCGCCCTGCAATATCCCGGCCCTGCCCATGCCGACATCAACGGGCTGGCCTTTTCCATTGACTTCGACAAGAGCTATATCCGGAGTATAACCCTGAGTTTTGCCACCACCTGGATGGGCGGCCCGGCCGCCTCCTTTCGCTTTCAGAACATCGACCCGCAGCAGATAGGCCAGCTGGATGTGGCGACGACCCGTTACGGCGTCAACGGCTTTCCGGCAGAGGGGGAAGTGGGGGTCTTATCCATTATCATTGAAGACGACCTTATCTCATTTATGGAGGGGGATAGCGCCGAAGTACTCGTAAAATTCAGCGAGATTATGCTGGTTGACGAGGAGCTCGCGCTCCAACCGGTCAACAGCGACAGCGTCCTGCTCACGGTTTATAACCCCAATTACCTCACATCCAGCCAAAAAATAGAAACCCGGACGCCGTTCCGGTGCTTTCCCAATCCGGTGCAGGGCGGCCGGCTGAACCTGGCGGCGCCCCACCGTATATACGAAGCCCGGTTCTACGACATGCTGGGGCGGGAGGTATACCGGCTGCGTTCCCCCGGCGCCCGCAACTGGACGATCCAACTGCCCGGGGAGTGGCCCGCCGGCTATTACCTGCTGAAGGCCCACTCGGAAGGGGGGCGCATCAACGAACAACTGTTATTTATTCCATAACGCTTTAAAATCACCTGATGATGAAAAATCCGGCACTCTTGTTTCTATTTGTTCTTTGCTCCATGGCCTCGTCTGCTACGGAATGCACCCTGAGCGGGCACATGCGCTTCGGCACAGGAGAAGAGCCTCTCGCCTCCTATGTTGTCGGGCTGTCCATTTTTTCGGAAGGAATATTTCTGGAAGATACTACCGATGAAAACGGCGCTTTCTTTTTCTCCTTTGAACATGAGTTCGACGGGCCGGCCCCCATATTTGGCGTCGTGACGGCAACGGACTTCTGTACCGGAGAAGTGCTCGCCACTACCGCCGCTTTCCTGGAAAGTTTTCCGGATACGGAAGGCGTCACTTTGGTGGCCTGCAGCGATGTGGACCCCCCGAACCCGCCGCTCAACTGCCAGGCCTACTTTCACTTCGAGCAAATGGAAAGCGAGCCGTACCTCCTGCAGTTCTACGACATATCGAGCACGGCGGCCCCTGTGCAGTCCTGGAGCTGGGACTTCGGGGACGGCTCCACCAGCACCGAGGCGGACCCCCTGCATGAATATAGCGCGCCCGGAAGTTACGAGGTGAGCCTGGCCGTGGTTGCCGACACTTGCGAGAGCACTTACACCAGCCATGTCCTGGTGCGGGAAAACTACCCCTGCTTTTGCGATTGGGCGCCGAACCCGGTCTGCGTAATATTGCCCGGCGGGCAGGTGCTTACCTTCCGCAATGGGTGCGAAGCCGAGTGCGCCGGCTATACACCGGATCAGCACGAACCCTGCGATGGAGCAGGAGGAGTAGTGTGCTATCCCGATTTCGACGCCGTCCCAACCGGCGAGCCCGGGCAGCTAAAGTTTACAGACCGCTCGACTGCCGTTGGGGCCGAGATCACGGAATGGTTCTGGGACTTCGGGGACGGTGGTTCCAGTACCGAGCAAAACCCCGTGCACAATTTCAGCGAGGCGGGCATGCTCGATGTCGGGTTGCGTATTGTAACCAATGGAGGATGCGCCGGCACCGTATATCAGCCAGTATTTGTGAACGTGGTGTCGAGTACGGAAGAAGCCGCGGAAGAGTTCGCCTCGATCCGGGCGTTTCCCAACCCGGCGAGCAGCCAGCTTACGCTGGGCCTCAACCTGGTGAGGAGCGGGCGTTACAATGTGGTATTGCTCAATGTCAACGGCCAGGCGCTGCGGCAGCTCTCCTATGGCCTGCCCGCCGGAGAGCACCAACTGGAAATCGGGCTGGAGGACATCCCTTCCGGGCTGCTGTTCCTGCAGGTGCAGGGCGAAAATACGGTAAAAACCCTGCGTGTCATACGGAAGTAAAGCCCTGTACAAATAAGTGATCACCCGAATCAGGATAAGGGCCCGCGCGTGTGCATTCGTGTGGGCTTTTTCCTTATATTCGGCACCAAGTATCGGTCAAAAAAAAGTTGTCGATCTGTATTTCGACGATAAGGCAAAGGATGGAAACCAATGAAATGGTTGAAGCCTTTGCCTTATCGTCGAAACTGACAACTTTTTTTTGAGGTTTATTAAACCAAATAAGGCTAAAATGAAAAATATAACAGTCATCGGCGCCGGCGCCATGGGCAACGGCATCGCCCATGTTTTTGCCATGAACGGCTATCAGGTAGCCCTCGCCGACATCTCCCGGGAAGCGCTCGACAAAGGCCTGGCAACGATCCAAAAGAACCTGGCCCGCATGGTGGCCAAAGAAAAGATCAGCCAGGAAGATCAGGATGCTACGCTCAAACGCATCAGCACTTTTACAGACACCGCTCAGGCCGTCCGAGAGGCAGAACTGGTAGTGGAAGCAGCTACCGAAAACATTGAGCTCAAGCTGAAGATCTTTAAGGAGATCGATCAGCACGCTCCAAAGAACGCCATCCTGGCGACCAATACCTCGAGCATTTCCATCACCAAAATTGCCGCAGCCACTCAACGCCCGGGGCTGGTGATCGGAATGCACTTCATGAATCCGGTGCCCATCATGAAACTCATTGAAGTGATCCGCGGGTACGCCACCAGCGATGAAACTACCCAAGTGGTCATGGCGCTCTCCAAAAAACTGGGCAAAGTGCCTGTCGAGGTCAACGATTATCCCGGTTTTATCTCCAACCGCATCCTTATGCCAATGATCAACGAGGCTATCTATGCCCTTTTTGAAAGCGTCGCCGGCGTGGAGGAGATCGATACGGTGATGAAGCTGGGTATGGCGCACCCCATGGGGCCCCTGCAATTGGCCGACTTCATCGGGCTGGACGTCTGCCTGTCTATTCTCAATGTACTCTATGAGGGATTCGGCAATCCCAAATATGCTCCCTGCCCCCTGCTGGTGAATATGGTAGTGGCCGGCAAACTTGGGGTTAAGTCAGGAGAGGGCTTTTACAGCTACGGCCACGGGACGAAGGAACTCATCGTGGCGGATGCTTTCAAGTAGCTGGCTCAGGCATGTTTGGAGGCCAGCCTCTAAACTGGAAAAAGCCGGCTAATTAAAAAACAAAAAGTTTTTATTTTTTGCTTTAAAACATTTTTTGTTTTATTTTTGCTCGATCTCGTTTATTGTCAAAACAAAAGGTTGAGCATGATGGATTATACACTCGGGCATTCCCGCCAAAACCGGCCAGAATACGCTTTACAGGGAATATCGGACTACATAGGCAGGAACTGGTTCCGCGGCCTGCTCCTTGGCCTGGGCATTTATATTCTCTTTTTCAAGGATATTAGTGTTCAGTTCAATCTCAATGCCGCTTCAACCGGGCTTCAGGAACAAGTTATCATCAGCCCGGAAGGGGTGGAGCCTTATCCGCCGGCCGCCATGCCGGCCAGTTACCGGGATAATGGCCCGCACAATGTTTCACAACTTGCCGCTCCTGCCAAAGATGACAGCCAGAAGAAATGGGACAGCCGTAAAGCGAACGACTTTTCCAACCTTACCTTTGTCCTCAGCCCCGGTTATGAACAGCGGCACAATATTCATCCTGATATCGTCCGGCAAAAGATTGACAATTGCAAGCGCTATGTAGAACAGTACGCTCCCATTGCACTGCAGGAAATGCGGGAGTACGGAATACCCGCCAGTATTACCCTTGCCCAGGGGTTGCTGGAGTCCAACGCCGGAGACAGCCGCCTTTCGCGCGAATCCAATAACCATTTCGGGATCAAATGCCGCCGCAAATGCCGGGGGTGTACCTGCCGCAATTATACGGACGATGATATTTATGATATGTTCCGCGTCTTTGAATCTCCCCGGGAGAGCTACCGCGAACATTCCATCCTGCTGTCCAGCGCCCGGTATAAGCACCTGCTGAAATTGCGCAGGACGGATTATAAAAAATGGGCGCACGGCCTAAAGAAGGCCGGCTATGCCACAGATAAGCGCTACGCGGAGAAACTGATACAGATCATTGAGTTCCTGGATCTGGGCCGGTATGACCGGGCGGCATGACAGGAGGCCAGCCTCAGCCTTGCTTTGGCGGTAGGCCTGTCCTGTAACATTTTTGATTTATTACGGGCCACTTTAAGGTAGCCCGTCCGAAGAAAAAAGCCCTTTCGAATTGCTCTCGGAAGGGCTTTTTCATTATTTTTCCAGGAAATAAACACCACCGCTAATGGTAGAATGGCTACAAACCCTATCCACGGGCATTCACCGGCTCAATGAGTCGGTGGGCCGGAGTGTTTCCTGGCTCAATACCGCCCTGGTGATACTGGTGTGCTTTGATGTCATTACCCGTTATCTTTTCAGTGACACCAGCGCCTGGATCATGGAACTGGAGTGGCATCTTTTCGCCCTTATTTTCCTGCTCGGGGCCGGCTATGCTTTCCGGCACGACCGCCACGTGCGGGTCGACCTCTTCTATGCCAACTTTTCGCCCCGCGACCAGGCCCTGGTCAATCTTCTGGGAGCGTCCATTTTCCTTATTCCCTGGAGTGCCCTGGTGATCTATGCTTCCTACGAATATGCCTTGATATCCTACCGGATAGGAGAGACCTCTCCTGACCCCGGCGGCCTTCCCGCCCGCTATGTGGTCAAATTTGCGATAACGGCGGGCGGCCTTTTGCTGCTGCTTCAGGGTATCGCCAGCCTGATCGATTCGGCGATGATCCTGAGCGGCCATAGAGAGCCGGAGCCGCCGGCGGAAGAAGACTTAAAAAAAGAAAACCTGTAGGAGGCTATGGAAATACTGGCAATAATACTTTTCATCAGCATTTTTCTGCTCATTCTGTATGGTTATCCCGTTGCGTTCACTCTTGGCGGCATTTCTGTCATTTACGCGCTCTTATTCCTCGACCCGGCGGCTTTCACCAATTTACCTCCACGGATCATGGGGGTTGTCAGCAATTACGTATTGCTGGCCGTTCCGCTCTTTATCTACATGGGGATCATGCTGGAAAAATCGGGCCTGGCGGAGAGCCTCCTGGAAACGATGGCCATTCTTTTCGGTAAGCTGAAAGGGGGCCTCGCCATTAGCGTGGTGATCGTAGGCGCCTTACTGGCCGCTTCCACCGGCATTGTCGGCGCCACGGTGATCACCATGGGGCTGATCAGCCTGCCGACCATGCTGAAGCGCGGTTATTCTGCGGAACTGGCGACAGGCACTATTGCTGCTTCCGGTACCCTGGGCCAGATCATCCCACCCTCCGTTGTATTGGTTTTGCTGGGCAGTGTATTGAATGTATCGGTGGGCGACCTGTTTGCCGCCGCCTTGCTTCCCGGCCTGTTACTGGTTTTGGTTTACGTAGCCTACATTATTATTATTGCTACGGTGCGGCCCCGGTTGGCGCCGGGCATGCCGGCAGAAGAGATCCGGGAATTCAAAAAAGAAGGTTATCTGAGAAAAGTCATACAAGCTTTTTTATTGCCCCTCTTCCTTATCGTGGCTGTGCTTGGCTCTATCTTTGCGGGTATTGCCTCCCCCACTGAAGCGGCTGCCGTAGGCGCCCTTGGCGCAACCATTCTCACCATTATTCAGGGTAAATTCAGTATGGAGGTACTCAAAGTGGTAGGAAGGGAGACCACCCACCTGACCAGTATGGTATTCATTATCCTGCTGGGCGCCACAACATTCTCCTTCGTCTTCCGGGAAATGAATGGAGACGAGTACCTGGTCCATCTCATAAAGGATGCCAACCTCTCGGCTATGGCTTTTCTCGCACTGGTTATGATCGTTGTATTTATCGCCGGTTTCTTCATCGATTTTATTGAGATCGTATTTATTATAGTACCGGTTGTCGCTCCTATTTTCATCCAGTTCGATATTGACCTGATATGGATCGGTGTATTGCTCGGCCTCAACCTGCAGACCTCATTTCTTTCCCCTCCATTTGGGTTTTCGCTCTTTTATCTGAAGGGGGTGGCCCCGCCTGGAGTAACGACAGGCCACCTTTACCGGGGCATTGTGCCCTTTGTAGTTATCCAACTGGTATTCCTGGTGGTGGTCATTTTCTTTCCGGAGGTGGTCTATGTGTTTATCAACCGATAAAGACGAGAATTTTTTTGAATGTTTAATCTGGTTGTAATATTACCCGCTTCGTCAATATGGCCTTGCCGGTTTGCAGGCGCAACACATACAGCGCAGCCGGCAGGCCATTCAGCGATAGGCTGGGAGAGGAGCCGGCTGATATCTTTCCCTGCCCCAGTATTTGGCCGGAGAGGTTGTAAACCGCATAATCAATTGCCGCTTCCGGTTCCATTCCGTTAAGGTATAGCTCCCCGGAAGTGGGGTTGGGAAAAACCCGGATATCCGGCAGTCCGGGCTCTTCAGCGGAGGAAATGGCAGCACACTCGGCCAGGCTTTGCCTAAATACTTCATAGTTTTGTTCCTGGATGCCCTCGGCAATATTGCCTTGCACTTTGTCGCCGGTAACCGAAAGCCAGAATTTTCCGCAGCCGGAGAGGTCGTACACCTCTTCTTCCCAGTAACTCTCATTGATCCCAACGATGTAGTGATTCCCAGCCTCGAAGTTACTGAGCCATTCATTACAGTTCAATCCATCCTGCCCTAGAATGGTGAGCGATTCAGGCAGTCCGTTTTGCAGGTCCTCGACTACTTCCACATCCATATAATAGCCATAGAGGCTAACAACCTTGACCTGGGCAATGTACAGTTCATTGGAGCCTCCGTTAGTATTCATCCAGCTTACTGTCGGGCAAAAATATTCGGAAATGTAGAAGCAGCTGCACGCCTGAGCGGCGTAAGCGAAGAATGCAAAGAGCATAGAGAATAGGATTGTTTTCATGCTTTTTTTCTCTTTGGACGAAACATATTTCATTTTCGTTGGGGCAGCGCAGCCACAAATTAGAATGGCCCTGAGGGCTTTGGAGCTACCCATTAAAAAAAGGGCCATTTCGCAATAAAACAGCTTGGGCGCAGTTGTAATTTGCCCCCCCTTGCCAAATAGGCCTTGCCAAGCCTGCTCACCAATTCATGATATCCCCTTTGATTCAGTAAGTTTCTTCATCCGAGTACCAGGGACAAATCGCAACTGCGCCCAACAGCTTCGTTCTCTATCCCAGGTCCAGTTCGCCGGCACTTTGTATCTTGTCATAAAATTCCTTCTCCGTTATCAACGAGTAATTGGCCGCCTTTTTACGGAAGCGGTCGTAAGATTCGTATACCCTCCGGCTGAAGGGGTCGCTATTGGTGATATCGGCAATCACTTCCTCGGTGAACAACCGCAACTGGTTGATCACCTCCTTGGGGAATTTTCTGATGGTAACTCCTTTTTCCAGGAGGGTCGTCAGGGCCTCGGCATTTTTTGCTTCCATCTGGGAAAGGGTCCAGATGTTACTCCAGGCGGCGGCTGTTTGCAGAATGGCCTGCAGGTCAGCCGGCAGTTTGTCGTACTGTTCCTTATTGACGAAAAATTCCAGCATGGTTCCCGGTTCGTGCCAGCCTGGCGTGTAGTAATATCTGGCAATGTCGTGAAAGCCCATTAGCGTGTCATGAAAGGGCCCCAGCCATTCGGTGGCATCAATGACACCCCTTTCCAGCCCGGTATAGATCTCTCCGCCTGCCAGCAGGACCGGGGAGCCCCCTGCTTTCTCCAGCACTTTGCCTCCCAGCCCGGGGATACGCATTTTTAGGCCTTTGAGGTCTTCAATCGTACTGACCTCCCGGTTGAACCAGCCGCCCATCTGCACTCCGGTATTGCCACCCGCCATAGGCACCAGGTTAAAGTCGCGGTACAATTCTTCCCACAGCTGAAGGCCACCGCCCCCAATAACCCAGGCGTTGAGTTGCTGTGCATTCATCCCAAAGGGGACAGAAGCGAAGAACTGAGCTGCCGGCGCTTTGCCCGCCCAGTAATAGGCGGCCCCACTGCCTACCTCCGCCCCGCCGGTGCGCACCGCATCGAAGGCTTCCAGGGCGGGCACCAGCTCATTGCCGCCGTATACCCGGATGCGGATGCGGCCTGCGGACATTTTTTCCACCAGCTCGGCGTACTTGTTACAGGCTTCCCCGAGGATGGGGAAATTGGGCGGCCAGGTGGTGACCATCTTCCAGCGGTACTGTTTGGCGGTAAGCACATTAGGCGCCCCGGTGCTGTCTTCCTGGGCAAAATTCCTGCCGCCGAAAGCGCGGATCAGGAAAGGCAGGGAAATAGTGCCCAGGGCGATTCCCTTGAAAAAGCTTTTTCTGGTGATCTTCATGAGACAGGATGATAAAATTTACAGAATTAACAGGATAGGGATTATTCGCTTTCCTTTTTGAGGGAGACACCTTCGTAAATATCTTTTAGTTTTATGGTAATTCCCAGATTTGGAACCACCAATTGATTTTCTGGCTGTTCAAGGGCTTTAAAGAACCACTCGTCATCGGTGGACCGGATATAAGACTCAACCGCCATCATTTTTTGAGAAACGAATACGCATTGCTCAACACTCGGTATTCGCTGATATTTGAAGAACTTTTCCGTCCGGTCGTAATGCTCCGTTCCATCCGACAATACCTCGATAATGATACAGGGAAATTGCACGATTAACGGGTCATTGTCTTTAGGGTCACAGGAGATAACAATATCCGGATAGACATATTTCCGGCCGCTTTTCAGTTGGGTCATTACATTTTCATCGAACAATTCGCATCCTTTTTCACTCAACAGAGGCACATCCAGTTGCCGGATGATGTTTCGCTTGATCCGGTTGTGCGCTTTCGTCGTAGCTTCCAGTTCAACCAGCTTTCCATCCCAGAAGTCGAAGCGCTTATCGCTGTGCCGCTGTAGTTCGAAATAATCCTCAACTGAGATCCGCTCTTCTTTTCTGGCCAGGCCCATGTCGGTGAATTTTAATGTTCAGAACAAAATACGGAAATCTGCGAAAAGGGAAAAGGTATATATCTGGTAAAGCTAAACAAAGGAGGGGCAATATTTTAAAATATAAATTTTTTGTTTTAAATTTCGGAAAATAAAACAAAATGAATTTTCCTGAACCAGATCCGGCCTACATAAAGGGTAGGGGAGCCCAGATTAACCCCGCCAACCGTTTTCATGATTACGTGCATGATCCTGAACCACAGGAGCGGGCGCCGCGTACGCAATACATCGACGTCTATCCTAAAAGCATGCTCAACCGGGTCTCCAGCCCGGATATCGGCATGGGGTGGTCAATGAACCCTTATCAGGGTTGCGAGCACGGTTGTATTTACTGTTATGCCCGCAATACTCATAATTACTGGGGTTACAGCGCCGGGCTTGATTTCGAACAGAAAATACTCGTCAAAAAGGACGCACCGAAGATACTGGAAGCAGAGCTGAAAAAGAAATCCTGGAAGCCCGAGCCCATCATGCTGGCCGGCAATACGGATTGTTATCAGCCCATCGAAAAGGAACTGGAGATCACCCGGCGGATACTGGAAGTCCTGTGGAAGTACCGCCATCCTGTCGGCATCATTACCAAGAACAGCCTGATCCTGCGAGACCTGGACATTCTCCGGCAAATGGCGGAACACCGCCTGGTGCGTGCTTCCATTTCGCTGACCACACTGGATGAAAAACTGCGAAGGACACTTGAGCCGCGCACATCCACTGTACACAACCGCCTGAAAACAATACAGACACTGGCTGAAAGCGGCATACCGGTGAACGTCATGCTGGCGCCCATCATTCCCGGCCTGAACGATCATGAGATACTCTCCATGGCTGAAACGGTAAGCCGCCTGGGAGCTGTCTCTATTGCTTACACCATTGTCCGGCTGAACGGAGATGTAGCGGAGATCTTTGAAGACTGGATCCGAAAAAATATGCCCGACAGGGCGGAGCGAGTCCTGAACCGCATACGGGACTGCCACAGCGGCCAACTGAATGACCACCGCTTCGGTACCCGCATGCGCGGCGAAGGCAGGATCGCAGAAATCGTCGCCCAACAATACAAACTTGCCAAACGGCAGTTTTTTAAGGATAGGGAAAAACCAGAATACAACCTGGAGCTTTTCGAACAGTACCGTAGCCCCCAGTTGAGTTTGTTTTAATCCATCCGATGAATCAGGAGCCTTTTCAGTTTTCAGTCAGCCTTCCTCTTCGTATATTGGGGCTTTGGATAATACGGACTCAATTATAACAATGAATAAAGAACTTCTGCAGGAAGCCCGGCAATACGTTTATGATTTCCTTACGGAAAACCTGCCGGCTGAGTACGTCTTCCATGATTACGACCATGCTGAGGAAGTTGCAGGAATAAGTGCTCTTCTGGCAAAGAGGGCTGGCCTCCCGGAAGAGGAGAACATACTTTTGCAATTGGGGGCATGGTTTCACGACGTGGGCTATGCGCAGGGAACAGATGGGCATGAAGAACGCAGTGCATCAGTCGCCCGCAAGTTTCTGGAAGAAAAAGGCGTGGTGGAGGAGAACATACAATTCGTTGAACAATTGATCCGGAGTACCCGACACGACAACGTTCCGGAGGCAGTTCCGGAAAAGATCCTGCATGATGCCAATTATTCTTTCCTGGGAAGGAAGCGCTTCGAAAGAAGGGGGCAATTATTGAGGCTGGAGGAAGAACGCCTTTCCGGGGAGCGGTATACCTTACTGGAATGGAACCGCAAGCTGCTGGACATGCAGATGTCCACCAAGTTCCATACCATCTGGGCCCAGGAAGAATTCTCAAGGAGACGGAACAAGAATATCGCTGAACATAAGGAAAACCTTGTCAAGGCCCGTAAGACCACTATACGTAAACAAACGGGCAAGGATTTCGGCAGAGGAGTAGACACCATCTACCGGGTGACCCTGCGCAACCACATTAACCTCAGTTCTATCGCCGACGGCAAGGCCAACATGATCATCAGCATCAACACCCTGGTACTTTCTATTCTTATCACAGCAGCCAGCGCCGGCATCTCCCTCTCTCAACTGGCCATTGGGGAAAACCTGAAATTTGTCATCCCCGTATTCATTCTGATGCTGACTTCTCTTACCGCTATTACTTTTGCCGTCTTTTCCGCCATGCCTAAAGTTTCCGGCCAGGAGTTTACCGAAGAGGACGTACGGCAACACCGGGTGAGCCTGCTTTATTTCGGAAATTTTCTCAAGATTCCCAAGGACGAATTCGTGTCCTATCTCAGAGGCTTGAAAGAGGACCAGGCAATACTGTATGATGACCTTTCTCGTGACCTGTACAACCTGGGCCAGGTACTACAGAAAAAATACCGCCTGCTGACCTACGCCTATCGCGTTTTTGTCGGCGGGCTGGCGCTGAGCTTTATTGCATTTCTGGCAACTTTCCTGCTTCTTTAAGTGCCTGTGAGCCCGTTTTCAAGCTGAAAGCAAAGGAGGTTAGGACAAGCGATTGATTAGCCTTCGAAAAATTTTGCTAAAACTCCCAACGTTTCGGGGTGGCCTCTCGTCTTTACAGTGAAGTCTATAAAATGGAGACGATGGCTAAGGATTTTGCCAGGTTGACACCTTTTTCCGTGGTGGTAGAACGCAAAGAAGAAACATCGGAGCTCCCAAAGATCATCGAAGCCTGCAAATCCGGGGAGCGGCAGGCCCAGCAGCAACTGTATCAACAGTTCTATAATGCTCTTTTTGCCATTTGCCTGCGTTATGCCACGGACCACGACCAGGCCAAAAGCCTGGTAAACCAGGCTTTCCTGAAGGCTTTCCAGTCGCTACACCAGTGCCAGGATTATAAGGCCTTTCCCGCCTGGATCAACCGCATTGCTATCAATACCTGTATAGACCATGTGCGCAAAGCCCGGAAAAGGCGTACTGCCGCACTCGAGGAAGCTGCGGAACTTGCCGTCCCTTCCTCTGTCCTGGATAAAATAGCCGCTGAAGACCTGCTATCCATGTTGCAAAAGCTGGCGCCGATGACCCGTGCCGTTTTCTCACTTTATGTAATAGACGGATTTAAACATGGGGAAATTGCCGAGCAATTGGGTATGAGTGAAGGAACGTCGCGCTGGCATCTGTCTTCGGCAAAGCAGGAATTGAAAAAACTACTGCAAAATTATAATCTTCATTAACCAAAACCAATGGTGTGGCCTTTATGATAGTGTAATGCCGCATCATTGCTCAAACGAGCGATCATCAAGGAAAGTGTAATGAGCCATCACGACAAATTTTGGGAAAAGTTCAGCCAGAAGATCCGGCAGCATCAGCCGGAAGGATACTCCGATTCAGACTGGCAGGCTATGGAACAACTCCTGAATGAGAATGCTCACCCATCACGAGGGCTGAACTGGAAGCTGGCGCCTCTTCTCCTGGCCGCAGTCCTGCTGGGTTACTTTGCCGGGGCTCGCTTCGGCTTTCCTTCTGCACCCGATAAAATCAGTGCTTTCCCCATTCCCATTGCCGGTATTGCTCAGGGACAAGCAAGCCCGATAATGAAAGGCAATACCATTGCCAGGGTGGATAGGAAGCACAAAGCGTTTAGTAGCGATAGTATCAATATTGATGAACAGGCCACACATTTCTCTCTACCTTCAGAAAAACCGGATGCTTTCCATTCCAATGATCAGCAGGGCCTGTCCGTTCCTCCGGAAGGGCCCGTAGTCAATGAGCCCGACGATGCACAATTTCCGGAGAGGCCATCCTGGCAAAACATTCAAAACCGCAAACAGGAAGTGGCAACGCCGGCAATTGCCCAATTACCTGAAAAAAATATCCGGAATATTCCATTCAGCCGAAATCCGGAAATACAAACTGCCGCATTTTTGCCTCTTTCTCCAAAGGCCCTGTCCATAGACAAAGAGGAAGAAAATGCATTGCCATCCATTATTTCTGTATCCTCCTCAAAAGTCCATCGAAGTTTCTATAGTGGAATGCTTCTTGGAGGAAACCTGGCAATCAACAGCCCGGGAGGGGGCGGTTATTCCTTTTATCCATTCGGAGGCTTTTTTGCGGGTATTGAGGTAGGGCCGCGCTGGGCTCTTCAGGCAGAGGCACACGTAAAGTATACCGGTAATTTTTCTGTGGAATATGAACGAACCTCAATGGTGGAAACCAATAACGGATACCTTTTTGACCAGGTTTCCAGAGGTGCGCTGGAAAAAAGTTTTTTGTCTGTCGAAGTACCGCTGGAAGGCAGATACAGGCTTGGCCCCGACTGGTTTATGATGGCAGGTTTCCGGCCGGCCTTCATCTTTGAAGATGGGCATGCTTTATTTGGCGGTAATAAACAGGATGAAGCATTGACGCCTTCTTCAGGCTTGGGCCAGGAAAGGGCTGAGGCCGCCAGCATTGGCCGGCTTCGAAAATTTGACATTGGTGTATCAGCAGCTCTGGAGTGGGCCTTTCACCGGAAATGGTCGGTGAACGCCCGTTTTGCCTATGGATTTCTTGATCTTAGCCCGGAAAAGGTTTTTGAAACACCAGAAAAACATTTCAATTCCGGCCTTCAGTTTTCCATCCGCAGGAAATTCTGAATATATTCAATTTTTCTCTCCTTTTAGCGTAACAATTGCCAGTACAAGGCGTATACCGGTTCTATACAGGCAAGAATAACACATGGGAATAACCTGGGACTAAACCATTGCACCAGGCTTATCTTTTGTTTATCGGTATTGTTGCCAACACTAAATGCGTAACCAGGATAGGCTTCTAAATCTGTTGTAATTGCTAGCTCCCAGCCGATACAGGTAGCCTGGTAAAAAACAAAGAAATGAATAGCAGCACCAAATCCCCTGACAGCAAACAATCCCTCCATGAAAAAAAAAATTGGTTGGGTAAGCTAAATGCCATAATCTCGGGTAAATTGCACGACCCCAACCTCACCATCCCAAAGATTGCGGAAGAACTGTATATGAGCGAACGGCAGTTCTACCGCCGTGTAAAAAGAGAGACCGGATATACTCCTAACCAGTACCTGCAGGTCGCCAGGTTGGCCAAAGCGAAGGAATTGCTCCAGGCAAGAAAAGGCATTACCATAAAAGAAACGGCAATGTCGGTAGGATATTCCCGGCCCGACTATTTTTCGAAGTTGTTCGAAGATTATTTCGGGATCCGCCCGGCGGCATTTATGCGCAATTGCCAGTGAAAATATTGAAAAAAGTTTAAAATGGCAGAATATCCGTAGCGAATGGCAGAATATTGAGAATGGATGTGTTTATCTTTGCTACAACATTAATTGTTCCTCCCCCATTGTTCTCAGTCGCCCAAAAAATAACAAGAGGCTCAACCTGCACACCGAAACTGAAATTACTTCTTTTTTGGGGAAAGTTCACTTTCCGGAAAAGGCTGCTATTGCCTGCGCCCGATATGGCCTGCCTCCGAATAATGCCCGAGGCTGGCCTTAAAGTATTTTGACAGTAGGCAATGCGGATATTTCATTGAATCTAGTTTTTACTAACATTTTATTATCTTTAAACTTTAATTCGGACATGAAAAAGGTTTATTTACTGATCACAGCATTGCTCTTTGTAGTAGGGGCAACCATAGCCCAGACAGAGAACAAATCGGATGTCACGATCTCTGGAGACAGCGATGACAATACCGTCACTATCAAGCAGGACCAGGACGACGATGAAGTTAACGTTTCAGAAGTTAACATCCTCGACGAATCCGACTTCAACTCCGTCAATGTAAATCAGGATGGTGAAAACCAGGAGAGTGAAGTCAACATCACCAATGTCAGTTGGAGCAACGATGTCGATGTCGACCAGGATGATGAAGACAACGACTCTGAAGTCAACATCGACGGCAGCTGGGATAACGAAGTGACCGTATGGCAGGAAAGCGATGATAATGAATCTGAAGTTAACATCATCGACTTCTCCGACGGCAACATCGTAGACGTTTATCAGTCTGGCGATGGCGGCCACGAGTCGAATGTCGATATCCTTTTCGGTAGCAACATTAACGAAGTTACGGTTGAGCAACAAGGCGACCGCCAGGACTCTGACGTGGCCATTGCTGAAACCAGCGACGGCAACATCGTGGATGTCTATCAAACTGGTGAAGACAACGAATCCGACGTACTGATCTACGATGCCGGTTTTGACAACATCGTTGATATCGACCAGGATGGTGAAGACAACGAATCGGATGTTTCCATCGTAGGATTCAACGTACTGAACGAAGTCTACGTAGACCAGGATGGCGATGACAACGAATCGGATGTTCACATCTCCGACCGTTCCGACCTGAACTACGTCAATATCGACCAGGACGGCGACGACCTCGACTCCTATGTTGAGATCGCCGGTGATTCCGATGACAACTGGGTTGAAGTAGACCAGAACAACGAAGACCACGAGTCTTACATCGGCATCCTCGACGGCAGCAGCGAGAACAACGTATTCGTTACCCAGAAGGGAGACTACAGCACCAGCGACGTGCTGATCATGGGCGACTCCAGCGGCAACACCGTTGACGTTTCTCAGAAATAAGCGAACCCGATATAACGGAAAATGGTTAGAGAAAGAGCAGGATCGCTCTTTCTCTTTCCTGGTTTGTTACCCCTAAATACTGTATTTATGAAAAAAATGAACCATCTAACTTTATTTTGCCTTCTCCTCATTCTACCCATCGCTCTTGGCGCCCAGGTAAATGGCAATGCAGAAGATGAACTGATAGAAGCTCTGGAAATTGTACCGGGCCTCGACGGCAATCTCAGCCAGGTGGTTCTGGACCAGGCCTCCTCCAACGTGGTAGACATCCAACTGTACAACCGCCAGCTTGCCGATGTACAGCAAATTGGCAGCTACAATGAGATCTATCTCACCATGGACGGCGACCGGAATGGAGCTGCAATCCGCCAGAATGGTAATGGCAATTATACAGAAATCGACCTGCTGGGAGAGGAAACCACCATCGGTGTTCTTCAGAATGGCAATGACAACTACCTGCACCTCGATTATCAGAATTTGGAAGAGGTCAACGCCCGTTTCATCCAGAACGGATCCAACATCAACGTGACCCACAGGGCTCAGGATGTCGAAGGAATCGATTATACCATAGAGTTCACCGGGTATGATATGAATATTCAGGTCGAGGACCTGAACCGGTATATTAGGTAATACCTGTTCGAGGTAATCGAAATCTGCCTCTATTCTCTTTTTGCACCCTTTTGTGGGAATGGAATATTATATTTATTTCAGCCTGCCAGCCATTCGCAGGCTTCATCAAACCTAAAATGACTATTCAGTTATGCATAGATTTTTCTCAGCCCTGATGATCCTTTCTTTTAGTGGCGTTTTTGCTTTTGGGCAAGGCATGGGAAAAAAAGCAACCGTAGACGGACAGATCCTTTATGAAATAAAAGGAAACAAAATAAGCATAGAGGCCTATTGTGAGAACCTATCGGAAAAAAGCCTCGAACTCACCTATAAAATGAAAGTCGCTCAGATGGATGAGCGAAACAACTCCGTATCCAACAGCCAGGGTGGAAAAAAAGAACTGGCTGCTCTGGAATCCAAAACCCTTTCGTCTTCCTCTTTTTCCTGGAGAGAAGGCAGCCGCCTCAAAATCTCCCTCGACATTTACCACAGAAAAAAACTTCTGGACTCAGACACCCTTGAACTGTCCATGACAGACGAAAGTGAAGGGGTATCTGAAGAATAGCCCTGGGCTGCATCCGTAGCTTCGGGGAAGCGATTTTTTTTTAGCTGAAGGAAACATTCCTTTGGGAATTGCCGTACAACAAACCGGAAGTGGGTTTTTCAGGTAAAAAACAAAGCAGGAATCCCGCTCAGGGCCTGCTCAGATTCCAGGGTGTTTAAAGAGAAGAAAACTATACACTCCACAATACACCCTTAAGGAGGCATACAAACCATCGTATTACTGTTGTTTTTTCATGCGGGCCTGCCCATGGGGCGAGACGGCCGTAGTGAATTCGTGTGAAGCTTCCCGGAAGGAGGCAAGGATCGAAAAGTGCATATTAATCCCATATTGAATAGTTATGAACAGGCTATTACTTGTATCGTTGATGATTATTTTTGGAGGAATGGTTGCTTTGGGGCAAGACCTGGAGGAAGAAGCTGTCCTGCAGGGAAGTATCACTTATGAAGTAAAAGGAGAAGATATCATCCTCAAGGCACAGGCCGAGAACACTACCACAGATGAAGTTATCATCAGCTACGATTTCTTTCTTACCGGAACAGACAAAAACAACAATGCTTTGTCCAGCAACCAGAGCGCACAGGCGAAGCTGAGTGGGGGCGAAGTCAAAGAGCTGGCTACTACCCGGGCCGTCCTGGCGGAGGTAGAGGAATTTGAAGCTGTCCTGCTCCTCTATTTTCAGGATGTACTAATGGACGCCGATACGCTGGCTTATTCCGCCGGCAAACAAAAACAGGCGCCTGAGGCTGAATTCGAGGAAGACATTTCCCAGGAAGTAGATTTTGAAGGCCAGGAATCCGGTTTTGAATTCGGTGGACTGATCATTGACAATACCCGCACCCGCGCAGGAAGAGAACTTTATGACCTCTTCTATTCCGGATGGGAAGCTCCTTCCGGAGCGGGGGATTTCTATATTAAGCTCGAGGAATTTCCGGGCCGTGGGAGGATAACCCGCCTTGTCGTATGGCTTGATGATGAGAGGGTGGTGGAAGCCAACCTGCAGCCCAACTACGATTACCTGGAAGGGCTTGCCGATTACGTAAATTCCCGCCTCCGAAGCTTGCTTATCCGCAGAGCAGAAACGGGAGACAACCTCGAAGAAGAACTGCAAGGCATTTACTAACAATTATAATTCCTTAAACCATGAACATTAAATCCAAACTCTTAGCTCTCTTTTTACTCACCGCCCCTGTTTTCCTGTATAGCCAGGACTTTATCTATACTCCGACAAACCCGGCATTTGGGGGCAACTACCTGAACTACAGCTGGATGCTCAGTTCCGCCAATGCACAAAACACCTTCACGGCCGAGGATGACCGCGACAGAGGCAGGAACTCGCTCGACCGTTTTACCGAGTCGCTGAACAACCAGCTCCTGAGCCAGTTATCCCGAAACCTCCTTCAGTCGGAGAGTCTTTTTGGGGAGGATGGAATTCAAACCGGGACTTATGAGTTCGGAGACATACTCGTCGATGTGGTGCCTGGGCTGGATGGGCTGGTCGTTACCATCAGTGACCTGTCTACCGGAAACCAGACACAGATAACTGTTCCCTATTTCTGATATCAGGCTTAAAAAATATCCATAATACCTAATAAAAGTTAGAGTTTGGATGGCTTGGCTACCTGTGCCAGGGTAGCAATGTGTTCCATGGTTACGGGTAGTCGAGCTTTTTCCAAATTCCGAATTTCCAAACTCCTTATCATGAAAAAGCATTTATGGATAACCGTTGTTATTCTTTCCTGGGTATTCTCCGGCTGTGGGGCATTTCTCAACCAGCCCATGAAAACCACCCGGGCCAGGCTTGGAGAGGAAACGCCTTTCAACTTTCACCTGCGTAACCTCCCCAAACCGGAAGAACCCATTATAGTTGCAGTGTATAAATTGCGGGACCAAACCGGCCAATACAAACCTACTGATGTCGGTACCAGTTGGTCAACCGCAGTTACCCAGGGCGCAACTAACATCCTGATCAAATCCCTGATGGATTCCGGATGGTTTACCGTTATAGAAAGAGAAAATGTGGGCAACCTTCTCAACGAACGTAAGATCATTCGTTCCACGAGGATGGAGTTCAACCGGGAAAATCCAAGCCAGGCGCTGATCTCTCCGCTTTTGTTCGCCGGGATGATCATCGAGGGGGGAATAGTTTCCTATGAATCCAACATAATGACCGGTGGAGTAGGGGTCCGCTACTTTGGCGCCGGCGGTTCGGGGAAATACCGGCAGGACCGCGTTACCGTCTATCTTCGCGCCATTGCCACCAAGTCCGGACGAGTCCTGAAAAATGTGTACACCTCAAAGACACTGCTTTCTCAGGCGATGGATGGCGGGCTTTTCCGGTTCGTTAAATTCAGCCGTTTGCTGGAAGTGGAAACCGGCTTCACTTACAATGAACCTGCCGATATGGCTGTTACGGAAGCTATTGAAAAAGCGGTTTACAGCCTTATTCTGGAAGGTGCTCAGGAAGGGCTCTGGCGTGCAGACAGTTCCCAGCAGGCTATGATGAATGGCGCGCTGGCTACTTATCAACAGGAGAAAGAAGAAATGGAACAGGTGGACCTGGTGGGCAGGGAACACGTCGACCACCAGCATTATTCTTCCTTTTCGCTGAGCGGAGCCAGCTTGTTATACCAGGGGGATTACCCCAACCCAACCTTACGCCTGGGGGCAGAGGCCGGGATCACCGCCGTTTTTTCTCCAGGTATTGCCTTTCACCTTGGCTTTGGGAAAAGCAGCCTGGCAACAGAACAGGTTTTCGACCGGAAAGTGACCTACTTCGACGGCTCCATCCGCTTGCGGTTGTTGCCCACCGACCGAATTTCTCCTTTCCTGTTTGCAGGAGGAGGGCTGATGATGCCTGACGGAGAATCACTGCCCAATGCCGTTACATCCAACACCCTTCTCAAACTCAATGCAGGGGTGGGGCTGGAGTATTTCATAACCGATTATATGGGGCTCGAATTGGCTCTTGATAACAATTACCTCATGAGCGATGGGCTCGATGGAGTGGTCAACGGAAAGTACAATGATTTCTTTTATCGCTCCCGTGTGGGAGTCAAGTACTACCTGAACCGCAACAAAAAGTAATAATCCCATGAAAAAACTGATTTATTTATTTGCTCTTGTGATCTCCCTGGGCAGTTGCCGGGAAGATACCATAGACCTACAAACCTATGGGCGGCTGATAGGAGAGGTGTTGGATGCTGAGACACTCGTTCCTGTTCCCGGTGTAAGTATTACGACTAATCCGGAGTCTGACCTGGCCATAACTGACGAATTCGGTGAGTTTGTTATCGACTCTCTCCTCGAAGGCTCCTACAGCATACGGGGAAGAGTGGCAGGGTATGACGACGGCATCCTCAGCGTTCAGGTGGAAGGCGACCGCATCAACTCCATTAAATTGCTGATGGCCAAAAGTGTCGATGACAATAGCCCGCCTTCCCGGCCTAATGTAATACAACCTGCCACTGGAGCCCAGGGGGTTAGCCCCGGCCTTACGTTTTCCTGGTCCAGCGCCGATATGGATGGAGACTCCCTGTTGTACGATGTATTTCTTTTTACTTCCGATACCAGTACGGCCATCCCGCTGGCTAGGGAGACGCCTGACACTTTCCTCCAGATTGAAAATTTGGGGTTCGGCCGCCAGTATTTCTGGCAGGTCGTTGTTGATGATGGCGTTAATCCTGCCGTATTCGGGGAGGTATGGAGTTTCTCGGTTCAGGAATACCCGAAAGATGAATATCGCTTCACTTTCGTAAGGCCGGCCGGCGGAAACCTGGTTCTATTCGGGGGAAGAGAGCCCATGGATGTCAACGATGAAGAATTGTCATTCCAATTGACGAACGCCAACCGTTCTTACTGGAGGCCGAGGTTGCGGCCGGTTCTGAGAGACCAGATGGCAGCCCTTCGCCTGATAGATAATGAACCTCATATTTTCGTGATGGAACGGGATGGGTCACACCCTCAGAGAGTGACCAGCGCTGTCCCCCTGCGGTCGAAAGACGAAAATATCGCTTCCTATTGCTGGTCTCCAACCGGGGACCAACTGCTATACATGAATTTCGGACGGCTGTATCGGATCAACAAAGATGGGAGCGGCCTTAGCCTGATAGCGGAGGCGGATGACGGATACTTTTTCACCGGCGTGGATTGGACGCCGCTCGACAACAATACCATCGTGGCTACCGCCGAACGCCCTGACAGTTATCACAGCAAATTGTACATATTTCAGATGGATTCCGTTCCGGCTACCAGGCCGGAAACAGAACTCGACGGCCTGATCAGGAGCCCTGTTTTTGACCCCACCGGAAAAAGGATAGCTTTTTCTTTCAATTCCGCCAATAGCCTTTCCGCTGACGGGCGCCCCCTGGATAGCCAGATCTGGATCTTTAACCGGCAAACCGGAGGTATCACAAACTATTCATTTGAAAAGGAGCCTGGGACCAACGATTCACAGCCCCGTTTTACCAATGGCGGCACCAAAATATTATTCGTTAATAAAGCATCTGACAATATTGGCCCATCCAGGGTAATGTTGATGGACGTGCAGACCAACTCACAAAACCAAACCCGGGTTTTGCTGTTCGACAATGCAGATATGCCGGATTGGAACTGACCCTTCACGGAGCATGCAAAAAAAGGCTCCTCTCGCTGCGAGAGGAGCCTTTTTTAAAATAGGTAACCGTTGGAGTTACGGTTTCATAACCTTGAGCGTTGCCTGCCCATGTCCGTTGTAGAAATGGAGCAGGTATAATCCGGGGATCAGGGATTCGGTATCCAGTTCAACCTGGGTGGCGCTTCCATCCAGAAGAACCTTACGGCTAAGCGCTACTCTTCCGGAATGATCCAGAAGGCGCAGAACCCCTTCCCGGGCAGTACCGATACCATCGATCCGGACAGTGAGCCGGCCATTTACCGGAACTGGCCAGGCGCTCAATTGCAAAGCTGAAACCTGTCCATCCGGACGACTGAAGCCAGCGGGCCGCAGCTGCCCGGGCGCCGGCTCGCGGTTGACCGTTATAAAGTTGGAAGAAAGGCTGTAACAGTCTGTACTCAGGCTATCCAGTACGGAAATGGTATCCCCTTCTGTGAAGGCGAGCATTCCGGTGTAGGCAACCCCCCAGACTAAGCAGGTGCCGGCTCCGGAATTCTCAAAATTGACTTCGTCACCTCCTGGAATGGCCAGGACAACTCCAATGGTGTCTGTTACAATATACGTATACTGGCTGTTGCTGGTATTTGTACTGTCGAAGCGTACCCAGTCGGTCAAGCCGTCGCCTACTGTGACGGTAACAGCGGTATCGCCGGCTTCCGTACTCACCGTACCGCCGTTGGGAACATCGATATTGACCGTTACGAAATTGTCGGAAAGATCGTAACAGCCGTCGCTCAGGCCTCCCAAAAGGATTGAATCTCCCATTGAAGCGGTAAAATTGCCGGAATAAGCCAGCCCCCAGACGCGGTAGATGCCAACTGGCACGCCGTCAAAATTGAACAGCTCGGATTCATTGAATCCAATGAGCACGTCACTGGTATCCGTAAAGACATACCCGTAGAACTCGCTGAATGCGCCATAATTTTCAAAGCTGACGATGTCAGAAACACCATCTCCGGGGCAGGTATACAGGGAGAGGCCGCCTCCGGCGTCTTGAATAATACCTCCTTCAACTTCCTCCTGGTTCACAGTGATGAAGTTGTCCGTCAGGTCATAGCATTCGTCAGTCAGAATAGCGGAGGGCAGGGTATCGCCAACGGTTGCGGTAATATTGCCGGTATAAGCCATTCCCCATACCCGGATGGTTCCCAACCCGGCGCCGCTGAAACCGGCCAGGCCCGGGTTGGGCGCGTACAGGATGACATCATTTGTATCCGTAATGATATAGGCGAACAGGCTGTTCACCACGCCCATACTATCGAACCGTATTTCGTCGGCAAGGTTGCTGCCTGTGCAGGTAGCTATTACCCCCGAGCCATCGGCGGTGCTGAGGGTGCCGCCGTCAGGAATATCCCGGTAAATGGTGATGAAGTTTGACGACAGGGCAAAACAACCGGTAGCCAGTGAAGCCACCGACGCTGTATCCCCAACTACGGCAGTCAGGCTATCGCTGTATACAAGGCCCCAAACGCGGGAGACGCCAATGCCGTCATCCTCGAAATCTTCAAAGTCCATACCTGGAATGGATAGGATAACGTTATTGGTATCCGTAACCAGATAGCTGAAGGCGTCCCCCAAAATTCCCGCACTGTCGAAACGGACGGTATCCGCCAGGCCATCGCCCGGGCACAGAAATACTTCGGTAGCGCCATCTTCGGTGTTCACCATCCCGCCATTAACCTCTTCCTTGATGATGGTTACAAAGTTGTCGGACAGGTCAAAACAGGCATCGGAGAGGGGAGAGGCCGACGCGGAGTCTCCTGCCATAGCGGTGATATTGCCGGTATAGGCCAACCCCCAAACGTAAGAAATTCCACCCCCGGAACCCTCAAAATCGATACCGTCGCCGGTGCTGATACGGAGGATAACTGCGTTGGTATCTGTCACCACGTAGGCGTAGGCGCTATTGCTGGCTCCCGCACTGTCGAAGCGGATCAGGTCGGCGAAACCGTCGCCGGTGCAGATATTTACACTCGCCTGTCCGGTTTCGGTTGCAACGCTGCCTCCGTTGGGGATTTCCCGGTAGACGGTAATGAAATTCCCGGAAAGGCCGAAACAGTCGTCACTCAAAACAGCTACCGGCGCTGTATCGCCTGCCATAACGGTTAGGTTTCCGGTATAGGCGATACCCCAGACGCGGGATATTCCGATGCCGTCATCTTCAAAATCAGCCGAACCGGCAGTGGTTATTTCCTGTACAACATTATTGGTATCGGTAACGATAAAGGCATAATTCGGCCCCAGAGCACCGTCCCGGTCAAATTGTACGATATCCGCCATGCCATCGCCGGGGCAGGTGAAGGCTTCTGTCTCGCCGGTATTCGTCATCACCATACCACCATCCGGTTGTTGCCGGATGACGGTGATGTAGTTGTCGGAAAGGGCGTAACAACCAACGGCCAGGCTTGTATTGGATGCCGTATCTCCAACCATGGCGAGCAGGCTGTCAGCATATACCAGGCCCCAAACCCGGCTGATACCCACTCCGGCATTTTCGAAGTCCTCAAAATCGCCGGCAGGCAGGCCGAGGATGACATTATTGGTGTCGGTAATGACATAGGCGAATTCGCCACTTCCCACCCCCGTGCTGTCAAACCGGATGGTATCGGGTATGCCATTGCCCGGGCAAAGGAATACTTCAGTTTCTCCAGCTTCCGTCATTACCATGCCGCCGGCAATTCCCTGCCGGCCGACGGTAATGAAGTTGGAGGACAGGCCGAAGCAGCCATCGGACAGGGATACAGCTGTGGCGGTATCTCCTTCCATAGCAAGCAAACTGCCGGAATATCCCAGCCCCCAAACGCGGCAGATGCCCTGGCCGGCGCCTTCGAAATCGGCAAAATCGGCGCCCGGAATAGCAAGGATGACATTGTTGGTATCTGTTACCAGATAGGTAAAGGAATCGGCCACCACCATGGAACTGTCGAAACGGATCACATCGGCCAGGCCGTCACCCACACAGATGGAAACATCGGTTTCCCCGCTTTCGGTGCTTACCATGCCTCCGTTACCCGCCTCCCGGTTGATGGTGACAAAGTTGTCGGAAAGGGCATAGCAACTGTCGGCGAGGGGAACGGCCGAAGCAGTGTCCCCGGGCATCGCCGTGAGGCTGCCCAGATAGGAGAGCCCCCATACCCGTAAAACGCCGGCGCCGGTAGTGTCAAAATCGACTGCATCACCTGCCGGTAATGCCAGGATGACGTTATTGGTGTCGGTGACCACATAGGTGAAAGCGGCGCTGCCTGCAGCCGTGCTGTCGAAACGAATGCTATCGGCCACGCCATCGCCCACGCAAATCGTCAGAACCGTTTCCCCGTCTTCGGTGCTGACGGTTCCGGCGTCGACGGATTCCCTGTTTACGGTTATAAAGTTGTCGGATAAGGTAAAACAACCATCGGAAAGAGCGGCCACAGAAGCCGTATCGCCTGCCTGTGCCGTCAGGTTGCCGGTGAATGCCAGCCCCCATACGTAGCAAATTCCGGCGCCGGCCCCTTCAAAGTCGAAGCTGTCACCGGGGGGGAGGGCAAGAATGACGTTGTTGGTATCGGTAACTACATAGGTATAATTGCTGTTGCCGGTTCCGGTACTGTCAAACCGGACGACATCTGCCAATCCGTCGCCGACACAAAGCGAAAGGTTTGTGGCGCCGGTTTCGGTGCTGACTTGTCCTCCAACGGGTTGCTCCTTGTAGACGGTGATGAAGTTGCTGGAAAGAGAGAAGCATTCATCGGAAAGCGCAGCTGTTGATGTGGTATCGCCAACGGCCGCAGTCACTGCACCGGTATAGGCCAGCCCCCAAACGCGGCAGACATCCTGGGCTGAGGTATCAAAATCATACTGATCCGAAGCAGGCAAGGCAAGGATCACATTATTGGTATCCGTTATTACATATGCGTAATTCCCCATACTTCCGGCATTACTGAACTGAACAATGTCGGCTATTCCATCGCCCGGGCATACATAGGCTTCAGAACCACCGGCATCTGTGCTCACTGTTCCTCCATCCGGCTGTATGCGGTTGACAGTGATATAGTTTGCTGACAGGCTGAAACAACCGTCAGAAAGAGCGGCTGCCGAAGCGGTGTCGCCCGTCATGGCGGTAAGGTTGCCGGAGTAGGCTAATCCCCATACCCGGCTCACCCCGGCACCGTCGGCCTCAAAATCCGCCATATCCGATGGCGGGAGGCTGAGGATGACATTGTTGGTGTCCGTCACTACATAAGCGTAATTGTCGCCAATGGCGCCGGTGCTGTCAAAGCCAATGATGTCGGTTATGCCGTCTCCCGGGCAGGTGAAAACCTCGGTTTCCCCGTCTTCAGTGCTGACGGTTCCTCCTGCCGGCTGAGAATAATAGATCGTGAGGAAATTGTTGGAAAGCGCAAAGCAGTCGTCCGATAGGGTAGAGGTGGAGGCGGTATCGCCCGGCATAGCCGTCAGTGCACCGTTGTAAGCCAGGCCCCACAACCGGTAAATGCCCTCATTCAGGCTGCTCAGGAGAAGAAAGTTTGTATCCGGAAAAGACAGGATAACGTTGCTGGTATCTGTCAGCAAAAAGGTAAAGTTGTCTCCGGCTGAACCGGCGGATTCAAACCGGATAGTGTCCTGCCCAAGGCTGTCGGGGCAGGCAAAAACCTCGGTTTCCCCGGTATCCGTCGCAATTGAACCGCCATTGGCACCCTGTTTGTCAACTGTAACAAAATTATCGGAAAGAGCAAAGCACCCATTGGTGAGGCTGGCGACAGAGGCAGTGTCCCCCGGGGCAGCAATAACCGTACCCGTGTAAGCCAGGCCCCACACGCGGCAAATGCCAGTGCTGACGGTATCAAAATCTATTTCATCGGAACCGGAAAGAAAGAGGATCACGTTATTGGTATCCGTTACTACATAAGTAAAAGAACTATTACCTACGCCCATGCTGTCAAACCGGACGATGCTGGAGGAACCACCCGTAGCACAAAGCGCCACCATATCTGCACCGTCTTCCGTGCTCACGGCGCCTCCAACCGGTTCTTCCCGAAAAATAGTAACGAAATTGGAGGACAGGGAATAACAGCCATCGGCCAGGCTGGCGGAAGCGGCGTCATCGCCGGGCATGGCTGTCAGGTTGCCGTTGTAGGCCAGGCCCCATACTCTGGAGACGCCAATGCTGTCGTTTTCAAAATCATCCGTATCCCCACTGAGGGCCCTGATAATAATGTTATCTTCATCCGTAACCAGATAAGTGAAGGATGCTCCGGCGTCCACCCCGGAACTGTCGAAGCGGACAATGTCCGCAAGCCCGTCTCCCGGACAGGTGTAAGCCTCGGTTTCTCCATCTTCGGTACTTACCATTCCCGCCGAGGGGGCGTCGCCGGTAACCGAAATGGAATTGGCTGTCAGCGCATAACAGCCGCTTGTCAGGGGAGTGCCCAGCGGGTCGCCAACCTCAGCCCGGATGGAGCCGATGAAGTTGAAAGCATAAACCGTGAAGCTGTTGCCGGAAAACCCGGAAAAATCAATGGTTCCCCTGGTGCCGATGTAGACGATCACATCGCTGTCATCCACCACCAGGTAGCCAACAGGCAAGGCGGTG
>CAYQKY010000003.1:39684-154048 GCA_964418125.1 uncultured Phaeodactylibacter sp.
TGAGGGTTGAGGAAAACCCATCCTGGCAGAGGTCTATGCCGTTCTGGCCATTCGGCCCATCAACAGACATCCCATTGAGGCAGGGAAACTGGGCATTCACCAATGCCGGTGAGAAAAATAAAAGCATCAGGGAGAAAAGAAGGTGTTTACAATTCATTGGATCGATTTTTGGTTATAGAAGCGTTTGAGAATTCCACAGAAGTACAGAACAGGGCAGAGCCAAGCTAAACGGAACTCCAGTTACAGACAGGCCGGTTAATTCAACCTGATTTTGCTGTACTGGGCTAAAAGAAAACCGGGGCCAGTTGTGGACTTCATGAGATGACGCGCCAATTCATATATGAAATCAAGTTATACCTACATCTTCCTATTCCTGGGTTTAATATACTACATTCTTAGATATGGAAAAAACCAGTAGGTGAAAATATGATTACGAATTATTTCGTACTTTATTTTTTGACAACAGCAGGAGAGGGGTGAGGATTTTGGGACTGAGCCTTTATTTTTAACAAATTGTTGTAAAAGCAGCTGCAACGTCATTTTCTTCATAAATTACCTGGCCCTGTAGGTTCGCGTGGTGATCCCTGTTAAATTTTGCGGCCAGTCCGTGTTGAAATAATTTTCAGTTTATGCGTTACCGGACATATCCCTGGAAGCTAAAACTCTTCCGGAATGCGTTGTGTTCAGCTCAGTGCCGGTTTCCATACTTCAAAACACTTTTTGCCTATAATTTATATTATGTTAAATAGAGTTTTTTAAAACCCTACGCACCCCACTCTCCTCCCTCCTTCAGGGAATTTTTAGGCTTGCCATAGCGTTTCTAGACTAAACCCCCCAACCATGCACCCAGTAAAAAGTCCGGTATTAGCACTATTTGCATTCACAGCTTTACCTTTATTCGCCCAAAATGGGAACAGCCACCTCTCTTATGTCGACAAGTATAAAGACGTTGCTATACAGGAAATGGTACGCACAGGCATACCTGCCAGCATAACGCTGGCACAGGGCATCCTGGAATCGAATGCCGGGCGCAGCGAACTGGCGGTTAACGCCAATAATCATTTCGGAATAAAATGCGGAAATGGATGGAGCGGCGCAGCCTACTTCAAAAAAGACGACGATTACAGCCCTTCCGGTTACCTTCAGGAATCTTGTTTCCGCTCCTACCCTACTGTGGAAGGCAGCTTCAGGGACCATTCCAGCTTTCTCCTTTCGCCGGAGAAATCATCGCGTTACGGGCCGCTATTCCAGCTTAGCCCTACTGATTTCCGGGGCTGGGCCATCGGGTTACAGGAAGCCGGGTACGCTACCAGCTCAGTCTATGCCAGGCAATTGATCGACCTCATCGAGCGCTATGGGCTTCATCAGTACGACCAGCCTGGAACTGCGCCGGAGGAGCCTGCCTCCAGGCCTGCCCCGCCACTCATCATCACTACGAATAATGTCCCCTTCACACTGGCGTCAGGTTATGAGACAGCCCGGGATATTGCATACCGTACGAATATTCCATTGGGCGACCTGCTGGCCTATAACGAGAGCCTGCCAACCGGATACCTTTTGCCGGAGGGACAAAAAGTGTACCTGGGGGGAAAGCGAAGGGCGTTCAGAGGGCCGGTCGATACCCACATCGTTCAGCCTGGCGAAACCATGTATGACATTGCGCAACGCTACGGAGTGCAGCTCGACAGATTGATGGAGCGCAACCGTATGCAGCCCGGAGAACAACCCGCTGAAGGAGAAATAATAAAATTGAGGGGCTGGAAAGTAAGAGAGGCTCCCCGCATTCAACCATCTGTCAACCCAGGTGTCGAATACCATACGGTTGTAACGGGAGATACCCTTTGGAATATCTCCCGCCGTTATAATACAACCGTTGAAGTGCTCCGGCAATTGAACAACCTCAGCGGCAACCTGATCAAAATAGGAATGGAATTGAGGGTGCGGTAGAATGGCCCGTTACCAGGCTCCTGCCGCTTCTGTTTCTTCGGCTGGTTCTTCCTTTCGGTTGCGGAAGACCTTTTGCACAATCTCTCCCTTAAGGAACTTGTCCGGATCGATCATACTTTGGAGGACTACTCCACTGTATCGGCCTTCCAGTAACTGCAAGGCGATCTCAGCCGGAGGAGCCGCCGTTGTCGTTTGAATGGCGCGCAGCAGGTGCCGGCCTACCCGTTGCGGGCGGATTTTAAAGGCTTTTTCCTCCCGCCTGAGCAGCCCGTTTTTGTCTTTTCCTTCTACTGCGGCATATAAAAACACCAGGTCGTCTTCCACGAATGGAATAGCTGCTTCCATTCGTTTCTGCAACTCATCGATACGTTTCTGGCCCGTGGCCTGGATGGAGGCTAGCTGCTGCCCGATCCATTCATAATGGCCCGGATAACGCAGGGTTTTGTAGTCGAGGTCTTTTACCCTGCCGGCCAGGGCGTCTGGCAGGTCGGCGGCGCCACCGGAAGTCAGGTCTTCTTCAAGAATTGTCCCGTCGATGCGCAATAGCCTGCGTTCAGATAACGGGGGTGTTGTTTTCTTTTTGAAATCCCGCACCACGATAGCCGGTTCCACATACTCGGTAGCAACGCCCACCGGGCTCCAGGTGAACGCGTAATAAGACGGCGCAGCAGCATGCCGGGTCAAGGCCCCGACCCGCATTTCTATTTTATCGGCCTTATTTACCTGATGGCGGTTGCAAAAATCCCGGAACATGCCATTGGCCAGGATGTCGATATATCCCGGGGCCAGGCCTGCCTGCAGGACAAAGGCTTTTTCAGCCCCTTCAGCCAGGGCGCTGATCTCGTTGGTTTCGCGCACATGCTCTGTGAGGTTAATGTAGTGCATGTCGTATTTCAGAGCGAGCCTGGCCATCCTGGTCGCCTCCTTTCCGGGCAGGCAATCGACAAGCACCCCGCCTTCCCGAAAGACGGCTTTGGCCTCATCAGGATAGTCCTCCCCTTCCGGAAGGTGGAAGGCATGGACTTCGACATCTCCCGTTGCCCCTTCCTTTATCCAACGAGCCACTCTTTCGGCTTTGCCCAGGTTCCGGTTTCCGATCCACAACTGAGGCGCCTCTTCTGCCCATTCAGCCAGGATCAACCCCAATGCTTCAGCAATACCGCCTGCTCCGGCGATAATAATAGACGGATGGTTCTTCATAGTTTTATTTGATTTAAGACATAAAATTCAATTCATGCCTTTTGTTCTCTTGATAAAACAACTTCCATCTGTCTTAAGATGTCGGGCTTTAATGTAATTAAATCACCGGATCATCTTGCCTACTCCCAGGGCGATCGTCCAGGTATCGTAAGCATTTCGCCGGGAGTCGTAGAAGAAAGTCGGAGAAAGGTCCCAACCCTGGCCCAGTTCGAACTCATACTCTACCCCGGCGCGCACCAGGAAAAAATCCTCATTGCGTTCAATTTCCCATCCAGGGCCAACCAGAAAGACCAATTGTTTCCAAGGTTTATACAGGGCATCCAAGGTGAGGACGAGCGGATATTCCCGTGTGAGTATCTCCTCATGGCCTTCTTGTTCAACCAGGAAAGTTTCTATTTCCAGGTCATTGTGCAAGCCAATCCCCCACTTGTGGTTAAACCAGTACTCGAGGTCAAGGCCCCAGGAAGGTACTGCCAGGCGGTCGGGCTCTGTTCCCATAGGGATGAAAGTATGCCCGATAAGCACGGCCATTCGGAAATACCCGTTGGTATGTGCAGGGGAAATGTGATGCACAGTTTCTTCGTGCTGAGCAAGGCCGGCCAGAGGAAGGGCCAGGGCCAGCAAAAAAATCGGTAGTAGTATTAAATGCCGCATAACTAAAGGGTTTGCGGCAAATTTAATCATCCGGTTTACACCATTAAATGATATAGGTCACACTACATGCTGTTTTATGTCACACTCCCCTACTCTGCCGTGCCAGCGTTTAAACAGGAATACATACTGGTTGGTATGTGGGTTTGGAAGGAAGATAGATGCTGAGAAGAAAGAGTTGTGTCCGGGCAATAAAAGCCGGGCATGCCATGCGAAGATTTGCCATGCATGGAAGGAAGGAAAAAAATAAATACAGCACCTGGCCGATGGCCTAGGCGCGTTTCTCTACCGGTACAGTTGCGCACTCAGGCTTGCACCTGGCGGCAAACAACCGGCAAAAGACATAGGAATTCTGAAGGTACTCGCGCAGGTTTTTGCGCTTGCTCCACAGCACAGAAAGGATCAACAAGGTCAACATGGGACTCTATTCATTTTTGGATATGTACTTTTCTTTAACGTCCGGCCCGGGAAAAATGTTTCCTTGCGGGAAAAATTATTTTTCATGCATTAATTAGCTGGTAATCAGGGGGAAATATTTTTCCTCCGATGCCGGATATTTGTATATCATTAGACAGGATAATTTCCTCCCGACCACATAGTGTGGGTCACCCCAACAACAGCTGCAGCGATATGATAAACGTCATCACGATCACGAAATAGCGAAATGCCTTTTCCGGAATGAATTTTACCACCTGTATTCCAAGGAATACCCCCAGGATGATGGCGGGCAGCGTGGCTAAGTCCATCAGGAAGCTCTCCAGGGTGATGGTGCCCCACAGGAAGATGTGGAAAGGATACTTCAGCAGGTTGACGATCAGAAAGAACCAGGCGGTAGTGCCGATAAAGCTGTTCTTGGGGATGCGCGTTGCCAGTAAGTAAACCGCCATGATGGGGCCGGCGGCGTTGCCGACCATGGTCGTGAAGCCGCCGAGTACTCCAAAAATAGAGGAAAAACCCCAGCTGCTCACCAGCTTGCCGGAAAGTGCGAAGCGCTCCTGCAGGGCCATCAGCACCAGGCTTCCGATGACAATAATGGCAATGAGGCTTTCAAAGGAGGTATCGTCCATATAATAGCCTACCGCAATTCCTATACCAAGCCCGGCCGCCGCGGCAGGCAGCAGGCGCCAGATGTATTTCCACTCCGCGTGGCGGTTGTAGTAAGAGACGGCAAAAACATCGGCCATGGAGAGCAGGGGTAGCACCAGCCCTACCGAGGGCTTTCCGCCAAATACAGCCGCCATAATGGGCACTACAAACATACCAAGCCCTTTGACTCCTGCCTTTGCCATACCAATCAGGAAGGCGCAAAACATCAGCCAGAACCATTGTTCAGGAGGCAGCTGTTGAAAAAAAGAAGCGATCGCTTGCTGCATAACAGAAGCGAAGATAGCAAGTTATTTACAACTCGGCCAGGTTGTTCTTTACGCCTTCATATACATAACTTCCTTAACGGCCTTGATGATCTTCTCCGCATTTGGCAGATAAGCCTCCACCAGGGTTGGCGCATAGGGAAGGGAAGTATCGGCCGCATTGACCCGCGTCACCGGCGCATCCAGGTAATCAAAGGCGTATTTCTGGATGGCGTAGGCTATTTCCGAAGAGACGCCCGCCAGCGGCCAGGACTCGTCGATGACAACCAGGCGGTTTGTTTTCTTTACCGAGTTTACTACCGTCTGGTAATCGATGGGGCGGATGGTACGCAGGTCGATCACTTCGGCTTCCACCCCTTCCTTCGCCAGCTCCTCGGCGGCTTCCAGGGTGGGATACATCATTTTATTGAAAGAGACGAGGGTGACGTCGGATCCCTGCCGCCGTACGGCTGCCACGCCGATGGGCACCAGGTACTCTTCTTCGGGCACCTCATCTTCGAAGCCGTACATGAGTTCGGACTCCATCATACACACCGGGTCGTCGTCGCGGATGGCGGATTTGAGCAGCCCTTTGGCGTCGGCAGGGTCAACGCAGGAGATGACTTTCAGGCCGGGCACGTTGGCCATCCAGCTCTCAAAGGTCTGGGAATGCTGCTGGGCCAGCTGGCCGGCGCTGCCGGAGGGGCCACGAAAGACGATGGGGCACTTGAAATCTCCGGCGGACTGGGAAAGGGTTTTGGCAGCATTATTGACGATCTGGTCGAAGGCCAGCACCGCGAAGTTCCAGGTCATAAATTCGACGATGGGGCGCAGGCCGTTCATAGCGGCGCCGACGCCGATGCCGGCAAAACCGAGCTCGGCGATGGGGGTATCGATCACTCTTTTGGCGCCGAATTCTTCGAGCATTCCTTTGCTGACCTTATAGGCGCCGTCATACTCCGCTACCTCTTCTCCCATGAGGAAAACTGTTTCATCCCGGCGCATTTCTTCTACCATGGCTTCCCGGAGGGCATCTCTGAGGGCTAATTTTCTTGCCATTGCTTAGTTTAGTTAGTTTTTTATATAATCCTGCAACTCATTTTCAGGTATGCAAAAATAGTAAAACTAAAGGGTATAACAAGCCTGAGCTTTTCTTGTTTGTATTCAACTTTTTCCCGTTCGGAAACCTTATCCTTGATAAAGTGGCGAGTTAAAGCCACTTTTTCTATTTTTGCATCTCATATAGGTAATAAGGCAGATCTAACTTTCGTTTAACCAATCGGTAAGAACATATCCGAAAAAAGCTTTTTAAAGATGAAAAATAAAAACCTCAGAACGGTTGCCGGTGTTGCCGCTTTTTTGATCATGGCAGGCTTTTTCTCTTCCTGTAACCGGGGCTACGGATGCCCTACTTTTTCCATGAACGATCAGTGGGTCGAAGTTGTTACTACGGTAATCAACTTCATTTGGTAAATGAATACAGTCAACTGGTTGCCGCTGACGGCAACGAGCCAGATACCAGAAATTGTAGAATACTCCAAGTCTACTCCCTGCATTATTTACAAGCACAGCACGCGCTGTTCCCTCAGTTCTCTTGCCCGAAACCGGCTGGAGAAAGGATGGCAATTCGATGAGCGTGCTGTGCTTCCCTATTTTCTGGACCTGATCGCCCATCGGGAAGTTTCCAACCTGATCGCCGAGCGGTTCGGGGTGGCCCACCAGTCGCCACAATTGCTTCTGATCCGGGACGGCCGGTGTATATATCATGCCTCGCACCTCGACGTTGATGCCCGCCGCCTGCAGCCCTTCTTTACCGGTTCGAGCCCGGCCTGACGGCACCCGCTCCACTTCCGGAATCCACCAATAAACAGCAGCACCACTGATGAGTACAGGCAGAATTTTCGAGACCCAGGATGGTTCCCACTCCATTTTTTCCGAAACCTTTGGTGTCAGCTACCACTCCAAATACGGCGCCATCCAGGAATCTACCCATGTGTTCATTCACTCAGGCCTTTACTATCGAATGGCAGGCGCCAGCCAGCTTTCCGTACTGGAAATCGGTTTCGGGACGGGCCTCAATGCCTTGCTGACCTTACTGGAAGCCAATAACCGGCAACTGCCCATCTATTATGAAGCGGTGGAAGCCTACCCCATTACACTGGAGGAAGCCAGGTTACTCAACTATCCGGAAATACTGGAGAACCCGGCTGCAGCAGGTGCATTTCTCCAACTTCACGAAGGGGAATGGGAAAAGGCTTTTCAGGCTACTCCGTTCTTTTCTTTTTGTAAGAGGCGAAACCACTTTGAAGAGGTGCAGTACACTAACGCGTTTGACGTTATTTATTTTGATGCATTTGCCCCTAACGCCCAGCCGGAGTTATGGGAGGAGGACATTCTCAGAAAGATGTATGATGCGCTAAGGCCAAATGGAGTGCTCACCACTTATTGCGCGAAAGGAGTGGTAAAGCGGCGCCTCAAAAACCTTGGGTTTACCGTCGAGGCACTTAAAGGCCCACCGGGCAAACGCGAAATGACCAGAGCGGTCAAACCGGCACTGGCCGGCCCCGTTCACCCCAGATGATCATTCCTCATTTTCTTTCCTGGGCTTGATGACGTTAACCTTTCCATCATCGCCATATAGCTCTTTGGATTTTTTGTTGTAGGCAAGGGCAGCTTCCTCGGCCGTGTCAAACATCCCGATATGGACGGATTTGCGGTCTACGGAAATCACGGCCCGGTAACGGTTGTTTTCCTTGTAGACTCCTGTATACCCTACTTTGCTGCTCGTCTTCCTCTTCCGGCTGGCTACGGAGCGGGAACGGTAAATGAGATTCTCAAGCCGGCAGTCCAGCTTGTTTCCGTTTTTTGCACCGACAAGATTTCTGGAATTGGTTTTAGAGTTCAGCAGGAACTTTTCGGCGATGAGTTTGTGCAGGTAAATCGTTTCGGTTTTGTAGCCTCCATCTGCCTTTTTCCAGGTTTTCTGAAATACCGCACATCCGCTGGAATGCTTGCGAAGGTTGCTGATGAAGTCCACCTTCACGAGGTAAGGGTCGGAAGTAAGGTATTCGTATACTTTGTCGTCCAACAAAACGCTTTCGTCTGCATTTTTTAGTTTGACTTTGTATAGCACGCTTTTTGGGTTTTGGTTGTTTACAATATTTTGTGTTAATGCGAAAAAGGAAATTAATTATTCGAAGAGAAGGTGTATAGCCTTAATTAAATAAGGTTGGGCTGGGATTAACCGAAAATTAATGATTTCCTTATAGAATAAAAAGCATCACGTAATGTTTTTGTTGAACAATTCAGGGGGCAATAATAATTTTTGGTTTCTTTGCGATTAGCCCCATCCATTACAAAGGAAATTTTACACTGCTGATGTGGTTTTATGATCAAAACGACAACCCGATGAACCAGGACGAAGAGATATATATGCAACGGTGTTTCGACCTTGCAAGGTTGGGGGCCGGCCGGGTTTCTCCCAACCCCATGGTCGGCGCTGTCCTGGTACATGAAGGAAGAATCATCGGTGAAGGTTTCCATCAGGCTTATGGCCAGGCGCATGCCGAAGTAAATGCCGTGAGCAGTGTCCTTCCGGCTGATGCCCATCTCATTTCCCGCTCTACCCTTTATGTTTCCCTCGAGCCCTGCGACGTCTTTGGCAAGACGCCCCCCTGCACAAACTTGATCATCGAGCGCAAGATTCCGCGGGTTGTCATTTCTTATTTCGACCACAGCCCCGGCGTGGACGGCGCGGGGATCAGCCGGTTGCGGCAAGCCGGCGTGGAGGTTGTTGTGGGGGTTCTCCGCCGGGAGGGGCAGTTATTGAGCCAACCGAGAAATACTTTCGTTCGGTTGGGGCGCCCCTATGTCATTTTGAAATTTGCCCAGTCAAAGAACGGCATTTTTGCACCACCGGAGAACCGCCAGTTGTGGCTGACCAACAATTATTCAAAACGCCTGGTTCACAAATGGCGTAGTGAGGCAGATGGCATTCTGGCCGGCGCGAATACGGCTCTTGCCGACAACCCAAGGCTGACCAACCGGCTATACTTCGGCCCTTCTCCCCGCCGGGTCGTTCTCGACCGGTACGGAACTCTTCCTCCCTCTTTATCCCTCTTTGACGGAGAGCAACCTACCATGGTATTTACAGAAAACCCGTCGGTAAAAGCTGGGGGCAAAAACATCTCTTACCATTATCTCCCTTTCGGCGAAAATATGATCGAGCATCTACTCAATAGCCTGGCCGCTCAAAATATCACTACCCTCATGGTAGAAGGGGGAATAAAGTCCTTACAACTATTCCTTCACTCCGGCCTGTGGGATGAGGCGCGGGCCTTCATCGCCGGGAAATACATAACTGAAGGAAGAATGGCGCCGCAACTGCCGGAACCGCCCGCCAGAACCCTCCGGCTGGGAGGGGATGAACTACTCCTTTTTCGCAATCCTTTACAATCGTTAAACTTACATTAAAATCCCAGGCGGGCACCATAAGCCACTTTTTTATTTTGTTTGTTTGTTGTTACTTTTGTTGCAAATAATTGAAAATAAATCAGGAATGAAAAGGATAGGTGTTATTCTTACATTGCTCGCCGCATGGAGCGCCCTTTCATTCATACCGCCGGCTCAATACACACAAAAACTACTACAGCAGGAAAATACCGAAGAAGCTATTAAATGGCTTAGTTGGGAAGAGGCGATGGCCCTTTCCGGTAAAGAGAAAAAAAAGATCCTGCTAAATGTGTACACCGACTGGTGTGGATGGTGTAAGCGAATGGATAAAGCTACTTTTCAGGAGCCCAACATAGCCCGCTACATCAACGATAATTTTTACCCTGTCAAATTCGATGCTGAACAGCGAGACGAGCTGGAATACAAGGGCAAAACCTACAAATACGTAAAAAACAGCCAACGTGGCTACCACGAACTGGCCGCCGAGCTGCTAAAAGGAAGGTTGAGCTTTCCAACTGTTGTTTTCCTTGATGAAGACCTGAATGTCATCCAATCCATAGTAGGTTTCAAAACGCCCCAACAGTTTGAGCGGATCGCCACCTATTTTGCCGGAGGGCATTACCTGAAAACGCCCTGGTCAACTTACCAGAAGGCCTACCGGCCAGTTCTGGTAAAAGGGCAGTGAGTAAGGATTACCATGTCTTTCCCCCATCTTAACGCCGCCTTCGCCGGGAGGAGCTGCTTACTCCGAGCACACCAAGTATCCCCCGGGTCAGTTCCCTGGCCACGGTGCGGGCCACCTGGCGGGTTGTCGGATTGGAAATGATCTTTTCAATGGTGCTCTTCTCCTTGCGGCGGGAGGCACTGCGGGCCTGTTCCTGTTGCTCACGCATCTCTTCCTGTATGGATTCGTCCTGAGCCTGGCCCAACTTTTTGGCAAGGATTTCATGGGCGCTCTCCCGGTCTATCTCCTCATTATATTTGTCGATGATCTCCGATTTACGGATGATCCTGTCAATTTCCTGTTCGGTAAGTACGTCCATTCTGGATTCCGGGGCTCTCAGGAGGGTATGGGCCAGGGGCGTGGGTATCCCCTTTTCGTTTAGAGCAGTTACCAGAGCTTCGCCTATGCCGAGTTCAGTAACCACCTGCGACACATCGTAATAATCAGAAATGGGGTAATTCTGGGCAGCCAGTTTTATGGCTTTCCGGTCTTTGGCGGTGAAGGCGCGCAGTGCGTGCTGGATCTTTAGGCCGAGTTGCCCCAGCACATCATCCGGGATGTCCGCAGGGTTTTGCGTAACGAAAAACAACCCTACCCCTTTGGAGCGGATCAGTTTGACAATGACTTCGATCTGGTCCATTAACGCATCGGAGGCCTCTTCAAAGACGAGGTGGGCCTCATCAATAAAAATAACCAGCTTGGGTTTCTCCAGGTCGCCCTCCTCCGGGAAATTGGAGTAGATCTCCGCCAGCATCTGCAGCATGAAAGTGGAAAACAACTTGGGCCGGCCCTGAATATCCGTTAACCGGAGGATGGAGACGATACCGCGCCCGTTCTCGTCAGTCCGAAGCAGGTCATCGACATCGAAGGACCGTTCGCCGAAAAAGCGGCCGGCATCCTGCTGTTCCAGCTCGATGACCTTGCGCATAATAGTCCCTACGGAGGCTGTCGATATCCTTCCGAAAATGCGTTCCGCTTCCTCTTTACCTTCGTTGGAGATATACTGTAGAGTTTGTTTGAAGTCCTTCAGGTCGAGAAGCGGCAATTTGTTGTCATCGCAGTACTTGAACACAACAGCAACCACTCCTGCCTGCGTGTCATTGAGCCCGAGTATCTTGGAAAAGAGCACCGGCCCAAATTCCATAACAGTTGCCCGCAGGCGTGCTCCGGGTTCATCGGATAAGGTGAGGAACTCCACCGGGCTGCCGCCGGGCTCAAAGGGAATACCGATTCGGGCATGCCGCTCGTCGATCTTGGGATGGCCCTCACTAGGGACGGCAATTCCGCTAAGGTCTCCTTTGATATCCATAAGCAGAGAGGGGACTCCCTGATGAGAAAGGTGTTCGGCAATGATCTGAAGGGTTTTCGTTTTTCCGGAACCTGTTGCGCCGGCAATGAGGCCGTGCCGGTTCATCGTCTTCAGAGGGATTTTTACCAACGTGTTCGTCATGCACTCCCCATCCAGCATAGCTCCACCCAGAATGATGAAGCGGCCTTTAAAGGAATAGCCTTCGTTGATCTCCGCAATGAATGAATCTTTTTTTGACATATCGTTATTGGTTATTCCATTTTTCAATTCTTTCCTGAAACTTGGTTTTACTGAACTCCCACAGGTCGATGTTGATGTTGCTTTCTACTTCCTGCTCGATATCATCGGGCAGAAGCCCGCCGAAGAAATCCAGGCCGGTGGACTCTTCCACCTTGTCGATGCTTACCGCGAATTCATAAAGGGGGTCGAAGCTTACCTCATTGGGAATGACAAAACCAATACCTTTGACCTGCGGCTCTTCCGCATCCAGCAAAACCTTGAAATAGGCTGCCGGCACAGATACCCGGTTCTCCCCTACCTCTCCTTTGGGGGCAACGGAAAGGACGGGGCCGGTAACGACGTAGAGCTCTCCGTTGCGTTTGGCCCAGGAGCGTGCCAGTTCCTCGAGTTCCCTCCAGATGCCCTTGTTAAAATTGCCGGACTGTGGGCTGATGTTGCTCATCAAAAAGGTTTCATCTATGGCTTCCTCGCTAAACGCGCGGTCGGCCGCCGGCACCAGGTGCCCACGGCTGTAACCGGAATGGCGGTAGTCATCAGGGTGGGCAGAACCGGACCTGACCTCAGGGTCAGGGCGAAAATTATCCACCCGCTCCACCCATGGCCGTTTCAGATCTTCGCCGTTAAGCCGGTAGGCTACCCATTCGGCCTGTTCATGTTCTTCGGAGTAGGAAAGGGAAAAGTATTTATGATGAATGACGGCTCCTGTCGTTGTTTCGGGGAGGTAAGAAAGCTCCTCTTCGGCAGCCACGTTTACATCCTGTTCCGGATAAGAAGGGTCAGAAACACTGCCGGTGAATTTATTAAAAAGAACGAATAAACCACCAATGATAGCGCTGAAAAGGCCCACCCGAATGATCATGCTGCCACTGCCGCTGCCTTTGCGTTCGTGGTTAGTCCTGAATTTTGCCATGCAGAAGGTTTTGTTTGGATGGCCGTAAAAATAGCAAAAAGTTATGGGACGGGAGTAAAGAAAGGGATGATGGATTGAAGGCATGAGGGAAAGAATATCGCCTGCCCGTGGCAACGCAATCAATCCTTCATTCCATCATTCCTTCAATCCTTAGTTATAGTGGGTTCTGCTTTTGCTTTTCCAGCTCCAGCACCGCTCCAAGGGGGTATATCATGCGCCCGGTCTCTTTGGTGTTCCCCACTTTTTTCCCGGTCTCACTGATGATCTGGTAGGCTGTCCGGGTATCCAAATCCGGATCCAGGCTTTTAAGCAGTCCGACCAGCCCTGATACGTAGGGGGTGGCCATTGAGGTGCCGTTAAATGAGCTATACCGGTTGTTAGGTATGGTGGAATAAATATTTACGCCTGGGGCGGCGATACCCATTTCGAGGTTAGTGACATAGTTGGAAAAAACGGCACGGTTGAGCTGATCATCCAGAGCGCTGACGGCGATCACTCCGGGGACGCCGGCCGGGGCAAAGCTTCTGGCATCCCGGTTGGAGTTGCCGGCTGCTGCAATGACGATGGCTCCTTTTTTATTGGCATAATCAACCGCCTTCTGGTAAGCTCTTTCTTTAGTTTGATTGGAAAGCCCGCCCAGAGAAAGAGAAATCACGTCAACACCGGCGTCCGCCGCTTCCAGCATGCCTTTGATGATGGTTCTTTGTGACCCCATTCCGGATGCATTCAGGACCTTGATGCTGGTCACTTCAACGAACTGGTTATCTCTGGAAAAAGAGGCTACCCCTACCCCATTGTTAGAAACAGCGGCGGCAATACCGGCGCAATGCGTGCCATGGGCTTTGGGGTCATTATCATAAACTGCTTTGGTAGACCGGAAATTGCCTTTGATGTCTTCGTGTTCGGCATCTACCCCGGTGTCCAGAATGGCGATCAATGCTTTGCGTTGGGGGGCCAGGCCTTCGTCTTCCAGGTAGGCAAAGAGTCTTTCAACTTCCATAGCCTCAAACCCCCACAAATGCTCCAGCCCCGGGTCATTGATGCCAAACTTTTTATTGATATTGGGGGTGCGCCTGGCAGGAATCGGGGTTACCGATACGGTTTCATTGGGCTCTACCCAATCTACTGTGTTTACTCCCTGAAGTTCATTGATGATCTCTGCCAGATTGCCGGTATACTGTGGCGGAACGTCTACGGCGAAATAATCGTCCAACTCGGTAGCTTCGGGAAACTGGGGAGTAAAAGCCCTTTCCAGCTTCAGACTGTATTTCCTGGCTACTGTCGCCAGTGCCTCTTCTCCCGTTCCTTCAGCCAGTTCAACCAGTAATTCACCAGAGGGGTCATATTCTGCAACGGCCTCGGCCTGCCGGAGAAAGGTGCCAGCCATGAAGCTCTGGTGGTACCACCCCAGAGCAACAGCGGCAAAGATGCTGCCTAGTGCCAGCCATCTTTTATGGCTGGATAATATCTGAAAGGCCAGCCCGAAAACTGTCATCGCCACCAGGTCTCGAAAAAGGGTATTTAGTTTGACGCCCATTGAGGCTTCATGCAACAGTACGGACAGGATATAAATAGCAAAAGTACCAAAGAACAACGACTGAAAGATCCTGTTTTTTGCGTCATTTGTCCGGTACAGGAACCAAAGCGCAAGGCTTGCGACGGCGCCTATAAATGCCAGGGAATAGATCATAATTCTCCTCTTTTCCTTCATTAATAATTATCTTAAAAATACCGAAAAAAAAGGAAAGACAGGAAAATTTTGGGCCAAAGGAGTGGTTTTGTCGCCGGAAGAGGGAGTTTTGTTATTCGTTATTCGTTATTCGTTATTCGTTATTCGGGATCGTGGGCCTGTGTTCGCCTGAAGGGCTGTTTCACAGTTTGTTCATGGGATTTCAGTCCAGGTGCTTAGGCATTAAAATGGATACCGAAATACCGGGCCTCAACCAGCCAGGGGCTCCAGGCGTTTCTACATAAAACTGGGCGAAAGTATGCGTAATCTGTGACCGGAATTACATACCCGCGAGCTCATAATTTTTATTTTTGCCTCCTGAAAATAAAAAAGCGAAAAATAAAATGGCAGAAGGTATTGAAAGAGTAAAATGCCTGATCATCGGCTCCGGGCCGGCAGGCTATACTGCAGCAGTCTACGCTGCGCGCGCAAACCTCGAACCGGTATTGTACACTGGCAAAGAGCCCGGAGGGCAGCTTATGATCACCACTGATGTGGAGAACTACCCCGGATATCCGGATGGAATAATGGGGCCCCAGATGATGGAGGATTTCCGCAAGCAGGCCGAACGCTTCGGTACAGATGTGCGGTACGAAATGATAACTAAAGTCGACCTCACCGGCCCGGTACATAAGGCCTGGTCGGAAACAGGGCATGAGATCCACACTGACAGCCTCATTGTCTCAACAGGCGCCAGCGCCAAATGGCTGGGCCTGGAATCCGAAAAGCGGCTGACTAATAAAGGCGTCTCCGCCTGCGCTGTGTGCGACGGGTTCTTTTTTCGGGGACAGGAAGTAGCAGTTGTGGGAGGAGGAGATACCGCCGCGGAAGAATCGCTCTACCTTTCCAAATTGTGCCCCACCGTCCACCTGCTGGTCCGGCGCGACGAAATGCGCGCTTCCAAGATCATGCAGGAACGGGTCTACAATACGAAGAACATCAAGGTGCACTGGAACACCGAAGCTTTAGAGGTCATTGGTGAAAATGAGGTTGAAGGAATCCGTGTTGTCAATAACCAAACCCAGGAAAAGTCCGTCATTCCAGTAAAGGGCTTCTTTGTAGCCATCGGCCACAAACCCAATACCGATATTTTCGGGGGGTGGCTGAACATGGACGAAACCGGCTACATCCAGACCAACGGTAAAAGCACCAAAACCAATATTGCCGGTGTTTTTGCCAGTGGCGATGCTCAGGATAACGTCTACCGCCAGGCGGTAACGGCAGCCGGCACCGGCTGTATGGCGGCCCTGGACGCCGAGCGCTACCTCACTGAGAAAGGTATAATTTAGGGCCCTTCCCCGGCAGGGTTCGGGCCGAATCCGCAAAAATGGCTATATTGGCGTGCTTTCCCGTGGCTACTCACGCGGAAAACATGTTGATATAGCCATTTTTTATTTTTAAACAACCAGATTCCTATGTCCACAGCAACCTCCACCCGCTTTAGAACCGGGGTTCTCCACGGAGATGAAATTACAGCACTTTTCAATTACGCCAATGAGAACAACTTTGCACTGCCGGCGGTCAACGTCGTTGGCACCAATAGCATCAATGCCGTACTGGAAACAGCCCGGGACGTAAATTCCCCGGTCATTATCCAGTTCTCCAATGGCGGCGCCGTTTTTACTGCCGGCAAGGGGTTGTCCAATGACAACCAGCGCGCAGGTATCCTCGGCGGCATCTCCGGCGCCATGCATGTACACACCATGGCCAAAGCTTACGGAGTAACCGTCATCCTGCATACCGACCACTGCGCCCGCAAACTCCTGCCCTGGATAGACGGCCTGCTAGACGCCGGTGAAAAGTTCTACAAAAGCCGTGGATATCCGCTGTACAGCTCCCATATGCTCGACTTATCAGAAGAGCCCATAAAGGAAAATGTAGAGACCTGTGTGGAATACCTCAAACGCATGGACCAAATCGGTATGACCCTGGAGATTGAACTGGGCGTTACCGGTGGAGAGGAAGACGGCGTCGACAATACCGGGATCGACAGCTCCCGCCTGTACACCCAGCCGGAGGAAGTGGCCTACGCCTATGAAGCCCTGAGCAAAGTCAGCAACCGATTTACCATAGCCGCCGCCTTTGGCAATGTACACGGCGTATACAAGCCCGGAAATGTTGAACTCAAGCCCATCATCCTGAAGAACTCCCAGGAACACGTCAAAGAGAAATTCGGAACTGGCGACAACCCCATCAATTTCGTCTTCCACGGTGGTTCCGGCTCCTCCCGTGAGGAGATCCGTGAGGCCATCAACTACGGTGCGATCAAAATGAATATCGATACCGACCTGCAGTGGGCCTTCTGGGATGGCGTCCGCAATTACTATGAGGACAAGCGTGAGTATATGCAGGCCCAGATCGGCAACCCGGAGGGCGACGATAAGCCCAATAAGAAATTCTACGACCCGCGGGTATGGCTCCGCTCAGGAGAACAGTCCTTCAAAGCGCGCCTGAAGCAGGCGTTTGAAGACCTGAATTGCCTGAATAGAAATGAATGAGTTTTGATGCCCTTCCTTAAAAACAGCCTGAACTGAACCGGCCTGTTTTCAAGGAAGGGCGCCTCTGACATGGGCTTCTCCACTTCCTTAAAAAGTATTCTTTACAGGACAACCGTTCCCAGTTCTTCGGCCAGTTGGTTGCGCATGGCCTTCAGTTTTTGGTCCAGCTTCAGGTAAGCCATGTAGTTATCCGACTTCTGCTCGAAGAGGAGTTTGACCTTCTCGGCATTCTGCAGGATCATCTTGTTCAACTTGCGAAGCTTAAATCGTTTGAGGGCCTGGGTGCTGTCCCTCACGAAATTTTCATCCGGCATTTTCTGGGTGGTGAGAAAGATCTCCCACCGTTTCTCCCAGTTCTCGCTGTATTCGTAGGGGCTGCTGAGCAGGTTAATGGCCAGTTGGCGGATGTCTTCGTCAATGTGGTTGAGGAAATAATCGGTGTTGACCGGCTCGTTGGCCAGCAGCCTGTCGTGGCAGTCCCGTACTACCTGTCCGTAAAGGGAATGGTCAAAATTGTCCAGGACGTCCTCGATATTGCTCAGAACATACTGGGCAACAGTGATATTATCCTCCGTATCGAAGACCTCCCCTCCCCCGGCGACCAGGATGCGTATGATGTCCTTCTCCTGAAATTCATCACCGGTGGGCGTCTGCTTTTCCGGTGTTTTGGGTTGAGGAGCAGCGAAGACATCATCGGGCTGGGGCGCTTCTTCCCTCAGGCGGGCGCGGTTTTCTTCCTGCTGGCCTTTCCTGAATTTTTGCGCCACCACCTTATTGGCTTCATTGACCAGCAGTTGCTCATCTACTTCCATGATGCTGGCGCATTCCCGCACATAGAGCGACCGTTTCAGCGGGTCCGGTATCCGGGCGATGCTCTCGACGATTTCTTTGATCAGTTTGGCCTTTTTGATGGGGTCGCCGGCGGCTTCGTCCTGCAGCAGGCCGGCCTGGAACATGATGAAATCCTTCGCCTCCTGAGTAATGAAGTTCCGAAAGGCCTCTGTCCCCATCTTTTGCAGGTAGGAATCCGGATCTTCTCCTTCGGGCAGGAGGACGATCTTCACATTCAGCCCCTCTTCCAGTACCATGCCCAGGCCGCGAAGGGCAGCTTTGATACCGGCCAGGTCGCCATCGTAGAGGATCTTAATATTTTCAGTGTAGCGCTTGACCAACCGGATCTGTTCAACGGTTAGGGACGTCCCGGAAGAGGCCACCACATTTTCAATGCCAGCCTGATGAAGGGAAAGTACATCCGTATACCCTTCCACCAGGATACACTCGTCTTCCTTGCGGATGGAGCGCTTGGCAAAAAAGGCGCCGTAAAGTACCTTGCTCTTGTTGTAAATGTCCGTCTCCGGGGTATTGATGTATTTGGGCGCCTTGATGTCTTTGGTAAGGATACGCCCACCGAAACCGATGACCTTACCTGAAAGGTTATGGATGGCGAACATCACGCGGTTGCGGAAAAAATCGCGTCCGTACTGGCTTGTCAGGCCCAGCTTTTTCAGTAACTCCAGATTATACCCTTTATGGGTAGCATTCAGGGTAAAGGCGTCTTTCTTATCCGGGGCAAAACCCAGGCCGAACTTCCGTATCACTTCCTCGCGGAAGCCGCGTTCCCGAAAGTAATTCAACCCGACGCTTTTTCCAATGTCGGTTTTGAACAACTGATCCTGATAATACTGCTTGGCATATTCATTGACCAGATAGAGGCTCTCCTGATATTGCTGTTCTTCACGGGCCTCCTGGGACACCTCCGTTTCTTCCAGTTGGATTCCGTACTTTTTCGCGAGGTAACGGATCGCCTCCGGAAAGTCCATCTGCTCCAGTTCCATGATGAAATTCACGGCATCTCCCCCTTTGCCGCAGCCGAAGCACTTGTAAAAGCCCTTGGAAGGAGATACCGTAAAGGAGGGCGTCTTTTCCGCATGAAAAGGGCATAGCCCGATCATGTTTACTCCTCTTCGCTTGAGATTAACGAAATCCTGGACCACCTCCTCAATGCGGGCTGTTTCAATGACTTCCTCGACGCTTTTGGGTTTGATCATGGCGATGGGGTGAGTGGTTTGAATGAGTGAATGAGTGAGTTCTAAGGTAAGCATTTTATCCGGAATATCTCATTATTTACACAAGCCCGGCAAGGGGTTTCTAAAAACAGAGCCTTAAGTCATTAAAGGATTGATTTTCAATATTTTACAAAGTTTTCCTTAACCAAATTGAAATATTATAACAAAACAATAACATTTTGGGATATAACTTCAGAAGGGGATTGAGCGTCTATACTAATGAGATCAAAAGCAAGCGAATTTTCGCAAAAGCCAAAGGAACATAATGCCTTTTACAGGCAAACGAGCTAATGGGTGTTCTCATAGTGTGTGGGCTGCCCCGTCGCCTTTACAGGATGTGCGGGGCAGTTTTTTTTCATTATTTCACAGTTTCATTGTTCTACTGTTTCAATGAGCTGCCATGAAACCAGGAATCCAGGAAGCAATGGAACCATGAAACCTACTCCTCCAGCGCCGCCTCCAGTTCTTCCGTCATCTCCAGGTTGTGGAAGACATTCTGTACATCATCGTCTTCCTCCAGGTTTTCGATCAGGTTCAGGGCAGCCTTAGCCTCCGAGAGGTTGAGCGTAGTGGTGGTTGTAGGAAAACGTTCCAGGTTAGCGCTTTTAGGCTCTATGTTCAACTCTTCGAGTTTCTTTTGCATATTGCCAAAGTCGGTAAAATCTACGGTAATGGTGATCTCTCCCGTTTCTTCATCCACTTCCAGGTCTTCGGCGCCGCCGTCAATCAATTCCAGTTCCAGTTCTTCCAGGTTGTGCCCCCCCTTTTCGATGATGAAAATGCCTTTGCGTTCGAAAAGGAAATCTACGGAGCCGGAAGTGGCGAGGTTCCCCCCTCCTTTGCTGAAAATTGACCGCACACTGGAGACGGTGCGCTTGAGGTTGTCGGTAGTACATTCTACAAAAACGGCTACCCCACCGGGGGCATAACCTTCGTAGGCCGGTTGATGAAGGTCGCCGCTTCCAGACTCCAGCGCCTTTTTGATAGCCCTTTCAACATTTTCCTTGGGCATATTGACCCCTTTGGCGTTGGCTACTGCCAACCGGAGGCGCGGGTTGAAGTCCGGGTCGCCACTCCCCCCTTCTTTTACGGCTACGGTAATTTCTTTGATGATCCGGCTAAACATTTTTGAGCGTTTGGCGTCCGCAGCGCCTTTTTTTCGCTTGATCTTTGACCATTTATTGTGTCCTGCCATACTAAAAAATCATTTTATCTAACTTCATTCATCCGGCAGTTTCGTATACTGAAACAGACAACTGGACTGCCGGCGCATAATCACTGGGGAAAATACAAAATTTCACTCAGACCTGGGGCTTCCTTCCTGAGGTACTTCCGGTTTTTCCACGATGAAAAATTTAGCCGATTTCGGCGTGTATTGCAAGGTCTCTACAAAATCCGGCTTTTGAGTGATCACGATGGGGACGCTATTGTTCGGAGAATTGGCAGATACCCCGTTGAGGTCTACTTCAGCGATAAAATCCCGAAAGGATACAGAGTCATAACGGCTGAGCCCGAGCTTACAGCTTACGGTGATCTTTTCGGGAAAGATGCGCAGGCTGTCGGGAGCATTTTTTATCACCAGAGGAACGTACATGGTTTTTTCGGTAAAAGGCTCTACCTGTATTTTGGCCTCTACCTGTTTTATGGAAAGCGAGAGCTCAGGTGCTGGCTGCTTCAGTTGCATAACCTGGGTAACATTAGCCCTGAGGTTGGGGAAGTACACCGAATCGGTAGGCCATTGTTCTATGGCAGACACCAGGGAGGCAGGCCCCGTTATTTCTACCGAATCAGGGCTGACTTCAACTGGTGCTTTAAGGTGGTGTTCCGGAACAAAGCTCAGGCTGTCCCGGATAACGACCGGCACCAGTTTGGATGCCTTGGCCTCCAGGTTGAGGTTAAGGTTCTCGGGGTTGATCTCCAGGATGTTGATATCATCGGAGTGCAGGTTCTGCAGGATGTCAGAACGCAACTGTGCCCGATTCAGGTGGAGGTGGCTTATCCCGGACATATCGTAGGATAGCCTTACCTGCCGGCTGGCAAAGGATTCGAATACAAGGTCCCATCCCGTGCCTTCGAGCTGAACGGTCATGTTCTCGGGAGCTACGGTGGAAAGGGCTTTGTCAGAAGGGACTTCAAACTGAAAGTAGACCGGCTTCTCCGTCCGGTAGGTTTGCGAGAGCTTGATCAATAACCAGAAGACAAAGGCTATCCCAATGCAGGCAAGAAGGGTAGCCCTGTCTTCTTTGATCTTGATCGTAAATGCTTTTCTATTTATCCTTATCATCTGGAGTGGAAAAGGAATCAGTCATTTCTTTGGAAACTGCGGAACGCAGTATCCGAATATAAGTTTTATTGGCCACCTCCAAAGTAACGATATTGTCTTCTATTTTATTGATCCGCCCGATTATGCCACTGGCGGTTACCACTTCATCGCCTTTCTGGAGGCTTTCCATAAAGGTACGCTGTTCCTTTTGCCGTTTTTGCTGGGGCCGGATTAGAAATAACCAGAAGATCAGGATCATGGCGCCGATGAAAATGAGGTTGTACATACCTGCATTTCCGGCCTGGAGTAAAAGGATATCGAATGATGTCATTTTAAATGGATTTTCGTTTGCTTACTTGTGTCAGCGGGTAAATTTAAATAATTATTCCGATGAAGCCCCCTGTAGTTCAGAGGACGGCCGGACAAATCCCTGCAGGAAAACTTTGGAGGTAGCAGGGTACGTGTTGGCCACTATCGTTACCGGCTTGGCCTGCTTGTTCTTTTTACCCTGAGTATTAAACTTGACTTCGATCTGGCCACTTTCCCCGGGTGGGATCGGTTCCCTGGGCCATTCCGGGACGGTACAACCGCAGGTGGAGCGGGCACTGCTGATAAGCAGAGGGGCCTTCCCGGTGTTGGTAAACCGGAAAACATGCTCCACTACCGCCCCTTCGTCTACTTCTCCGAAGTCATAAGTTTCCTCTTCGAAAGCAATTTTGGCTACATTTACTGTGTCTATTGGTTCATTTGCCGAGACGGGGCTGCGAATGATGTCGGAATTGCGGATCGGCCCGTCACCTTTGATCTCCTGGAGAGATTTTTCGCTCTGCGCTCCGGACTGGTTGTCATTGCTGCAGGCAACGGCCACAAGGATAGTAGCCAGCAAAATGAATCGGTTCATGATCATTAGTTTTGTAAGCGTTTGTCTGGAAGCTGAAAAAAAACTGGCCTCAGAACAAGCCATGCAAATGTAATAAAAGTTTTGGCGAGCAGGCACTGCTGCTGCTCTTATAGTAACTTGCGAGGATACAAATTGTTTTAGTGCTGAATATGCGAATATTTCTGATCGGTTTCATGGGGAGTGGGAAATCATACACCGGCCGGCGGCTCGCCGAAGAGGCGGCTGTTCCTTTCTTCGACCTGGATAAATTGATCGAAACCAGGGAAGGCAGAAGCATTAGGGCCATTTTCGAAGAGGAAGGTGAACCTTACTTCCGGGAACGAGAGCGGGATGCTCTCCGGGAAATGGCCAGGTTCCGGAATGCCGTAATTTCCTGCGGCGGCGGCACTCCCTGTTTCCACAACAACATGAGCTGGATGAACCAGCAGGGCGTCACCATCTATTTACGTGCTCCGGCGGAAGTCCTGGCCCGCCGCCTGGCCCTGGAGCAGGAGCAACGCCCCCTCCTTAAAGGCCTGAATAAGGATGGCCTCCTGTCGTTTATCCGGTCGAAACTGGAAGAAAGAGAGCCCTACTACATGGAATCCAGTATCGTTTATGAACAAAAGTCAGGTGATGAGGCAGTGGCGAAGGACCTCCTGCGGCATTTTCAGAGCCTCATCGGCCATTGAGAAATGTTTGGAGGTGGCGCTATGGGGCGAAAAAATGGCGATGTGAGAGCCTGTCCCGTACCCGCAGGGCCGGGATTCCAAAAGCGGACATTTGCCCGGGGCGGGCCCGTATGGGCAGCCCAAACAGCCTGCCCCGGACACGCAGTGTCGGGGGTACCGCCAAACAAGCTCTGAGCCCCCGAATTTCTAAAATTATGAAGATTGCAGGTATAGATTACGGCAGTAAATTAGCGGGCACGACCGCTATAGCCTTTCCGGAAGAAGGCCACATACGCCTGTTCCAGAGCGCCAAAAAACAGGATGCTGACCTTTTCATTCTCGATTGGGCGCGAAGCTGGAAACCCGATAAGCTGTTCCTGGACGCTCCGCTGAGCCTGCCTGGCGTTTACAACAACAAGGAACACTATGTGGATTTTTTCTACCGCCAGGCGGATAAGGAGCTGAAAGCTATGTCACCTATGTTCCTGGGCGGCCTCACTGCACGCGCCATGCAATTGAAAGCAAAGCTCCAGGAAGAAGGTATAGAGGTACTGGAGGTATATCCCGGTTATCTCGCCCGCTTACTCGAGTTCAGCCGGGGCCAATATAAAAGAGAAAAAATGCACCTTCCTGCTCTGGCTGCCCGGGTTTCAGCCCAACTGCCCTACCCTTTAACCGTTGGGGAGCTTTCCTCCTGGCATCAGTTTGACGCACTACTGGCCCTTACGAGTGGGTACCGTTACAGCCGCGGGCAGCATCTTGTTTTTGGAGACCCGGCTGAAGGGGTTATCATTGTCTGAGGAAATGAGTATTGAGCGAATAGGGGGTAGGCGGCAACGGCAAATATAATGACGAAAAAACCTTAGTTTTGAGCCAATAGTAACACAGGGGCCATGGCATTCAAATTTTCCATTCCGTTCTATGCTTTTCGACTGCACCTCCACCCGGGGGTGAACCTGCTTGCCCCTCTGGCAGACAACAGCGTCCTGCGTTTTGGGCAGCCCCTGAGGCTTGTTGCCGAAAAATATGCCGAAGCCCTCCAGAAAAAGGTGCTCAACCGAGGCCAGTTAAGGGAACTACTCAACGAATACCAGCGGGGCGACTTTTATAAAGGAAGCCTTGAAGTCCGCTTTGAAGAAGCCCGGGATAAGATCAGTTTTCCTGCTTTCAGCCTGGAATTCACTTATTTTTTCAACCACCAGGAACAGGGCGTCTGGGGCATAGTCCCCGGCCTTGGGCTGGAAGCCTTTGCCGGTAATGAGGAAAACCTCCACCAGAGGCTGGAAGAAACGATACGCCTTGATTTTACCCGCAACAGGCGGCTGAATGCGGTTCAAGATATCGTCTCCGCTATATGGTTCACCAGCGTAGAACTCCAGCAGCAGGAGGTCCGCCTGCATGCGCCAACGCCAAAGGAACTGGAGGGGCTGAAAGGCGAGCAACGGGAAAAACTCCTCCCGCAGGCTGCCAGCCTTTTAGCCATCACCCGGCGGGAGTTATACGACAGGGATGAAGAGTTAAGGCAGCTGGCGCGGGTGCTGGAAGGTAAGTTCAACCGGAACGCACTCCTAATAGGCCCTTCCGGTTGCGGGAAAACAGCTCTGGTTTGGGAATTGTCACGATTACAGATAAGGAGGCGCAACGGTTTCCAGATATGGGAAACCACTGCCTCTACTCTGATCAAGGAGTTGATGAAAGATACCGGATGGGAGGAGAACCTCTCCCTGTTCTGCCAGGAGCTTGCGGCAAGCGGCGATATCCTCTTTATCCGGAACCTGATGGAGCTGTTTGAGGTGGGGAAATACGAGGGGAATGACGTCAGTATGGCAGATTATCTGCGACCCTTTATCAACCGGGGAGAGATCAGTATCATTTCCGAATGCACCGAGGAAGAACTGGCCCAGATCGAAATAAAAAGCCCCAATTACATTTCTTTATTCCAGGCCATTCATGTCAAAGAACCAGAGGAGAAGAAACTGGAACAGATCATTCTGAAAAAGGTAAATGATATTGCCAGCGTAAGAAGCGTAAACATCAAAGAAGAAGCCATTCGGGAAGTCATCCGCCTCAACCGCCGGTTTACTCCTTACGCGGGAATGCCGGGAAAGCCAATACGCTTCCTGGAAAGCCTGCTGGTCAACAAGAGCAGTTCTCCTCTGGCCTCGGGCGGCGAGCTGGAGATCACCCGGCAGGAAGTCATTCGCCAGTTCTGTGAAGAAACGGGAATGCCCAGGTTCATGGCCGACCCGGCACTGCCTATGGATGCCACTGCAGTGAAGCAAAGCTTTAATAACAAAGTCTTCGGGCAGGAAGCTGCCGTGGAGAGTGTGGCCAACGTACTGGCCTCAGTAAAAACGGCCCTTGCCCGGCCCGGCAAGCCTATCGCTTCCCTGCTCTTTGTGGGGCCTACCGGTGTAGGAAAAACCGAGCTGGCCAAGATACTGGCAGAATTTATGTTCGGCAGCCGGGAGCGGCTCACCCGCTTTGACATGAGCGAATTTTCGACTCCCCTGGCCGTAACCCGGTTGGTGGGAACCAGTTATTTTTCTGAAGGATTGCTCACTAATGCCATCCGCCGCGAGCCTTTCAGTGTCTTGCTTTTCGATGAAATTGAAAAAGCCCACCCTTCTTTCTTCGACCTGTTGTTACAGATTCTGAGTGAGGGGCGGCTTACGGACCCTCAGGGCAAACTGGCAAATTTTTGCAGCACGATCATTATCATGACCTCCAATATCGGGGCCCAGACACTGATCTCCAACCCTATTGGCTGGCTGCAGAGTATGAACAAAGAGATTGTCAAAGAACACTTCATGACAGAAGTACAGAAGTACTTCCGCCCGGAGCTCTTCAACCGCATAGATGAGGTGATCGCATTTACTCCTCTGGACCGCTTAACGGTGCGCTTCGTGGTCGAACGCGAAATAGCGCTCTTGCGCAAAAGAGAAGGCATCCGGTTCAGGCGGATCAACCTGAGCATCGAAGAGGAAGTGATGGGCCTTCTGGCACATAGGGGTTATGATAGCAAATACGGGGCCCGGCAGCTCCAAAGAGCCATCCGGGATGAACTGATCACCCCTCTTTCCAGGGTCCTGAATACTGAAGACTTCGATGACCAGCTGGAAGTCAGGGCCGTAGCTGAAAACGGCAAGATAAGGATTGAGGCTGAAGCCGACCCTTTGGGGTTGGAACTTCTGCTGGAAGAGTATACCAAGATCAGCCATTCGGACCACGCCAGTGCGCTGCGGAGAAAGGCCGAAAAGATCAAAGAAGGCCACTTCTATATACGCCTGTTGAGCGAACTCGACATCCTGGAAAGGAAGAAAAAGAAGGCAAAACAGCGTTTCTGGAATAACCAAAAACAGTCTGAGCGTTACGCTTACTACCTGGAAACCAGACAGCACGTCGAAGCACTAAGCCTTCAGATCGAAGAGATGGAAATGAAACTGGCCCTTTCCTGCCTGGATGCCGGGCCCTATGAGCCGGTATGGACGGATGAACTGCAGGAATGGGAAAAGGCATTTTTCGGCCTGAAAATGGAATTGTACTCCCGCCTTCATCCCCAGGCCAACAGCTGCCACCTGGCGGTTTATGGCGCCAATCCGATGCAGGTAGCCGGCTTTTATATACAACTTTTCAGGAAAAAGGGCTATTCTTTTCAGGCCCACGGAGTCTGGTTCCGGGAAAGCTTCTACAACGAAGAAAAACCGGAAGCCAGCGAAAATGACAGGAAAAAGAAGAAACGGGAGGCCTATCTCAAAAAAAACTGGCACCCTGAAACCTCTGAACTGCCAATCCCTGAAAGGCCGGCCGACGTGCTGTGGGGTGTAGAATTCTCCATCAACGGCCCTTGTTCTTTCCTCTATCTCAAAGGAGAAGAAGGCGCCCAGCAATGGGCGGAAGAAAATGCCCCCCCTTCTCAATACGTCATCTTCGTAGGCAATGCCCCTTTCCCTACCCCCCGTAAACTGCACCGGAAGGATTTTTATACCAAGCAATCCTTCCGGCGGGTGGTTGACCCCATATCCGTAAAGGACACCCTTTATAAAATAAACAGGGAATACAACAAAACGGCTCTGCTTGGCCTTATTATGGAGAAAATGGAAGAGATCTTTCAATTTAACCTGGACACAGAAATCCTCTGACCGATGAATCACTCACTCAGGCTCCTGGCCGCTCTCTTGCTTGTGCCTTTTGCCCACCTCTGTGCACAAGCACAGGAAAAAGACAGCACCTACAAATACTTCTGGGTCACTTTCGCCGACAAGAAAGACAGCCCTTATACCTTTGATGAGCCTCGCACATTTTTGTCTGAACGGGCTATAGCCCGCAGGGAAAAATGGAATATACCAATAACAGAACAAGATTTCCCCCCCAACCCCCGATATCTGGATGCCCTTAAAAAGGGAGGCGCCTCCGTTCACCATACTTCACGCTGGCTCAATGCAGCCACTATTCTCATTCCGGAAGACAGCATCGCCAACATAGCGGAACTCCCTTTCGTTGAAAAAGTGGAGTACGTAGGCTTCCCCTATGCGGAAGAACAAAGGCGAAAACTAAAAATAGAAACAGATACCCTCCTTAGTGAGCGGCTGGAAGGCCTGCCCTTCGGCTACGCCACCCGCCAGATAAAATGGTTGAAGGGGGACACCCTTCACCAGTTGGGGTACACCGGAAAGGGCATCTGGCTCGCCGTTCTTGACGGAGGTTTCATCGGTGTAGAAGAAAGCCCTTTCTTCGATAGCCTGCGAACGGACGGAAGGCTTCTGCTCGCCCGTGATTTTGTCGACGGCGACCTGGAAGCCTACGAATCCAGTACGCACGGCACCAGAGTTCTTTCCACGATGGGAGCCAATGTCCCTGGGGTGTTAGTAGGAACGGCGCCGGGGGCGACTTATGCCTGTATTAAAACCGAAGATACCCGGGGCGAATACCGCATCGAGGAGTGCCACTGGGTGGCAGGGCTGGAATATGCGGACAGCCTGGGCGCCGATGTTGTCAACTCCTCGCTGGGGTATACTACTTTCAATGACCGGCAGATGAATTATGCTTTTGAGAACCTGGACGGAAAGAGCTCGGTGGCAAGCCTGGCCGCCGACATTGCCTTTCAGAAAGGGATGATCGTGGTTACCAGTGCCGGAAACGAAGGCAACTCCCAGTGGAAACACGTTGGCATTCCGGCGGATGCCAGCTTTGCGCTTTCTGTAGGCGCTATTGACTTCTCCGGTGGGCGGGCTTCGTTCAGTTCACTGGGGCCGACTGCCGACGGACGTATCAAACCGGATATAGCGGCGCCCGGAGCCTGGGTCACAGTAGCGGACCCTTTTGCTTTCCAGGCAACCATCGGGTCCGGCACTTCCTTTGCCTCGCCTATCCTGGCGGGTATGGTGGCCTGCTTGTGGGAAGCCTTTCCCGAAAAGAGCAACGAAGAGATCGTGGAAGCCATCAAACTAAGTGCTTCACAGGCAAGCCAGCCCGATGTAGAGCTGGGATATGGCATTCCCGATTTCGGAAAGGCTTACCGCCTTCTCCTGAATGGAAAGAAGCCTGAACCCGAGCCCGAAATGTCGCCGGCCCGGCCTGAAAAGAAGTAAACATCACAGCCGCAGCGGGCCAATTCCACAAAAAAAGGGCTCAAGGCCTGGCGGAGAGCCTGGCTTTGAACCCTAGTGGCTATCTGAAACGATAACCATTAAGCGGTTTGCCTGCCTGAGCGCTCATGGTGGGAGCGCCGGTTGAAGGCCGAGTACCAGAATGCAAACTTTCTCAACCTAAAACTCCCACTCTATCCGGGAGCGCCAGCAAGAGCCCCGCTAATACAGCCAGCTGGAGTAAGCCGGTCCATTTGGGAGCCCCTCTGCGGACAGTTTGGGCACACCCGGCTAACTCTCTCGGTTAACTGGCTTTAAATAAGCCCCTGAGCAATGACGGCATCAGCAATCTTGACAAAGCCGGCGATGTTGGCGCCGGTAACGTAGTCAATTTCACCGTTCTCATCAGAGCCGTAGAGGGCGCACTGCTCATGAATATTGACCATGATATTTTTCAGGCGGTTCTCAACCTCCTCCCGTGTCCAGGAGAGGCGCAGGCTGTTCTGCGACATTTCCAGCCCTGATACCGCTACCCCCCCGGCATTAGCTGCTTTACCGGGCCCGAACAAAACATCGGACTGCTGCAGCAGGTGCACAGCTTCGGGAGTGGATGGCATATTAGCGCCTTCGGCTACTGCCATGCATCCGTTCTTGATCAATTCGCGCGCATCATTTTCATCCAATTCGTTTTGGGTGGCACATGGCAGGGCGATATCACATTTAATGCTCCAGGGCCTGCCGTTGGGAATATAGAGCACGCTGTATTCGTCGGCATACTCTTTGATCCGGCCACGGCGAACGTTCTTGAGTTCCATCAGCCAGGCGAGTTTTTCCTGTGTGATTCCCTTGCGGTCATATATGGTGCCGGATGAGTCGGACAGGGTAACCACTTTGGAGCCTTTCTGAATGGCTTTTTCCGCTGCGTATTGCGCAACATTTCCGGAACCGGAAATAGCGACTACCTTATCCTCGAGAGTTTTTCCACGGCGCTTGAGCATTTCTTCCACGAAAAAAACGGTACCATATCCAGTAGCTTCAGGACGGATGAGGCTACCACCGAACTGGGGCGCCTTGCCGGTGATCGTTCCGGTATGCTCGTTACGCAGCTTCTTGTACATACCGTACAGGTAGCCTACCTCGCGGGCGCCGACACCAATATCTCCGGCAGGAACGTCAGTATCCGGCCCGATATAACGATGGAGTTCCGACATGAAAGCCTGGCAGAAACGCATGACCTCAGCATCGGATTTACCCTTGGGGTCGAAATCAGAACCGCCTTTGGCGCCGCCCATGGGCAGGCCAGTCAGGCTGTTCTTGAAGACCTGCTCAAACCCCAGGAATTTTAAAACGCCCAGATTTACAGTTGGGTGGAAGCGAAGCCCTCCTTTGTAGGGCCCGATTGCATTATTAAACTGCACCCGATAGCCGCGGTTGACCTGCACCCGGCCACGGTCATCCATCCAGGTAACCCGGAAGGAAATAACCCGGTCAGGTTCAGTCAGCCTTTCCATCAGGCTGTACCCTTGGTATTTCTTGTTGGCTTCGATGTAAGGAATAGCAGTACGCGCCACTTCGCTGACGGCTTGATGGAATTCCGGTTCGTTGGGAGTGCGCTGTTTGAGCCAATCCATAAACCGGTCCACCTTGAGTTTTGAAGTTTTGGTCAGGGTCATCATAATGATTTGGTTAGGTTTATCCATTTGCAATGTAGACGCCCCCCTACCCTATGTCAATAACAAATGTCACCTGTGGAAGGTGATAAATAGCAACAATTTCGAAATTTTCGGGAAAAATAAAATGGTTTTTAAAAATAAAATTTCAAAAAAACCAGCTTTAGCAGTTGTAAAGTTGGGGTTAGTTATTATTACACAAACTAAATAGGCTAATCCGTTTTTTGGGCAAAAAATATTCGGAACTGTCTGAGAACGAGGGTTTTCCCACTGCAATCTACTGCCCTGTGCAAAACCTTCCGGGTTTGTATTTTCAGATGGCCTGATGGTTGAAGGGCTGTATGGCCATTTCGGAAACTACCCCGGAAGAAGGCTGTTGGCAAAGGAACCAAACTGCCCTTCCTGCCTCCTTTACATTTATGAATTTATCCCGGTTGACGCGCATATCAATTCTGTCCCAGAAGTCAGAATCCACCCCCCCCAGATACAGGTTGGTGATCCGCACCTCCGTCCGCTTCAGCTCCTCCCGAATAGACTTGACCATACCATTGAGGCCGTACTTGGAAGCAGCATAAGCTGCCGCACCGGCCATTGGCGCTTTGCCCAGCACTCCGGGGATATTTATAACCAGCCCTTTTTTGGCTTCTTTCATCGGAGGAAGGAAATGCCGCATCAAAAGGAAGGCCCCTTTGAGATTGACATCAATGAGTTCCATAAAATCTTCAACATCCGTCTTTTCCAGAGGATTCAGGTAGCCTATGCCGGCGGCATTGACCAGGATATCCAGCCTGCCTGCTTTTTCATGGATCTTGGCGGCCAGTGCCTCTACGGCACGGGCATCCGTAACATCCAGGATAAAGGCCTGGCTGTCCGGAATTTCATTCTCATGCGCGATTTCCTTGAGCCTTTTCTCATTGCGCCCGGTGATGAAAACATCAGCCTGCCCGTTTTTGATCAGCCGGGTAGCTTCTGAACCAATCCCTCCGGTAGCGCCAACGATGAGCACCTTTTTATTCGCCAGTATTTCAACAGCCATGCTATTTTGTCTTTCTTTTATTGTATTGCCTGCAGGAATTCTGCACGCGTATTTTCATTCAGGAATTTACCGCTGTATTCTGTGGTCACCGTACTGCTGTGTTCGTGCTGAACGCCACGCATTTCGACGCACATGTGCTTTGCCTCTATGTATACCGCGACGTCTTCTGTTCCCAGTACCGCTTTCAGTTCATTAGCGATCTGTACGGTAAGGCGTTCCTGCACCTGCGGTCGGCGTGCGTAGTATTCGACAATACGGTTGAGTTTGGACAAGCCGATGACCTGCCCGTTGGCAATGTAGGCAATATGGGCCCGCCCGTAAATGGGAAGGAAGTGGTGTTCGCAGAATGACTGCAGCCTGATCCCCTTTTCCACCAGCATTTGCCGATACTGAAATTTATTGTCGAACAGAGATACTTTTGGTTTGTTGGCAGGATTGAGGCCCGAGAAGACTTCCCGGACAAACATCTTGGCCACGCGCTTCGGCGTTCCGCGCAGAGAGTCGTCAGTGAGGTCGAGGCCAAGGACATCCATGATCTCGCGAAAATGGTTTTCAATCTGCCTCATCTTTTCTTCGTCAGGCAGGTCGAAAGCACCGGGTTTCAATGGAGTGTCGTAAGAAGTGCCTACGTGCTGGGCGCCGATCTCATCTGTGAAGGACTCCGCATATCCATTGGAGTTTCCGTTGAGGCGAGGGTGGGCCTTGCCGTTGGCCTCATAATTCGAGTTTATCATAAAGGATAATTTAGGTTGTTTTTGAAATCCCTACCCTAACGCCAAAACCGAATTGATTGTTTAACCACTGATTTCCTCTCCCGGGCTCAATTGACGATAATCGCCTCCCTATCTAATTGAGCACCAAGCAGTAAGGAGCCCTGTGTTGTTTTCAGGCAAAACAGAAGTGTCAAATATTATTTTTTCCCATAATTGAAGAAACTATCTAATGTGTTTTCCCGTATAAAGGAACATGAAGATAGAAAACCGGCATGCCTTTTGCTAAATTTGATTTCCAGGGGACACTGGAACCGAAAGCGTTGAGCTGCCTGAAGCTCTGCTTCAAATACGAAGCACTCCCCCCGCGTTACAATCCTTATCACAATTAGCCTTTACGCCCAACACAGCAGGTTCAGGGCCCATTTTTGGATAACCTTAATCAATTATTATGTTTGTTCTGACACGTTTGAGCTTCCCCCTCTTCTTGATTGTTCTGGCGCTGTTTACATTTACCGGATGCGCTGATGATGTACCTCCTTCTGCGGCGGCCGACCCCTTTTCCGATTGCCGCTACGGGGCGCCGAAACCAATATTCAGTGAAGGCCTTCGTTCGGTCACCCGGCACCATTTCAGGTTGGAAGAAGACAGGGCCATAGAGTTTCTTTCTTTTGACGATGGCCTTCAGCTATCGATCCTTCAGACCGGCTGTGACTACATCCATCAGGAATTTCATTTCGAGCTGGTGGAAAAGTATGCCGGCGCACCGTCCAGCTACTGGATTCAGGAATCCATCAACAAATTTCACCGCCTGGGACAACTGGGGCCTGCGTATGTTATCTACAGCTCCATCGCCGATGCCTTGACTGAAAGGAGCAGCCAACTCGCCCTGGGGCATAGTACGGAACTACAACCCGGTTTTTTTGCCAAAATAGAAAGTGGGAGCCCGGCAACGGACGGCGCACTGGTTATTACCCTCAGCGAGCAACCCGCCGGCAGTGTGGCGAGCAATGAATGAGTGGCATGTCCCGGAAATAATTTGAGGCTGGAATGTGCCACCGCCAGTTTTCTTTTTAGGTACTGGGTATCAGCCCCTTTCACGGAAGCGGGCTGATCCTGTTGTTTTTTTTACCATTTTTTATAGTCTAATAATCAGCGTTTTAACCAAAAAAATTACACCCTTCATCATTTTGTTGTCCGACAAATTGTCAGTGTGTTTTTTTGCCTTGTTAACATCTGTTTCTTACTTTTATATCCGAAAGGTAAAAAGCGGTGCTGGCCCACAGGGGCATTTCCCCTGTCCTGCGCTTTCACATTGACGCCGGGCTGCAACCTTTCCCAATCCTGGAAAAGAATGAGATTTTTCTCTTATAAAGGCTTAAAGTATCAGCAAGTTAAGATGAGCTCCGCTGCGGGAAAGTAGCGGGGTTTTTTATTTTCCCACCTTTTGAAGTTGATCCCCTCCTGTCTTTTCTCGGTGTAGTCAAATGATCTGACTATATTTGCGGGCAGCAAACAATGCTGAGCCGGTACTTGTTGCCTATTCGCATCCATTAGCCAATCAAAACAAATCAACCGATATGGATAAATTTGACCTTATTGTTATTGGGAGTGGGCCGGGCGGTTATGTTGCCGCCATCCGCGCCTCCCAGCTGGGAATGAAAGTTGCCGTTGTTGAACGGGAAACCCTGGGAGGGATCTGCCTGAACTGGGGTTGTATACCTACCAAGGCTCTGCTGAAAAGCGCCCAGGTGTTCGAGTACATTCAACATGCAGAGGATTACGGGATCAAAGTAGAGAAGGCAGGAGTAGATTTCGAGGGGATGATCAAACGAAGCCGGGGAGTAGCCGAAGGAATGAGTAAGGGGATCAATTTCCTGTTCCGCAAAAATAAGATTACCACCATTAACGGTACCGGGAAACTGGCGCCGGGAAAAAAGGTAGAAGTAACTGACGCGGAAGGAAAAAAGAAAGAATACAACGCTGAGCATATCCTTATTGCCACTGGCGCCAGGGCAAAAGAGCTGCCTAACCTGCCGATTGACGGTAAGAATGTGATCGAATACCGCAAGGCAATGACCCTGGAAAAACAGCCTAAAAAGATGGTAGTCGTCGGCGCCGGCGCGATCGGCGTCGAGTTCGCCTATTTTTACCACTCTATCGGAACGGAAGTGACGATCGTGGAATTTCTGGAACAGGGCCTTGTCCCTCGCGAAGACCCGGATATCTCCAAGGAACTCGGGAAGATCTATAAGAAAAAAGGCATGGAGGTAATGGGCAATACTTCCGTCGAATCTGTCGATACCAAAGGCAGGGGCTGCAAGGTTACTGTGAAAAACCGCAAGACCGGGGAAACGCAGGAGATCAAATGCGATATCGTTCTTTCTGCCGCCGGTGTAACGCCCAATATCGAAAACATCGGCCTGGAAGCCCTTGGCATTGAAACGGACCGGGGAATGATAAAGGTAGATGAATATTACCGCACCAATATCTCCGGTGTTTATGCTATCGGTGATGTAATCCCAGGACCGGCCCTGGCTCATGTGGCCAGTGCCGAGGGGATTATCTGTGTAGAACGGATCGCCGGGATGAAGCCGCAGCCTCTGGACTATAACAATATTCCGGCCTGTACCTACTGCAGCCCGGAGGTCGCTTCAGTGGGATATACGGAACAGGCGGCCAGGGATGCCGGCTACGAAATAAAAGTGGGTAAGTTCCCATTTTCCGCTTCCGGAAAAGCCAGTGCCGCCGGAGCAAAGGAAGGTTTTGTTAAAGTGGTCTTTGACGCCAAATACGGAGAATTCCTCGGCGCCCACATGATCGGATACAACGTCACCGAAATGATCGCCGAAGTGGTTGCTGCCCGCAAGCTGGAAACTACCGGCCATGAGATCATCAAGGCCGTCCACCCCCACCCCACCATGAGTGAGGCTGTGATGGAAGCTACGGCGGCGGCATACGATGAGGTGATACATTTGTAAGGAATGAGGGAATGAGGGAATGAAGGAACGATTGGGGCAAAGCGGCCATTCAATTATTCATTCCCTCATTCCTTTTCCTTACCCTTCCTGGACCACCCTGCTGCGCACCTGTTCGAATACCCTTTCAATGAAGCGTTTGTCATTGGTAATGATAACGGCTGTTCCTTTCATTTCCCGGGAAGGCTCAATCCTTTTGCCCAAAGTGGTTACGAGATCATCATCAAAGCTCACTTCGACAATGATCTTGTTGTCGATAGGAACCTGGCTTTTCTTCTCCACCCGGGCCTCAATAGCGCCATATTCGGCATAGGAATAGCTGTCCAGCCGGACAATGACCTTCTGGCCGGGCCGGATCTTTCCCGACCGGGACATGTCGGCCTGAATGAAGCCCTTGGTTTTCTGCCTCTTTAGAGGCACCACCACTCCGATCTCCCGGCCGGCTTCTACATACTGTTGTTCGCTAATGCTTTCCAGGTTGAAAGAGACAATACCTTCAATCGGTGAACTGATCACATACTTTCTTTTCCACTCTTCAACGGCCTTTTGCAAGGCCTGAAAGCTTTCTCTCATGGCTATGGCTGCTTCCTGCCGGCCTTCTTTGGTGACCTGCCGCACACCGCTCATTTCGGAGCGTATGCCATCCATATCCAGTTCTTTGCTCTTGATGGAAGACTCGATGCCTTCCCGGGCCCGGCGCAGGCTGAGTAATTCCTCCCGGGTACGGGAGACCCGTTCTTCTGCAAGAAGGTTTTCCCGGGAAAGTTGTTCCTCCCTGCGCAGCCTTTTCTCCACCGATTCGATCTGACGGTCGATATTGGCCCATCGTTCCCGGTCGCTTCTAATCATGCTCTGTATCTTGCCCAGCTCTTTGTTGAGTTGCTGAAGGTTGAGGTTGTCATAAGGGTTGGAAAGATATTGGCGCAGGTCCTGTTGCCGGCGGTAAAAATTGTACAATTCGTCTTTGAGTTCCCCCAGCACTACGTTACCAGGAAGGGAAAAAGCCAGCAAGGTGGAGTCGGAAGGCGTATTGCCAACTGCCATTATCGCGGTTTCCAGTGTAAGGATATCCTCTAGGCTGGCGTTATTGTCAAAAACGATAAGGACTTCTCCGGCAGCGACCACCTCTTCGTTGTTTGCCCTTACGATCTTTACTCTGCCCCGTGCTTCCGTCACCAGCCTTTTGGGCGGGTCGGTGGTCGTAACCGTGATATCGGCCTCGACGGTATCCGGATATTTTACAAGGAAGCCCACCCAACCCATCACCACAATTACGACAAAGGCAAAGAGGGTGCCGTAGCGGGCCATCCACCCGGGAGGAGTGCCCAGGATCTCCTGGACTTCTTCGCTTCGGATCTCAATGTTCTCGTATTCCTGCATCTTCAGTTCAGTTTTTAGGGTCATGCACCCAGCTCCAACTGGTTACGGACCAGCTGGTAATAGGCGCCACGGAGGTATGTGAGCTCGTCGTGGTTACCCTGCTCGACGATCTCCCCTCCTTCAAGTACGACGATATTATCGGCATTCATGACCGTGCTCAGGCGGTGTGCGACGATGACGACCGTCCTGCCATAGAAAAACTCCTCGAGGTTCTCCATGATGACCATTTCGTTGTAGGCATCGAGTGCAGTGGTCGCCTCGTCGAAAAAGATGTATTCCGGATTTTTGTAGACTGCACGGGCGATCAGCAGGCGTTGTTTTTGCCCCTGGCTCAGGCCCAGCCCTTCCTGCCCTATCTTGGTATTATACCCCAGCGGAAGGGATTCGATGAAGCTCTGAATATTGGCCACCTTGACAGCCTTGAGCAGTTTGCGTTTATCGATGATCTCGTCTCCAAGGGCAATGTTCTTGGCGATGGAATCGTAGAAGATATAACCATCCTGAAGGACTACCCCGCATTTGCTTCGCCAGAGCCGGTTGTTGATATTGCCCAGGTTGATGTCTCCCAGCCGGATAGCGCCTTCAGTCGGTTGATAAATATTGAGGAGCAGTTTCAGCATGGTGGTCTTCCCGCTCCCGCTGGTACCTACGATAGCCGTGGTCCGCCCTTTGGGAATACGCAGGTTGACATTTTTCAGGACGTTGGGGGAGTGCGGCCCATTGTACTGGAAAGAAACCTTTTCGAAGACGAGGTCTCCGGATTCGGGAAGAAGAATGATCTTTTCTCCGGCTTGTTGTTCATCTTCCTGGGTATGGATCTCGTTCATGCGTTCCAGGCTGATCTTGGCTTCCTGCATGTTGCGCAGAAAGTCCACGAGGTTTCCCAGAGGAGAATTGAGCTGGCCGATGATGTACTGGACGGCCAGCAGCATACCCAGCGTCATGTCTCCTTTGATGACGGCCTGAGCGACGATGAAAGTGATGAGCAGGTTCTTTGTCTCGTTAAAAAAAGAAGCGCCGGTACGCTGGACCTGCCCGATGCGAAGAGAGCTGATCGCTGTCCTGAAAAGCCGCGCCTGTATCCGTTCCCATGCCCACCGTTTCTGCTTCTCGGCATTGTGGAGCTTGATCTCCTGCATGCCGTTGATCAGCTCGATGAGGTTGCTCTGGTTATCCGAGGATTGGTCGAAGCGCTTATAGTCGAGTTCCCGTCGCATCTGCTGAAAAAAGAAAACCCAGGCCAGGTAGAGGGCCGTTCCGCCGAAGAAAATGGCAAAAACCAGTTTGTGCCAGAAAAAAAGGATGACGGAAAAGGCCAGGAAGTTGACAAAAGTAAAGATGGAGACCAGGGAGGTAGAGGTCAGAAAACGCTGCACCCTTTCATGGTCGGCGATCCGTTGCATGAGGTCGCCGGTGATCTTGGAGTCAAAGAACCGGATCGGCAGCTTGGTCAGCTTAATGAGAAAGTCTGATATCAAGCTGATGTTAACCCGAACCCCTACGTGGAGAAGGATCCAGCTTCGGAATTGTTCTACACCCAGTTGGGTTACAAAAAGGATGAGCTGGGCGATCAGGACAATTTTTATGAAATTCAGGTCTTCCGTATCGATCCCCTTATCGACAATGGCCTTCATAAGGTAAGGGAAAATAAGCTGGATGAGCGTTCCCAGAAAAAGGCCGACGATGAGCTGTACGATCAGAGGCCGGTATTTCTTGAAGTAGGAGAAGACGTAGCCAAAACCCGACTTATCGGTAGTTTCTCCTTCCCGGGCGTAAAATTCAGGGGTCGTTTCGAGCAGCAGCAGCACCCCCAGGTCTTCCCCTTCTTCGGTATCGCTGATCCAGTTGTCCAGAAATTCTTCCCGGGTTAATTTGAACTTTCCGGAAGCGGGGTCGGCGATCCAGGCGTAATTCTTGTTCACCTTATAGACAACCACAAAATGTTCCTGTCTCCAATGGGCGATACAGGGCATAGGAATATCCCTTGCCAGGCGGTCGTAGGTGGTCTTTACGGCAAGGGACTGCAGGCCGATGTGTTCGGCGGCATCACTGATCCCCAGGAGCGTAACCCCTTGCTTGCCCATATAGGTAAGCTCCCGAAGGTACTCCAGGGAATAATACCTGCCGAAATGCCGGGAGATCATTCTCAGGCAGGTCGCCCCACAGTCCATGGCGTCTAATTGCTGGTAGAACGGAAATTTACGTGGCATTTCTCAATACGCCTCTAATTGCTAACAATACGGTTTTAAGCGAATCTTCGCTGAAATAATTTACGAAAGATAAGGCCTTGGCGTATCATTTAAAACTAAATTCCTAAAAAACAAGGCCTTTTATATGAAAAACAGGTGAATTTAGCTTCTTTTCAAGGCTATTTACCCTTCTGGTGCTCTTGGAAGTGTCCTTCCTATTGGCTAATTTTCGGCCGTTCGGTTGATTGGGTTGATCAAGTTAAATGGGTTGGTTGGGCCGGCTACACCGGGGGCAGCTCCATCAACCAAATGAACTCCATCAACCAAATCAACCAAATCAACCAAACCGCTCAATGTACAACAGCTTCATCTCCATAGTCGGTGTCATTCAGCATTCCAAAGAGCTGGAATTACTGCCCGAATACCTTTCCAACCTCTTCCCTGTACTATCAGAGCACTTTTCAGACTTTGAGGTTGTATTGGTCAACAACAATGTCGACACTCCGATCGCGCCCTATATCGAACCGCTGCCCGACCCCCTCAAACACAACATCTACCTGCTTAACCTTTCCCGTACGACGAACAGGAACCACGCAGTACTCGCCGGACTGGACCGCGCCAATGGCGATTATACCGTTATCTTTGAGCTTGGCTTTTACCAGCAACCGGAGATCATCCTGCAGTTGTTTGAAAAAACGAGAGAACACTTCGATATCGTGTACCTGCGCGCCCGCAGCCGCCGGGTAGGTTTCCGTTTCCAGCCCTTATACAAGCTTTTTTACTACATTCTCAGAAACTATTCCAACCTGCAGATCGACGAAATGGCCCACAACACCCGCATAATTTCCCGAAGAGCACTGAATTCGCTGCTCCGCCTGCGGGAAAACCTGCGGTATATGAAAGCCATTTATTCCATCGTCGGCTACAAAACCGCCTACCTGGAGACGGATCTCCCCTTACAGCCGGCCATCAACGAAACCTTTGCCGACCGTTTCCGGACTTCCCTGGTGGCCATCACTTCTTTTACGACCTTCCTGCGCAGCCTTTTGCTGTGGATCTTTATTTTCTCCGTTGTCTTTCTGCTGGGCGTTATTTTCAATGCCCTGAAAGTGAAATTTACCGGCATCGATGTTTTCGGCAATATTGGAGAACCTTTTTCCGGATGGACTTTCCTGGTCGTGCTGATCGCCGTTTTCTTTGCTACGACCTGCCTCAACCTGTACATCATGTCCATTTACCTCTCCAACATTTACAACGAGATCAAGCAAAGGCCTTCTTATATTATTGAGTCTATTCAGCGTTTTTAAAGCTTGTTCGGAGGCCCAGCTTTAAAGTTCTTTACCCAATTTTTTCAGTTGCCGGTGCTTTTCCAGCCATCCCATTACGTATTCGAAAGCCTGTTCCTGGACATCTTCATTGTGTATCTCATGGTAAATCCCATCCCATAGTTTGAAGGTAACGTCACCCTCCAGGCGCCCGGCCAGGGCCCGGCTGGCTTCCGGAGAAGTGATCTTGTCGGCGGAACCGTGCATCAGCAGAAGTGGGACCGGAAAGCGGCCCGAGTAACCGTCCAGCCAATCAGACTGGTTCAGCATGGCAATGCCGGTTGCGGCGGTAATGCGGTCATGGACCAGGGGGTCTTCCTGATATGCCTTTACCACTTCGGGGTTTCGGGAAAGGTGGTTTGGGTTCAGGCCGTTGGATTGTGTAAAGGTGGGATAAACGCGATACAACAGTTTTCCAAGCAATATCAGGGCCGGTGAAGGCTCAAAGCTGAGGCGTATCCAGGGTGAAGAAGCGATAATCCCCTGAATGTTGGGGTGCCGTTTGAGCGCATAGGCCAGAACGAGTTGCCCGCCCTGGCTTTGCCCGTAGAGGAATACCGGCATATCCCGGTACCGGATCTCTGACTCGATCAGTAGTTGAGCGACTTCATCCAGTAAGGTTTCGGCATCGGGGGCATGGCCCCTGGGCCCGTCGGAACGGCCGTGGCCCCGGCGGTCATACCCGATGACACTGAACCCTCTACCCGTAAAATACCGGGCAAGGTGAGCATATCGGTTGATATGTTCTCCCAGGCCGTGGGCCAGGCAGATTACTCCCCGGGGTTCCCGGGCTTTCCATTCTTTGCCATAAATGTTCAAACCATCGCTGGTTCGCCAGCTGAATTCATTTTCCTCCATGGTTACTTTTTGTTACAACCGCCCTCCTGATTCATATTCAACAACCTTTGCTTCCGGATAGCGCCCGATCAGAAAATCAAGTAAAAAGGCATTAGCTTCGTCAAGGCTTTGAAAGTCGCCCAGCACGTAGGAATAAGTCCCATTCCTCAGCCGGTCTACTGCCAGGTTCCCATGTTGAAAGAAGATGTCATGGCTGGAAGGGAGCGGTTCTCCGGCAGTCATGATCTCGATTTTAAAACCGGAATATTCTTCAGGTATTTTTTGCACCTGCGAAAAGGAAGTATCAACTTCGACCGGTACTTCGGGAATGATCTTTGAGGGTTCCTCTTCCTGGCCGGAGAAGGGGTTAGGGTTGTGAGGCGTATAGTCTACAGCGCCGAAAGGCCGGTCAAAACTTTCCCGTTCTTCAACGGGAATGGTATCCGCCCTGATATAGGCCGTTTTAAGATGAAAGGAGAACTCCTTGGCATTGCGGCCGTAATTTGCCAAATTGCCCTTGCCAGGCATGGAGAAAAGCAACACAGGCCAAAGAAGCAGTGTTACATAAGCAAATGGGTAGTCTGTGTGTTTCATCATAGCATTAGGGGTAAGTATAAAATACTAAAATATAAACAGTAAAGATTAAAACCAACTTTAGGTATGAGTTTGCGCATCGTATTCATGGGGACGCCTGAATTTGCCGTGCCTTCCCTGCAGATTTTGGTAGAGAACGGCTATAATGTCGTAGGTGTCGTCACTGCTACCGACAAGCGGGGAGGCAGGGGAAAAAAGCAATTGCTGGAATCTGCCGTAAAAAAATACGCGGTATCGCAAAGCATTCCCGTACTGCAACCGGAAAAACTGAGGGATCCCGGTTTTATTGAAAGCCTGCGCAGGCTGAACGCCAACCTGTTCGTAGTTGTCGCTTTCCGGATGCTGCCCGAAATAGTCTGGTCTATGCCGGAATACGGCACGTTCAACCTCCACGGTTCTCTCCTGCCCCGCTACCGGGGCGCCGCCCCCATCAACTGGGCGGTCATAAACGGAGAACGGGAAACCGGCGTCACTTCTTTTTTCATCAGACAGGAAATAGACACCGGCGACCTGATCCTCCAGGAGAAAATGCCCATCGGGGAAAACGAAACAGCCGGCGAAGTGCACGACCGAATGATGGAACTCGGCGCCCGGGTAGTGCTGAAAACCGTGCAGGCGATCGAAAAGGGCGATTATACCCTGCATAAGCAGGATGACAGCCTCGCCACCAAAGCCCCCAAGATCTTCCACGATATTTGTGAGATCGACTTCAACCAGCCCACTCAAAAAGTACACGATTTCATCCGGGGCCTAAGCCCCTACCCTGCCGCCTGGACTACTCTCGACGGCAAAGAACTCAAAATATTCAGGACGACGAAGGAAATCACCTCCCACGGCCATCAGCCGGGCACTTTCCTGACCGATAATAAGGATTGGCTGAAAATCGCCACTGCCGATGGTTTTGTCCACATCCATGAACTTCAACTGGAGGGGCGCCGGCGAATGTCGAATGCTGATTTCTTGAATGGATATTTTTTTTGATTTATAGAGATTTAAATGTTAGAAAATTTTAACTGAGTAAAAGAAAACGCTAAATAAAAAATCAATGATCCACGTACTAGACCTTGAATTCCTGGATAAGCCGGACACCATTGCGGCCTTTCTCATTGAAACCTCTGCGGGGCCTATTCTGTTAGAAACCGGGCCTTATTCTACTTTCGAATCATTGCGGGAAGCCGTAAAAGGCAAAGGGTACAAGCTGGAAGATATACGGCACGTATTCATCACCCACATTCACCTCGACCACGCCGGAGCTTCCTGGGCGCTGGCCCAGCTTGGCGCTACCATATACCTTCACCCTTTTGGGAAGCCTCACCTTCAGGACCCTTCCAAATTACTGGCCTCCGCGACCCGGATCTACGGTGAAGAAGGCATGGAGCGGCTTTGGAGCACCTTAAAGCCGATCCCGGCTGATAATTTGAGGACGGTAACCCATCAGGAAACCATAACTGTCGGAGACATTGAAGTAAAGGCCTGGCATACTCCCGGCCATGCTGTTCACCACATCGCCTGGCAGGTGAGCGACGTCCTGTTTGCCGGCGACGTTGCCGGCGTAAAGATCGAAGGCGGCCCGGTGATGCCCCCCTGCCCTCCCCCGGACATCAATATCGAGCACTGGCAGGAATCCCTCCGGCTGCTCCGTTCCCTGAAACTGGAAAGGATCTACCTGACCCATTTCGGCCCCATACCGGCGGCCAAGATCCCTCAACACCTTGATGAACTGGAGGAAGGCCTCCTACGGTGGGCGGAATGGATGAGGCCTTATTATGAACAAGGTAAAAAAGCTGAAGAGGTAACACCACTTTTCCAGGCTTATGTAAAAAAGGAACTGGCGGCAGCCGGAGTCACAGAAGAGCAATACGATTTATACGAAAACGCCAACCCTGCCTGGATGAGCGTGGCCGGGCTGCTGAGGTATTGGCGGAAAAAGCTCGAGGAGTAAGCAAATGGACGGAAAAAAGGGAACTATTCAGCATCCGCAGCCTTCTGCTGAATAGTTACGAAAAAAGAAAGGGGCGCCCAGTCTACGGACCGTGAGGGCGCCCCTTTCTTTTTTCAGTAAAAAACTGCTCAGGAAGCAGGTATCAGGCGCCTTCCGGTTTCCACGACTTTTTTGAGCAGCTGGATATCCGGGAGGATGATCTCAGCATCGCCGGATTCCATATCTTCTTCTTCAATGGCAGCTTGCTCATAAGGAACAGACTGGACAGACAGGGAATTCAGGTAGATATAAGAGCCGAGGCTGGCAGCGATCAATAAACAAAACAGAACAGTACGGGTGCTAGACTTTTTCATTTCGGGAGATTATTTTTTAAAAAGTCAAATCAAATGTAAGGGTTTTCTACCAAAAATGCAGGTTTTCTCGACCGGAGGCCTTCTTTTTCGGATCAGCCCTTTTTGAAGTAGACGGCCGCAAAAGAAAAAAGGTTGCACAATCCGGTAAATTTTCCTGCCTTAAGGATGCCTGGCGCCCCGGGTTACCCCTATTCCGGGCGCCCATAAAAACAGTGAAAACAAAAAAAACTCATTTTCCAGCCCTGAATTTTGGGCAATTACCTATTTTTGAGTTATTCTGTGTCGGAAAGAAAACCCCAAAGTAAATTACGCCTTACATCATCCACACTTCTTTTCCTTTTCGTGTAACTTGTAACAGGTTACTCCAAAAGCAATGATCACAAGTTCAGCCGCCTTCGCTTGGGGACGAGCTCAAATACTGGATGGAAAAACTCATTAATAACCAAACAAGGATTAGTATGAAAAGCAAGCTTACTCTGTTGCTCACCCTCGTCTTTTTTCTGACGGGCGGGATGCTTTTTAGTCAGGCATTTATCATTGATTCTCCTCTGGAAATCGGAGGCGGATACGAATTCGCGGCAGCTGGTTTTGGGCGCACGCTGACTGATTCCGTCTGGACTGCCGACGGCGTGTTCGTCGATGATGGCAGCCTGATCCCCTCTGAAGGCTGTAATGAATTGCTCAACCCGGATGATGTCAACAAAAAGATCGCCCTGATCGACCGGGGTTCCTGCGAGTTCGGCCTGAAATGCCTGAATGCTGAAAATGCCGGGGCCGTTGCGGCCGTAGTGGTAAATACAGCGCCGGGGGCAGGCGCTATTGTGATGGGCGCCGGCGCGGTTGGCAACCAGGTGACAATACCCTGCGTGATGATCCCTTATGAAGTGGGGCAGCTTATCCGCAATGCCATGCTCAATGGTGAAACTGTCACCATTTCTCTTGGCAACCTCGAGCCGCCGCCCCCCCCGGCCAATGACCTGGCCGTAGCAAACTCCAATGTCCTGGTTCCCCGTTTAGGCATCATTCCCGCCTCGCAGGTTCAGGAACCCGGCGATTTCGTCTTCACTCCGGGAGCAACGATCAACAACAGGGGGCTAAATGCGGCGCCCAATTACAACCTCGAGCTGGTGATCACGCACACTCCATTCGGAGGAGCTCCCACCGAAATTTACAGGGAATCTACTGAATCGGAAGACGACATTATGCCCGGCGACACGGCCGCCCTTTACTTGTTCCCTGAGTTTGACCCGGTGGTTGCCGGCTTAGGTTCAGGAATTTACCGGTATACTTACTCCGTTTCCAGCGACAGTACGGATGACGCCAGTTTCAACAACGCCGCCACCGGTTCGTTTACGATCACGGACTTTACTGAAAATGGCTACCAATACGGTTGGTATTCCAAAGCTACCTGGAACGCCAACACCATGGGGCCCAATTATACAGCTACGATTGGCCTTACCAGTAACGCTCTGGAATTCCTTACCCCCCTGCATATTCCTTACGGTAATGGTTTTAAGATCGATAGCGTAACTTTCGATGTTCGCCTCACACCATCTTTAGCCGGGATCCCTATGACAGCGTATGTCTACCAGTGGAATGATGCAAACGAAGACTTATCCTTCGACGATGGAGAGTTGGAAGCTGTTGGCCTTGCGGTGTATACTTTCCCTGAGGATGCAACCGTGGACAGGGTCGTATTGCGCCTTCCTTTCCTTGATTTCATCTCCTTTGAAGAAACAGGAGTAGAGATTCCCCAGGATGATATGCTGTATGTCGTTGGCGCCCGGTATGAAGGCACGGAAGCCGTTTCTCTTGGCTTTGATTCAAATCTTGATTATGACCGGACTGCTGACTGGAAAACGGCAAATGGTACAGTCACCGACCTGGATTATGGCCTGTTAGCGGTAAGTATGTGGGAAAACGGCCTGCCGGTTATTTCAGATATCGGTTTCTTGTCCGACCGGGCAGATGCCACTGCGATCCGCCTGACTTCTCTGACAAGCGGCGTCAAGGACATCGCCGGTGCAGACGAATTCGAAATGAACCTGTTCCCTAATCCAGTTAAGGAGCTGCTTCAGGTAAATGTAGAATTCAGGGAGAAGGCTGAATTCATCGAATTCTATGCCTACGACTCCGCTGGCCGCCTGGTGCTTCATAAGCGGTCTACCGATGTATTTGATACAGTGCAGCAAACCTTCGACGCGAGCCAGCTGCCCGCCGGCGAGTATCATTTGGTTATCCGTACTGACCTGGGCATTCAAACGAAGCCCTTTATTGTACAGCGTTAAAAACACTGCAGCAGGCCCCCAAGCCGCCCTCTGCCTGATGGCGCTCCGGGGCCTGCTATTCAGAGGCTGTTTCCCCAAAAATGAAACAGCCTCTGAATTAAACAACTTTTACACCAAAACACTAAATTTTATGGCTAAACATTTTACTAAACCAATTGCTTTTTCCCATGGCCTTTTCCTGGCCTTTTTCCTGTTCAATGCAATCAGCCTGAATTCCCAGGCATTCGTCATCAACGGGCCTCAGGAAATCGCCGGAGGGTATGAATTCATGGCGGCCGGCTTTGGCGCCACGATCACTGATGACGTCTGGACCGCAGATGCGGTCTTTGTAGAAGATGGCACCGCCAACCCAAACCAGGGCTGTGAGACCCTGCTGAATGCCGACATGATCAACGGCAAGATCGCCCTGATCGACCGGGGTTCCTGTGAGTTTGGGTTGAAGTGCCTGAATGCCGAAAATGCCGGCGCCATCGCCGCCATCGTGGTCAATTCCGCTCCCGGCGCCGGTACTATTGCAATGGGCGCCGGCGCTGTCGGCGGGCAGGTCACCATTCCCTGCATTATGATCACCTATGAGGTCGGGCAGCTGATTCGTTCGGCAATGCTCAGCGACCAGATCGTAAACGTATCTCTCGGCAACCTGGAGCCGCCGCCCCCACCGGCCAATGACATCTCTGTTTCTAACTTCCACGTGCTCGTGCCCAGAATGGGGACCATCCCTCAGTCTCAGGTTCAGCAGGCAGGAGATTTCGTATTCCGGCCCGGAGCGGAGATCATCAACAAAGGGGTCAATGCCGCTCCGAACTACAACATTGACGTCACCATCACCCACACTCCTTTTGGCGGCGACCCAACGGAAGTGTACAGCGAAACCTTCAGCTCTGCGGAGTCGATCGAGGCCGGCGACACTACTGACCTTATCCTGTTCCCGGAGTTTGACCCCGTGAGCCCCACCAACTACGGGCAAGGAGTATATAATTATAGCTACTCTATCACCATGGACAGCACCGATGATGCTTCGTTCAACAACGCGGCATCGGGTTCCTTTACGATCAGTGAAGACCTTTTCTCGAAGGCAACCTGGAATGCCAGCACCGGCCTGCCCAATGTCACGGCATCCACGACGATAGCCGGCGGAGGGAATATCGAATTCTTAACTGTCCTGGATATACTCTATGGAGACGGCCTGTACATCAGTAATGTCGCGTTCACTGTCCGTCGCAGTGAAGGCCTTGCCGGCGTCCCGGTAGGCGTTTATGTTTACAAGTGGAATGACCTGGACGAGAACCTCGGCATCGGCACGGGGGAGTTGGAGATCAGCGGTATTGGGTTTTACACCTTCCCGGAGGACGCACCGGAAGTCAGCGCCGACCTCGACATCTCCATCCTGGACTACGAGACGTTCGAAGAAACGGGTGTTTTAACCGAAGACAATTCCAAGTACGTCGTCGGTGTGCGGTATGAAGGCACCGAAACGGTAACCCTGGGTTTTGACGCCAATATCAACTACTGGCGGACCGTCACCTGGAAACAGGAAAATGGAGATACCACCGACCTGGATTACGGCGGCATTTATAACGATGCATGGACGGAAGAGGGCCTTCCGGACCGGCTGTTTATTTTCAGCGGCAATAATCTTGTTACATCCACCGGAGTATTCCTCAAGTCTCTGGTAGGCGTAGAAGATGTCGTCGGAGAGGACAAATTCGAAATGAACCTCTTCCCCAACCCGGTTAAGGATCAGTTGCAGGTGACTGTCGACTTCAAAGAAAAAGTCAAATTTGTGGAGTACTACGCCATTGATGTCACCGGGCAGCTTGTGCTGCACCGACGCTCCACCGATGTATTTGACAGGGTGCAGAGCGACTTTGACGCCAGCCAACTGCCGGCCGGCCAGTACCACCTGATCATTCGCACCGACCTGGGCATTCAGGCGAAGCCCTTTGTGGTGCAGCGATAAACTTCTGCACCGGGATTACCGGATTGCATAAATCAATCAAGCAGAAGAGAAGAAGCCTCCTCGTTTTCGGGGGGGCTTCTTTCATTGAGACAACCGCCGCCGGATATCCTCCACCCTCCCCTTCGGGATAGCCTCGATCAGCTTTCGGGTGTATTCTTTTTCGGGATTGGCATAGATCTCATCTGCCGGCCCAACTTCCTCGATGCGGCCGTTGTTCATGACCACCATCCGGTCGCTCATGAATTTGACGACGGAGAGGTCATGAGAAATGAAAATGTAGGTGAAGCGGTATTTTTCGCGAAGCTCCATCAGTAGGTTGAGCACCTGGGCCTGGACGGAGACGTCGAGGGCGGAGACCGACTCATCGCAAATGATGAACTTAGGGTTGAGGGCCAGGGCCCTGGCGATGGCCACCCGCTGGCGCTGCCCGCCGGAGAACTCGTGAGGGTAGCGGTTGAAAAATTTAGGCTCCATATTGACGATATCCAGCAACTGAAGGGCCCGCTCCCGGCGTTCGTCTTCTCCGTTGTACAGGCCGTGCACTTCCATGGGTTCCATGATCGCATTGCCGATGGTCATGCGGGGGTTCAGGGAGGAATAAGGGTCCTGAAAGATGATCTGCATTTCCTGCCTGAGGGGTTTCATTTCCTCAGGCCTCAGGCCCGGCAGGCTCCGGCCTTTGTAACGGATGTTTCCTTCCGTCGGCCGGGTGAGCCCGAGGATGGTGCGACCGAGGGTGGTTTTCCCGCATCCGGATTCTCCGACCAGGCCAAGGGTTTCCCCTGGAAATACCTCGAAGGACACCCCATCAACCGCCCTGACATATTCTTTGGTTTTACCCCAGAAATTCTTTCTTCCCGGAAACCAGACTTTCAGTTGTTCGACCTCCAAGAGAGGAGGCCGTTGCTTTAAAGCTTCCAGGCGCCGTTCTGTCTGATAGGCCGGGACTTTAACTTCTGACAGGACACCTTCCACGGAAATTTCCTTTTCCCTGATCTCCAGCCGCCCCTCTCCGTTGGGGCGGGTTTCCATGAAGTCGCTCACGACCGGGAGGCGCCTCAGGCGGTGGCCGAGCGGGGGGCGGCAGGCCAGCAGGCTTTTGGTGTAGGGGTGCCTGGGGTTGGAAAAGATCTCGAGCACTCCCCCTTCCTCCACGATACGCCCCTGATACATAACCATGACCCGGTCGGCGATCTCTGCGATGACGCCCAGGTCGTGAGTGATAAACATAATGGAGGACCGCATCTCCTGCTTCAGGTTGTTCATCAGGTCCAGGATGGCCTTTTGCACCGTTACATCCAGCGCAGTTGTGGGCTCATCCGCAATGAGGATGCCAGGCGAGCAGGACATGGCCATGGCGATCATCACCCGCTGCTTCTGGCCACCGGACAGTTGGTGAGGATATGCGTTATAGATCCGGGCAGGTTCGGGCAATTGCACTTTTTCAAAGAGGGCCATCACCTTTTCCCGCGCCAGGCCGGCTTCAACTTTCTGGTGTATCCGGATCGTTTCCGCCACCTGTTCACCGCAGCGAAAGACCGGGTTTAGGGAAGACATCGGCTCCTGAAAGATCATGGAAATCTCATTGCCCCGGTAGTGCTGCATCTGCCGGCGGGAAACCTTAAGCAAATCCACCCCATCTGCCTCGCCCTCAGGGAAGTAAAGGGCCTGCCCTCCAACGACTTTCCCGCCAGGGCCGGGCACCAGGCGCATAATAGAGAGAGAAGTAACCGATTTTCCGGACCCCGATTCACCGACGATGCCCACCGTCTCGCCCCGGTGAATGGTAAAGCTCACCCCGTCTACGGCTTTCACCTCTCCTTCATCCGTAAAAAAGGAAGTCCGGAGATCTTTTACCTCTAAAATTTTACCTTTACTCATTTTTTAGCCGATTTGCAAATTGTACGAGGTGGCGTTACAACGGAGCCGGCAGCAAATTTAAACAATTACTTATGAAGAAGATCATACTCTTTTGTTTCTCCTGCCTGCCGGTTTTACTGCCGGCGCAGGACAGCCTCAACATGTCTTTGCTCGGTGGATGGGATGACCCCTCATTGCCTTCCGCCGGAAGCATCAAATACAACGACATCTGGGGATATGCCGATTGTGAAGGCAATGAATATGCCATTCTTGGCTCCGCCCGTTACATTCATTTCATCAACATAACCGGACCGGAAGCGCCGTTGGAAATAGCTCGTTTTGAAGGCAGCGTCAATTCCGTCTGGCGGGATTTCAAAACCTACGGCCAGTACGCCTACGCTGTAGCCGACCAGGGAACGGACGGGCTGATGGTTTTTGACCTGAGCCAGCTACCCGGTTCCGTATCGCTGGTTTTCCAGGACAATGAAAATTTCACCCGCTCGCACAACATATTCATCGACGTCCCCACCGCCCGCCTCTACCTGGCGGGGTCCAATGCCATCTTCAATGGCGTTGCCGCCTACAGCCTTGCCGAAAACCCCGGCCAGCCAGCTTTCCTGGGTACACAACCGCTGCCTGGTGGGTATTTCCACGATATTTATGTACGCAACCACATCGCCTTTTGTTCCCACGGCGGCAACGGCCTCTGGGCCTATGATTTCTCCGACTTCGATAACATCCAGGTTCTGGGCAACCTGACTTCTTATCCAGAACAGGGATACAACCACTCCAGCTGGCTCAGCGAAGACGGCGCGCAACTGGCCTTTGCTGATGAGACCCACGGCGCGAGCCTAAAGCTGGTTGACGTGTCGGACCTCAGCAACATCCGCCTTCTGGACCTCTTTCGTTCGGAACTGCTCGCTCCGGAAGTTACCAACAGCATAGCCCACAATCCTTTTGTCCGGGAGCAGTACGCCATCGTTTCCTATTACCACGACGGCGTACAGATATTCGATCTCTCCAACCCGGAGGAGGTGGAAAGAGTGGCGTACTATGATACTTATCCTGAAAACCAGAACTATTCCGGATACCAGGGGTGCTGGGGAGTGTACCCCTACCTTCCATCCGGCAACATCATTGCCTCCGATATCAGCCACGGCCTTTACATCCTTTCGGCCGACAGCATCAGCTTCCGGGCGCCGGAACCTTTTGATGCCGGCATTGAGCTGGTTTCCGGTTCGCCTTCCGCCTGTGAGGGAGACACCATTTCCCTGGCTGCCGGCGCCCCTGGCCTTTTGTCCTACGAATGGCTGCTCGACGGGGAGCATCTTGCTTTCGGGGCCGAACTGCCAGCAGTGATGCCGGGCGCTTATCAATTGGTAGCAAGCAATGGAGTATGTACCAAAATCTCGGAGGCCTTCCAGCTCGAGTTCTCCCCCCTCCCGGAGGCTGAATTGGGGGATTCCCCCTTCATCTACTGCGGAGAAGCCCCGCCGGCCATCACTACCCCTTCCCGGGGAGACAATTTCAACTGGTACCTCAATGGCGAGCTCGTTGAGGATTCACATTCAGAAACCCTTGAAATAATTGAAGGCGGTTTTTATCAGGTAGAAGTATTCAGCAACAGTTGCAGCAGGTTATCGGAAGAGCTCGAAGTCATATTAGGGCAGATGCCCTCTCCTTCCCTCAACATCATCTTTCCCGGCACTTTCTGCGCGGGGAGCGATACGGTGGAGATCGACGCCGCCGGCTCCGGCAATCAATTCTATATCATTTATGAGGAAAATAGCGCCCTCGCCGATACTTTTAACAACACTTACGCCATCAGTACATCCGGCCTTTACCAGATTGAAGCCTATACCGACTATTGTTCCCTCCGGCTTGAGCCCCTGGAGGTAGCTTTCAATGCCCCGGTTGTCCCCACCCTGACGATAGAGGGGAATGTGCTGAGCAGCAGCCCGGCATCGGCCTATCAGTGGTATCAGGACGGCGCCCCAATCTCCGGCGCTACCGGCCGAAGCTACGCGGCAGAAGAAAGCGGCTTGTATTCCGTAGAAACAACAGACGCCAATGGCTGTATGGCACGATCCGAAACCGTTCTGCTGGAAGTCGCCACGGGGATAAACATCCTGACGGACAAAGGAGTAAAAGTATACCCCAACCCGGTTGAGGGCCGGCTATTCCTGGAGGCTTCCACCCCACCCCGGGCATTCCGCCTGCTCGGCGCCGATGGAAAAATGATCACCGGCTGGCGCCATTGGAGTTCGGAGCCATATTCCATAGAAATGGGAACGCTGCCCTCCGGCATCTATCTGGTTCAGTTGCTTTTCAAAGAGGGAGTCGGCAGCCTGCGGATTGTCAAGCGATAAGCTCTGAAGCCTGTTCCCGTGCCGGGTTTGCCTTACCTGCCCCACATTGAGGCAAACCCGGCACGGGAACTCACCAACCACTGACAAAGATCATTTCGCATTTCCTGAAAATTTTCTTTCTTTGGCACCACAAAATTAAGTGGAAGTTGACGGAGTATGTGTTGGCAATAATTTTTGCAATACTGTTTATCACTTGGAAATAATTTTTATTTTAAGTAGGCAAAATGATTTGCAAAAGATATATTTGCCCTACGCTTAGCGCGCTGATGTGCTGGGTACCTTCGTCATTTATTGCTCAATACCTGTATTTTCCACAAGATCAACATCTTACGCCTATTCTTTCAAGCTGTTCCTGTAGCATTGTGATGTAAATGCTCAGGCGTTAACGGCATTCTTGCCATGACAAACAAAAACTAAATCTAAACTGTAGCTCTTATGAAAAATTTTCTACGCATGATCGTAGCTCTGACAGCGGTGCTTGTGCTGGCCAACCAGGCCATTGGGCAGGGCACCGTCAAGGGTACGGCGACAGATGAGAATGGGGAGGCCCTGATCGGCGCCACCATTCTGCTGGTTGGAACCAGTAAGGGGACAGCCACCGATTTTGATGGGAATTACGTGCTCGAGAATGTCCCGGCCGGGGAGCAGCAACTGCGTGCTTCTTATACCGGATATTCCGACCTGGTCAAAACCGTTTCCGTGGTTGACGGGCGGGAAGTAACTCTGGACTTCCAGCTGGGAGAAGATGTGGAAGTACTGGAAGAGGTAGTCGTTATCGGATACGGTACTGCCCGCAAGGAGGACGCCACCGGTGTTGTGGCCAAAATATCCGACAAGGACTTCAACCGGGGCGCCATTGTTTCCCCTGAAAACCTGCTGGCGGGCAAAGTCGCCGGCGTACAGATCACTTCCAACAACGGGGCGCCGGGAGAGGGCACCAAGGTGCGCATTCGGGGCGGTACGTCTATCAACGCCAGCAACGAGCCGCTGTATGTCATCGACGGGGTGCCCATCGACAACGAGGGGTTTGCCGGCGGCCGCAACCCGCTGAACTTCCTCAACCCGAGTGATATCGAATCCTTCACAGTACTGAAAGATGCCTCGGCAACGGCTATCTACGGCTCCCGGGGCGCCAACGGCGTAATTATCATTACCACTAAAAAAGGGAAAGCCGGCAGCCGGCCCCGCATCAATTACGAAGGATATTATACCTTCAACGAGATTGCCGGCGAGCCGCAGATCCTCGACGCCAATTCCTTCCGTGATGTAGTCACCTTCATCTCTCCTGCCCGCCTGGAGAACCTGGGCAGTTCCAACACCAACTGGTTTGATGAAATGCTGCGCACGGCCAAAGGCCAGAACCACGCGCTGAGCATGTCCGGCGGCGGAGAAAACATGGGCTACCGCCTGTCGGCCGGTTATCAGAACCTCGAAGGTATCATCCGGGGGTCCGAAACGGAGCGCCTCAGCTTCAGCGCCAATTACAACCACCGGCTCTTTGATGACCGCCTGATCATCAACACCAACATCCGGGGGGCGCAGACCAAGGACCTGTTTGACCCCGGCATCGGCGCCGCCTGGGATTTCGACCCTACCCAGCCTGTCCTTGACCCCAGCAATACGGCGTTCGGCGGTTTCTTTGAATATGGCAATGCCCTGGCGCCCCGCAACCCGGTCTCGGCCGTGGAGCAACGCGAAAATGTAGGCCAGGCCTTCCGGAGCATCGGGAACATCGAACTGGAATACAAGTTTGACGGCCTCGTCCCCGGCCTGAGCTTCAAAACCAACCTGGGGTACGACGTCAATAAGGGAGAACGGACGGAGTTCGAACCCTCCACCTACGTCAACACCCTGGTTTCCAACTATAATGGCCGAATCAAGATCGAGAACTACACCCGGACCAACTATCTGCTGGACGCCTACCTGAACTACAAGAAAACCCTCGGCCAGTTCCACCGCCTGGACATTGTCGCCGGTTATTCTTATCAGGACTTCAACGAGGAGTATCCTCTCTTCGAAGGGCAGAACCTCTCGACGGACGCCTTTGGCGCCAACCGGCCGGACCTGGCGGAAGACATCTTCCCACAGAACACCATTTGGGAAAACCGCCTGATCTCTTTCTTCGGCCGGGTGAATTACAACTTTGATGAGCGTTACCTGCTGACGGCTACCCTGCGCCGGGACGGATCCACGCGTTTCGGCCCGGAAGACCGCTGGGGGCTTTTCCCGTCGGCGGCTTTCGCCTGGCGCATCCTGGAAGAAGATTTTGCCAGCGGCCTGAAAGGGATTTTCTCTGACCTCAAGCTGCGCCTCGGTTACGGTGTTACCGGTACGGAATCGATCGGCGATTACCGCTACCTTCCGAAATACAGCTTCAGCGACGCCCGGGCACAATACCAGATCGGTACGGCTGCCGACGGAACGCCGATCTTCGTCACCACGGCACGCCCCGACCCCTACGACGCCGGACTGAAGTGGGAAGAAACCTCCTCCTACAATGCCGGCCTGGACTTCGGCTTCTCCAACGGCCGGATCAACGGCTCTCTGGAATACTACTACAAGAATACGCAGGACCTGCTCTTCGAGGTCGTTGTCGCCGCGGGCACCAACCTTTCGGACCGCGTCCTGACCAACATCGGCGAGCTGGATAACCAGGGCGTGGAACTCACCCTGAACGGAGTGGTCTTCAACAAGCCCGGCCTTTCCTGGGACCTGAGCGGTAACATCGCTTACAACATCAACGAAGTGAAGGCCATCAGTAATATCGCCGGCTCAGGTATTCTCACCGGAGGGATCACCGGCGGCGTGGGCAGCAACATTCAGATCATCCAGGTGGGCGACCAGGTCAATTCTTTCTATGTATATGAACACAAGCTCGGCCCCGACGGGCTGCCCCTTTCCGACAACATCGACCACGACGACGACGGCCTGACCGCCGCCGATGATGAGGACCTCGACGACATCTACGTCGACCGGAACGGCGACGGCATCATCAATGAAGAAGACCGCCGGGTGTTCAACGCTCCGGCTCCGGATGTGATCTACGGCCTGACCTCCAATTTTGCATTCAAAGGGTTTGACCTTTCCTTCACCTTGCGGGGCGCCATTGGCAACTATGTTTACAACAACAACGCTTCCAACCGGGGCGTCTACCAGCGGGTTCAGGGCACGGGGATCGGAAATGACCGCTACGTACTGTACAACCTGCACCCGTCTGTTCTGGAAACCAGCTTTATGACTCCACAGTACTTTTCTGATTACTACGTGGAAGATGCTTCTTTCCTGAGAATGGACAACATCACCCTTGGCTATACGTTCCTGCCGAAGAGCGGCCTTTCCAGCCTGCGCCTTTACGCCACGGCACAGAACCTGTTCGTACTTACCGAATACACCGGCCTGGACCCGGAAGTAGACAACGGTATTGACAACGCTCCTTATCCGCGGCCGCGCGGCTTTATCTTTGGACTGAGCCTTGGGTTTTAATCATTGAATTACAAAAAAGCAGATCCATGAAAAAGATCGTAAATATATCTCTGATTTTTATTCTGGGCGTGCTGTCGGCATGCACTGACCTGGAACTGACCCCTCAAAACGACCTTACACCGGACGTTTTCTTTACCGGGGATGACGCCTACGAGCGCTTCCTCACCCGGATCTACGCAGGCCTGGCCGTAACCGGCCAGCAGGGCCCCGCCGGCAATGCCGACATCAAGGGCCTGGACGAAGGTTTCTCGCAATACCTGCGCCAGTACTGGCAATTGCAGGAACTGCCGACCGACGAGGCAGTCATCGCCTGGAATGACGACGGGCTGCCCGACCTGAGCAACCACACCTGGAGTAGTTCCAACCAGTTTGTACGCGCCATTTATTACCGGATATTCTTCCAGGTCTCACTGGCCAATGAATTCCTCCGGGAATCCACTGATGACAAGCTGGCCGGAAGGGGCGTAAGCGAAGAAGTGCAGGCACAAATACCTGCTTTCCGCGCCGAGGCCCGCTTCCTGCGCGCCCTGAGCTACTGGCATGGCATCGACCTGTTCGGCAACATCCCGTTTTATACGGAAGAACAGGCAGTAGGGGGCGGCACGCCTCCTCAGGCCAGCCGCGAGGAGATCTTCAACTACCTGGTGAGCGAACTGCAGGAGATCGAAAATGACATGCTTGCTCCCGGGGAAGCCCCCTACGGCCGCGCCGACCGGGCTGCCCTGTGGATGCTGCAGGCCAAACTGTACCTCAACGGAGAGGTATATACCGGCAAACCTTACTACACCGAATGCATTACCGCCTGTAATAAGGTGATCTCCTCCGGCGCCTACAGCCTGCAAGATGTTTATCACCACATCTTCCTGGCCGACAACCACCTGTCTCAGGAAGTTATCTTCTCCATCAACTTTGACGGTGAAGCCACACAGACCTACGGAGGAACGACGTATCTGGTACACGCCGCTATAGGTGGCAATATGGATGCCGCCAACTACGGCGTCAACAACGGATGGGGCGGCCTGCGCACCACCAGCGCCCTGGTCGACCTGTTCCCGGATGAAACGGGGGAAATCGACGAGCGCGCCATTTTCTACACCAACGGCCAGACCAAATCCATTGAAACGATCGCCGAATTTACCAATGGTTATGCAGTACCCAAGTACCAGAATGTAACTTCGGACGGCACCCCCGGTTCCGACCCGACCTTTGCCGATACGGACTACCCCGTATTCCGCCTGGCCGACGCCTACCTGATGTATGCCGAGGCCGTTCTCCGCGGGGGTACGGGGGGCGACCTGGCTACAGCAGTGGGTTACATCAATCAGCTCCGGGAGCGCGCCTACAACGGCGCCACCGGCAATATCACTCAGGCTGACCTCGACCTGGATTTTATTCTTGACGAGCGCGCCCGCGAACTGTACTGGGAAGGCCACCGCCGCCAGGACCTGATCCGCTACGAGCTCTTTACTGAAAACGGCGTCTGGCCGTGGAAGGGCGGCACGCAGGAAGGAAAAGTCACTCCGGCCTTCCGCGACCTGTACCCGATCCCGGCTAATGACCTGCTGGCCAACCCCAATCTGGAGCAGAACCCGGGATATTAAAATAATTCCGCCATGGAGCAGCCGCCCCCGGCGCTTCATGGCCCAACTTTTGTGAAGTCTAAATTGCTTGAAGAAATGAAAAATATCATAAAAATATTGTCACTGTTCATCGGCCTGGCAGCTTTGGTGTTTTCCTGCACCAAAGACGTTATCGATGTAGATGCGTTGACGGATTTCCCTCCGGGGATCATCTCCGTCTCGCCGGCCAATAATTCAAAAGTCGTCATTGGCAACTTCGACATTAAGGTGGAATTCGCCGATGGTGAGAGTTCTCCCCTGGCCACAGCAACCGTATCGCTGAGCGATGAATTCGCGCAGCTGGCCTCCGTGACCAAGGGCCTGTCCGGCACCCGGGATTCGTTGATCATTCTCGGAAGCGAATTTGACGTTCCGGCCGAACAACTGGGGCCTGGCGTTTACACCGTCGATATTAGTGTAACAGACTCCAAGGGGCAGGAAACGACGCGACAGACCAGGTTTGAGATCTCGCTGCTCCCCTTTGCCGCCAACAACAATGAGATGTACATCGCCGGCGCATTCAACGGCTGGGGCGCCGATGAAATGACGCTGGTTGCGGATTACACCTGGGAAATTATTGTCGACATCCAGGGCGGAGAATATAAACTTAAAAATACTCCGGACTGGACTGACGAAGACTGGGGCGACTCCAATTGTGACGGCATTATGGAAATAACCACCGGCGGCGGCCCGAATACGCCTGCCGGCTGTGCCCCTAACGGCGAGGCCAGGTTCCGCTTTAACGATCAAACGCTGGCCTACACGATCAGCCCACTGGTCGAATTCGAAACCAATATCAGCGGACTGTACCTCCACGGCACTTTTAATGATTTTTACGGAGACGAATACGCCTTCAGCCTGGTTGCGGATAACACCTGGGAACTGCCGGAGATCCGCCTCAGCCCGGGCGACAAATACCGGTTTTCCGAAGGCCCCGCCTCAATGGGAAAAGTATGGGGCGATGCTGAGGGTGATGGCGTGGCTGAAGAATTCGGGCCCAATATCGAGTTCACCATGTCGGATGCCATCTATAAGGTAACCTTCAATGACAAGACTCTCGAGTACGGCTTCGAGTTTGTCAGAAGCCTTTTCCCGGACCAGCTCTTCCTGGTCGGTGGGCTGGCGGCCCATGGCGCCTGGACGCCTTCTGCTTCCATCCCATTCATGAATGTGGCGGATGGCGTATTTGAAATATACGCCCCCCTGGAGGCCGGCACCGGCTTCAAGTTCCTGGAAGTACAGGATTGGGCCGGCGACTGGGGCATGGACCCCGAAAACCCGGGATTCATTATTCAGGAAGGGGAACAGGACGCCACCGTGGATGAAAGCGGCTTCTATCTGATCCGCATTGATTTCAGCGACCGGTCTGCCACGTTCACCAAAACGGATTGGGGCCTGATCGGAAGCTCCACCCCCGGCGGCTGGGATAACGACACGGACATGACGTTCCAGAATGACTTCGAGTGGACCATTACCCTCGACCTGATAGCCGGCGCCATCAAGTTCCGCGCCAATGACGACTGGGCCATCAACTTCGGCGATACCGGTGCAGACGGCACGCTGGAAGCCGGCGGAAATGATATTGTGGTTGGCGAAGACGGCAACTACACCGTAACGATGAAGCTGTATCCGGAAGGGTATACTTATGACCTGATCAAGAACTAAACGAACCTTTCCTGAAAAGAAAATGGCGCACGGCAGATGCCGATGCGCCATTTTCTTTTTGTGCAACACTTGCTTGTTACGGGCTACCCGCCGGCGCCATGCTATGGCGGCCCTGCCCGGCTAACCTCGACATTTGTCGGGAGAGAGAAGACGGGGCGGCCCGTCCGATTTCTTTTGTACAACACTTGCTTATTACAGGCCACCTAAAGGTAGCCCGTCCGGGGGATCACCCCTCCACCCCGAACTGTGCCTTCGTAGGCCGGGTCAGCAGATTGATCACCTTGGTGATCACGCCGGCGGTATTGGTTTTATTGATACCCACCCAGGTCATGGTATCCTGGTCTTTGTTGACGCCCTGGATCTCCCATTGTCCGTCTTCGGCATCAGCTACGTTGTCCAGATAAAGCAAAACTTTTCCTTGTTCATCCTGCAACTTCCAGGAACCATATCCGGTTTTTTCTTCCCAGTGCCCTGACTCGAAGGTACCGTCCTCGAAAAAGCGGAACCAGCGCCCCTTGTTGGCCGCTCTGGAAGCCGCATCATCCACGACATAGAATTCAAAGACCCAGAAGTCACGCGTGAGGATGGGCACCATGGGATGGCTTCCGGGAGCCAACGGCGGCAGGAAGGAGCCGGAATCGCCTTCGCGGGGCGCGTTAGCTACCGGGCCGGTGGCAGCGTCCCCTGAGGAGGAGGCTGACTGTTGTTGCCCTTCCTGGTTCTGAGCATTGTTATCCGCTGTGCAAGACCACAGCATTAACAAGAAAATAGCCAAAAAAATCTGTTTCATGGTAGTATAATTTGTATCAATGTTTAATGCCCTACTTCAATAATACCATTAGCCGGCAGGTCCTTGTCTTCTCCATAGACTTTTATGGACAAAGCTTTATTCGTGTGGTTAATAATAGTGGCCTTTTCCTGGTCTACTTTTACCTCAAGGAAGCTGTCCCGGAAGCGGATCTTAAACGTGTAGGATTTCCACTTGCTGGTGATGAAGGGGCTGAACTGCACCTTGTCATCGTAAACGCGCATGCCGCCAAACCCTTTGACAAAAGCCATCCAGGTGCCGGCCATGCTGGTGGTGTGGCAGCCGTCCTCGGTATCGTTATTGTAATCATCCAGGTCGAGGCGGGCGGTGCGCAGGTACATCTCATAGGCTTTCTCCTCCTTCCCCAGTTTTGAAGCCAGAATCACATGAACACAGGGCGAAAGCGAAGACTCATGAACCGTGCGCGGCTCGTAGAAGTCGAAATTGCGGCGGATGGTATCTTCATCGAAATGGTCTTCGAAGAAATACAACCCCTGCAGGACATCGGCCTGCTTGATGAAAACAGAGCGCAGGATGCGGTCCCATGACCAGTTCTGGTTCAGCGGCCGGTCGCTCTTCTTCAGGTCTGCTGTGGTAAGTAATTCCTTATCCAGAAAACCGTCATGCTGCACGAAGATGTCCAGTTTTTCATCGTAGGGCAGGTACATATTGCCGGTGATCTCCTTCCACTTGTTGGTTTCGGTATGCTTGTAGAATTTCAGCCTTTCTTCCAGGGCGGCGAATTTTTCGGGAGCATTTTTCTCCACGTATTCTATGGCTTCCATAGTATACTGGAGGCACCAGCGGGCGATATAATTGGTATACCAGTTATTATTGACGTTATTTTCGTATTCATTCGGGCCGGTAACGCCATGCATGACGTACATGCCGCGGCGCTCCGAAAAGTGAACCCGCTGGGCCCAGAACCGGGCGATGGCGATGAGCACCTCCAGTCCGTAGTTGATAAGGTATTCTTTCTCGCCCGTGTACCGCACATAATCGTAAATGGCGTAAGCGATGGCGCCATTGCGGTGGATCTCTTCAAAGGTGATTTCCCACTCATTGTGGCATTCTTCGCCGTTCATGGTCACCATGGGATAAAGGGCGGCGCCATCTTTAAAGCCCAGTTTTTCGGCATTCTCGATGGCTTTCTGCAGGTGGCGGTACCGGTAGATGAGCAGATTGCGGGCCACATGCTGCTCGGCGGTGGCCAGGTAGAACGGGAAGCAGTACGCCTCCGTATCCCAGTAAGTGCTTCCCCCGTATTTTTCACCTGTAAAGCCTTTGGGGCCGATATTGAGCCGCTCGTCTTCTCCCGTGTAGGTTTGGTACAGCTGAAAAATATTGAACCGTATCCCCTGCTGGGCGGCCACATCCCCCTCGATCCGGATATCCGCTTCTTCCCATTTGCTCTTCCAGGCCAGGGCCTGTTCCTGGATCAGCTGTTCGAAGCCTTTTTTAAAGGCCCGCTTAACCGCCTTCCGGCACTGATCCATCAGGTCCTCCTTATCGTAATTAAGAGAAGAAACATTGGCTGCATATTTATACACCACAATCTCTTTGCCTTCCTCGCAATGCAGGTCGACCGTGCAGCCTACATATTTCAGCCTCTGTATCCGGAAGGAGTTGAAATCCATTTCCTTCCCGTCCTGAAAAATGGCAAACTTCATTCCCGTACAAACCTGGAACTCTGTCTTCTTGGTTTCCGCCAGCACATAGCCCGAGCGCCGTTTCACCATTTTATCGACCTCCACCCAGAACTTCTCATCATAGTTGGAGTCTTCATTGATGACATCTGCATTTACATAAGGCGTTATGCTCAGCGTACCGGAAAAATCCAGGGGGGTGATGGCATAGCGAATGGCGCCAACTTCATCATCCACGATACTGCAGAAGCGGCGGGCATGGACCCTTACTTTTCTCCCGCTGACCATGGTAGCGGTAAAGCTGCGCTCCAGGTAACCCTCCTTCATATTCAGTTCGCGGCGAAATTCGTCGACCTGGCATTTGGCCAGGTCCAGCGCTTCGCCGTCAAATTCCACCTTAATACCGATCCAGTTGGCCGCGTTGAGGACTTTGGCGAAATACTCCGGGTATCCGATCTTCCACCACCCTACTCTCGTTTTATCGGGGTAGTAAATGCCCGCCACATAGTTGCCCGGCAGGCTGCCTCCTGAAAAATCCTCTTCAAAATTGGCCCGCTGGCCGAACCGGCCGTTCCCGATACTGAAAACACTCTCCGAAATGCGGTTGTATTCTTTATGAAATCCTTCTTCTATGATACTCCATTCATCGTGCTTGAGATATTCTTTCATGTGCTGTATTGTGGTTTAATGTTTTGCAATGATCAATATGCCGTTTTTATCCCTTCCAGGATATCCTGAAAGCGGAGGCCAACAAAATTGGGGGTCACGAAATGGGCATGCCCCAGGTTTTCTTCCTGGCCTACACCCACCGCCAGAAACCCACCGGCAAGAGCGGCATCTACCCCGGCTTCTGCATCTTCAAAAACGATGCACTCATTGGGCTGTAGCTGCATGGCCTCCGCCCCCAGTTCGAACACCTGCGGGTCCGGTTTACTCCGGGTGATCTTATTCCCGTCAATAATGGCCTCGAAACGATGGGTGAGTCCAATCTGATCCAGTATCGTCCCGGCATTTTTACTGCTGGAACCGACCGCCATACGTATTCCCTCCTCTTCAAGATTGTCCAGAAAAGGCAATACCCCTTCCAGAATCTCGCTGGAGTCCATCCGAAGAATATATTCCCGGTACCATCCGTTTTTAAGATCCGCCAGTTCCTCTTTCTCTGCTTGTGTCTTTTCTATACCTCCCCACTTCAGGATGAGGCTGAGAGAATCCATGCGGCTTACTCCCTTAAGTTTTTCATTTTCTTCTTCGGTGAAATCGAAACCAAGGTAGTTAGCCAGGCGGCGCCAGGCGATAAAATGGTACTTTGCAGTATCCACTATCACCCCATCGAGGTCAAAAATACAAGCTTTTATCATTTGGGAATTTTTTTGAGTTAAAATTAAAGGAAATTCCAGCTGTTCGGCGCAGCCATTTACAGTTTGAGGCAATTGGCATTATGGCAGGGAGTTGAAGACAGTTCAGCCCAAAAACAAGAAACAAATATAAGGCAAGATCCATGGCATTTACAAGAATTGCCGGCTGGAATATGGCGGCCCTGGTATCGGAAACGGGAAGTTGCCGGCCAATTTTACATGCAAAAAATACTAATTTGGGAAAGGGCAACGTTTAGGGTTCATAACCTTCCCCGGTTAAACCTTTGTCCTTTTGAGAAGTCCTACCTGAAAAAATTGCTGTTGGCTGTTAGCCATGTGGAATAGCCAGCTGGTGAATTCCAAAGGGTTAGCCGTTGGTGGTTGGCGAAAGCCTGCCTTCTTCCGGCCAGGGCTGACTGCTGGCCTCCAATAATCACATCCTATAAAACCTTTTGTTATGGACAGAAGAGCTACCATTGCTACACTCCTGGGGAGAAGGCCGGCGATAACGCCGGCTCCGTTAGTCACCTCGGGTTTGGAACCCTACAGCGGGCCCTGGGGGTATGAACAGGCGGCCCACCTTCTTCGCCGCACCCTATTCGGGCCTACCTATGAGCAGATCAAAACGGCGGAAAGCGAGGGGCTGGAGCCCACCATCAGCCAGCTGTTTTCCTCCCTGCCGATGCCCGAGCCACCGCTCAACCACTTTTTCCAGGACGACCCTCAGGTACCGATAGGGCAAACCTGGGTGGACATGCCCTATTACGATGACGTCAACGTGCGTGGCTACCGCCGGCAGAGCCTCCGCGCCTGGACGATGGAATTGCTACTGAACGAAGGCGTTTCCATCCGGGAAAAACTCACCCTTTTCTGGCACAACCATTTTGCTGTCAGCAACATCAACGACGCCAAATACCTGTACAAGCACATCAGCCTGCTGCGCAAGTACGCCTGGGGAAACTTTCGGGAACTGGTTAAAGAGGTGACGATCGACCCGGCCATGCTGCGTTTTCTAAACGGCAATCAAAATACCCGGACGGCCCCCAATGAGAACTTCGCAAGGGAACTGCTGGAGCTCTTCACCATTGGGAAAGGCCCCCTGGCTGATACCGGAGATTATTCCAATTATACCGAGGACGATATCCGGGAAATGGCCAGAGTACTTACCGGCTGGCGGGACGTGGGTTTCTTTTCCACCAACCCCGATGTCCCTGTAGGTTCCACCTTCCTGCCTTTCCGGCACGATACCAGCCCGAAGCAGCTGTCCCATCGGTTCGATAATATCGTCATCGACAATATGGCCGAACAGGAATACGCCCACCTGATCGATATCATCTTCCAGAAGGACGAGGTGGCGCGCTTTATATGCCGCAAGCTCTACCGCTGGTTCATTTACTATGTCATAGACGACAACGCTGAGCAGAATGTCATACAGCCTATGGCGCAGCTGCTGGCCGACAATGACTACGAGATCCGGCCGGCGCTCGAGGCCCTGTTGAGCAGCGCCCATTTCTTCGACATGCTGAACGTGGGCCCGATGATCAAGAACCCGCTGGATTTTGTCACATCCGCCATTAAGCCATTCAAGGTAGAATTTCCTCAAGGTTTGACACCCCGCTACAGAGCATTTCTGCGATTGTTCGACAGCACGATTCTGCAGCAAATGGAATATTACGCTCCCCCTCAGGTTGCCGGCTGGAAGGCTTACTATCAGGAGCCACAGTACTATCGCACCTGGATCAACGCCACTACCCTACCCATCCGCATGCTGGTTACAGACACTATGACGACCAACGGCTTCCCGGCCGGCGATTTCCGGGTCAGGATCGAACCGCTGGTTTTCGTGGAAACCATCGAAAACCCGAACGACCCGAACGCCCTCATCGAGGAGTTCGTGCGCATTATATTTCCACAGCCCATTACCGACAGCCAGAAGGCCGCCCTGAAGGAAGTGCTGATCCCCGGCCTTCCCGATTTCGAGTGGACAGTGGAGTACAACCTTTACCTGGCCAACCCGGACGATGAAGAACTGGCGGAAGCCGTCGCCACCAAGTTGCGGCAGTTGCTTCAGGCCATGATGAGCATGCCGGAGTTCTACTTGAGTTAATGGAATGATGGAATGAATTAATGAAGGAATGAATAGCCTCATTCCTATCCTAGTGCCTTATTTTATTTCCAAGAACCTTCAACCTTCCCAATATGAAACGAAGAAAATTCCTGAAGGCGGCCGGAGCTGCCATGAGCCTTCCCATACTGCTCAACGGCCTGCGCCTCTCGGCCATGCCGCGCCGTTCTCTATTTGCCAACCTCAACATGGAAAACGACCGGGTGCTGGTCATCATACAGCTCAACGGCGGCAATGACGGCCTCAATATGCTCATACCTCTCGACCAATATGACAATCTTGCCAATGCCCGCCTCAACATCATCATTCCGGAAGTGGAGATCCTGAATATGACGGACACCCTGGGGTTCCACCCGCAAATGGGCGGCGTGCTGGGCCTTTACGACAACGCAAAGCTCAACATCATCCAGAGCGTAGGCTATCCCGAACAGAACCGGTCCCACTTCCGGTCTACCGATATCTGGACCAGCGGCTCCCCTGCCGATGAGAGCTGGACGACGGGGTGGCTGGGACGCTACTTTGAAAGCAACCACGCCGCATTTCCGGAGGGTTACCCCAATGAAGAATATCCGCACCCGTTTGCGATCACGATAGGCAGCATCGTCTCGGAGACCTGCCAGGGCACGGCCGCCAATTTCAGCATGACCCTCAACGACCCCTTCTCGCTGGCGCCGCTTACCCAGGGTGCCCCGGGCGAAGTGCCGGATACGCCCTACGGTGAAGAGCTGGAGTTCCTGCGCACTACCATCGCCCAATCGAATGCCTACGCTGAAACCATAACGGAAGCGGCTGAAAGTGGCGCAAACCGGGTAGATTACCCGGAGGGCAACCGCCTGGGCGAGCAGCTGAAAAATGTCGCTTTGCTGATATCCGGGGGGTTGCAAACCAAGGTTTACGTAGTAAGCATCGGCGGTTTTGACACCCATGCCAACCAGGTTGAAGCCGGAAAACCACTGGTAGGAGAACATTCCACTCTGCTCCAGAACCTCTCGGAAGCCATTGCCGCTTTCCAGGCCGACCTTCAGGCACAAAACCTGGAACAGCGGGTGATCGGGATGACTTTCTCGGAATTCGGCCGCCAGATCCGCTCCAATGACAGTTTCGGCACCGACCATGGTTCGGCAGCACCGCTGCTGGTATTCGGCCCCTGCGTCAACCCCGGTGTTATTGGAGACAACCCCGAGATTCCCGATCAGGTGGAGCCACAGGCCGGAGTGCCCATGCAATTTGACTTCCGGGATGTCTATGGCTCGGTATTAATGGATTGGTTTGAGGTAGAAGAAGAACAGGTCAGGGCCCTGCTACATGCCGGATTCCAGTATATCCCGGTACTGCAACCGTGTAGCGCAGTAAATGCTCAGGAAGCCCTCAGTTTCGAAAGGGAAATCGAAGTGAGCAGTTTTCCCAACCCTTTCCGAAACTGGGCCGCCATCCGGTTCCTTACGGAAGGGGAATGGGTGAGGTTAAGTATTTTCAACAGCCTGGGCAACGAGATCCGGGTGCTCACCAACCGCCGCTTGCCGGCAGGGCAGCATGAAGTGCAGTTCGACGCCCACGGGCTGCCGGCCGGAAATTATTACTTCCGCCTGCAACTGGATGGGCGGCAGAAGACGAAGCGGATGGTGAAGTTGTAATGCTGTCCTCGATCCGTTCGGCAACGCCTGAACGCTGTAGAACGGATCGAGGCTCCATAACAGATATTTTATTTCAATACTCCCAACTCCTTTCCAACTTTCGTAAACGCGGCGATGGCCTTATCCAGGTGTTCCCGTTCATGGCCGGCGCTGATCTGGGTGCGAATGCGCGCTTTCCCTTTCGGCACCACGGGATAGAAGAACCCAATGACGTAGATGCCCTCATCCAGCAGGCGGTTGGCAAATTGCTGGGAGAGTTTGGCGTCGTACAGCATGATGGGAACAATGGGCGTCTCCCCCGGCAGGATATCGAAACCGGCGGCCGTCATTTTCTCCCGGAAATATTTGGTATTCTCTTCCAGTTTGTCCCGTAGGTGCGTACTGCTACTGAGCAGGTCCACCACTTTGATGGAAGCTCCGACGATAGCCGGCGCCAGTGTGTTGGAAAACAGATAGGGGCGGGAACGCTGCCGCAGCATATCGACGATTTCCTTCTTAGTGGCAGTAAAGCCTCCGGAAGCGCCTCCCATTGCCTTACCGAAAGTACCCGTAATGATGTCTACCCGGCCCATTACGTTATGGTATTCATGGGTGCCGCGGCCGGTTTTACCGATGAACCCGGTGGCATGGCAGTCGTCGACCATGACCATGGCGTCATATTTTTCTGCCAGATCGCAGATCTTATCCAGCCTGGCGATATCGCCGTCCATGGAGAAGACGCCGTCGGTGGCGATCATGCGGCGGCGGGCGCCCTGAGCTTCTTTAAGTTGCGTTTCCAGGTCCGCCATATTACTGTGTTTGTAGCGGTAGCGCTGGGCTTTACACAAGCGGATGCCGTCGATGATGGAGGCGTGGTTAAGCTCATCGGAGATAATGGCGTCTTCGGCGCCCAGCAGGGGTTCGAACAGGCCGCCATTGGCGTCGAAGGCGGCGGCGTAGAGAATGGCGTCCTCCATGCCCAGGAATTTGGCGATCTTGCCCTCCAGTTCCTTGTGAATATCCTGCGTGCCGCAGATGAACCGGACCGAGGACATGCCGAAACCGTGCGTATCGATGGCTTCCTTGGCAGCCTTGATCACATCGGGATGAGAAGAAAGCCCCAGGTAGTTATTGGCGCAGAAATTGAGCACCTCGCCCGTGCTCTGCGTCCTGATGGCTGCCGACTGAGGAGTGGTAATGATGCGCTCTTCCTTGTACAGGCCCTGTTCTTTGATCTCCTGCAGTTCTTTTTCGAGTGCTGGTTCTACGGTTTTGTACATGAGTTTGCTTTGGTTTTATTTTTAAATTGGTGGTTTTGGGCTTTGTTGCCATGAAAGCACAAAAGCTCAAAATCCCACGAAAGTTTTATTCGGCCGGATAGTCATTTCAGCTTAACCGTTTCTCCTTTGTTCGCCGACTGTCTAGCCGCTTCGAGTATCTCCATTACGATCATATTGTTTTCGAGTGAGGACAGATCATAAGGCGGAATGTCCACCTTCCTTCTGACGGCTGCCTCCAGAAAGGCAAATGGGTCAAAAAAGGAGCCTTCCAGGGCTGGGGCCTGTTTATTGAAGGGCCCTTCCGCTTCGCTGAAGAGCAGATCCATATTTTCCCTGTCCCGGTTGAAGATGTACCCGGTGGTTCCGTACACCTCAATATCCTTTCGGTTGTAGGGCCAGTTCCAGGAAGCCTGAATGATGGCCTGGGTTTCGGGATAGGCCAGGATGATGGTAGCTTCATCCTCCACCTTTGGATAAATATGCGGTTTGAACTGCTGGGTAATGCAGGTAACCGACAGCGGCCGCGCACCATTCATGAACCAGGTGGCCAGGTTGGCGCCGTAACAACCAAAATCGGTAAGCGCCCCTCCCCCATTGAATTCCGGGTCGGTCAACCACTCCAGGAATTCCTCATTGACGCCGATCTCCTTCGGGCCGGGATGGCCGTCGTGCACGACGATCTTACGCAGGGGCCCTATTTTACCACTTTCCACCATCCCTTTAGCCGCGTGGTTGCTGCCGTACCAGCTCGTCTCATAGTTGGTGAGCAACAAAACACCATGCTCCTCAGCCAGCGCCGCCATTTTTCTTGCGTGTTCCAGGCTAACCGCCAGGGGCTTTTCCACCATGACGTGGATGCCTTTGGGCGCGCACTTTTCTACTACTTCCAGGTGGCCGTAGATCGTATTGAAGGCTGTTACGGCTTCCGGGCGGGTGGCTTCCAGCATTTCGTCTATGGAAGGATACACGATATCCATGCTGAAGCCATGCTGTTTAGCATAGCGTTGGGAAAGTTCCCGGTTTGGCTCGGCGATTCCGACGATCTGGATATCGCCTCGGTTCTCCCGCCCGAGTATCCAATGGACATGGGTATGCACCAGGCCAATAACCCCCACTTTCAGCGGGGCCGCCGTTTCCAGTTTTTCCTGTCCAGGCAGAAGGGAAACAAAGAATAAAGCACAAACAAAAAAACAAAAGACTCGCTTCATGGACGCCATCTTATGATACGGATGCTGCATAGTACTCCCGCAGGTGTTCCAGCATATCGGCTGCGATCTCCGGCAGGCCGAACTTCGGCTCCCAGCCCCAGTGTTCGCGGGCATAGCTGTCGTCGATGCTCTCCGGCCAGGAGGCGGCGATCTGCTGGCGGTAATCCGGCTTATAGATTACTTTGAATTCCGGAATGTGTTTCTGTATTTCCTTTTCCACTTCGGCGGGGGTAAAGTTCGTTCCCGCCAGGTTGTAGCTCGAACGGATCTTTACAGCGTCCGAAGGCGCCTCCATCAGTTCCAGCGTGGCGCGGATGGCATCCGGCATATACATCATGGGCAGGCGGCTGTCAGGTTCCAGGAAACATTCATAAGGTTCTCCTTTGACTGCGTAGTGGAATATTTCGACGGCATAGTCGGTAGTCCCTCCCCCGGGCAGAGATTCGTACCCGATGATACCGGGATAGCGGACCGACCGCACATCCACTCCATATTTCTGGTGGTAATACTGGCACCAGCTCTCGCCGGCAACCTTGCTGATCCCGTAGACGGTTTCCGGTTGCAGGACGGCGTACTGCGGCGTATCCACCCTTGGCGTCATTCCTCCGAACACCGCAATGGAGCTCGGAAAAAAGACCCGGAGGTTGTGCTCCTTCGCCGCCTCCAGGATATTGAACAACCCCGCCATATTGACCTCCCAGGCCCATTTGGGGTTTTGTTCTCCCTTCGCAGAAAGGATAGCCGCCAGGTGATAGATCTGGCGAACCTCGTACTTTCGGATCAGGCCTGCCAGCTTATCCTTATCCAGGACGTCGAGTTCTTCGAAGAGGATGTTGCTGCTGCCCGGGTGGCGAATGTCGGTCGACAACACAGCGGAAGCGCCGTAACGCCGCCGCAATTCTGAGGTGAGCACGGTGCCAATTTGTCCATTGGCTCCGGTAATGAGTATGGTTCCGGTTTCCATAATTTGGTCAGAGCTTATTTTTCCATTTAAACAATAGCCTGAAGGTTACAGTTTGCCGGCAGGCCGGTTGAATTCAGGCGTAATCCGGCACAGCCTCCAGATATTCATAGGAATGGTTATCATAATCTATCGCACAACAATAACTCTCTATGCCATTGGTCACGAGAATATACTGTACTTTTAATTCCGTATTATACCAGGCAGCCTGTTCGAAAACGTCATTAGTAATGGGTATCCGGGGCGCTTTACACTCTACCAGCAGGTAGGGGTTTACTTCCATATCATACACCAGCAGGTCAAAACGCTTCTGAAGCGAGTTGACCCGAAACCCGCGCTCCAGGTTGATGCGGTTTACATTGTATCCCTTTTCCTCCAGAAGGTAGTGAATTACCAGTTGCCGGACAAGTTCTTCTGGCTGGAGGGCCAGCCATTTCTTTCGTATGGAGTCGAACAGGTAACGCTTCTCTCCTTCACGTTTCACTTTCAGCAACCCTTTGTATTGCATCAAACTCAACTCGATATGTGTGGCCTTTTTCATTCTATATTAACTATCCTTTGATTGAACAGTGAGCGGCCGGAACGATAAATAGTCACAAATTTCTTTACCTTTTAATAAATTTCAAAGCCCAGTATGCCTGAGAATCCCGCCGGACCTTGAACCGCTCGTCGATGCGGTAACCAACTACCCAGCAGATGCGGCCGGCGGCGTCTTCGAGTATCCAGGCTTTCTCCTTTTCAAAACGGCTCACCTTCTGGTTGCTGAAAAGGTCCTGAATCTTCTGGTGTTTCCCATTCATTCCCAGCGGTTGAAAAGCATCCCCTGCTCTCCAGTGCCTCAGCATCAGCGGAAACTGGAGCTGTTCGGCGTCCAGGTATACTTCCCGTTCTGTCGGTGGAAAAGCAGCCGGCCGGCCCTGGTGGCGGGCAATAACCAGCCTCCCTCCCGGTAAAGATAATCCGGTGGTGTCTGTGGTAATTTGGAACTCCGGGGGTTCCGTTCCTTTTTCTACAGGCAACGTATCCACTACCAGCTCTTCCCGTTCGACCAACAGGCGATAATCCCGGGAGAGGAAAATAGCGCCAACATTATCCAGGCTTTCCGCCAATTGCTGTACCTGGCTGGAATTGAACCCATATGGGTAAAGCAATTCGAAAAGGACCGTAGGAAGGACAGGGCCAAAAGAATCCAGTTCCCGGATGCTCAGCCGAAAAGGCATTCCATAAGAGAGAATTACCTCCTGGGCAATATGCCGCATGGCCCAATCCAGCAGTTGTTCGAGCTGGCGAAACCTGCCGATATTTTCAGCCATAGTCTGTTCGAAAGCGGGATTAATCTCTTTCAAGGCAGGAATGACGTTGTGCCGTATCTTATTGCGGTAATATTTGACTTCCCGGTTGGTGGAATCTTCCCTGAAGGAGAGCTCATTGTCGGCAACATATTGTTCCAGGCGGTTTCGGGCGGCAAAGAGAATGGGCCGGATGACGAAGCCGTTCTTCACAGGTATCCCATGCAGCCCCCGCATGCCACAGCCTTTGGTAAGATTATAAAGCAGGGTTTCGATACTATCATTGAGGTGGTGGGCGGTGGCAATGTGGGTGAAATCGTTTCCCAGCCGCACTTCCTCCAGCCAGGAATACCGAAGTACCCTGGCGGCTACCTGTATGGATTGTCCAGTTTCCCGGGCGTACTCCTCCGTATCGAACCTGCGGCAGAAGGAAGGAACGCCCCATCTCTCAGCCAGGCCCAGAACAAACTGTTCATCATCATCCGAATCCTGGCCACGCAATTGAAAATTGCAGTGAGCGATGCCAAAATCAAAACCCGCCTCCCTGAACAACTGCGCCATAACCACAGAGTCCAGCCCGCCGCTGATGGCAAGCAACACCCTGTCGCCTGATTCAAACAATTGTTCCTTTTCCAGAAAGTGAAGAAATTCCTGTAACACGATAGATATTTAGCTTCTTTATATCTCCTACACCCTGGACTGCTCCTGATAATTTTTCCGGATCAGCGCATTGGTTTCTTCCAATGTCCGGAATACCTCAAAGGTTGTTCCCTGTGTGCGCAGAGCGCCCAGGGCGTTGGCATACTGAGCGGCACGGACATAATCCCCTCTGTCCTGCAACAAACCAAAAGCAAAACCGCCGGCAAAGGAGTCTCCGCAACCGGTAGTGTCGATCACCTCACCAACCCGGACGGAGGGTACGAATTCTGCCTTGAACTGCCCACCGGGCATGGAATAAGCCATACAACCTCTGGAATCCAGCGTGATAACGAGGGCTTTTACTCCCCGCTGAAGGACATACAGGGCAAATTCGGCCATTTCGCTTTCCGAAAGCTCCCAGTATTCCTCTTTCAATTCTTCCGGCTTATATTCTTTTTTAAACCAGCAACACCCTGCCTCTTCAATATTCATCTTCAGTACGTCTATATAAGGGAGCCAGAGGTCGCGTTCGACCCAAAACCGGCGGAGGCGGTCTCCGGCGGTCGTTACGGTGCTCGTAGGCCCGTGTGCATCGAATATGGTAAGGGCATCTTCTCTGCGGTTGGCCTTTATGTACTGTAAAGTCTCCAGCGGCACCTCGTAATCAGAAATGGGAACACAGACGAATGCATCACAATCGATAAAAGGCGCGATATCTTCGGGCCGTATGGGGGGCATAAAGGCCGTTTGCTTTTCCAGGCGGTTGTTCTGGTCAACGAACTTCAGTTGAATGACATCGCCCTGGTCGAGGTGGGCATAGATACCTTCCAGGCTGATGTTTTCATACGCGGAAAGTAATGCGTCTACTTCAGCCTTATCTTTTTTTCTAATGTGGGTCACGGGAAAGACCATACCAGTTCCCTTCAGCAATTTGGCCAGGGCAATAGCGGGATGGGTCACACAGCCATATTTCACAATGACTTTACCCTTACTCGTAGTGATGTTGTCGTAAGGAATTGGGCCTAAGACGGCGATCTTCGATTGGCTATTCATAGTTACCAAAGGCTCTTTTATCCCCGGTAATATAATGAATAATTCCTGACTGTCACTAGTTGCAGCAGCAATTGAATCCCCGAAGCGCTAGTTTTTGCCCGGCACCAGCTTACGGCGCATAACCGGCACATCTTTTACGGCCATCTGGACGGTAGTGTCCTTGATCTTTTCTTCCAGCAGCACGATCTTTCCCCGGCGCAGGTTATCCAGCACGTCCTGCTGGTAGTGGCGCACGGTGATGAGTTCCAGCCCCCGGTCAAGCATCACTTTAAATTTGTCTTTGAGCAGCTCGGCCAGCCGGTCGGCCTTATCGTCGATATCATTGATGATCAGGCTGAAGCTGATCGCCGAATTCTGCATCATGTTGACCTGAATGCGGAGGTCGGCAACCATATTGAAGATGTGGCTGATGTGGTGCTCAGCGACGAAGGAAAAATCGCGGGTACTGATCGAAAGAAGGCACTGGTCCTGTTCTACGGCCACCATCGGCGGGTAGTTGTCTTCCACTTCGTCGGAAATAAGCGTCCCCTCCCCTGCGGGGTCGATAAAGGATTTTACAAAGAGGGGTATGCTCTTGTTCTGAAGCGGCTTGATCGTTTTGGGGTGGATCACCTTGGCGCCATAGTAGGTCATTTCGATAGCTTCCTTGTACGACAGGCGGTCCAGTTTGACCACGTTCTCGAACAGGCGGGGGTCGGCGGTCAGCACCCCGGGCACGTCCTTCCAGATGGTCATATCTTCAGCGTCCAGGCAGAAAGAGAAAATGGCTGCCGTATAGTCCGACCCTTCCCTGCCCAGCGTAGTGGTGAAATTTTCGGTAGTGCTGCCGATGAAGCCCTGGGTCAGGATGAAGCCTCCCTTTTCCAGCATGGGGCGGGCGATCCTGGCCGAGCGTTCCAGGGTTTCCTCCCATTGTACCCAGCCCTCGCGAAAAATATCATCGGTGAGGATGATATCGCGCGCATCCAGCCATTGTACCGGTAACCCTATCTTATTGAGATAGGCGGAGACGATCTTGGATGAAACCAATTCCCCCACGCATACGATCTGGTCGTACATGTAATCGTAATTCTGATGGGGTTCTTCCTCCAGCACCCATTCCACTTCGACGAAGGTATCGTTCACCGAAGCATACACTTCGTCACCATCGTCAAACAGATCGGCGATGATGCGGTAGTGCTGGGCTTTGATATCATTGAGGATATCGAAGGCTTCACCGGTACGGGCAGCGTGGGCCTCCACTACCGTCTCCAGGGCATTCGTGGTTTTGCCCATCGCGGAAACAACAACGGCCAAAGGCTTTCCCTTATAATCCTGAAGGATATTGGCAACATTCTTAATGGCGGCGGCATCCTTCAGGGACGAACCGCCGAATTTGAAGACTTTAATCGGTTGCTTCATGAACGAAGTCATTTAAATTGATCCTGGCTTCTGACTCTTAAAAGCCGCGAAGGTAACGATTTGCCCAGTAAAATAAAACATCCCGGGCTTTGGCAGAAGCCAAAATCCGGGATGTCTCCTGGTTCAACCGGCAGATTGCCCCTACTTCATATTACTGATGATCTCATCGCCAAACTCAGAACACTTCAGCAGGGTAGCTCCATCCATCAGGCGGTGGAAATCATAAGTTACGCGCTTTTTGGAGATGGCGCCTTCCACGCCGTTGACGACCAGGTCGGCGGCTTCTTTCCATCCCATGTAGCGGAACATCATTTCACCGGACAGGATAACCGAGCTGGGGTTGACCTTGTCCAGGCCGGCGTATTTGGGCGCCGTCCCGTGGGTGGCTTCGAAGATGGCCCTGCCCGTAGTGTAGTTGATGTTGGCGCCCGGAGCGATACCGATGCCGCCGACCTGTGCGGCCAGGGCGTCGGAGATGTAGTCGCCGTTCAGGTTGAGGGTAGCGATAACGGAGTATTCCGCCGGGCGGGTGAGGATCTGCTGCAGGAAGGCGTCGGCGATGGAGTCTTTGACGAGGATAGCCCCTTCTCCCAGGGCTCTTTCCTGGGCCTTATTGGCCGCTTCCCTTCCTTCGTCGGCGGCAATACGGTCGTACTGCGCCCAGGTGAAGACCTTGTCGCCGTATTCTCTTTCGGCTACTTCGTACCCCCACTCTTTGAACTTGCCCTCGGTGAACTTCATGATGTTGCCTTTGTGGACGAGGGTCACAGAAGGCAGGTTGTTATCTATGGCGTAATCGATAGCGGATTTCACCAGGCGTTCGGTGCCTTCCACCGACACCGGCTTGATGCCCAGAGAGACGGTATTGGGGAAGCGGATCTGGGTAACACCCATCTCGTCAATGAGGAATTTCTTGAGCTTTTCCAGTTCCGGCGTTCCGTTGAGGTACTCGATGCCGGCGTAGATGTCTTCCGTATTTTCCCGGAAGATGATCATGTCGATCTGGTCGGGGCGCTTTACCGGGGAGGGCACGCCGGTGAACCAGCGCACGGGGCGCACGCAGGCGAACAGGTCGAGTTTCTGGCGCAGGGCCACATTCAATGAGCGGATACCGCCGCCGACCGGAGTGGTCAGCGGCCCTTTGATCGCCACCAGGTATTCTTCGATCGCGTGCAGGGTGTCGTCCGGCAGCCATTCTCCAGTAGCGTCGAAGGCCTTTTGCCCTGCCAGTACTTCCTTCCAGTGGATCTTGCGTTTGCCGCCATAGGCTTTTTCAACGGCAGCATCAAAAACGCGCTCGGAGGCTGCCCAGATGTCAGGGCCGATGCCATCCCCTTCGATGAAAGGAATGATGGGATCATCGGGCACGATCAATTTTCCATTTTCAATGGTTACTTTACTTCCACTCATTGTATTATGCAGTTTTATTTGTTGTATATTTTGTTCTTTTTCAGGATAGGTTTTAAAAAGCAGCACAAAAGTAATAATTTAAATCTTTTCTGATGAAGGAGGGCCGCAATTTTCAGAGGTTTTCGGGGGGCGGCTAAAAATCGTATCTTGAAAAAACCTCTTACCTTTGGGCAATTGAACTGAAGAAGGAGAAAGTATATGCAGAATCCAAACCTGGACCCGAGTGAAGGCCGGCTGAGCGCCGAAGAACAACAGATAGAGAAGTCGCTGCGCCCCAGAGCACTGGAGGAGTTCAGCGGCCAGCCGAAGATCGTAGAGAACCTGCACATCTTCATACAGGCCGCCAAACAACGGGGAGAGGCCCTGGACCACGTGTTGCTGCACGGCCCTCCGGGCCTGGGAAAGACCACCCTTTCCCACATCATCGCTTTCGAACTGGAGGCCAACCTGAAGATGTCTTCCGGGCCTGTACTGGAAAAGCCGGGCGACCTGGCGGGCCTGCTCACCAACCTGGAGGAAGGGGACGTACTGTTCATCGACGAGATCCACCGCCTCAATACCGTGGTCGAAGAGTACCTCTATTCGGCCATGGAAGACTACCGCATCGACATCATGATCGACAGCGGGCCCAACGCCCGCAGCATTCAGATCACCCTCAACCCCTTTACGCTGGTAGGCGCCACCACCCGCATGGGCCTGCTGACCGCCCCCATGCGCGCCCGCTTCGGTATCAATTGCCACCTCGATTACTACGACGCTAAAACGCTGGAACGCATCATCAAACGCTCGGCCGGCATCCTGAACGTACCCATCACCGAAGACGGCGCCGCCGAGATCGCCCGCCGGAGCCGGGGCACGCCGCGCATTGCCAACGCTCTGCTGCGCCGCATCCGTGACTTCGCCCAGATCAAGGGCGACGGCACCATCGATGTGGAGATCGCCCACTTCGGCCTCTCTGCCCTCAATGTGGATGAAGGCGGCCTGGATGAGATGGACAACAAGATCCTATCGACCATCATCCATAAATTCAAGGGCGGGCCGGTGGGCATTACCACCATTGCCACCGCCGTGGGCGAAGAGGCGGGCACCATCGAGGAGGTGCACGAGCCCTTCCTGATCATGGAGGGATACATTCAGCGCACGCCGCGGGGGCGCGAAGCAACGGAAAGGGCCTACCGGCACATCGGCGTGGTGCCGCCGGGCCGGGCGGGGACCCTGTTTGACGGGGTGGACCCGGCAGAATAAAACGCCTGCCGGGCGCCGGGTCTCAGCCGGACTCCAGCCCGGTTCACCCGGCAGCGTTTATCGGAGATGAAAAAAGGCAATCCCATCCCAATTTATCTCCCGATCACCATCTTACGCAACAGCCGTTCTTCACCTACTTTCAACTGGAGAACCAACAGGCGGAAAAAGAAAAGCTGCTGATACCTGATAAATATCACTATACCCACTGAGGAAAGTCAGCCCGCACTGATGTATAATGCCCCATCTTAGCAGTGCTCTTATTCATGAGCGGATAATACAACATGGCACTTCATTATAGTTTAATAAGCGGATAAGGAATGCTGTCGGGAAATAGGAAAATCCCGGCAGCATTCTTATATTATGGAGGTGAAAAACAAAGCCTATGAAAAAGATCCTGGTTCCCACCGATTTTTCCGATACCTCCCGCAATGCATTATTCTATGCCATAGAGCTGGTAAAATACCTGGAGGCAGAATCCATTGACATAGTACACGTCTTCCTGCCGGAAACCGCCGGCGAGGCAGACTTCATTCCTCCGGTCGCCCAGTTGATGGAGAGCCGGAAGGAAATGCTGCAATCTTTTGTGAAGGACAGCCTGAGTGAAGCCGGCCCCTGCCCCTGCCCCGTTAAGCACGAAGTGTTGGTAGGCTTTCCTGGAGATGAACTTACGCAGGCATCCGAAGATTACGACATGGTTGTCATGGGTACTACCGGGCAAAGCGGAGTGCTGGAAAAGATATTCGGCAGCGTTTCGTCCAGCGTATCCCAACGTGCTCGCTGCCCGGTGCTGCTGGTCCCTCACGGCGCCCGTTTTCAGCCGATCCGCCACATCATCTATGCCAGCAATTACGAATCTGCCGGCCAGGAAATGGTCGACAAGCTGGAGGAATTCAACAGGCCGTTCAAGGCCCATGTCCATTTTGTGCACGTCCGCAGAGAAAAGGAAGAAAGCGCCAGGTTTGCAAGGGCTAAAGATGAGATCTTCCGGGAACTGTTCAAAGAGGGAGAGCCGGACTTCGCATTCGAAGTCGCTGAAGTGGAAAATGAGGACGTTGCGGACGGATTAAGCCAATATGCCGACGAGAATAATGCCGACCTGGCCGTGATGGTTACCCGCCACCGCAGCATCTGGCAGAGCCTTCTGCACCGCAGCCAGACCAAGCGAATGGCGCTGGCTACGAGTATCCCGCTGATGGTGCTGCATTTGGATTGAATTAAGGAATGAGGGAATGATTGATTGAATGGGCCGATTAATCATTCCTTCATTCCCTCATTCCTTTCCTCCACCTCCACCTCTACCAACTTGCTCTTCACATCTGGAGGCAACCCGTCCCAGCTCAGGCCGATACCGAACCTATAGGGCCCGGTTAATGTATCCGGGACAGAGAACTGTGCCTCAAAGGTGGTGGTATCTCCCGCCGGGAGGGCCGGAGCAGGGCCTCTGAGGGTGAGCGGCGGATAAGATTGCGGCGCCCCCTTTCGGAGAAAAACCCCCTTGGCGCTGATGGGCAGCGTACCTTTCTGAAAGGCTATATCAAAAGGATAGGGATTGAAAAATTTCAGCGGCAGGACAACCTGCTCCTTCACCTTCCAGTTTGGGGAAAGGCTGTCGGGAAGGAAACACTGCACTTTTTCATGCACCTGGAGGCTATCCAGCAGTTGGAGTTTAAAGGATTTTCGGGTAAGCTCCACCTTTTCACAACCCTCGCATTTCCAGGAATTCTGGGCGGCGAGCAGTACCGTTTTGTTATGCAGGGCTTTTTCCCAGTCCCAGATATCGAACTGGTTGGGGCGATATTCGATGTCCGAAAAAGCAAAGGCCTTTTCGTCGGCGTAAAAGCTGTATTTGGACACATCCCGGTAGGTATTGTGAAAAAGCACCGGGTGGCCCTTTGCCCTTTCCTTGAGTTCGTACACCCATTGGCGGCGGTGAAAATTGCTCTTCAAGCCCGTCCAGTTGAAGGCAAGCTCCAGCCGGACTAACAACAGCAACAGGATGGTTACCATGGAAAAGATCCGCAACCAACGGGCGAATGCCGGATTTTGCCGGCTTTCTTCAAACAGGATCAGAACAATGGGAAAACTGAGTATTGCCGTCCACTGCGGCTCCACATGCCCTTTGAATGAGGTGTAGAAAAAGAAAGCCCAAAAACCGTACAACAGAAAACGGTATGCCCGCTCCATAACTCCCTGCGCCTGCCGTTTCCACAGCACCCACAGCAGCATGGGAAACAAAAAAGGGCTGAACATAACCATCTGGTTGAGCAGGTAAGTGGTAGTATATTTTAGCTTATAAAGGTCGTCCCTGCCCTGCAAATGGTAGAGGAAAGAAGGAAAACCGTGCTCGTATTGCCAGAACAGGTGAGGCAGGAAAAGTAAAAAACCCAGAGTGGATGCCAGATAGAAAGAAGGCTTGCGCAAAAGGGACAGGTTGGAAAGGAGGATGAAAAAGATGAGCAGTACCCCATGGTACTTGCTATACAGCAAAGCCGCCATGCAGGCGCCCAGCAGCACGGTGTATTTCCAGCCTCCTACCTGCGTAAATTGCCGGTACAGCCATAGAAAAAGGGCCGTAAAGAAAAGCAGGGGCCCGTCGGGAGTAGCGACGAAACCATAAGCCTGAAGGAGGGGGACAGCGGCCAGCAGCCCGATCAAGGTGAGGGCCTCCCGCCTACTGCCGGGCCTGCCCGCCAGCGACCAGATGAAATAAAAGGACAAGGGTTGAAGCAGGACAAAAAACAGCCGGACTCCCAGTTCTCCCGGCAGCAGCAATGTGCCGGCGCGGATCAACAGGGCGGCGGCGGGGGGGTGGTCGAAATACCCCCAGGCTGGTTCCAGGGCATACATCCGGTAGTAGGCCTCATCCGGGTCGAGTTCGGTGAGCGCTGCCTGAAAGATATTGATGGCGGCCCAGGCGGCGAGAAGGCGCCAAAACCACCACTCTCCCGGGGGCTGTCTGCCCGTGTTCAGCCTATTTCTTATCATTCCGGAAAGTAAGTTGCCCTTCCGGGCCGGTTAATTCCAGGAATACGAGGTTTACTTTATAGGTTTTCGCTCCCTCCAGCAGTTGGATGATACGGGTTTCCTGCGTCATCACACCGGCACAGATCTTCTTGGTTTTGGATATACTGGAAAAGCTCACTGTGCCATCTTCCCGGAGTTCGGCCTGCCCGTTGATGTCATTACAACCTCCATTACCGATGAGTTCGTTGCCTTCGATTTGGATGTAAATGGGGTTATCACCCACCGGCCTTTCCGTTTGGCCTTCGAATTCGTATTTGGAAAGGGCCCAGTGCATTCCTTCAATGTCCGGGAACTTATACAGTACATTATCCTGCTCCAATGAAGGAGGCTGGAGTGATTCTTCCTGTTCCGGAACATTACCGGCTCCTGTGGCGGCAGTATCCGCCGACATTTCCGGGTTCTCCTTTCCGGTTTCGGTTGCGTTTTTACAGGAAGCGAGTATAAAGAACAATAAAAGAACAGGCAGGTATCTCATAGCGCTATTCAAGTTTGGTAGTTAGTCAACTTTCAAAAGCCCGGATAGTTCTTCCCGGCTGATGGTGAAATCCGTAGGCCCGACAGCGTAAGCGGCAGCCTCATAGGGGTTATAGAAGAAAAACAGCCCTTCTTCGGTGAGCGCAAAATTTTCCGGAAGGGCAAAGGCGCCCCCCCAGAAGAAGCCCTCATCGGCAAGGCTTTCGTCCGGCCCCAGCCCACGCGCCTCCCGGAAAGCCACTTCCGCCATTTCGCGCAGGCGGGCCGTATCGGACACGATTTCCGGAAGCTGAAGCAACTCCCCGGTATGGGTATCGAAGTTGAGAAGGTAAACGAAAGAGTTAGGGTGTGCTCCACCGGCGTAAGAATAAGTACTGAGCTGAATGGCGGCAAGGTTTTCCGATTGGTACAGGACCTCCCCGTCCACTTCTACCACCCACTGGGTTGCCGAAAGCTCTTCTTCCGACATCATTACTTCGTATTCTTCCAGGAAGTTATCGGCAATGGCATCCAGAGACTCCGGAATATCTTCCGGAGAAGGAGCAAAAACAGCGAGGCTGACCCGAAGGTAAGCCAGGAGAGAGTCGTTGACCCTCTCCACTGCCAGTTCCGGCCCGGAACTGGCAAGAGGGTAAACCGCCTCCACCCGGGCACAGTAGTTGGAGTCTTGCTCACAAGCCGGTGATTGACGGCTGAAGCGCTGCTGCTGAAAGGCCAGGGTTGAATCACTTTGGCCACTATCGGCCTCCGAATTGCTGCCACCATTGCCTGCCGGGCGGCAAGCGGATGCCAGGGCCAGCATTACCAAGAAAATGAAAAGGCGGTTATAGTCCATTTTATATCGTTTTTAAGCTTTTTTACAGCGCGGGCCAAAATACGAAAAAAGGGAAAGCAAGTTCCATTATTACCGGAAATAACCGCCTTTTAGAATGAAGGCCCCCGCAACAAGTCGCCCAGGGTATTTACCCCCCGTTTTTTCAGCCGGGCCAGCAGTTTCATCAGGAGGACTGCGGTGATGAATGCATCACCGGCCGCGGTATGGCGGTCGCTCATAGGTATATTGTATTTTTTGCAGAGGGTATCCAGGCCAAGGGTTCCAGGTACTTCGTAGCCTTTTTTTTCCGATATCCGGGCGGCCAGGGTGGCGGTATCGAGCCGTTTATTGGCCAGCTTCTGCCCTATCAGCCCTTTAAGGATCTGGTTGATCATGGAAATGTCAAAGGCGACATGATGGCCTACCAGGACGCTGGCATGGCAGTATTCAACAAAGTGCTGAACGGCCTCTATCTCATCTAGGCCGTTAAGGCTTTTTGCTCCGGGCAGTATACCGTGTACGGCGATGGTTTCTCCTACCGGCTGGTAAGATTGCTTCACATAGCAATCCAACCGGTTGCTGAGGTCTATCTGCCAGTTGCTTACTTTCACGGCTCCGATGGAAAGGATGCGGTCTTTTTTAACATCCAGCCCGGTGGTTTCGGTATCAAAAACGACAAAACAAACCTCTTCGAGGGGGGTGCCTTTACCCAGCACCCCATCGAAACTCGACAGGTACTGCCTCCAGAACTCCGGATGATCGGGAGCGGGGCCCAATAATTTTGCGATCCAATCGAAGAGCATGGCGGATGGTTTGATGGTTTCCCCGGTTCATTGGTAAATGGGTTCATGGTGGCACAGAAACCCAAAAACCGTTTTCTTCCCTCCCCTATCTGAGGTAAGCCAGTTGGTACCTCGTACTCAGCAGCGACTGCAACTCCTTGATGGGTTGAAAGCAATTCCTCAGGTTGACACGTTCCATTTTCGACAATTCCGAAGGATTGAAATAGCGGCCGGAATCTTTATTCTTCAGGCCCTGCAGCGCCCGGTATCGCATGAGTATCTCATAGGCGTCGGCCGCCTGCTCATATAGCTCTTTATTCTTCGGCTCCAATTCAGCAAGCTTTTCGAAGCGGCGGAAAGTATTGTTGATCTTACCTACCTTGGCATCGAGGATAAGTACCCGGGCTGAATCCGCAAGAGGCATCATGGCCCGTGCTTTGATGTCGAACTCGTCTTTGTGTTCTCCGCTGCTTTCCACCACGAAATTGCGGAAGAAGGTCAAAGGGGGTGGGTTCTGCATGGCATCTTTGGCCAGAAAGCCCAGGAAAATAGCCTGCCCGTCTATGATCCTGAAAATGTGTTCGGTGAGTTGAGCCGATAATTCCTTCAACCCGTAAACGGGGCGGTAATCGAAGAAAATGGTGCAGTACATAACCGCTTTCGGGCTTGGCTCGAAGATCCATTTCGCGAACTGCTTTTTCCACTCCTCCAGAGAAAGGCACCAATTGGGATTGCTGGCCATCATATCGCCCGGGCAGTATTCGTAACCGATTTCGTGGAGTATACGAGTCACTTTCCCGGCCAGCCTGAGATAGTAGCTTTTCGTTGGTTCATAGTCTTTTTCGGGGACATCTTCGAAGATCAGGGCATTGTCCTGGTCAGTACGCAGCAACTGCTCCTGCCTGCCCTCGCTGCCCAGGGCCATCCAGCAGAAATCAGCCGACGGGCGCCGATGGCCTTCCTCGTCCATTTCTGCCTGGCAGAGCTTGATGGCCTGGGTGATGAGTTCATCGTTCACCTCCGACATCACCGTGGAAATAAAAGCGATGGCAACCTCCTGGTAGATATATTTTTTCAGCAATTCTTCCGCCCGTTCGCGTATGTTGCGCAGTTCCCCGCCATTCTTACAACGGCGGACCTCCCTGATGAGCAACGCCGGGTTATTGCCCTGGACCACCATGAGGTCGTGTTCGGAAAGCACTCCGATTACCGGGCTGTCCGGCGTACCGTCTTCGGTAATACACAGGTGGTTGATGCGGTGCTTCACCATCTCGATCTGCACATCTGCAACAGTGATGTTGGGCCCAACGGTAATAACCGGGCTGGACATGATGGCCGTTATTGGTTTTTCCAGGCTGACGGCGCCGGTTGCCACCTTCGAACGGAGGTCTTTATCGGTAACGATTCCCACTGGCTGCCGTTCTTCGTTGACAATGATGATCGACCCCACTTCATTGTTACTCATGACTGCCGCCGCCTGGCGAATATAGGTATCCGGCAGACAGGTGACCGGCTCCTTGCTTTTTTCCAGAGATTGTATCTCAACCAGAGGGAAATTGGCGTCTACCATCTTATCCTGTTCCAGGAAAAGCATTGGTTTGCCTTCCTTCCGGTATTTCTCTCCGATCCCGGCAGCAAAGGTACTTGCCAGATAGAAGGCTACTCTGGGGTTATTTTCCAAAACTTCACGAAAGCCCTCCACATTTACCGCATAAATGAGCGATTCCTCCTCGGCTTTTGCCGTAAGTGCATAATTATCGGAAGCCAGCAGGGGGCGAATCCCGAAAACATCCCCCTCGTCGCACTGCTCGACCATGCGGCTCTCGCCATCTGATTCACGAAGCAGGTGAACAGCCCCCTCACGAACAATATATATATGAGTGCCAGGAACATCCCCCTGCCGGAAAATGACTTCACCCGGCTGTCGATACTGAACCAGGATACTCTCTGAAATACGCATAAGCACGTCTCTGTCCAGTAAATTGAATGGAGGAAACTCTTTAAGAAAGTCGTATATCCGGCGCGGAATGGTATTCTCCATAGCGATAAATGCTTAATTCTGGTAACTTTACTTTTCTTATAGACTTATTTATAAAAATAGATGTTTATATTTGTTGCACGTCCAAGCTACTGAGGAAAATGAAAACACATTTCAACGCTGATTTTCTTGAGGAATCCACCGAAACACTGCGAGCAGTAGCTCACCCCATCCGAATCGCCATAATCGACCTGCTCTATAACAACGGACAGATGACCGTAACCAGCATCTACGAACAACTGCAGATAGAACAGGCCATCGCTTCCCACCACCTGCGCATTCTCAAGAACAAAAATGTCGTAAATGTAGAACGGGACGGCAAAAACTCCCTTTACTCTCTGAGCAAGGAGGAATACTATGAGATCATCAAGACCCTCATCAAGGTCATTTAAGCTTGTTTTAAAATTTTCGGCGCCTCGGGCAGGCAGCAATTCTTTCATATTACCTCCTTTTACCCTCCACCGGCCCTGCAGGCGATGCTCCTGGAAAAACTTTCCAAATATAACGTCAGTTCGGGATGCATTCGAGAATATATAGTCTCAAAACCCTGATTTTGTTGATCGTTGTTGGTTGCCTGTTGGCCGTTGTCAGTTCCCGGGAACAATCAACTGACAACTAGCAACAAGTAACTGGCCTAAAGGATTGATTTTCAAAGCCACTAATCCCGAACTCACGTAAATATATAAAAACCTGTATGATTTCTACAGCGCCATTGGGCCGGGTGCGTTCTCATTTTCCCATCTTCTGGCGACACATATAACCTACTATATACCTGGCCTGTACTCCAAAAGCCTTCTCCAGCTTTTTGCCTCCACACCTGCCAAATAAACCTTTACAACAAAGGCTTTAAGCCAAAACCTATTGCCTCTCAACCCGGCAGAGATAACATAATATTTTGGCGAAACTGAAATTTTTTCAGAGAAAAGTTTGTATATATATAGATAACTATATACTTTAGCTCGAAATAAGAGCTGATCTTTCATCTTAAAACACAGTTTATGAATACGAAACTGCTACGCCAATTGCTTCCTCTTCTGGCCTTTTGCCTGGGGCTGAGCTGGAACGGGCTCGCCCAGGAAAATGCGGAGAAGCCCGAACCAGACCACTCCTACAAGCCGCTGACCCTCAAGCTGACTGAAGACGGCAAGAAGTACGTCCGGTTTATCATCTGGCACCAGCAATGGATCCAGACGAACAACCTGGCGGCGGATAATGCTTCGCTTCAGCTGACGCACCTGGCGCGCCGTTCGCGTTTCCTGGCCTATGCCCAGGTGTCGCCCCGTTTTCTGATCCTGACCCACTTTGGCCTCAACAACCTGACTCCGGATAACCTGACCTCTCTGGGTAACAACGGAGACGCTCCGCAGCTTTTCCTGCATGATGCCTGGACGGAGTTCAAGGTTTCCAATGACGATGCCCTTTACATCGGCGGAGGGCTGCACTACTGGAAAGGGCTGACCCGCCTGGCAAGCCAGAGTACCCTCAACTTTATGACGCTGGACCAGGCCCGGCCATTCATCCACTGGCACTCCCTGGCCGTGACCGACCAGTTTGCCCGCCACCTGGGCATCTATGCCAAAGGGCAGGTCGACAAGCTTGACTACCGCCTGGCCATCAACAACCCGGGAGCGAACGGCCTGCAGAATGACCGCAGCATACTCGGCAGCAACCTCACTTACGACGGCTTCCTGCAGCCGGATAAAGACGGCGGCCCCGTAGGCAATACCATTTACGAGGGATATTTCCGCTACAATTTCTGGGACGCGGAATCCATCAAACTGCCTTATAACGTGGGCAGCTACCTGGGCGCCAAAAAGATATTTGCCATCGGCGCCGGCTTTTTCGCCCACCCCAATGGCATGTTCAATAATGCAACGGGCGAACACGAAAGCGTCACCCACTTCGCAGTCGATGCTTTCCTCGATATGCCCCTGGCAAGTGATGACTGCCTGAACTTCTATGCCGCTTTCATGAATTTCAACTACGGCGCCAATTACGTCAGCCGCTGGGCTGGCACCGGAACGGCCCTCTACGGCCAGGTGGGGTACAAACTTCCCGCTTCCCGCTTCATGCCCTATGTAGCCCTGCAATCCGGCAACTATGATGGCTATGAGGATAGTGTCCTCGGGCTAGACCTTGGCGTCAACTATTTCATCCTGGGGCATAGCGCCAAGTTGACGCTGGAATACCACATGATCAACAATGACCCGAGAGAAGGCGGCATTGACCCGGAAACTGGGGAGGTCCGCGACGTACAGCAAATCCGCCTGCAGGCGCACATTTTCTTATAGGCTGTACATGCAATTATCAAGATATACCTATTTCTTCATCAAAACAACTTAAGACCATGGCGTCGCTAGACAAAAGAGCTCAACAATACTGGAGGGAGAACATCAAATATGTTTTGATCCTGCTCTCCATCTGGTTCCTGGTGTCCTATTTGTTCGGGATATTCCTGGCCGAACCGCTCAACAGCATCCGCATCGGAGGCGCAAAGCTGGGCTTCTGGTTTGCCCAGCAGGGATCCATCTATGTTTTTGTCGTTCTGATCTTCGTTTATGTCCGCCTCATGAACAAGCTGGACAAGAAGTACGAATTCGATGAGATCTGAAATTCATCAACCAACTAAACAAGAAGAATCATGAGTGTTCAAACCTGGACTTTTATCATAGTGGGCCTGACCTTCGCGCTCTACATCGGCATTGCGATCTGGTCGAGGGCGGGTTCTACGTCGGAATTTTACGTCGCCGGCGGCGGCGTCCACCCCGTTGCCAACGGTATGGCAACCGCGGCAGACTGGATGTCTGCGGCCTCTTTCATCTCTATGGCGGGCCTGATCTCCTTTATGGGATATGACGGAGCCGTGTTCCTCATGGGCTGGACGGGAGGCTACGTGCTCCTGGCCCTACTCCTGGCGCCTTATCTGCGAAAATTCGGGAAGTTTACGGTCCCGGACTTTATCGGAGACCGCTACTACTCCAATGTAGCCCGTACGGTGGCGGTCATCTGCGCCATCATCGTATCCTTTACCTACGTGGCCGGGCAGATGCGCGGTGTAGGCGTGGTGTTCTCCCGCTTCCTGGAAGTGGATATCAACACCGGGGTATACATCGGTATGGCTATTGTGTTTTTCTACGCCGTACTCGGTGGCATGAAGGGCATCACCTACACGCAGGTGGCTCAGTACTGCGTTCTCATTTTCGCCTACATGGTGCCTGCTTTCTTCATCTCTCTGGCCATGACCGGCAACGTCATTCCCCAGCTTGGCCTGATCGGTGACGTAACGGGCGGCTCCGGCATGGCACTGCTCGATAAGCTCGACCAGCTGCATACCGAACTCGGTTTTGCAGAATATACGACCGGGACAAAAACGATGGCAGATGTGTTTGCCATTACTTTTGCCCTCATGGTCGGTACGGCGGGCCTGCCGCACGTGATCGTCCGCTTCTTCACCGTACCCAAAGTGAAGGACGCGCGGGTCTCCGCCGGCTGGGCGCTGGTTTTCATTGCCATTCTCTACACCACAGCGCCTGCTATCGCCGCTTTCGCCCGTACGAATCTGATCAACACCGTAAGTAACGAACAGTACGCCGCAATGCCCGAGTGGTTCAAGAAATGGGAAGAAACCGGGCTGATCACTTTTTCCGACAAGAATGAAGACGGCGTCATCCAATATGTTGCCGATAAAGAAAAGAACGAATTGAAGATAGACGCCGACATCATGGTATTGGCCAACCCGGAAATTGCCAACCTGCCCAACTGGGTGATTGCCCTGGTTGCCGCGGGAGGTTTGGCCGCCGCCCTGTCAACGGCTGCCGGCCTGTTGCTGGTAATTTCCACTGCTATTTCCCGCGACTTGATCAAAATGCAGATCAAGCCCGACATCACAGAAAAAGGCGAGCTTATGTGGGCGCGTATCGGAGCTGTTTTTGCTGTGATGGTCGCCGGTTACTTTGGGATCAACCCTCCGGGATTTGTGGCGGCGGTGGTGGCCCTGGCCTTCGGTTTGGCTGCGGCATCCTTCTTCCCCGCTATCGTACTCGGGGTATTTGACAAGCGCATGAACCGGGAAGGCGCCATTTCCGGCATGGTAATCGGTATCAGCCTGATGCTGTGGTACATGCTCAAGTTCAAATTCGGCATCTTCGATGGTGGCAAAGACGCTGTCGCGGCCCTGCAGCCTGACTGGTGGTTCGGCATCTCTCCTGAGGGCTTTGGAACGGTGGCCATGGTCGTCAACCTGATCATAGCATTTATCGTATCCCGGCTGACGGCTCCCCCGCCTCAGGAAGTGATGGATATCGTCGAGGACATTCGCGTACCCAGAGGCGCGGGATCGGCACACGTGCACTAATGAACATGCAGGGGAAAAAGCTGAGGGGGGCTCCTCCCCGGCTTCCTCCTCTACGTGTTTAAGATCATTGTACCCTGATTCAGTAAGTGCTCACTGTCTGCACAATTAATCCAGCCGCTGTTCGGAGGCGGGGCGCCCCGCTTCCGAACAGCTTTTCGAAAGAACTCCACCAAACCGGTCAAAAAAAAGAATTATGAAATTCCAGTTAGGCAGAAAATTATCCGACCTTTTCACCACGGTTTATATTTTCACCACCCTGGCCATGAGGTTCTACCTGGAACCCCAGCTCAATGGGCATTACCTGGTTTCCATAGGGCTGGGAGCATTTGCCCTGCTGTTCCTCTGGGCGTTGTCCAAAAGCAAATTCATCACCCCTTCTCTTTTCGGCTTGTGGCCCGGAGAAGCGGAGGAGGAAGCTGCTATGAGCAGTAAATAACTAAAAAGCTATTTCTAAAGGTTGGTTTTTAGTTGGTTAATATCGAGTACTCCCCGAGTGCAGGTTAGGGTATCATTACTTTCAACCTGCATTTTTTATTGCCCCTCTTGTATTACCGTCGGGAATTGCCGTTTTTTAGGGACAATTGGCAGGAGAGCAATAAAACGGTTTCATTATGGCTAAAGACAAAACATACAAGCTTCTGGGCTTGTTCCTCCTTGCTCTGCTTCTATTTAACTTTCCCATTCTCAGCCTGTTCGGCAGGGGAAAACCGCTGGGAGGAGCTATCGCCATTTTCGCCTACATTTTTCTGGCCTGGGGCGCCATCATCCTTTTTACTGCTCTGATCGTCGAGTCCAAACAGAAAAATAAGCCGAGGTAAAGCACAGGAAATAATCATGGACGCAGGGGTTATCATATTCATATCGATCGCTTATGTAGCATTCCTGTTTCTCATTGCCTACCTGGCTGAAAAACGGGAGAAGGCGGGAAGAAGCCTGGTCAACAATTCCGTCATTTATGCCCTGTCCCTTGCCGTTTACTGCACCGCCTGGACCTATTTCGGAAGCGTAGGCAGGGCTGCCACCGGCGGCCTGGGGTTCCTGCCCATTTACATCGGGCCGGCCATTATTGCTCCTCTATGGTGGATACTGCTCAAAAAGGTCATCTTCATCAGCAAATCGCAGCGGATCACTTCTGTTGCCGATTTCATTTCATCCCGTTACGGAAAAAGCACCTGGCTGGGAGCAATTGCCGCTCTCATTGCTGTTTTTGGCATCATCCCCTACATTTCCATCCAGCTGAAGGCCATTTCCACCAGTTTCGACCTGCTGGCAAAAAACCAGAGTACAATTTATCACCACGCAGAGATCCCGTTTTATCTGGATTCTGCATTGTATATAGCCATTGCTCTCGCCGTTTTTACTATTCTGTTCGGCACCCGTAACCTGGACCCCAACGAACGGCACGAAGGGCTGGTTGCCGCCATCGCTTTTGAATCCCTCCTGAAACTGGTCGCTTTTCTGACTGTAGGCGCCTTTGTTACTTTCTGGATATACGATGGTTTTGGAGATATTTTCCGGAAGGCAATGGGTGACCCGGAGCTTTCCCGTCTATTTTCGCTGGAAGAAACCAATATCAACGGATGGGAGTGGTTCTGGCTTTCTTTTCTGTCCATGGCGGCGGTAATGCTGCTGCCCCGGCAGTTCCACGTATCGGTAGTGGAAAATACCGACCCCGCCCATGTCGGCAAGGCCTCCTGGCTGTTTCCTCTCTACCTTTTGCTGATCAACATTTTCGTGTTGCCGATCGCCATAGCCGGGTTAAACCATTTTCCTGCCGGCACTTATGAGCCCGACAGCTTTGTTCTGAGCCTTCCCCTGGCACATGGAAAAGACATTCTCGCCCTTTTTGTAGGGTTGGGAGGGTTCTCTGCTGCCACCAGTATGGTGATCGTGGCCGTAATTGCGCTGAGTATCATGATCGGCAACAACCTCGTCCTTCCCCTGGTGTTGAGGGCAAATGCCTTTAAAGAAGAGCAGTACGCCAACCTCAGCGGGCGCCTTCTGGGTATCCGCCGCATCAGCATAATTGTGGTCCTGCTCCTGGCCTACGGCTATTTCAAGGCGGTGGGAGAACAATACAGCCTGGTATCGGTAGGGCTGATCTCCTTTACCGCCATCGCCCAGTTCGTGCCGGCTGTTCTGGGAGGGATCTACTGGAAAAGGGCGACGAAAAAAGGCGCCCTCTGCGGCCTGCTGCTCGGCTTTGGCATCTGGGCCTATACCCTGCCCCTTCCCACCATGGTGGATGCCGGTGTTCTGTCTATGCAGTTCCTGGAAAACGGGCCTTTCGGCATCGAACTGTTCAAACCCCATCAGTTGTTTGGCCTCAGCAACACCAGCCACATCACGCAGGCTGCGTTCTGGAGCCTTTTGTTCAATACCCTTTCCTATTTCTTCGTCTCCCTGTACACTTCGCAGTCTCCACTGGAAGTTTCTCAGGCCGACCTGTTTGTCGATATCTACAAATACCGAAAAGGCAGCTCCGATTATGACGTCATGCGCCGGCAGGCAATGGTCCAGGACATCCGCATCCTGCTCAACCGCTTCCTGGGCGAGCCCCGCGGCAACCTGTTGCTCAATGCCTATGAGAACAGCCAGCGCCTAGACCTGTCCCAGCAAAAAGTCGCCGGGCCCGACCTGGTCAACTACGCCGAGACACACCTTGCCGGCGCCATTGGCGCCGCCTCCGCCAAGATCATCATCGGCTCCATCACCAAAGAAGAGCCCATCAGCCTGGAAGAAATGTTCAAAGTGCTGGAACAGACCAAAGAGATCATCCAGTACAGCCAAGCGCTGGAAAAAAAGTCGGCGGAACTGGAACGGACTACCAGGCAGCTGAAAGAGGCTAACGAACAATTAAAAGAACTGGACCGCTTGAAAGCAGATTTCATCACCACGGTTACGCACGAACTCCGGACGCCGATCACTTCCATAAAGGCCCTTTCCAAAATAATGCAGGAAACTCCAGAGCTTCCTGATGAGCAAAAGCAGGAGTTCCTTAGTATAGTAGTCAATGAAAGTGAGCGCCTTACCCGCCTGATCAACCAGGTTCTCGACCTGGAGAAAATACAGTCCAACCACGAAACCTGGATAATGGAACCCATTGATCTTGCCGAGGTCACGGAAAAGGCCTACCAGGGCCTGAAGCAGTTGATGCGGGACCGTAATGTGCAGCATGAACTGGAGATTGAAAACCGGCCGGTACTGGTCCTCGGCAACAATGACCGGCTGACTCAGGTGGCCGTCAACCTCATTTCCAACGCCATTAAGTTCTGCAGGGAGGAAGAGGGGCTGGTTGCCATTTGCCTCCGCAGAGCCGGCAGGATTGCCGTTTTAGAAGTAAAGGATAATGGCAGGGGCATTCCTGAAAAGGACCAGAAACTGATCTTCGAAAAATTTACCCAATTGAGCGACGAAGCAAGGGGCAAACCCAAAGGCAGCGGGCTGGGGCTCTTTATTACACATTCCATCGTGGCCCAACATTCCGGCAGCATACACGTCAAAAGCGAATCCAACAGCGGCGCCACATTTGTTGTGGAGATTCCTCTGTATGACGGGAGCGAAGCCTGAAACGGGGATTAGGGATTTGCACATTTGGCGGATAACCTTGGGAAAACGGCCGGCGAATACCGAACCAACAAAGCTGGGGCTACCTGCCGAACCCGGGTAAAACCTGGAAGCCTTCTCCCGAGCAGACAGCCTCAAAAATGATGAGCCGGCAGGCTGCTATCAATGATGAAAGCAACCCTCGCTTAAATTTTGTTTTTTCTCAAAAATCTGTAAATTTAGCTTTGTATTGATGCCGCTAAGGAGTGGACTTCTTTCACTCCCGGACAATGGCGAAGAATAACTACCGGAGCCTGCTCGATATGACAGATAAAACCAATACCCGTATCCTCCTGGTCGACGATGAGCCCAATATCCTGGTAGCGCTCGAATATCTGGTTAAAAAAGAAGGCTATCAGGCCTTTAAAGCCGAAAATGGGGAGCAGGCCCTCCTGCTCATGCCCCGCTCTCAACCCCACATTGTCATTCTGGATGTAATGATGCCCGGTATGGATGGCTTCGAAGTTGCCCGGAAGATCCGTTCCGATGCCCGCTATGATAATACCCGCATCATCTTCCTGACGGCAAAAGGTACTCAGGAAGACCGGTTCAAAGGATATGCAACCGGCGGAGAAGTCTACATCACCAAGCCTTTTGACAATGATGAACTGATAAATACCATAAATGAAGTGATAGAATTTGGATAATTCGCTCAGGTTTTTTTTCTTTGAAAGATATAAACATATAAATATCTATATATCTTTAGAAAACCTGGCCATCTAAGGTAAGAAAAGGAGTGTAACTAAAAATAAAACAATAGCGATATGACACTACAGATCAAGTCCTTTGACGAATATAAGGACGTCTACCGCCGCAGCGTAGAAGACCCGGAAGGTTTCTGGGCAGAACAAGCATCCACTTTTACCTGGCGTAAAAAATGGGACAAAGTCCTGGAGTGGAACTTCCGCGACCCCGATATCAAATGGTTTGTCGGTGGAAAGCTGAATATTACTGAGAACTGCCTGGACCGCCACCTGGAGAGCCGCGGCGACCAGGTTGCCATTCTTTTCGAACCCAACCAGCCGGACGCCCCGGTGCAGAAATACACCTATAAGGAATTACACGCCGCCGTATGTAAAACAGCCAATGCCCTGAAGGCCAACGGCATTGAAAAGGGGGACCGCGTTTGTTTCTACATGCCCATGGTCCCTGAACTGGCCATTGGCGTTCTGGCTTGTGCCCGTATCGGAGCTATTCACTCTGTGGTTTTCGCCGGTTTCTCCGCTCAGGCCCTGGCCGACCGGATTAAGGACGCCACCTGTAAAATGGTGATCTGCTCCGACTATAACGACCGGGGCGCCAAGCACATCCCGGTAAAACAGGTCGTCGATGATGCCCTGGCCATGGATTGCGATAGCATCGAAACCGTGCTGGTCCATAAAAACACAGGAGACGGCGTCAATATGGTGAGCGGCCGGGACAAGTGGTGGCACGAGGAAGTGGACGGCCAAAGCCCCGAGTGCGAGGCCGAAGAAATGGATGCCGAAGACATGCTCTTCATCCTCTACACTTCCGGTTCTACCGGCAAACCCAAAGGGGTCGTCCATACCTGTGGCGGATACATGGTTTACACCGCCTATTCATTCAAGAACGTCTTCCAGTACCAGGATGGAGACATCTACTGGTGCACCGCCGATATTGGCTGGATCACCGGGCACTCCTACATCGTCTACGGCCCGCTCCTGGCCGGCGCCACCACGGTGATGTTCGAAGGGGTGCCCACCTACCCGGACGCCGGGCGCTTCTGGGCGGTTTGCGACAAGCTGAAGGTCAACCAGTTCTATACTGCGCCCACGGCCATCCGCGCCCTGATGGCGCAAGGCGACGAATGGGTGGAAGGATACGGCCTGAGTTCTATCAAGGTTTTGGGGACGGTGGGCGAACCCATCAATGAAGAGGCCTGGGAATGGTACTATGAAAAGGTGGGTAAGGGCAACTCCCCCATCGTCGATACCTGGTGGCAGACGGAAACGGGCGGCATCCTGATCTCCGGCCTGGGGCCACTCAGCCCCATGAAACCGGCTCACGCCGGCTATCCTCTGCCGGGTATTCAGCCCTGCCTCATGGATGCGGACGGCAAGGAGCTCAGCGGCAACGATGTTGAAGGCCTGCTGTGCATCAAATTCCCCTGGCCTTCCATGCTGCGAACTACGTACGGAGACCACGAAAGATGCCGGCAGACTTACTTCTCGGCTTTCCAGGACAAATACTTCACTGGTGACGGCGCCCGGCGCGATAAGGACGGCATGTACCGGATCATCGGCCGGGTCGATGACGTGATCAATGTATCCGGACACCGAATGGGTACGGCCGAGGTCGAGAACGCCATCAATGAACACCCTCAGGTAGTGGAATCGGCAGTAGTCGGTTATCCGCACGATATCAAGGGGCAGGGTATCTACGCCTATGTGATCACCGCCGGGCCGGTGAGCGACGAAGAGGCCTTCCGCAAGGAGATCCTTGCCGTAGTGACCAGGGAGATCGGCCCGATCGCCAAACCGGATAAGATACAGATCGTCTCCGGCCTGCCGAAAACCCGCTCGGGCAAGATCATGCGCCGGATACTCCGCAAAGTGGCTTCCGGCGACACTTCCAACCTCGGCGACACTTCTACCCTTCTCAACCCGGAAGTGGTCGATGAGATCAAGAGTGGAGCGACCAGCTAGTGAATTACTAACCTTCAATGCCTGCGAGGGGCTGCTCTTTCGGGAGCAGCCCATACTCCCTTTTCTTATTGAGGCTGCTCCGTCTTCACCGGCAGTAGCCCGGCTACGACGGAGCAACCTCCTTATTGCAGTCCTTCTTTTAAAAATACATGCAAAAAACATCAGATCATGACCTACCAAGAATTTTACGATAGAAGCATGTCGTCTCCCGAAGCGTTCTGGCGGGAACAGGCGGAAGCTATACCCTGGTTTAAGAAACCGGAGAAGATCCTCTCCAAAGATGAAGAAGGGCTGTATCGCTGGTACGAAGGCGGGAAACTCAACACTGCTTACATCGCCCTGGACCGCCATGTCGAAAATGGCCGAGGCCAACAGGTAGCGCTGTATTACGACTCTCCGGTAACGGACAGGAAACAGGTTTTCACATATGAAGAATTGCTGGATGAAGTTAAGCTGTTCGCAGGAGTGCTCAGAGAACGGGGTGTTCAAAAAGGAGATACCGTTATCATCTACATGCCAATGATCCCCCAAACGGTGGTCGCCATGCTGGCCTGTGCCCGGTTGGGGGCTATCCATTCTGTGGTTTTTGGCGGCTTCGCTCCCCACGAACTGGCCATTCGTATCGATGACGCCAAACCAAAGTTACTCCTGGCCGCCAGCTGCGGTATTGAGATCACCAAGGTCATTGACTATGTAAAGATCATCAATGAAGCCCTGGAGGAATCCGAACACCAACCCGAAGGCTGTATTGTCTACCAGCGGCCACAACTGACGGCTCCCCTGAAATCAGGGCGCGACTATGACTGGCAGGCCCTGCTAGACAAGGCCGAACCGGCGGATTACGTCCCGGTGGAAGCTACCGATCCGCTCTACATTCTTTACACCTCAGGCACCACGGGCCGCCCCAAAGGCGTCATGCGTGATAATGGCGGGCACGCCGTAGCCATGGAGTTTAGCATGAAGTATATCTATGGGGTACAACCCGGGGATGTATACTGGGCTGCCTCAGATGTCGGATGGGTAGTGGGGCATTCCTACATTGTGTACGCCCCCCTCATTCACGGCTGTTCCACCATCCTGTATGAGGGCAAGCCGGTAAAAACGCCCGATGCGGGTTCCTTCTGGCGGGTCATCGAAGAATACAAAGTGAAGGCCTTCTTCACGGCGCCCACCGCCTTCCGCGCCATTAAAAAAGAAGACCCCAACGGAGTCCTGAAGAAGAAATACGACACCAGCAGCCTGCAATACCTGTTCCTGGCCGGCGAGCGCTGCGATGTCGCCACGCTGGAATGGTCCGGCGGACTGCTCCGCGTGCCGGTCATCGACCACTGGTGGCAGACCGAATCCGGCTGGCCCATGCTGTCCAACATGGTTGGGGTAGAACAATTGCCCATTAAACCCGGCTCCGCCGCCAAGCCGGTATGTGGATACGGCCTCAAGGTCGTCGGCCCGGACGGCGAGGGCCTGCCGGCGCGGCAGGAAGGCGCGGTAGTCATCCGGCTGCCCCTGCCGCCGGGGTGCCTGCCCAACCTCTGGAACGATACCGCCCGTTTCCTCTCATCATACATGAGTTCCTACCCGGGCTATTACTTCACCGGTGATGGGGGCTACATCGATGAAGACGGATACGTGTTCATCACCGGCAGGATCGATGACATCATCAATGTGGCGGGGCACCGCCTTTCCACAGCAAAGATGGAAGAAGTCGTGGCTTCTCACCCGGCCGTTGCCGAATGCGCTGTGATCGGTGTCGAAGACGAAATGAAAGGCCAGATACCCATCGGGTTCGTTGTCCTGAAAGGAGGCGTCGACAAAACGGAAACAGACCTGGAACAGGAACTGATACAAATGGTAAGGGCCAAGGTGGGCCCGGTAGCCTCTTTCAAAAAAGTAGCGGTGGTGCCCAGGCTGCCCAAAACCCGGTCGGGAAAAATACTGCGGCGCATCATGCGGCAGATCGCCGACGGCAAACCGTTCGCCACCCCTTCCACCATCGAGGATATGACCGTACTGCCTGAACTGGAAACCCTGATGCGGGAGCGAAAGATCAGCCATGGCGCCTGAAATAAACTGTATCGCCAAAGGCTTGTTTTTCAGATGAAGCAAATCCTGGTGTGTTGCTTCATCTGAAAAAATGAAAAATTGCCCGAATTTCGGGCAGGCTTAAATAAACAGAGGCATTGGCGATATGATGAAAGGTAACGTCCCTTCCAAAAAGAAAACCCTGATCCCGGTCAGCCCCAGGCTCCGGGATTACCTGCGGCGCCATAACCGCGCCACCGAACTGACCATCCAATACCGGGACCTTCTCCGGTATGAGTCTTCCGTACCGCTCATCGACCAGCAGGGCAATGATACGCTCTGGGAAACCGTCTACTACTCCGAATCGGACCGCCGCGAGGTTAACGACGCCATGAAACGCATCTACGCCCTGTTGAAAACGGATGGAGATGTGGAAGTGCTCGACCACCTCACCGTAGCGCGCATCGACTTCTGTACTTTTGGCAATACCAAACCTTTCCGGGTCCGTATCATCAACCGGCTGAATGACAACTATGACCACTTTTATGTCAAAAAAGCCGATGCCTCCCGCATATATGGCCTGGAGCTGGAGGATATGCTCTCCCCGAACCGGGTAATGTTCATGGTCGACCGGGATACCCTGATCGAAGAACACGTGGCCGGCATTCCCGGGGACGATTTCATGCGGCGGAGCCTGGAAGACACCACTTTCAACCAGATCCGTATCGCCAAGGAATTCATTAAGTTCAACGAACGCTGCTTCGTTCGCCTCCTGGGTGATATGCGCTCTTACAACTATGTAGTGGACATCACTCCCGATATTGAAGGTTCTCAGTTCAGGATGCGGGCCATTGACTTCGACCAGCAGTCCTTCGAAGGGCGCAAGAGTTTCTACCTTCCTCAATACTTTAAGGAGAACAACCCCATTATTTTCCTTGGCATGAAACACATGCGGCCCGAGACGGTAAAACAATACCAGCTCGAGGAACGCAGCCTCATCGCCGCCAGGGTAAAAACCTCCGACGCCCAGTTTACCGACTTGATGGAAGTTATGATCAAAGATGAACTTTCAACCGAAGAAAAGATCAACCAGCTCAGGGAGGAACTGGGCTATCATCATAAAAACAGCCAGTTTGAAAAATGCAAAACTATGGGCGAGATCGTTCTGACCAATATCCAGTTACTCCTGCAGAAAGACTTCAAGCAGAGTATCCTTTATGAGGAGTGAGCAAATGGAATAAGTGAATGTAGCCGGCCCAAAAAAAAACCTCCCTCCAAAAAGTCCGGAGAGAGGCTATCCCAAAAACCGATTATATATATCACAAAAATCTAAATTTATTCCCGAAATAAAAAGCCTTTGCCAGACTTTTATACCCAAAGCCGGCAATTTATCGGCCAATAAGGGCTTCCTATACCCTATTCATGGTATTTTCCTCCTCCACCGCAGCAAACAACACAGGGCGCAGAATGGTTATACACTCAGCTCAGAATAATAAAAAATGATGAATACACTCAATTCGGAAGAATTACGCCGATACGCCCGCCATCTTGCATTACCTGAATTCGGCCGGGAAGGGCAGGAAAAAGCCCGTCAGTCAAGTGTCCTGGTCATTGGCGCCGGGGGGCTGGGTAGCCCGATGCTGCTCTATCTGGCTGCCGCCGGGATCGGCAGGATCGGGATCGTCGATTTTGACCGGGTAGACGAGACCAACCTGCAGCGGCAGGTCCTTTACACAATGGAGGATATCGGCAAGCCCAAAGCCGTAACCGCCCGGCAGAAACTGCTGGCGCTCAACCCCCATATTGAAGTTGAGGCCTACGACGAACAACTGTCCAGTGAAAATGCCCTGGACATCATTTCCCGCTACGACATCGTGGCCGACGGCACCGACAATTTCCCCACCCGCTATCTGGTCAATGACGCCTGCGTACTGGCGGGGAAAGTCAACGTGTACGCCTCTATCTTTCGCTTTGAGGGGCAGGTTTCCGTCTTCAATTATCTAAGGGAAGATGGCAGCCGGGGCCCCAATTACCGGGACCTCTTCCCCACCCCACCCCCGGCAGAGCTGGTGCCCAATTGTGCGGAAGGAGGCGTCCTGGGCGTCCTGCCCGGTATCATCGGCAGTATGCAGGCCAATGAAGTTATAAAGGTGGCTACCGGCGTCGGCGAGCCCCTGAGCGGTAAACTATTCCTTTTCGATGCTTCCAGCTTTACCACCCGGATACTTAAGGTCCGGAAAGACCCTGGCCTCGTGATCGAAAAGCTTATCGATTACGAGCAATTCTGCGCGCCTCAGCCGAAAACTCCCGTCCGGGAGATCAATGTCCTGGAACTCAAACGGATGATGGACGAAGGGGCCGATTTTCAACTCATAGATGTGCGTGAACCTTATGAATATGATATTGCCAACCTGGGTGGGGAACTAATCCCTCCCGGCCAGGTCAGGGAGCAGGCCGGGCGCATCGCCAAAGACAAGAAGGTAGTCCTCCATTGCCGCAGCGGCAAACGCAGCGCCGACGCCATCCGCGAGTTGCGCAAGGTTCACCCTCACGATAACCTCTATAACCTGAAGGGCGGAATACTGGCCTGGGCCAGGGAGATTGACCCTGACATGAAAAGTTATTGAATATCAGCCGGATATTGGAAATAAGGGCTACCAATCTAGCATTGGACAAATGTCGGAAATCGGATAGCGGAAGTCGGAGTAGCTCCGGGCATTCCACAACTTCTCGGCTATCAACTGTGTCCAACGTTAGGCAGGTAGCCGAAATAAGGAGGCAGGTAGGCGGTCAGGATGGCCGCGCCACGATGTCTTCCCTTACCGTTTCGGGTATTTCCATTACCAGGCCCGGGCCGTAGGCCTTGGCCGGCGTCTGGAACCCCACCGGAACATTGCCGGCCAGTACCTTGCCGGTAATATTGAGGCTGGCATGAGCGGTAAGGGTATATCCTTCCGGAGTGATCAGCCGGGCGCTGCGGCTTTCACCCTTTTCATTCCAAACCTTGCCCCAGATATAGCTTTTTCCTTTTTTTCGTTGTTCTTCGGAAGGCCCGGCGGGCCCTTTTTCTATGCGCCGCTTCACCATATTCCGCACAAAAGAAGTGCGCAAAAGCCAGTTGAAGTAGGGTTGCAGCCGAATGTACCGGTACGTTTTCGGATGTACCGAAGTATAAGCTTCAATATTCGGGATGCCTGTGCTGTAGTAAGCCGTAGAAACATCGCCCCAGGGTATTGTCATACAGAAGCGGCGCCGCTCTTCAGTGAACGGCACTTCCATCGTTTTATGCCCCATGGGCACCTTTCTGATCTTTCCGTCTTTTCTTACTGCCCCTCCCTCTCCCAGGTTTTCGGCCATGGTATTGGCGGTGCCCTGGGAAGGGCGTCCGCTGGAAGTGAAAGCCAGCTGTAAATGGGTAGCATCCGGTAGTTTCTCCTTCAGGTAAAGAGCAGTACAATCGGTAGGCACCACATCGAAGCCGGCGCCGGGCATCAGCATCACTCCCGCTTCCCGGGCGCGCGGGCCCAAGGCCGCCGCCATTTCAAACACAGCGATCTCTCCGGTTATGTCCAGATAATTCACTCCATTGCGCAGACAAGCTTCCATCATGGGGCGGGCAGTATGAATGAAAGGGCCGGCAGCGTGTAACACAGCAATAACCCCTTCCAGGCCTTTATCAATTTCTCCGGGGCTATCCAGCCCGAAAACCCGATAGGCCATCCCGAGCTTATCAGCCACCTGACGGGTTTTCTCTTCGGAACGGCCCGCCAGGATAGGCTGCATTCCCTTTTCCTTCGCCAGCTCTGCGATCAGTTTGCCGGTATAGCCATAAGCGCCGTATAGCAGAAAGTTTCTCGCCATGTCTGTTTTTAACGCCTAAGGTAGGTATTACCGGGGACTATCCTGTAAGCCTGCTTTTCAGAATAATTCCGGCAACAGCAAAAAATGTTGGTGCTCAGCCGGTTAACACCTTGCCAACACTTTTCCACAGTATATTCACTATCAATTGGTTAGGAACTTTACGCCATTCCGGGATCTTTTTCCAGGCCCTTATTCGTTCAGCTAATAACGCCATTATTTCACTGAAAACCTTTACGCCTATGATCATCAAACTAACTCTGATCCGAAGCAAGCTGGAACAGCTCCGCCAAAAGAGCGGCGCCATTTTGGAACGGCACTGGCTCAAATTCCTGGTAGCCGCCTTTTTTTGTTTCCTGATGATGGAGCGCAACCTTACCCTGGAGCTGCGCCTGAGCACCGCCAAACCTTTTATGGACTGGAAGGAAGAAAACCCTGCCGCCGCCCGGGGCACTGCCCTGAAAAGCGGCCGGGATGGAGGAGGCAAAGCCGTCTTTATCACCAGCGGGGACACAGAAAAACGGCAAAGGCAGGAAGCCTACGTCAATCGTTTCTCCAAAGTAGCGCAGGCAGAAATGGAAAAGTACGGCATACCGGCCAGCATCAAACTGGCGCAGGGCCTGTTGGAAAGTAACGCAGGAAACAGCCCGATTGCCCGGGAAAACAACAACCATTTCGGAATAAAATGCTTTTCCCGCAATTGCCGCAAAGGCCACTGCCGCAACTTCGAGGACGACAGCCACAAGGATTTCTTCCGGGCCTACCGGTCTGCCTGGGAAAGCTTTCGCGCCCACAGCCTTATGCTGACAGAAAGCGAACGGTACAAACCGTTGTTTGCCCTGCCAAAAAACGATTACCGCGCCTGGGCAACCGGTTTAGCGGAAGCAGGTTACGCTACTGACCCGGATTATGCGGAGAAGGTAGCCCGGCTGATCGAAGAGTTGGGCCTGCAACGATTTGACGAGTGAAAGGAGTTTATTAGTGCGCAGTGTATCAGTGTTGCAGCAGAGAACTCCGATGCTCGGACACTGATACACTGCAACATCAAAACACTACAACTCATACTGCTTGATCTTCCGGTAGAGTGTCCTTTCGGAGATGCCCAGGTCCTGGGCTGCTTCTTTACGCCTGCCGTTATGTTTTTTAAGGGCTTTCTGGATGAGTTCTTTTTCGTTCTCTTCGAGAGAGAGGCTTTCTTCCACTTCTTCCGATGGAGAAAAACCATCTGGTTCGTCCCGGGGGAGGATGATGGGCCTGTGGCTCTCGTCTTCCTCCTGGCCTTCATGATATTCGGAGAGGAAGTCGGTGACATCCTTATGAGGAACGGGAACTTTGCTGCCGTGTTGCCGGGAAAAGTTATCGGGCGCCTGCAGGCTGTGAATGTCCTGGGGGTTAGGAACGCGCAAGTCGTTGTTTCGGATAAGTTCGAACACCAGGGTCTTCAGGTCATTCAGGTCGTTTTTCATATCGACCATCAGCTTGTAGAAGATCTCCCTTTCCTGCATAGTCACTCCATCGTCTTGTTTGCGGTTGCCGGACTCGGGGATCATAGGCAGGTTCCGCTTCAGGATCTGCGGTACACAGCGGGCCAACTGCTCTGCGGTGACCAGCTTGTCTTCTGCCAGGACGGAGGCCTGCTCGGCTACGTTCTTTAGTTCCCGCACGTTGCCGGGCCAGCTGTAGCTTTCCAGTACCATCTGGGCGCGGTCGTCCAGCTGAATGGGTGTCGTCCGGTACTTTTCAGCAAAGTCCACGGCAAACTTCCGGAAAAGCATGTAGATATCTTCAGGGCGGTCGCGAAGGGCAGGAACATTGATCGGAACTGTGTTGAGGCGGTAATAGAGGTCTTCGCGGAATTTGCCCTTTTTTACCTGTTCAAAGAGGTCGGCATTGGTAGCGGCGATAATACGTACATCTGTTTTCTGAACTTTGGAAGCACCTACCCGGATGAATTCGCCGGTTTCCAGTACGCGAAGCAGAAAAGCCTGGGTGTCCAGCGGCATTTCGCCGATCTCATCCAGAAAGATCGTACCTCCGTCGTAGCTTTCGAAATACCCTTTGCGCTCACTGGTTGCGCCCGTAAACGCCCCCTTTTCGTGCCCAAACAATTCCGAATTGATGGTACCTTCCGGAATAGCCCCACAGTTGATCGCTATAAAACTATTGTGTTTACGGGCACTCAAAGCATGGATGATCTTGGAAAAAACCTCCTTGCCTACCCCACTCTCTCCGGTGATCAGTACCGACAGGTCAGTATTGGCAACCCGTACAGCCGTCCCCAGGGCACGGTCCAGCAGAGGAGACCTGCCGATAATTCCAAATCTTTGTTTGATGGCCTGGAGGTTACTATCCATTGTCGTTTCTGATTATGTGTTTGAGTAGGCTGCCCTTTTACCTGTACTGTTTTGAAGGATTGTAAGAGGCTGGTTAACTGCTGGATTGCTGGATTGCCTCCAGGTTTTCCGTCTTAGTATTTGCATAGGGTAGCCACCAGATAACACTCCGGCAATCTAACCATTTACCCCTTCACGATCTCTCCCTTCAGGGTAGCGCTGGTCGCTTCACTAATTTTAACATAACAATAGTCTCCTGGCCTGAGGCCCTCGGCTTTGGGGAAAACGACCATTTTATTCTGGGAGTTGCGCCCTTTGAAATCCTTGTCGGAACGCTTTGAGTCTCCTTCGATCAGCACTTTGAACGTCTTACCGATATCCGCCAGGTTGTGTTGGTAGGAAACCTGGGTTTGCAGGCGTATAACCTCCTGAAGGCGCCGCTTTTTAACCTTCATCGGAACATCATCCTCGTATTTCCGGGCAGCCAGGGTTCCAGGGCGTTCGGAGTAGTAAAACATGTAGGACATGCTGTAGCGGGCAAATTCGATCATGCTGAGGGTGTCCTGATGTTCCTCTTCTGTTTCGCTGCAGAAACCGGCGATGATGTCGGAAGAAATAGCACAGTCCGGAATGATCTCGTAGATGCGGCGCACCTTATTGATGTACCAATCCCGGTCGTAGGTGCGGTTCATCAGCTCAAGAATACGGCTGTTGCCCGATTGCACCGGCAGGTGGATGTAGTTGCAAATGTTCTCGTACCTGGCGATGGTGAAGAGGACCTCGTCAGTAATGTCTTTAGGGTGTGAAGTAGAAAAGCGGACGCGCAGCTCCGGGCTGACTTTTGCCACCATCTCCAGCAGCTGAGCAAAGGTAATCTGCTCTCCAGTCTCCGGGTTTTCCCATTTGTAAGAATCAACATTCTGGCCCAGAAGGGTCACTTCCCGGTAACCTTTCTCGAACAAGCCGGAAGCCTCCGCCACGATACTGAAGGCGTTGCGGCTGCGTTCGCGCCCCCGGGTAAAGGGCACAACGCAGAAAGAACACATATTGTCGCAGCCCCGCATGATGGAAATGAAGGCAGCCACCCCATTGGAGCCCAGCCGCAGAGGGCTGATATCAGCATAGGTTTCTTCCCGGGAGAGGAAGACGTTTATCCCTTTATCTCCATCCTCAGCGGTGCCGATCAGGCCGGGGAGGTCACGGTAGGCATCCGGCCCGACGACCAGGTCGACGAGTTTTTCTTCTTCCAGGAATTTACTCTTCAGGCGCTCGGCCATGCAGCCCAGGACTCCGACGAGCGTGCCCGGCCGTTGCTCCTTCACCTTGTCGAAGATACGCAGCCGTTTGCGCACGGTTTCCTCTGCCTTCTCCCGGATAGAACAAGTATTGATCAGGATCAGGTCGGCTTCTTCCAGAAAACGGGTGGGCTGATAACCCGAATCCGCCAGTATAGAAGCAACAATCTCACTGTCGCTGAAATTCATCTGGCAGCCGTAGCTTTCGATGTAGAAGTGCTTGCTGCACTGCCCCGCACTTTCAGCCTGCTCCCGGAAAAAAGCCTCTCCCTGGCGGCTTTCGTCAATCTTCTTTTGTATACCTACGAGTGTAGGGTTGTTGTCGTACATTGTACTCTGAAATTTTTTCTGTTTTCCCTTGTGCATCGGAGCGAAAAAGTGCATCCTGTCTAAAAAGGGGATATCTCGGTTAATGGTTCACAAACCGGGCAGCAAAGATAAGGATTTTAGAGCCCCCGGTGACATTTTGGCAGTCCCTTTTTCTATTTATTGATAACTTCAAGAAAAAACAAAAGATGAAAACGAAGTTCTGGATCATTCTCTCCCTCCTGGCCACGCTGAGCCTGGCCTGCCGGGGAAACCACGAAAGCAGCCAGGAAGGCTACTATGATTACAGTTCCCGCAATGAGGCTCAAATGGCAAAGGAAGCCTATGCGCAGGATGAAGGCCAACCCGAACCCCTCACCCCGGAAAAGAAGGTCATCCGGACAGCCGATATGCGGATGGAGGTTAAAAATTATCAGGAAGCCCTGGCCTCCGTTAAAAACCTGATAGAAAAATACAAAGGGGAACTTACCAGCGAAAACGAACAGCAATACAGCGGGCGCCTGGAAAACACCCTGGTGATCCGGGTACTCCCCCGGGGTTTTGACTCCCTGCTGCTTGAATTCGAGCAACTGGCCGTGCAGGTGGATTTCAAATCCGTGAACGCTGAAGATGTAACCCGGCAGTACATAGACCTCGAAACCCGCCTGGCATCCAAACGGGCGGTGGTGGAACGTTACCGGGAATTGCTGAAACAGGCAAAAAACGTGGAAGAGGTGCTGGCCGTAGAGGAAAACCTGCGCAAGGTGGTGGAAGAGATCGAATCCATTGAAGGGCAGCTGAAGTATCTCAACCGCCAGGTGGATTACAGCACCATCAACCTCACTATCTACGAAAAGGGAAGCCCGCTGGCCACCGGCCGTTCCTTCTGGGGGCGCGTCGGCGAAGGCTTCGCAAATGGTTGGAAATTACTGAAAGACCTTGCCGTCGGACTGGTTACCATCTGGCCAATCGTATTGATCCTCGCGCTGCTTGCCTTGTGGTTGGTACGCAGGCGGAAAAAGCGTTAGACATCGGCCTTTTTTCTTCGCCTTACGGCAACGAAAAAGGGCCGGAACACCATATTCACCCCATCTTGTTCTTTCCGGCAAACCCCATGACCAGTGGGACGAAGAACAGGACGATGGCAAAAAATATCAGCAGTGAGGCAGAATCGGGAGTCATGGCATCAGGATTTTGGTTCTTGATACAGCCAAGATAACCAATCCGAAGCCTGCGGAAAGTGATGGAAGTCAGGAAGAAAGGTGATTTTTATTAACCCCGGGATATACTTATGCGTAAAAGTGTAAGGGTATAAATAGTGGGACAGCCCCTTCATTTACACCCTTACACTTTCACACCCTGATCTAAAACTTATAATCCACCCTGGCCGTCAGGTTGCGGGGCGCTTCCATAAGGGCCGGGCGGGTAGTGTACTCAATATTGGCAGTATTATTCACCAGCAAAGTCAGCCTAAGGGCGTCAGAAAAATTATAACCCGTCCGAAGATTTAGCAGCGTGTAGCCATTGGGGTTCTCATCCCGGAAACGCTTCACACCGGCGAGCAATACCTCGAAGAGGTTATCGATAGCGACGAGCTGGCTGTTGTAAAACACTTCTGTCCCCAGGAAAAAACCCTTATAGCTTCCTTCCAGGTCGAACTTAAACAAGTGCCGGGAACGGTATTTGAGGACATTGGTAGTCATTTCCGAAGAACTCTGTGCATTGAACAGAGCCTGTGAACCTTCGGGGGCATCCAGGCCAAACTCATCGAATTTTGGGGCGACGTAGGTATAACCGGTAAGCAGGCTGAGCGGAACGCCCAGGACTTCTCCCCGCCCGGCGATGGTAGCTTCGAAACCCCGGATATTCGTCCCTCCGATATTGACGGACTTAAAGCCCTGCCCGATGAAGTTGAATTCGATCATATCCTGGTATTGCGAAATGAAGCCCGCCAGGTCGACAAACCCTTCGAAACCGTTGATGCGGAAGCCTTGCTTAACACCCAGTTCCGCGCTCCAGCCGGTCTCGGACCCCAGGCTGGGATTGGGCAACACCCGGATAAAACCGGCATTGGTCCGGATGAATTTCTCGGCCACCGTAGGGAACCGGTACCCCTGCCCCCAGGATGCCCGGAAGAAAGTGGCTTCCCCTACCCGGTAGTTCGCGCCGATGCGGAACACCGGCCTGGATTCCCGTTCTTTAGTAATCGTATCCTGTTTGTTCTCATTGTAGTAGGCAGGGCTGATGAGCAGGTTGTTCTCATAACGGAAACCCGCGCTCAGGTTCAGCCGCTCCAGAAGCTTTTTCTCCACCTGAATGTAGGTAGCGATGTTGCGGGAGGTATAGGTAGTGTCCCCGTACAATTCGGCAGAGATGGCTGTACCCGAAACTACCGCCCCGGCCGTCAACACCAGTTCAGCCGGCTGGATCTGGCGTTGGAACTGATACTCTCCGTAGTACATGTCCGAAGAGTTGGACTGGTCCATGTCGTTGTTGTTATCCACATTGTAGAAGCGCCCCTGCAGGCGATGCCGGTTGCCGCCTTTGTCGTAATAATTGATGAACGGGTCGATATTGAATCGGATGCGCTCGCGGTTAGAGAAGGTGTTGGGGGCGGCAATATAAGCGGCCGTATCCGACTTCCAGTACAGGAAAGCGCCGGTTTCTCCGACGTTGAAGTTACCGTTCAGGCCGATCGTCAGCCGGTCGGTCAGCCGGTAGCGGGTGCTGATATTGGCGCGGCCGAAGCGGCGGTAGGCATTCTTTATACCCCCGGCAGGATCGCCGGGGTCCTGGTATCCATTATAGTCATTCTCCCGCAAAAGGTACCCCCCCAGAACCAGGTCGAGTTTGCCGATCTTTCGCCGGTGGGCGAGGCTGGCGCCATAGGTATAGGGCGCGCTGTCCCACCATTTCAGGCGTTCGTCTTTGGGAGCCCGGTAGGAGGTATACCAGGCAGCCACTTCCGTTTCCGGTTTGGCCTTGGGGTAAGCAGTGCGTACGTTGATGATGCCGTTGAGGGCTGAGGAGCCGTACAGCGCCGAGGCCGCCCCTTTCACTACCTCCACCTGGGCGATATTTTCGAGGGGCACGTCGTCCCAGTTGGGAAAGCCGGCGTCGGCCGTGAGGATCGGCATGTCATCTACCATGAGCAGTACACGGCTGCCGGCTCCCTGAGCATAGCCGGACCCTCCCCGGATGTTGGCCTGGCCGTCGATAATGGTCACCCCGGGTATCTTTTCCAGGGCCTCGTCGATGGTCACTTTACCAGTGCTTTTGACCAGGTCCGGCCGCAAAACTTCAAGGGAAACGGTGACTTCACTCAGCGGTTTCTCGAATTTGCCGCTGGTTACCGTTGCCGTTTGCAGGACGGCAGCTTCCACTTCGAGATATGCGTCCAATTCCATGGACTGCCCGGCATCCAGCCGGATGGATCTATTGAACGGCTTGTAGCCTACATAGCGAATGGCCAGGCCGTGTTGCCCGGGTTCAAGCTCCAGGCTGTAGGCCCCGTCAAAATCGGTAATGGCGCCGATAGGGCCCGAGCGGATGGTAGCGCCGATCAGTGGCTCTCCCGTGCTTACGTCTACAACCTTTCCGTACACGGTAGCTTTTTGGGCAAGGGCAGCTTGAAAACAAAGGGCCATAAGGCAGAGAAATGTAAGAAGTCTGCTCATGTGTAGCGTTTTGCGTTATGAGAATACAGTTAACTTCACACGGCCCATAGAGCAATTCGGCATTTGCATGGATTCGTGTTTGCCAGGCACTACCTCCAAACAAATTCTGAGGGGCGAAAATAGAACAAAATATGGGTTAACCGATAAAATTAACAGAATTTGTAATATCCGGGCTGGATATATTAGGACATTTTTTTACTTTTGCCTTCGCCCTCAAATCGTTTTGTCTCCACTATCACAGCACCCTACCCGATAAGTCGGCTCAAATCCTTATTTCTCCTTTTAGGGGAAAATGGATCGCAAATACGCTATATTGCTTTATCTTTCATGACAACATTATCAAATTATTCAACTATGAAGAAAGTCGTACTCTTCGTTTTGGGATTGACAGCCTGGAATTTCACCAATGCTCAGGAAACCACCTGTGATCCCGACCAGTCTGTTCCGGATTCCGTTGTGGTGGCGCCCCTGCCCCAATCGACAGTCCGTCCGGATGGTGGGATCACGGACACGGCCTGCGTTGATGAATACTACAAATTTGTTTTCACCTTCAATATCCCGTCAACGTATGACACGCCCCTTGGCCCGGCTCCGATCTCAAATGTGAGCATCGCCCCCGACGGAGCGGTTGAGAACCTGCCCGCTTCCTTCGACTATGTTTGTAATCCTCCGAACTGTATCTTTGAGGCGGAAACCAAAGGCTGCGTAGTGCTCTTCGGCACCGCAACCAATGCTGAAGTGGCGGCCCACGACCTTAAAGTGGTCGCCAATGTAGCTATTACCGGCGTGCCCCTGCCGCTGGAACTGACCCTTCCCGACGACCTGGAGGCCGAAAGCCACTATTACCTGGTCGTTAAGCCGGCCGGTTCAGAAAACTGCTACATGGTGAATACGCGCGAAAGCTTCGCCTCTCAGTTCAGCATCAGCAACCAGCCCAATCCCAGCAGCGGATGGACCCAGGTAGTGGTAAACGCACAAGCAGGCGGTACCTTTGACTTTGTGGTCAGCGACATGCTTGGACACAAACTGCACCGCGAACGGGTAGTCATCCTGCCGGGTGAGAATACCATCGAATACAACGGCAGCCACCTGCCCAATGGCATCTATCTGTACAGCCTCAGCAACGGCCGGGAAATGGTTTCCCGAAAAATGGCCATTAACCATCGCTAATGCTGAAAAAGGCCGGCCTGTTTACCATACTCACAGGCTGGCCTTTTTGTAACTATCTCCAAACTTCTAATCCCTTCTGATTTTTGGAGCGAGGCCGTTGTACCACCCTGCAACATTAAGGCTTCGCTCCTGCACCCTGAGGAAAAGTTGCCTTTACCCGCCTTCAAAAGCTGTTTTTATGCTCAAGTTTTACTTCTCTTCCTTGTTGTTTGCTTTTGCTTTCTGCCTTAACGCTCAATCAGGTTGCCCGGGATGTTTGGTCAACCTTCCTGCCAGCCTTCCGGAAGACACCATATATCTCAGCAGTGCGGCCGACGGCCAGGTAGGCGTTTATTATGATTCGGGCCTGAGCTTCCGCATGCCGAAGACCACCACTCCTGTTAACGCCAGCGACCCGGGCACGCCGCCGGGGCTGGCTATCAACCAGATCACCATCACCTCCGTCTCCAACCTTCCTCCAGGCCTGAGTTGGGAAGCCAGCCAGACTACATTTGACGTTTCGGAAGAGACGGATGGCTGCGTAAAGTTCTGCGGCGTCCCGCTGATCCCCGGTTTTTACAATGTGGAAGTAGTGGTCAGTGCAGAAGTCTTGTTTATCTCCCAGGTTTCCTCCTTCTCCTTCCCCATCATGATCCTGCCGGGAACCAGCGTTACCGAGGGCTTTACGCTGGCCAACAACAGCGGTTGCGGGAGTGTAGAGGCCAGCTTTACCAATAACGTACCCTCCGGAGGCAATGACGGCTATTCCTATTTCTGGGATTTCGGCAACGGCAATATGTCTACCGGCGAAAACCCTGTCTCTCAGGTGTATGATGAAGCAGGTGTTTATGCTGTCAATTATCAGGCGGTGATCGATACATTCGGGTTCTTACTGACGGAGGTAGTGGTGGAGAGCGTAGAGTGTAATGACTTGTTCAATAACGCACCTGACCTGCGCATTGAGATCTGGGATCCTGACGGAGAACGCATTTTCGAAACCATGGAGGTGGAAAATGCCCAAACTCCCGTAAATTTCATCGTCAACCTCTTTATCGGCGAAGGGAACTATTTGCTTCGGGTAATGGACGAAGACAGCGGCATACAGGGCGGCGATGACGAATGCGGCGCCATCAATTTCAACCGCCTTTCCAACGGAGGCTTCACCAATGGCGGCCTGCAGGCTCGCCTCAACATCTTCCACCCCGTTGACACCATACAGTCCGTCGATACCGTCCGGGTATACGAACAACCTGCCCCTCCGCAACTCGAAGGCGACGGGCCGGGTTCCCTCTGCAGTGGCGATATCTACCTGCTATCTGTAACCAACGGGTATGATTCCGGCCTGCAGTGGTATCAGGACAGCCTGCCCCTGATCGGGATAGATAGCCCGGAATTGAGCGCCTCAGCCAGCGGCGATTACTGGGTAACATACACCAACCCGGATGGTTGCAGCGCCACCTCTGCCGTACAGGGCCTTACCTTCAATCCCCTGCCCGATCCGCCCATATTTCAGAATTTCAACAACCTGCTCACCCTCTACGACCCGGAGGGCCTTCCGGAAACGTACGGTTTGCAATGGTACCGCAACGATATCCTCATCGAAGGCGCCAACGAAATGAGCTATTGTATGGAAACGAGCGGATCCTACCGGCTCGAAGTGGTTGACTTGCTGACGGGCTGCCGTAGCAGCTACGAATTGCAGGCCACCTACGATCCGGCTTTCCCCGGATGTGTGGCTACGGGGGTGAAAAACGAGCGGCCATTGGCGCTCATAGCCTATCCCAACCCCACCAATGGCCTTTTATTCCTGGAAGGCAAAGCTGAAAATGGAGAGGTACAGGCGACCCTCTACAACAGCCAGGGGCAAATACTGCACAGCCTGCAAAACCCGACTGCAGGCCCGGCATTCCGGGAAAGCCTGGATATTAGCCATTATCCATCAGGGGTTTACATCCTGGAAGTGCGTTCGGGCCAAAGTATAGCGCACCTGAGGGTGGTTAAACGCTAACTTCCATTGGGCCTCGTTTTGAAAAAAGCGAGCGATTCCAGGCCATGATGTTTGTTTTGGCATGATTATAGCTACTATTGCCGGTATTATTCACAAATATATATTAGTTTTGCGCCTGCAATATGGAAAGAGTTGATTTACAGGGCCAAAGCGTTCCGAAAATACAACTCCTAACATACACAACTGTTACCATAATCCCATCTGAACTGCATAAAGCGATGGCTTTAACAGTAATTCTGAAACGATATGGCGGGAAGAGCACATCCTGCTATTCGTTGCTGCTTTTACAAGAATGAAAAGAATTATGACTGCTCAGATCGAGAAAAGGGAAATTGGTAACCTCGTACTGGAAAATATTCCAGATATTCCCGAATCCCTCAATAAACGGCTAACCCATTATCACAATACCCGTGACGCTCACCTGGCCGATTGGCTGAACCGGGGGCAGGGGTTGTTGATCAGTACGCGTTTTGGGGAATCGGCACAGCTCCACATTGTAGAAAGCCCCGGCGCTACCCGCCAGCAAGCCACTTTTTTTCCCGAACCCATTTTCAGTGCCAGTGTTTGCCCTGCGGCCGGCGCCAATGGATTTCTATTTGCCAAGGACGTCGGAGGCAACGAAAACTACCAATTGTACTATTTCAACCTGGATACCGGCCGATATTTTATGCTGACCGACGGCGTATCCAAACACAGCAGCGGCCTTTGGAACCGGCAGGGTACAGCCATTGCCTACAACAGCACCAAAGGCAACCAGAAAGACCACGGCCTGTATCTCTATACCTTTGGGGAAGTACCCGGCGAGCGCCTCATTTTCCAGGGTGAAGGCTACTGGTACCCCATTGACTGGTCGCCCTGCGGGAATCAGCTTACCGTCATCAACTACCGGTCGATCAACGAAAGCTTCCTGTACCGGCTGGATATCCGCGGTGGCAGCCTGAGGCCTGTACTGGCCAAAAATAATGTTGCCTGCCGCGGAGGATTCTGGAATGCCGACGGCACAGAGATCTTTTATGCTTCTGATGAGTTTTCGGAATGCCGCCGCCTCGTACGCTATGATGTGGCGGAGGAACGCCATAAACCCATTGCCGGGCCGCGGCCCTGGGAAGTAGAGGCCATGCGCTTTTCTCCGGATGGGCGCTATCTTGCTTTTGTCCTGAATGATGATGGCATTTCCCGCCTTTATTTTATGAACGTCGCCACGGAGGAGTCCCGGCCATTTGCCGGCCTTCCGGACGGAGTGGTCAGCTCTCTTCGCTGGCACCCCGATGGCAAAAAACTTGCCATTACAGTAGACACCCCCCAGGCGCCGGCAGATGTCTATGTCGTTAACCTTCAGGATTCCACTGCCTGCCGCTGGACGTACAGCGAAGCGGGAGGGCTTGATACCTGCCTTTTCATCAAGCCGAAACTGATCCACTACCCTACTTTCGACCTCCTGGACGGCCAGCCCAGGCAGATCCCCGCTTTTTATTTTAAGCCGGATAGGCCTTCAGGGCCTTTTCCCGTACTGATCTACATACACGGCGGCCCCGAAAGCCAGTACCGCCCCTGTTTTTCCCCAACCTTCCAGTACTACCTGAACGAACTCGGAATAGCGGTTATCGCCCCAAATGTGCGGGGCTCTTCCGGCTATGGAAAGAGCTTTCTCAAACTGGACAACGGGTTCAAAAGGGAGGATTCCGTAAAAGATATCGGCAAGCTGTTGGACTGGGTGGAAGCCCAACCGGAGCTTGACCATTCGCGGGTCGCCGTCATCGGCGGTTCCTATGGCGGGTATATGGTGTTGTCTTCAATGGCCCACTTCAACAGCCGGCTCCGCTGCGGCATAGATATTGTAGGCATCAGCAATTTTGTGACTTTCCTGGAAAACACCAAATCGTACCGCCGCAACCTCCGCCGGGTAGAATACGGCGACGAGCGCGACCCCCTCATGCGCCGCCACCTGGAGCGTATCTCCCCTACCGCCAACGCCCACAAGATCACCAGGCCCATGCTGATCGTACAGGGGCTGAACGACCCCCGCGTACCGGCAAGCGAGGCCGAGCAGATGCTCCACGCCATCAGAAAGAACGGCGGCGAGGCCTGGTACCTCCTGGCAAAAGACGAGGGCCATGGCTTCCGCAAGAAAGAAAACCGCGATTATTACAACAAGGCGGTGATCTTGTTCCTGCAGCGGTATTTGCTGTAAGTTGATGGCCGGGTTGTTTTTTGTATGGTTTGGAAGTTCAAAAAAACGGTCCTGGTTGAGGTTTTTTGGACGTTGTTTCCTTGGACGAGGATTTTGGACTCTTTTGGCGGGCTAAATGATTCTTTTGGGTGGAGTGGGGATGGCCCATTTAAGGGGCCGAATTGATGGACAGAAAACAGCTTGGATGGTATAGGCTTGAGAACAATTTATCCAGCTTTATATCCCCCTTTTTCGGCCTTTTCAGCAGAAGCTATACTGGTTTCGAGAAGCCGGAATCCTAGGCTCATTCCCGTCTCCGGGCCATACAGTTTGGCGGCAACCTGAAGCAGGATATTTAGAAAAGCCTTGCGCCAGAGACCTGTTCGATCCTCTGGACATGATCGTAGTAGTAAGTAGAATAAAGCGTCACTACTTCCTCATTCACCTGGTTTGTATTCATTATCTGTTCTTTGTTGTCCTTCATCGAGTATTTAAATTCGGTACAATATTATCTTTTTCCGCTGGAATATTCTCCCCGCTTCATCCTGTACAACAAGCAAGTAAATCCCTTCTTCTTTTTCCGATAAATCAAAGTCCAGGGAAGAAACTCCTCGTGCTAATTTTTGCTCCCTGACTTTATGCCCCAGTATATCAAAAATGCATATTCTCAGGTATTGGCTGGTTTCACGTTCAAATTTCACATTGAACAATCCGGTGTTAGGATTGGGAGAGATGAGGATATTTCGATCAGCTAAATGCACACTTCGTGTGGGGACAATTTTACAAATGGTATCCATAGGTAAGGCGCTGCCGAAAACCCTAAGGTCATCGATCCACCCTTTCAGCCTGTTTCTAAAAATGCCATCCTCAGCTACCCTGCCTCCAATGCTAACCGTGTCTAAATTCTGGATGATCTCCGGAGCATTATCCCTTGATGCCACTAAGGTGCAATTAACATAGATAGTAACTATTCAGCACGCCTGCGTACTGACGAATTAGAAAAAAAATGTTATTTTT
>CAYQKY010000004.1:0-142030 GCA_964418125.1 uncultured Phaeodactylibacter sp.
GGCATTTCAGCCTCCGGCTCCCGGGGCAACCCCATGGTTTTAGCCCTGGATTCGCGTAAACCATATAGCCCTATAACCATTTTCCAGTCCATTACTCCAGCCCCCGCAGGTCCGCCAGCAGGCTCTCCGGCATCCGGGTATCGACGCCTTCCTGTTTGCCCAGTTCCACGGCGCGTTCGGCGTGGCGCAGGCCGGCGTCCTTCTCGTTCAGGCGCAGGCAGACGGCGGCCATGAGCGTATGGGTGTCGCAACTGTCTTCCGCTTTCAGGGCCAGTTCGGCCCATTTGCGGGCCCGGAGCAGATGGGCCTCCTCCCGGCTGAAGATCATGAACGTCCAGGCCAGGTTCTGCAGCAAGCGGTTGTCTTCGATGGCGTAATTATCATCGAGTTCCAGGGCCAGGGCGATGTAGCGCCGGCGATCGGCCTCTTCCTGGCTGCGTCGGAGTTGCTGCAGCTGGTATTCTATGGCGTACTGCCGGCCTTTTTCGGGGAATACCTCCCGGAAAATAATGGTGATACGCGAATCATCAGTAATATTCTCTTTGCCGGCCTGTACGCCGAGCCCGGCTTTCAGGCTTTGATCCACGAGCAGTGGATCTGTATACATATACGCCAGGTTTCGGTTTTGAGCGAGGAACCGGAACATCGGATGGTGGATATCGGGCGGCGCCAGCTCGGCCATCAGTTTCAGATTTTCGGGGGTAGCCCAGTCATTTTGTTCTTCGAGGTATTCCAGGGCGATGGCGGCGGGGTCGCCATAGCCGGCCTTATGCAGGGCGCGGGCGTAGGCGCGCATCATTTGCGGGGAGCGGCCGCCGGCGCGGTAGGCGCGCTCCAGCGTGCCCACCTGTCGGGTGCTGTCCAGGGCGGCGGCGCCCAGCTCCAGGAATTGCGTGGCGCTCATGCGGCCCAGGCCGCGGTGCAGCATGTCGCCTCCGGCATCGATGAACAGGAAGGTGGGGTAGCGGCTCACATCGTAGGCGCGGGCGAAAAGGAGGCCTTCGCCATGCTCCATGTCCATCTTCATATTGATGAAATTCTGGTTGTAGAAATACCCCACGTCCTCGCGGGTGAAAACATGAGCGGCCATCCATTTGCAGGGGCCGCACCACTCGGTATAGGCGTCTACGAACACGGGCTTGCCCGATTCGCGGGCCATTTTCAGGACCGTTTCCCAGTTGCCGTCGGTGATCGTCATCTGGCTGAAGGACAGGGCGCTGCAGAGCAATGCTGCGATCAGAGCGAGAATTCTCATTGCCGGTATATTTTAGAATCTCTACCAAGATAGTAGAATTCTCCCTGAAACAAAAGGCGTCGCCGGGCGTATTAATGGTCAGGCCTTTCTCCCCCCCCTCGTTGTATACGGCTGCCGTTTTGCCGCCAAAAAGAACATACTATGATGAACGCTACCATTCCCCTTGAGTATCTGCTTATTGGAGTTACAATCCTTGTACTCTTTTTGTGGAACCCCCGCATTTCCTTTGCCCTGCTTAAGGTGGCCTTTTTTCTCGCCCTCTATGGCCTTGCCATTCCGGCTTTGTACCGCTGGCCGGATGTGGAGGCCACCTGGGAGGCGCATTTTATGGGCAGCCTGGCCATTCCTCTGGGGATTGCCGTTCTGTCGGCCATCATCTTTGCGGTGGCGGCCTATTTCATCGACCGCGATTTTGACCAGGCGCCCCAGGACCACTTCAAGGGCAATAACCTCTTTTTTCGCTACGGCAGGAAAGCTTTCGAAGCGGTCATTCCCATCAGCCTGGAGGAAACGGAAACCCGGGAAGAAGCCGAGCACCTGAAGGAATGCTTTCGCGAATTTCTATGGAACTCGGCCAATGAGCAGTTCGGGCCACTGAAAGAAGTAACGCTCGAGCAGCAGCATCTCATAAAAGACCTGGGCTGGAGCAGGGAAGACAGCTATCACTACCGCCACGGCGAAAAGGAGTTTTTTAAGGCCACCTTCCAAACCCCGAGGAAAAGCACGCTTTTCTACTTCGTTTATTCCGATCTGATAGGGCGGCATCTGGTGGTGCACCACTATGTTTATCTAAGGGGCCGGCATTTCTGGCACCATGCTCTGGTGTTTTTCGCTACCGCTCCTTTTCACGTCTGGTTCTGGGGATACAGTTGGGTGAAGGGCAGGTACAGCATTCTCGGGCGCCTCAACCGCCACCAGGACAGCAGCTCGTATGGCCTGATCGACCTGAAGTCTTATTTCCGGTCCGCCTGTTTTGGCATGATGATGGCCACCCGGCGGTTCGCCAAGGTCTATGGCCTGCTGACAGAAGAGTTGGAGAAAGTGATATTTCATGATGTGAGCGGGCTGCAGGGCATTGACATCGGGGCCGATAAGGATATTTCCTTCGGAAATCTCCTTACCCGGCGGTGATAAAAAGGGGAGACAGCGTCACTTATCAATCCGGGAATTTGCAATTGCTGTAAGGAAACGTTAATTTGCATTGATTATTCCAAAGGATACAAAGGCTACTTTTTAAGAAGAAGCCCCCGCAAACTTTCGCTGCAGGGGCTTTATTTATTATTATCCTTAGAGCAGGTTTGGAGGCCGCTTTTGGAGATAAAAAGCGTCAATTTTTTGGTGAAGCGAGGCGCTTTTCGAAGGGCATACCTGGAGGTACGGCCAAGGAAAGCAACGAAGCTTGCCCGGCCGAACGGACGGGTGTCACCGAACCTGCCTGCGTGCCGAGCACTTCGGCAGGCAGGAAAGTGGCCTTTTTTAGCCCAAAGAGTGGCCTCCAAACATGCTCGTAGGCGCAGGAAACGGTCGGAGCAAGGAAACTACCGCTCACTCGTTCCTGCATTTTTACCCTGCCGAAGAATGAGGACGGGCCTTCATTCTTACCGGGCGTATTTTTTCGGCAGTTCACCTTTGTTATTGACCCATTCTGAAAGGGCATAAGCAAAGCCGCGGCCGGAGTGTTCCACCTTTACCAGCTCGCCTTTCTTGTTGGAGAGCTTATGAAGGCTGCGATTTAGCTTTACCTTGATCTGAGCTTCTCCCGATTTGATATCCGGGTTGGCCTTGGCGAGGTCTACGAAATCTTTGGTGATAAGGGCCTGTTGTTTGGTCTTCAGGCTTTCGACCACGAACCTGTCCCACTCGGAAAGCCTATAGCCGCGCCCTTTCTTTTCCGCAGCCTCTTTTTTTGCCGGTTTTCCACTTTTGGGTGCGCCGGTACTTTTCCGCGGCCGCCCGGGGCCTCTTTTCTTTTCGGTAGTACTTTTTTTGGGTTTTCCTTTAGCCGTAGTTTTTTTCGTTTCCGCTTCCTTTGTCTCTGTTTTTGGCGCTTCACTTTTTGCCTCAGCGGTTTCTTTGGCGGCGGCTGTTTTTGCTTTAGGGGGCCTGCCGGGCCCTCTTTTTGCCTTTTTGGGCTTGCTTACCGCTGACGGAGCTGCTTTGGGTTTTTCCGCGCTGGGCAGCGCTTTGGATTCTTCGGCCGCAAGCGCATCCTGCACTTCGGCAGCCTGCTTTTCGAGTTCCTGGATTATGGCTTGGGTTTGATGGATCTGATATTCCAGCTTTCGGAGGTCGGATCTATATTGAGTAAGAAGGGCCTCAATTTCTAATGGTTTGAGGGATGGTTGACTCATGTTGTATTAGTTTTAATATTATTATTACCTGCAAGGTAATTAAAATTAATAAAAAAAGTTCACTGGACTTGGGTTTTACCGCCTGCGATACAAAACATTGCAGGATTGGCAAAGGTTCTGGCTTTCTTACCTTTGATATTTATCTCTCGAAAAAGAAGGGAAAATTAATTTAATACTCCTCTCGGGCATGAGAAGTGAAGTTCTGGCAATTTTATTTTTGTGGCCTGCAACCTGCCAGCCAGCGAGCTGCGAGCAGGCAGGGGCGAAAAGCTCAGGCATAACCGTAGCTATGGCGTCCCGCTTTTTAGAAAAAAACGGGATCAACGCCGCAGAGCGCAAAAAGAAAGAGACAGAAATCACTTCTTGCGCCTGAGGGGAGTATAAAGCCCCTGCGAAGCCTTCGCGCCGCCTTTGGGGGCCTCCAAACAAGCTCTGAAGGAAAATGCCGCAGCGAAAATGTTGAATTAGAATAAACTCTTAATTATAGCCCGTCCCCAGGATGATTCCCCGCGCGCCACACATGGATTTGGCGATGCCGCCGACACCAAAGGTGACTTCCAGGTAGAAACCGGCGCGGAATGGGCGTGTTTCCCGGTAGGAATCAAAAGTCGTGTAGTGTGCAGGGTAGCCTTCCATTTGCCCCTGTTCGGAGATGAGGTCCGTCAGGGCATATTCGGCGCGGATGCCGGTTTTTATGGTCAGGACCTGCGAAGTCGTGACGAACCCTCCCACGCCGACAGCCGCCGAAGTATACCGGCTGGCGTATTTGTCGGTCACCTCCGACCAGTCGGTGCCGAATGATTGCTGTACTTCATTGATGTAGGTGATCTTCGGGCCGGCTTCCACAAAGGCTCCGTTGTCACGGTACCACCGGTACATGAGGTAGGCGTCGACACTCTGCCATTCGATGTTTATCGTATTGCTGGCCCCATCATCGCTCCTGAAGCTCATGGATTGATGGTGGGTAGCAGATAATATCTCAAAATTCAGGCCGTGGTATTCGCCAAAGTTGAGCGCCGCTACGCCCCCCACCGAAAGGCCGAGGCCAAATTGGCTGTCGTGACGGGAGTCCGCCACAATGTTTTTGTTGTAAAACCCGGTCATGCCCATCATTCCCTTTGCTCCCAGCTCGAGCCAGACCTGAGCATTCCCCATGGAATATAAGCCCAGAAAGAGGGACAATACTGAAAAAATTTTCCTCATAGCGAGTTGGTGGTTTTTCTGTTTGCGGGTGAAGATACTATTTCTTGCACGAAATGCGGTTGCCTATCCCCCTGTCTGTTTGGGCCCTGCGAAGGGCAGGAGGGCCAGGGAATTAAACCAATTTTCTATAATTTATCTATAACTATTTGATAGTCAGCATTTATTTAGAGAAATTAAGTTTTTAAGGATCTATATTCGGAAATTTTTGTCCATGGTGCTTTCCGGACAAATTTGCTATTTTTAACAAAGAAACTATCGGCCACCCAACACCAGCGGCATTGGCACATACCAGGCTTCACTTCGCGAAAATGGCGGGTGGAAGAGAAAAATTTTGTCCCATGAACCGAAAGCCCTATCTGCGAGCTTTTTTGGCCCTGGCGGCCGCATTCTGCGCGCTTCCCGTTTTCTCAGCGGTCATCTATGTCAATCCTGATGCCAATGGCGCCAATAATGGAACCAGTTGGGAAAACGCCTTTTACAACCTTCACGACGCCCTTTCCGCCGCACAGTACGGAGATGAAATCTGGGCCGCCCAGGGTATTTATTACCCGCACCCGTGGGCTTCTGCCAACCGGGACGCCAGTTTCCACATCCCCAATGGGGTGAAAATGTACGGAGGGTTTTCCGGCTCGGAGCAAAACCGGGAAGAACGCGACTGGACGGCAAACCTTACCATCCTCAGCGGCGCCAACGGCCTGGAGCCGAATGGGCTGAACGATGCCTATACCGTCGTTTACCTGGAAAATTGCGATTCCACTACCCTGCTCGACGGCTTTGAATTGAGGGAAGGCCTGGCCAATTCCAATTCGGATAGCGACCCTTATTCCGGCAGGCGCAAGAATGGCGGCGCCGCCTATCTTTATGCTGCCGGCGCCGGTAATTTTTGCACCCCTCGTTTTGTCAACTGCCGCTTTGTGGCCAATATCGCTTCCGGGAGGGGGGGCGCCATCATGGGCCTGGGCACGAATGGCGGTTATGTGTGCCCCCGGTTTCGTGCCTGTACCTGGCAGTATAATTCTGCCGGAAGCGACGGCGGCGCCTTTTACATACAGAACCAGGAAGGGGAAAATTCGATCGGAGCTACTTTCCGGCTCGACAGCTGCCAGATGGTGCTCAACCATGTTGAAGAAGGTACGAGCACGAGCACTGCCGGCGGCGCCTTTTTCTCTGCAGCAAACGGCAACAGGGCCGTTGTGGAAAACTGCTTCTTTTTTGGCAATGGCAAAGCCCGGAATTCGGCTACCTATGCACTGTACATCAGCAGCAGATACACTCCTCTGGAAGCGCAAATGCGCCATTGCCGTTTTATCAACAACCAGGGCGGCGCCTGGTTTGTCAGCCAGGAACGGACAGGAACACTGCTGGTGGACAGCTGCCGCTTTGAGCGAAATGGCGCGGCCAACCTGGAGAACTCCCGTTCTCCTTTGAGTTATTACGGCCCGCAGGCTACGGTACGGAATTGCAGCTTTGCGGATAATGCCGCTGAAAATGGAGGCGGTATTTTTCTGGCGCATGCCTCCGGCACGGTTTCCGGCTGCACGTTCCGCAACAATGCCTGTGCCCGCATCGGTTCAGCCCTCTTTTTCTCTAATGAAAACGAGGTGCGGGTGCAGGATTGCCTCTTTGAAGAGAACAAGGCTTCTCTGGGCGGCGCGGCAGGGTTCCGCCAGCCCGGCAACCGGGCTGATTTTGTCAATTGTATTTTCCTCCGGAACTACGGGCAGGCCGGCGGCGCCATCCGCAATGATTTTGTCGACGGAAGCCGCATGCGCTATATCAATTGCCTGTTCTATGAAAATGCGGCCGCATACGGAGGCCTTTGTTATGCGGAAGGATTTGGCCACCAGCTCGATTTTTACAACAGCATCATTTACCGCAATACTTCCACCAGCAATTCATTCATAGCCTCTCTGCAGGACGCCAACGTCAATTTCTACAATTGCCTTACAGATGTTGAAGGCTGTAGCCAGTTGGCGCTGGCGGATACCTCTTTTTACTATGTTTACGATGATGCCGGCAATCCAATAGACACTGTTATACTGCCGTCCGGGGGGAATGCCAGCTGCAGCCAGGTAGTTTTCGGCGCCAACCCCTTATTTGCCGATACGGCCGCCGCCGATTTTCACCTGTTGCCCGGATCGCCCGCTCTCAACGCCGGCCTGAACAGCATCCTGGATTCGGTGGGGCTGCAATACGACCTGAATGGAGCCCCCCGTATCGCCGGCGGCACGGTTGACATCGGCCCCTACGAGCTGCCGCTCAATTCCGGCTTTAATGCACTTTTGTCTTTCGTCAGCCCCGTCAGCTGCCACAACGGAACGGACGGGGAAATCGGCTTTTTCATTACGGGCGAGCCTCCTTTTGAGTACAACTGGGAGAATGAGGAAGGGGCAGGGCAGGGGCTTACCGGCCTGTCCGCCGGCCTGTACCGTTTTACCGTTTCCGATGCGGCGGGCAACAGCCAGGTATTCGAAAATATCGACGTCAGCCAGCCGCCGCCGCTGGCCCTGCCCATCGATGTCAGCGGGATCAGTTGCCCGGGGGCGGCCGATGGGGTGGTCAAAGTGCCGGCCTTCGGCGGTACTCCTCCTTATTTCTTTACCTGGAATACGGGGGCGCCGGATTCGGTGCTCACCGGCCTGTCCGCGGGCCAGTATTACGTGACCGTTACCGATGCCAATGGCTGTTCCAGAACCGGAGGTGCAAGCCTGCCAGGCCCGGAAGAATTCTCCATCACTGCCGAGGCCAGCGAACCACTTTGCGGCGCGGACGCCGACGGCCATATCCGCCTCTCCATCTCCGGCGGTACGCCGCCCTATTCCGTATTCTGGAACAACGGCCGGGGCGGCCCCGTTGTAGAGGGGCTGAGCGGAGGAAACTACCAGGCTACAGTGCTGGATGCCAACGGTTGCCGGGATAGCCTGCGGCTCACCCTGGAAGCTCCGCCTGTGCTGGAAGCTGGTATTGATACGGCTGAGCCTTCCTGTTACGGAAGTACCGACGGAGAGCTTCTGGCAGAAGCAAGCGGGGGAATTCCTCCCTATAGCTATACCTGGAGCAACGGCGCCGAAGGCCCCGTTTTGGAAGAGCTGCCTGCCGGCCCGTATAGCCTCAGCCTTACCGATGCCAACGGCTGCCTTTATGAGGCGGCGGTAAACCTGGGCGAGCCGGATTCTCTTTTTGCCGAATATTCGATCACTCCTCCATCTGCCAGTGGCGCCTCCGACGGAGCCATTGCCATCGAAGGGGTATCGGGAGGGGCGCCGCCCTTTTCTTATTCCTGGAGTACCGGAGAGCACTCTCCGGTAGCCGGCGGCCTGGCTGCCGGCGTATACCTGCTCACAATTACCGACAGCAACGGCTGCCGGGCCTTTTACGATTTTGAACTGAGCCCGCTCTCCGGCCAGGCGGGGCCGGTAGCCACGGGCTTTGTCCACCTTTTTCCCAACCCCTGTCTTCGGGGGGGAGCAGCAGTCCTGGAATGGCCGGAAAAATGGGGGGCTCTCCTGAAGGTGGAAACTTTCAATGCTCAGGGCGAGCGCCTGGGGGAAACAGAGGCCACAGCCATTACAGCAGGGCGGTGCTCACTAGCCACTCCGGCAGGCGAAGGAGCTTTTATTCTGAAAGCCCTGTTCCGGGAAGGCAGGGTGGTGGCCCTGAAGTGGATCATCTTATCCGACTGAGTCGATAAAGGGCAGCCAACAATTTTCGAACAGTTCTTTTCTTTTAGTAAAAGAATCCCTAACTTTGCACCTCGTTTGGAAAATCAAGTCAAAAAAGGAAAAATTCTACATAGATGGCAAACCATAAGTCAGCTAAAAAACGCATGCGCCAGGAAGCTAAGCGCCGCGTTCACAACCGTTTCTACAAAAAGACCGCCCGTACGGCCATCAAGAAGCTGCGCGAAATAACGGAAAAGTCAGAGGCAGAGCAATTTCTGCCCAAAGTGGTCAGTATGGTCGACCGCCTGGCCAAGCGTAAGGTCTGGCACATAAATAAAGCTTCGAACCTCAAGAGCAAGCTGATGCGCCACGTCGCCAGCCTCTGATAATGTTGTGCTGAGGTTCTCCAGAACCTTTCTGGGAAAAGTGTATTCCGGCACATCCGGGATACACTTTTTTGTATTCCACTGCTTCATTTTTTCCTCCCGGGCTAAACTTTCCCCGTGCGCAATTTTTTTATATTTGCAAACGAACGTTCATTCGTATTAACCTTTTTGCCATGCCCAAATTCCATCCCCTGAAAATAAAAGAAGTGCGGCGCGAAACCGGAGAGTGTGTGTCCGTAGCTTTTGAAGTACCAAAAGAGCTCCAGCCGGAATACCGGTTTATACAAGGCCAGCACCTCACCCTGAAAACGGAGCTTGGCGGAGAAGAAGTCCGCCGGTCCTATTCCATCTGTGCCAGCCCCAACGACGATGTTCTCCGGGTCGCCATCAAAAAGCTGGAAGGGGGCCGCTTTTCCACCTTCGCCAACGAACAACTACAGGCCGGCGATATCCTGGAAGTAATGACCCCTATGGGCCGCTTCTTTACCAAACTGGACCCCGCCAACGAAAAGAACTATGTTGCTTTCGCCGCCGGCAGTGGCATCACGCCAATCCTATCGATCATGAAGGCCGTGTTGCAGCAGGAACCCAAAAGCGAGTTTACCCTTTTCTACGGCAACCGGAAAGTGGACAGCATTATTTTTCGCGAAGAGATCGAAGGGCTGAAAAATGAATATATGGGCCGCCTCGGCGTTCATCATATCCTGAGCCGGGAGTTGCAGGGCAGCGAGCTGTTTTCCGGGCGTATCGACGCCGAAAAGTGCAGCGCTTTCTGTGACAAGCTCATTGACCCGGAGGGGGTGGATGAATTTTTCCTCTGTGGCCCGGAGCCTATGATCCATAGCCTCCGTGATACCCTCGTCAACAGGGGAGTGCCCAGGGAAAATATCCATTTCGAGCTGTTCGTCGCCGGCCTGAATGGTAAGGCGCAGAAGAAAGAGCAGGGCAGAAAAGCGCAGTCGGTTGAGGCCAGCATTCACATCACGCTGGACGGCAACGCCTTCGAATTTCCGCTCACTTCCGGCGAAGACACCATCCTGGAAGCGGCTCACAAGGTGGGCGCCGACCTCCCCTTTGCCTGCAAAGGCGGGGTCTGTTGTACCTGCCGTGCCAAACTGGTCGAAGGAGAGGTGGAAATGGACGTCAACTACGCCCTGGAGCCGGAAGAGGTGGAGGCGGGATACATCCTCACCTGCCAGTCCCATCCTAAAACGGAAAGGGTTGTGGTGGATTTCGATAGTTAAGGAATGGTGCATTCGTGTATGGGGGTATAGTTGCATTTGTCTGCCCGGCACTTATATACCAATGCACCAATGCACCAATGCACTTATACACACATCTCCGAATGGCTACCAAAACAAAAAAGAAAACCAAAAAGCAGATCATCCAGGAAGCCGCCGTCCGCCTGTTTCGCGACAAAGGTTATTCGGCCACGTCCATGCGCGACCTGGCCCGGGCCGTCAACCTGAAAGCGTCCAGCCTGTACAACCACATCAGTTCGAAAGAGGAGATTCTGAAGGATATCTGCTTTGAGAATGCTCACCGCTTTCTGGAAGGAATGAAGGAAGTAGAATCCATGCCGGGCACTGCTGCCGGGAAGGTGGAGGCTCTGCTGCGGCTCCACATCCGCACGGCCACCGGAGACGCCGCATCCGTTATGGCGTTCAATGATGAATGGCGCCACCTCACCGAACCGCATCTCAGCGAATTCATGGCCCTGCGTAAAGACTACGAAGGGCGCTTCCTGAATATCCTCAAAACCGGTATGCGCTCCGGGCAGTTTCAGGACACAGAGCCAGTGATTGCCCTGCATACCATCTTTTCCTCGATACGCTGGCTGTACGATTGGTTCCAGCCCGGCAAAAAGCTTACAGCTTCCGAAGTGGAAGAGAACATCATCAATATGCTGATGGAAGGCCTGAAAAAAGGCTGACAGGCGGTAACAAATGCCTAACGGAAATTCACTCAATCACTCCCCCTTCCCTTTGCTCGGCCGGGTAAATTCCTTCATTCCCTCACAAGTGCCGCTCCGCATGATAGCTGGACCGCACCAGCGGCGCGCTCTCTACAAAGGCGAAGCCTTTGGATAACCCCACTTCTTTGTATTCGGCGAATTTGTCGGGATGTACGTATTCCACTACATCCAGGTGCATTTTTGTAGGTTGGAGGTATTGTCCGATGGTCATTACGTCGCAGCCGTGCTCCAGCAGGTCATCCATGGTTTTGAATACCTGCTCGTCGGTCTCGCCCAGGCCTACCATAATGCCGGATTTGGTTCGTTTGCCGTAGTCTTTGGTGCGGCGGATCTGGTCCAGGCTGCGCTGGTACTTGGCCTGGGGGCGCACCTTGCGGTAGAGGGCTTCCACTGTTTCCATGTTATGGGAGACCACTTCCTGGCCGGCGCTGATCATGCGTTCCAGGGCCCACCAGGTGGCGCGCACGTCGGGAATGAGCGTTTCGATGGTCACATGCGGAGTACGTTCCTTGACGGCGCGAACGGTCTGGTACCAGATCTCGGCTCCGCGGTCCTTGAGCTCGTCGCGGTTGACGGAGGTGATAACGGCATGTTTGACGCCCATCAGGCCGATGGCTTCGGCGACCCGGCGCGGCTCGTCTTCGTCGTACTCCGGCGGCCGGCCGGTTTTGACGGCGCAGAAGGAACAGGAGCGGGTGCAGGTATTGCCCAGGATCATGAACGTTGCGGTGCCGGCCCCCCAGCATTCGCCCATATTGGGGCAATTGCCGCTCTGGCAGATGGTGTGCAGGTTGTAATCGTCTACCAGGCTGCGCACCTTTTTATAATTCGGCCCGATCGGCAGCTTGACGCGCAGCCAATCCGGCTTTCTCTTTCTCGGTTCTTTTTTTTCTACTATGGGTAGTTCGAGCATTGTAGTATCCGGTTATTGATTATTGTACGCGCCGCTCATTTTACAGCTGCGCAACAAGTTATCAGACAAAACGATAATGGGCGGTGAACACTTGTATCGGTAATAACAAGAATGAAAGCCAAGAGTTTTCAAAGGAATTCAACTGGTGGTAAGGTGGCCATTCATCGACGGGATAGCCTCCCAATCAACCAATCAACCAATCAACCAGCCGCCTGTCAGCTCACCGCTACCACCGTTTGCCCAGCTGCAAATTTATATAAAGGTTGATAAAGATGGCTTTGTTTTCCGGAGTATCTACCAGGGAGGACTCGGCCATGATGGGCACCTGCTGGAAGTAGGCGTCTACCATGACCCCTGCTTCGATGGCCCGGACAAATTCGTCGAAGGCGCCCCAGTCAAAATGGACGGCGAGCTTGCCGTGCAGGCCCGGGATGGCGGATATCTCACCCAGCCCCTTGGAGAAACCGGAGGAGCCGTAGATGCGGCTGATGTCGAGGAAAGTGCTGGCATTCTCCTGGGTGAGCTTTTCACTGCGGATCGTGAATTCATCGAAGGGCCCTGAATCGGAAGAACGGACGAGTTCCAGGTAATATGGTTTGAGCAGGCCCAGAGAAGGCCCGGCAGCATAGCTCACGCCCACGGCGAGGCCCTTGCGCTTGGCCTTTTCGGAGAAGTAACGCTTTTCCCCTATTCCTCCGCGGAGGACGAGAAGGTTGTTCTGTTTGCCGAAAATGAAGGCCCGGGAAACCCGCGAAGCAGCAGGGGTCTGAAAATCGAAACTTTGCCGGAATTCCTTGGGGTGTTTGAGCTCACCGATCTCGATGTTGAAGAACCGGGTGAGATAATAAGTCTTCAGGCGGGCGATATTTACGCCGAGGGCGAAACCGTTGGTATGCAGTTTCAGGTCAACGGTAAACTCCCGGTCATATACGATCCCTTTGGCCTCGTCGTAGATGTTGTCTTCGGTATCATAAGTCTGTTGGGCCATCCCCGGAAGGAAGCTCAGTGGCATTAGCAGCAGTAAAAGGAAAATCTTCTGGGCCATAATTTTTTTTTCTTAGATAGTATTACGTTCCTGTGGCATAAAGGTTCAACTTTTGCCCGGCAAAAGGGTAATTCGCAAACAGATACACTAAACTTATGTCAATTTAACAAAATAAATGAATAAAATACAGCAGAAATCATCTTACCTTTCTGTAAACCTGTTAAAACCCGGGAATGAAGCTACTGGCCTATGTTCCATCCCTGACGCCTCGCGTTCAATATGCCTTTCGCATACTCTTCGGCAGTTGTATGAAGGCCAGATATGAACTGACGGACAGCCGCGAGGCCTATCTTTCTTCCACCGGCCCCCGGCTCAATTACAGCCCTGCTCCTCTGGCTGAGGGTGAATATTGGATCCCTGCCGGCGCCCTGCTGTGGGAAGAGGGCATCTGGCCCCAGGCTATCGAGGTATTTGAGCACAACGGCCTTCCGGCATTCTTCCGGCAGGAGGGGGAAGGGGCTGCCCTGCCGTTCGACCTTCCGGCCCTGGCGTTCTTCCTGGCCAGCCGCTACGAAGAATATCTTCCGTTCGATGGAGATGTGCTGGGGCGCTTTCCCGCTGCCCGAAGCCTTGCTTCGCAGGAGGGGTTTCTCGAACAACCTCTCGTCAACCTGTGGGCAATTCGGCTCGGCAGAGCCCTGGAGCAGCATTTTCCCGGGCTGGGCATTCAGTTTCCGGAATATCGGTTCCTTCCCACTTACGATATAGATATGGCCTGGGCCTACCGCCACCGCCCGCTGTGGCTCAACCTGGCCGGAACAGTACGCGAACTGGCTACCTTCCGCTGGGGCCTGGCTTACGAACGATGGGCATGCCTGCTGGGCAGAAGGGAAGACCCCTTCGATACTTTCGCATACCTCAGGCAACTCCACCGCTCTCTTGGCCTGTCTGTGCTTTTCTTTTTCCTGCTGGGGGATTACAACCGTTACGATAAAAACATTTCGCCTGCCAATCCGGCCTTTCGGAAACTGGTCGCCAGAGTGGCCGATACCCGTAACGTGGGCCTGCATCCTTCCTACCGCTCCAACTTTAAAGAAGGGCAACTCCGTAAAGAGGCCCGCCGCCTGAAGAAGATCACCGGAGAAAATGTCCGCCGCAGCCGGCAGCATTTTCTGTACCTTCGCTTTCCGGAAACCTACCGGCAGCTACTGGCGGAGGGCATAAGGGAAGACTACAGTATGGGCTTTGCCGATGCAGTGGGCTTTCGCGCCGGCCTGGCCACCCCCTTTCCGTGGTACGACCTGGAAGCGGAGCAAATACAGGCGCTGCGGGTTTTCCCTTTCATGGCTATGGATGTCACCCTGCGCCGGTATATGGCGCTACCCCCCGAAGCGGCTTTCCTCCGGTTGCAGGAATTGTGCCGCCAAACAATGGCCGTTGGCGGTATTTTTACTACCTTATGGCACAATAGCTCCTTCGCAGAAAGATACGGATGGAAAGACTGGAAGCCGATTTACGAGCAGGCCCTGGCATATGCCCGGGAACCGGAAAAAGCCGGGTAGGGCAGGAAGAATAACCTCACCGCTGGCCCTCGCTGCCAGTGCCGGATAACCGGCTTTCGCCTGCCGGCGCTGATGGGCCGGGCCCGGGATATCGGCAGGCTTCTCTGATAAGGGCGATCCTATAAGCTGTCCTCCGGAGGTTTTTTAATCACTACTTTGAATGTATATTTGTGCTCGGCCTTAATATTGATAACCATACCAGCCAATTGCAATGATATATAACCTAAGCGAAAACAATTCGATCGCCAACCACTTTATCGCTCAGATAAGAGATGCTAAGGTACAGCAGGATAGCATGCGCTTCCGCCGTAATATGCAGCGCATAGGAGAGGTGTTGGCCTATGAGATAAGTAAAGAACTGAATTACCAGGAGAAAGATATAGAAACGCCCCTCGGCGTCGCCAGGGTAAACGTTCCGGCCGACAGGGTCGTGCTGGCCACCATCCTTCGGGCCGGCCTTCCGCTGCACCAGGGCATGCTCAATTATTTCGACTATGCCGGCAATGCTTTTGTTTCTGCCTTCCGCAAACATCACAAGGATGGTTCTTTCGACGTGCACATGGAATATGTTTCCTGCCCTCCGCTGGATGATGTCGTCCTGATCGTCTCCGACCCCATGCTGGCCACCGGGGCTTCCATGTCTCTGTCGGCTCAGGCACTTCTCGAATACGGCCGGCCCAAACAGATCCACTTCGCTACCGCCATCGCCTCCCAGGCCGGCCTCGACCATTTGCGCCGCATTTTTCCGGATGCCTGTGTCTGGATGGCCGCCCTGGATGAAGAACTGACCGGCAAGGCGTACATCGTCCCCGGCCTGGGCGATGCCGGCGACCTCAGCTATGGAGAGAAAGGGCTGGGAACGGAGGTATGATTGCCGAAGGATTTTGGCCCCTGTGGGGATCGGGTAGAAAATGAAGGCGCCCCGTAATAAAAAAACGGGCAGCCACCGAAGTGGGCTGCCCGCCATCCCGTTGTGTTTAAGATACCTTACTGACTGATGATTATTTCTGGCCTACCGAGATGGTGTTGAAATCGGAATCGCCTCCGATGACGACGTCGCTGAGATTGTCCTCATTCTGCTGGAATACCTCGACGGTATTGAAATCACTGCCATCGTGGATGTGGATGCTGGACCACTGGTCTTCGCCTTCCTGGCTGACAAAGGCCGAGTTGCCGTTGCTGAACCCGCTGATCTCTACGTAGGAATCCTGCTCTTCTCCACCCTGCAGCACCGTAACCGTGTTGAACCCCGATTCGTCGGCGATCAGGACACTGGATTCGTGCTCGTCGCCGTCATACTGGGTGACGAAAACCTGGTTGTTGTCGGAGAAGAAGCTGATGTTTACTTCAGAAGTGTTGCCTTCACTCAACTGCGCGACTTCCACCTCGTTGCTCCAGCTCTCACTGATGTTAACCGCACTGGTATTGTCTTCATCCTCCATCAGGACGGAAACCGTATTGTAGTCTGAATTGTTGGCGATGTCGATGTCGCTGTACTGGTTTTCCCCTGTCTGGGTTACCGTTACGCCGTTTTCATCAGAATCGAAGTAGATGTCTACTTCCGAGATGTTCACTTCATCGTCGTCTTGCTCCTGGGTGACGAAGACGCTGTTGCCGCTGCTTCCATCGGAAACGAATACGGAGGACTGATTGTCGGGCTGGGCCATCATGGCGCCTGCAAAGAAGAATGCTGCTACCGCAAATAATACAAACTTTTTCATGTTCAATAAGTTTTTGAATGTAGGTTACTCAATTGCATCCTGGCCTCTGCCCTGGTGGATGGCGCAGGGTAAAAGAATACCCTCTTTCCGGCGCCGGCTGATCCGGAAAGCTGCGCCCCGCCGGGGCGGATGAGGCCTTGAAATGCTGTTCTTGTCGTTAGGGGGGATGGTTGTCTTTAGTGTATCAATATCCGTGCCAAACTCGGAAAGGAAGGAAAGAGGCATTTAAAAAAAACATTCCGGGCTGCTGGCCATATTGTGGAAGAAGGAAAAAAAAAGCAGGCACTCCGGCTGAAGGGCCTGCTGTATTCGGTTACTCAAGTCTTTTTCGGCAAGAAGCCCGATTCTTGGTTTTAAAGGTTTGAAGCGTTATTCCTTCTTGCCCATGCCCAGCAGCCAGCCGATCACGCCGCCGGTAATGGCGGCCATGGCGGTGTAAACCACAACGTCCATTACCAGGCCGTTCAGGGTCATCAGGTTGGTTGTTCCGAACATGCTAAGGTCGAGGCCCAGGGCGACCAGCAGGCCAACCATAGCCCCTGCCTTTAGCCCTCCCATAAATGTTGTGATACCGGCCCACCGCAGGAAGATCAGCGTTAACAGGGCCGCCATGGCCAGGTTGCCCAGGATGAGGGCCCACCAATCCATGGCCTCTTTGTTTACTCCGGTGGCGGTGCCGGCATTAGCCTCAAAGTAATTCATGAACAAGATCCCGTACAGCAGCCAGCCGAGCAGGAAAAAGGCGATTCCGCCTCCTACTGTTCCAATTGCAAATTTCTTGGCATCCATTTCGTTTTGTCTTTTGTTTGAATAATAAAATTTTACAACCAGGTAAAAGTACAAAACTATATGCTAATCCTTAAGCCTTATGCTTGAATAATTGTTTCTACCCCTAAGGCCAGCGCGCGTGAGAAATCAGCACAGCAACAGGCTTCCTTCTAAAATACAAAAAGCGGCTGGAAAGCTCCAGCCGCCTTTTGTACTACCCCAATCAACCCAATCAACCCAATCAACCATTCCCCCTAATCCGACGTCCGTATCGTCGTCGTCGTCTGTATCCAGCAGCCTATGTAGTAGCTGTCGCCGGCTTTGAGGTTGCGGATGAAGACGTCTTCCCGGTTAGGCATATACTGGCTGTACTGGCGGATCCATTTGTTGGCCTCGGCGGCAACGCTGGGGTCGACGCTCTTGGCCTTGTTCCACATGTCGATTGCGGGCCAGGTGACCACCTGGCTGTCCCATCCGCGGCCCGGCCCGCAGAGGGGGCCGCTGGAGGCGTAGAGGCGGCCGATGAGGATGTACGGCTCGCCCCATCCCGGGCGCATCTCGGCGGCCTGCAGCGCCCACTGCCGGGCGCGCGAGAAGTTGCGCAGGTGGACGTTGTAGATCTTGGCGATGGTCAGGGCGTAGTTGGCTTTCTTAACTACATCCTCTTCCTGCTCGATGGCTTTCTGGAAAGCTTCGACCGCTTCCGGGTACTTGGCCTCGCGCAGCAGCATATAGGCCAGCTCCGCCGGGCCGGGCTCGGGCTTGCAGAGCTCGTTGCCCACCCGGATGAGGGCGCGGAACTTTTCACCCGACTCGGAGCATCCGCCCCACTTCAGGCGGCTGTAAACGGTACGCACCACGTCGCAGTCTTCAGGGTTGGCCTCAAAATCCGGATAGTATTTATCCATGTAATAATCGCATGGATAGAACCCTTTGACGGTCTCGAAATATTCCAGGCGCACCGGTGCGTATTCTTCGATGATCTTCCAGCGTTCACAGGCCGTGCCTTTACAGGTTTTCAGGCCCTCTTTCAGCACTTTTCGCACCATCTCCTGATATTTGTAGGCCTCTTCCTGAGGTATTTCGCCTGCATCATAGAGCTCTACCAGCAGGGCGGAGAAAGGGTTGAGTACGAAATCTGGCGTATTGACGCCATCCATATCGATGGCTTTTTTGAACAGCTTGTAGGTCTCTTCCTTGTCGGCACGGTAGGGGTACTTGTAGTACAGGTCGAAGGCTTTGCGGGCCGGGATATAGCCGCCCTCGGGGTAACAGCGGTCGATCTCGTCGTAGAGGGAGAAAATGGTGTCGACGTAGGCGTCAATTTTTGAGGAATCCCGGGTTTGGGAAATGAAGTATTCGTAAAAACGGATGCCGTCGGCATAGACGGTATTGCGGCGGCCGTCGGCAGCGGGAGATACGGCGTATACTTTTTTCCAAAGCTGGTAAGCCTTATCCCAGTCGTTCACTTTCAGAAAGTCGCGGTAAAGCACATAATTGGTCTCCGCTTCATCAGGATGAGGGGCGTCCTGGAATTTGGGGCAGGGGCTCAGCTCTTCCTCTGGTTTAGGCGGCCTGACAGTAGAGACTGCCTCTTCTTCTTTTTCCGGAGCAGTAGCAGGTTCTGTGGTTTTGGGCGTACAGCCGGCCAGGAAGGCCAGAAGGAGCGCCCCCAGAACGATTTGTCTGGAATTCATAACTTTATCATTTTGCGATGAGTGGTGAAAAATGTAGCCACCCGTCTAAGATTGGACACTTTTGGCAGCCAAGAAGTTTTAGAATGCCGGGTGCAATTCCGACTTCCCATTTCCGGCTTCCGACTTTTGTCCAGCGTAAGAATGCTAGCCAAAAATGTCACTCCAAAAGATTTCCCCGCCCTTTCTTTTCCGGGGGATCTGAAAGACGCTAAAATATTGATTTTCTCCGAAATCATCGAAGAATCGACACATTACCCGTCAGTACCTGCTCTTCCCCATCGCAGATGAAACTCAACTGATACCGCATCACGCCGGAGTTGACGGCCTGGCCGCGGTAGTAGCCATCCCATCGTTCGAATGGGTCGGTGGTGGAAAACACTTTGTTGCCCCAGCGGTCAATGATATCGAAGGAGGCCAGTTCCTGCACCGAGTAGGGGTTGCTGATGCCGAAGGTCTCATTGAGCCCGTCGCCATTGGGGGTGAATGCATTGGGCAGGAATATGGCGTTGCAGTCAAGGTCGTCCGGGTCGATCACATCGATGAGGATGGAATCCCGGGCTACACAGGAGCCGATGGTGTCGGCCATGGTAACGGTATAGAGGATCTCCCCTTTTTCCTTGGGCGTGACGGAGGGTTCGCCGGCCGAAGGGTCGGAGACGCCCTCCATTGGGCTCCAGGCAAAGGAGGTGGCGCAGGTATTGGTCAGCTGAATTTCGACCGATTCGCCCAGGAAAATACTGGTTACAGCGCTCTCTTTCCGGATCTGGTCGGGGGCGAAGTACAATTCCCGGATCTCCTGGTCGTCCAGGGCCCGGTTGTATACCCTCAGCTCGTCGATCAGGCCGCGGAAAGGCTTCTCCGTGGCCGACTTGCAATCGCTGTTGCCGATGGTCAGGTCTCCGTCGTTGAAGACATCCAGGCGGTTGGCCGTGGTCAGCAGCTGAACCCGCTCTCCATTAATGTACAGCCGCGCCCGGCCGCCTTCGCGAACGACGGCCACATGCTGCCAGCAGGCCGTATTCGTTAGCTGGTGTGACAGGAAAACGGACTTGTCCGGCGTCTCCAGGAAAACGGCGTTGACCGTGCGGGAGGCCGGTACATAGCGGATGTAAAACTCATTGCCCCCAAAGCAGCTCGGGCTGCGCTTGGACAGGACGTACTGCGTGCCGTCCCCGCCAGTGGGCTTGATATAAAGGCTGACGGTGACGTCCTCATCATCAAATTCATCATTGACCGGCCCGCCCAGGATGGATACTTCGTCATTCTGTCCGTCCAGTGCAAGGGCTTCCCCTTCTGCTCCACAGGTGAAGTAGGGGCCGCCGGAAGCGGTGCCGGTATTTGCCGTATTGCCGGTCACATCACGGTAGATGGAGTCCAGGGAATAATAGGCTACGAGCCCGACCGTTGTCTGAGCAGAAAGCACAACAGCATTACTCAGTAGGAATAAGGCAAGAAAAATGCGTCGTATCATGGAATTCTTTCCTTTTGGAGTTGAGTTTTGGTTTACCAAGGTTATTAACGCAGCGGGTGGGGTTGAGATTTTCCGGTTTGGAAATATCCCGGTGATCATTCAGCGGTCGGCGGTTGGCGATTAGCAAATGTTGGCTCATGAGCCATCTTTTTAGCGCCTGAAGCTTTATTAACTAACCCCGGCTTTCAGGGCATTGCTGCCAACAACTAACGGCCAACCGCCAACTGCGGAGTACTTTCAGCCTTCATTACCCGAATAAGCCTCCCAGGTCGCCCATGCCTGGTGGCAGCATGTTCTTCATAATGTTCTGAGCTTCCTCCGCCTCTTTTTCCGCAGCTTTCTCCAGGGCTTTGTTGACGGCGGCGACGATGAGGTCCTGCACCATCTCCGTGTCCTCCCAGTCGAGTTTCTCCTTGTCGAATTGGATGTCCAGCAGCTCGCGGTTGGCGTTGGCCACCACTTTGACGGCGCCGTTGCCGGCCTCGGCCTCTACCTTGAATTCCGACAGTTTCCGGCGCATTTCCTTTTGCTGCTCCTTCATATTGCCCATCAGGTCTCCAAACATAGTTCTCAGGTTTGATTCATTATAGAATACAAAGCTCGGCGCTTTGTGTTTACATCAGTTGTACCAGCGGCGCAAAGGTACACTTTTTACAGATTTGTGTAAAAACGCTATCTTGCCAAAGCCATGAAGAATATAATACTGGAGAAAATAGAGCGGGGAGACCTCAGCCATTTCCGCGGCGCCGACATCCCCATGGACATTCCCATCTCCCAGGCGCTGCTCAACGAGCAGCTTCTGGAACTGCGAAGCGATACCGTGAGCGAACTCGAACTAAGCCTGCATGACGACAATATGCTCTTCCTCAGCCTGGCCGTCAAAGTACCGGTGGCCGGAACCGTCCGCCGCCGGATCAGAATGAAAATGGAAGGAGGGATCGACGGGGCCGGCAACACGCTGCTGATCTTCCATTTCCTCGACGGCCTGAAATTGCTGGACCGAAAGCTGATCGGTTTCTTTCAGAAAAAGATCGCTGAGGTACTTCCCGATGGGGTGCGCCTCAGCGAAGAGGGTTGTGAAGTTGACCTCAGAGTGGCGATGGCCGCCTCAGGATACGGCCACCTCGTGCCTGCCGTTCACCGGCTGATCCCTTCCACGGAAACGGGCCGGCTAAGGCTGAATATGCACATCAAAGCTTGATCGTGTAGATGTGTTTTCGTGCATTTGTCATCTGTCTGCGAACCACCAAAACACGAATGCACCAAAACAACTAAAAGCAATATCCGTTCGCTTCGATCATCACGCGGGCGATCTTGCGGCGCTCCGCCTTTACGTTTACCGGCGGGTACTTGGTAAAGCGCTTAAGGCCCATCAGCAATATTCGCAGCAGGTCGCCTTCGGCAAAGGAGGCGAGCGCATCGGCGCCGTTCTTCAGGATGCGGGCGGTAGCGTCGGACAGGAACACCTTCAGCATGGCGTCATAAATTTCCTGGCCTGCCTTTTTCTCTTCCATGTCGGCCAGCTTCACTACACGCAGGAGCAATGATTCGGCGGTGAGCACGTCGTTGAGCATGTCCGATACGTTCATGATGACCTCCTGCTCTTCCTTGAGGTTGAGCTTGCCGTCCATCTGCATCTTGGCAGCGGCGCCGGCCACCATCAGCACGGCCTTCTTGAAGTCTTTTACCGCCTTGTGCTCATCGCCGTAGGGGCCCTCCGGCGTATCGAAGCCCGGCATGGAGGCCAGTTCTTTCTGTACTGCCCATGCGGGCCCGGTAATGTCGAGCGCGCCTTTCATGCCCCGGCGCAGCAACATATCTACGGACAGCAGGCGGTTGATCTCATTCGTGCCCTCGTAAATGCGGTTGATGCGGGAATCCCGGTAGATCCTGGCGGCGGTGCCTTCTTCCGAATAGCCCATGCCTCCGTGGACCTGCACGGTTTCGTCGGCCACAAAATCCATGGTTTCCGAGCCGGATACCTTGAGCAGGGCGCATTCGATGGCGTATTCTTCGGCTGCCTGCAGCTTGGCTTCGGCGAACCCTACGCCCTCATCCATCAGGGCCTTGTTTTTCATCTGCATCAGATGGGAGACGCGGTACATGGCGCTTTCCACCGCAAAGGTCCGGATGGCCTGCTCGGCCAGTTTATGCTGAATGGCCCCGAAATTGGCTATTGGCTGCTTGAACTGCACCCGCTCATTGGCGTACTGAACCGCGGAGGTGATGCTGCTCTTGGCGCCTCCGATACAGAGTGCGCAAAGCTTGAAGCGGCCCACGTTCAGAACGTTAAAGGCGATGAGGTGGCCCTTGCCGATCTCGCCCAGGACGTTTTCTTTGGGTACTTTTACGTTTTCGAAAAAGACCTGCCGGGTGGAGGACCCCTTGATGCCCATTTTTTCCTCTTCGGCGCCGAGGGTCAGGCCCTCGCTGTTGCGTTCTACGATAAAACCGGTGAACTTGTCGCCGCCCACCTGGGCAAATACGATGTAGATATCGGCAAAACCGGCATTGGAGATCCACATCTTCTGGCCGTTGATGATGTAGTGCTTTCCGTCCGGAGACAGGTCGGCCCGCGTCTTGGCGGCCAGGGCATCGGAGCCGGAACTGGGCTCCGTGAGGCAGTATGCCGCCTTGAGCTCGCCGCTGATCAGGCGCGTCAGGTACTTCTCTTTCTGTTCTTCGTTTCCGTAGTAAAGGAGAGGCAGCATACCGATGCCGGTCTGCACGGCGTAGGGGACGGTAAAGGCGCCGGCCGGGCCGAGCACATCACAGATCAGCGTGTTGGTGTTGGTGTCCAGCTCCATCCCGCCGTAGGTTTCCGGCATGTGAGAGCCCAGCAGGCCGAGCTCGCCCATTTTTTCGAGCAGGCCGGGCGTCAGCCCTTCTTCCCGCTTTTCGATACGGCCTACATTGGGCAGGATCTCATTGTTGAGAAAGTCCCGCACCATGTCGGCGATCATCTTTTGCTCTTCATTGATCTCTTCGGGAATGAACGTCTCTCCGGGAGTAGCGTCTTTGATCAGGAATTCCCCTCCTTTCAAAACGAGTGGCTTGGCCAGTGTATCTTGCATTTTCCGGACTGGTTTTACGATTGAAATAATTAGTTAGCGAAAATTCGCTACTAAATTATAACGTTTTTGCCTTAATGTAAAGTTTTGCGGGAAGGTTTTTGCGAAAATTCGCTGAACATGACTTCCCGGGAAGCGTATTAAATTCTGGCTTTAGTAGAATCAGTAGATTTACGGGCTGTATATATTGGGGGAATTGTTGTTTGTTGATTGTTGCCAGTTGGGCAACCGAAACAAGCAACAAGCAACAAACAACATCAGCCCCCTCAGGCCAATATCAGCGCCACAGCAGTCAGCAACCCTGTCAAAGCACTGAGCGCAATGGTGTTCTTGTTCGACTGCACCAGTTCCCGGCTGTCGTAATGTTCGCGGATGTGCCGGAAGATCAGCAGCCCGGCTGCCACTGACCCGAAGCTGACGGCAGCCAGCCAGGCATTGAACCCCGGCAACAGCAAGACGATCGCCAGGTTGGCGATGAAAGACATCAGCAGGATAGCAAGGTAGATATAGGTGCTCTTTTTCTTCCCGAAGGTGACCACCAGGTGGTTCTTTCCGGTCGTGGCGTCGGAGGCGGCATCCGGGAATTCGTTGATGAGCAGGATGTTGGCGGTCAGCAGGCCAACAGGCAGCCCGATGAGGAAGGCCATTGGCGTGAGCTGCTGAACCATTACGTAAACGATGCCGGCGGTAACCAGCGGGCCGAACGCCAGGGCGATGCCCAGTTCTCCCAGCCCTTTTCTGGCCACCAGGCGTACGGGCGGCGCCGTGTACAGGTATCCCAGTGCCAGGCCCGCCAGCCCGATGATCAGGGTGGTAAGCCCGGTTTCGAAAGTGAGATACAGGCCGGCCAGTGTCGCAGCGGTGATCAGGGATATGCCCAGCCGTTTGGTGCCTTCCAAAGTGATCAGGCCCAGCTCGATCGCACGGCTGCCGCCGGAAAACTGCAGAAAGTAGTCGTTGTTGGCTCCGTCGGTGCCGTCCTTAACGTCAAAATAGTCATTCATTACATTGCTTCCGAGGTGCAGCAGAATGACTCCAACAACGGCCAGGGTGAAGTAGAGCCAGTTGAAGGCCGCCGGATCATTCAGCAGATAGTGGTAGGCGTAGGCGCCCCCGATAAAGGCCGGCATGGCCACTGCCGAGATGAAGGGCAGGCGGGTGATGGCAAGTACCCGTATCAGTTGGGTCGTCCATTTGATCGGGACTTCCACCTCTTCGCCTATGGCCTCCGTGACGCCGCAGTAGCCGGTCTGCCCATTTTGTTTGCCGTTGGCAAAAGTGGGCGTGATGCGGATGCGGGCATTGAAGGTAGAACCGTCTTTGCGGACAAACCTGGTCTTTGTAACGTATTCGCCCTCCCGGCTTGCTTCTTCCAGCCATACCGGAACGTTCTGCAGGACGATCTCTCCCGGAGAGAATACCGATACCCGCTCCTTGCCGACGACTTCTTCTGTGCTGTAGCCGAAAAGTTCCTCCGCACCTTTATTAAAAGTTTCTATGCGGCCTTCCATATCACAGGTGATTACGCTTTTCATGGTGTTCAATTTTTTCAATAATCATTGAAAGCTAAACAGCCCAAACCCTGCTTTTGTTCGTGCGGCGATCATCCTGATCGCACGCGAGTACGTGATATAAGTGAGAGTGAAGGATGCCGGGCGATCATCCTGATCGCCGCACGAGGAACTACCCCTCGGGCAGCAATTCCGCCGAGCAGAACGTCCACGGCCATTCCTCCCATTCCTGCACCAACTTCGCTTTCACCGGGTTCTCCAGTATGTAGTTCAATATTCCGGAAAAAGATTTCTCGTCTCTGACGAGGTGGTCGAAGCTCTCATGTTGCCAGAAGTACCCCTCTCTACCCAATATTTTATTGGCTTCATTGGCAGTGAAAGATTTATGCCGGCCGATTGTATCGTAGAGGGGAGGGCTTCCCTTTCTTAACGTCAATAAAAGATGGACGTGATTCGACATGATGCAGTAGGCCCAAAGGTGGAAGAAATGTTTATCACAGTAAGTCAGTGAATCAACCACGGTTTGGGCTACCTCGGAGCGGGATAACCAATATGGGCCATTGAGGTTTTCGTCCAGGTACCGGTCGTATTTCTCGAAAAAATATCGCCAGTTCAATTCAGCAAGTTTATCCAGTAAATCAGGAGTGCTCAGAGGCAGCTGTTCGATCCTGGCCTTTTCCGCTTCCTGTTCCAATTTCCACCTGTAGAGCAACGACATGGGGATGGAGCCGTGGAGCCGATAGGTGACAAAGAACGTTCCCTCTTTGGGTTGAAGATGTGGCAGGCGGCGCCGGTACCGGGGTTTGTACGGACGGGGCATGGTTTTAGGTGTTTTTATGTTTCGTGCGGCGATCATCCTGATCGCTCGATAATACGTAATATCAAGCTCTTGTATTTGGTGCGTTGCGATCAAGATGATCGCCGCACGATTATGCCCAAAAATAAGGGAGTTGAGGCCTGAATAAAAGGACAGAACCCCACTGCCAATCACAGGCTAATTTGGATGTTTTTCAGAGTTTATTATGCTTAATAAACTCATAATCAGCTGAAACGGATTAACCAGTGATGCGTGATATGTACTTTCGAGCAATTCTCGATTGATTCGGACAGAATAAAAACAAATGGCCGGGCGAACAGGCCCGCCTGCCACAGACCGTACGCGGGCGAATGCAGGATGATCAGGAGATGTAGGGAAAGCTGCATGTAATTCTTGCAGCCGGGTGATCAGGCATTCGCCTGCCATAGCAGGCTTTAACCAGCAGAGGGAGGATGAGTGGCCGGCAACTGTATCTCACGTGCATGTACGTATCTCACTTGTACGCGTCGCGATCAGGATGATCGCCGCACTAGGGGCTGACATAAGTCACTGCCTACCACTGCCTGTAGTCATTTCTTTTTGCCGTGCCTCACAGTACCTTTTCTGCTAGCCCAAAATCCAACGCCCATGCAAAATCCCGTCTATCGTACCGCGGAGGCGGAATCGATATTCCTTCGCCTCTATCAGGAACAACTGGACAAATGGCCGGTTCCTTTCGAACAACAATTCATTAAAACCGAACATGGCGTAACCCATGTGCTCGTTTGCGGGGCGGAAACGGGGCCGCCCCTTGTCCTTTTGCATGCTGCCAGCACGGCCAACATCGTCTGGCGGCCCAATATTGAGGCCCTGGCGGCTCATTTCCGGGTATTTGCCGTTGACATTCTCGGCGAGGTAGGGTTGAGCGTACCGTACAGGAAGAACAAAAATGCCAAAGAGCAGGTAGAATGGCTGGCGGCAGTCCTGGATCATCTCGGAATCCGGAAAGCTCACTTTGCCGGAAGCTCAGCCGGAGGTTGCCTCGCCCTGAACTTCGCCACCGATCATCCGGATAGGGTTAAACGCCTGGTGTTACTCGGCCCTATGGGGCTGCCGCCCACCAACCTTTGGACGGTCATGAAGATACTGTACTATGTCCTTTTTCCAACCGAAAGGAACATACAGCGGCTGATCCACTGGTCGGTGGGCTATGAACAGGAAGTACTCGAAACTTATGAACCCTGGTTCGAAGGTTTCTTCCACGGTGTGGACAGCAGCTATATCACCCGGCCGGACAAAATACTCAACCGGCGCCTGGCGCAGGTGAAAAACCCTGCTCTTTTGTTCCTCGGCCTGAAGGATGAGGTGATCGGCCCGCCCCACCGCTCCGAAAAACGGGCGCGGCGCATGCCCGGGCTGGAACGGGTGATCCACCTGGATACCGCCCACCTGATCAATTATGAAAAGCCGGCCATCGTAAATGAAGAGATGGTGAATTTCCTGTTGAAAAACCAGCGACAGCAGGCGCCGTCCATTGAAAAGGCCTTGCATTGAGTTATCATTAATATTTTCTTACAATAAAATCCCAGGACGATGAAAATGATCTTTATCATGATCGGAATAGCACTGGTTGTGCTTTTCGGTTATCTGGTTTATTCCGGGCTCTTCGCTAAGATCCGGTTCGAAGAGAAGGATTTTGGCGGCGAAACACTGATCTATGAAGAACACATCGGAGACTACAGCAAGGTGGCGCCCGTAATGGACGAAGTGTACCGCCAGCTAAAGGATGATGAACAGATCGATGCAGAGGTGGGCTTCGGCATCTATTACGACAAACCGGGGGAGGTCCCCAAAGAACAATTGCGCAGCGAGATAGGGTGTATACTGCCGGCGGAGTATAACGAACAGGCTGAAGCCCTCGCCGAAAAGTACAAGGTGAAGGAGTTTCCCGTTCAGCGTTGCATTGTGGCTGAAATGCCTTATCGCAACCGGATGTCCATCATGCTCGGCATTTTCAAAACCTATCCTAAACTGGAAAAGCTCGCAGAGGAAAAGGGCTATCCGGCCAACCCGGTAATGGAGCGCTATGACGTGGCGAACAAACGCATTCAATACATTATGCCAATTGAAGGATGATACCTATTAGATATGGACAAATTTGATTTGAAGAAAATCGTAACCGTCACCCCCGAAAATGTCGATGAATACGGCTTATTCTGTGTGAAGAGCGAGAAGAATCCCGGCTATGCCAGAAAACTGGAATGGTTCCTGCAGGAATATCCCAAAGGCCTGCGCCTGAAGATCCTGCAGGACGCGGCCGGCCGGCAGCTCGGATTTATTGAGTACACTCCTGCCGAGCAGGCCTGGCGGCCGGTAGACGCGCCAAACCACCTTTTCATCCACTGCATGTACATCTACAAAAGGGAGGACAAGGGACGGGGAAACGGTTCCTTGCTCATTGAGGATTGCATAGCGGACGCCCGGCGGCAGGGGAAAGCCGGTGTGGCCGTTATTACCAGTAATGGCCCATGGATTGCCGCCAGGGACGTTTTCCTGAAAAACGGATTCGTGCAGGTGGATCAGCGGGGCGGTTTCGAATTGCTTCGGTTTCCGTTAAAGAAAGGCTCTGAACTACAATTGCCGGACTGGGAAGAAGCGCTGGAGCATTATCCCGGCTGGCAACTGCTGTACGCCAATCAATGCCCCTGGCATCAGAAATGTGCCGAAGAACTGCTGGGCCATGCTATGGACAAAGATATCCCGTTGGAAGTTACGGAGATCTCCAGTTCAGCGGCAGCCCGGAAAGGGCCCTCTGCTTTTGGCGCCTTTGCCCTGGTTAAGGATAAAAAGCTGCTGGAATACCACTACATCAGCAAGACGCGCTTTAAAAACATTATCAAGAAGGTAAGTGAATACTGAATAAGAAACTTACCGGCCAGGAAGTCCCGAAAGCCAGGTATTCTGCCCCTTCTGAGGCGCCTTATGCCTCCTGCAAACCGGCTCCCGATTCAACATTTTTAGAAAAGGCTGCGATAAATTTCGCCATCTCCACGCCATCCACCACATCGTGGTCGAGCAGTACGGTGAGGTGGAGGAACTCGCGGCTCTCTATCCTGTCCTCCACCACTGCCGGTTTTTTTATGATGGAACCTGCGCCAAACCCCAGCGGGTGAACACTGGTGTGGACAAACCATCCTCTTACTTCCCCAAACATGCCGATGGAGGTGAAAATGATGCTGCCCATCATCCGCTGGGCCTGCCGGGGAGCGATGGAAAAATATTTCCAAACCAGGCGCCGCAGCCAGCCGGGGAGGCTGAAGTACATATCGGCCCATACTGAACGCCGGTTGCTGTTCATGGCTACCTCTTCTTCTCCCAATTTCCGGTTTTTGGCATCGCTGATCTCGGCGGCGATCTCGTCAGTGCTTTTTCTTTGGGTTTGTCGAATGACGTAGGGCAAAGGCACTTTTTCGCCTCCATGCTCCCGTTCTACCATTATAGTAATGTCGATGTCTTCAAAAACCAGGCGGGTGCGTTTGTTTTTCAGGTAGGCATGAACATTTTCAAAGGCTTCCACCGTCCGGCTGATCGTTTTTACCATCCAGGCCGTGAAGGAGACGGCCCTGCCCGACTCTCGTTGTTGCCGGATCAGCTCCCGCGCCAGCGTCACATCCAGTTCTATGAGCGCTTTGACATGGTGCTTCTGCAGGCCGGCGGCGAAAACATCCAGCGTGCCTATCCGGCTTTTAGGGAATCGCTTTTCTTTCAAATTTCCCGGCGTTGTCATTTTCTTTTTCTTTGGGGTAAGTTACTATTTTAGCTACTGTTTTTTTGCAGCGGCTATCCATTTTAATGTACTCTGGCATAGCCGCCTATCGGATAGAAAACCATTTTCAGAACTAAAAAAACGAAAACGTGCCCTGTAGACTAACTTTCTGGCTGCTGGTACTTCTCCTGTACAGCTGCCAGCCGGAAAAACCGGCGCTCTCTGAAACCAACTGGGCTTTTTATCTCGGAGGCAAAGACGTCAATCACTACAGCCCGCTCAACCAGATCGATACCGCCAATGTCCACGGTCTGGAGCAGGTATGGATATATCACAGCGGGGATGCCGACGCAGAGGGCCGCTCCCAGATACAGTGCAATCCACTTGTCATCGACGGGGTGCTTTACGGCACTTCGGCCAAGCTGAAGCTACTGGCCCTGGATGCGGCCACCGGTGAGGAACTGTGGCGCTTTGATCCTTTCGGCGGGCAGTATGACCAGTACGGATTGGGGGTCAACCGGGGTGTCGCGTACTGGGAGGAGGGAAAAGACAAGCGGATACTGTTCACCGCCGGGTCCTTTTTATACGCGGTCGATGCCCGTACCGGGAAACTCATCCCCTCATTCGGAAAGGATGGGAAAGTGAGCCTGCATGAAGGCCTGGGCCGGGAAGTTGATGGTTTATTCCTCGTCAGTAATACTCCCGGTATTGTTTATCATGATCTGTTGATCCTGGGCGCCCGGGTGTCGGAATCGGTCGGGCCGGTACCGGGGCATATCCGAGCCTACAATATCCGGACGGGGGAAATAGCCTGGATCTTCCACACCATCCCTCATCCCGGGGAAGAGGGCTACGACACCTGGCCGCCGGATGCCTGGCAGCGCAGTGGCGGCGCCAACGCCTGGAGCGGCATGAGCCTGGATGAAGAACGGGGTGTTGTATTCGTCCCTACCGGATCGGCTTCCTTCGACTTTTACGGCGGCGACCGCCACGGACAGAACCTCTTCGCCAATTGCGTGCTGGCCCTGGACGCCGCTACCGGAAAGAGGCTATGGCATTTTCAAACTGTACACCATGACCTGTGGGACAGAGACCTGCCGGCCCCGCCCAACCTGGTAACCGTGACGCATGATGGAAAAAAACGGGATGCAGTAGCCCAGATCACCAAATCCGGTTATGTGTTCCTGCTGGACAGGGAAACCGGCCAGCCGCTGTTTGAAGTAGAAGAACACCCCTTCCCTCCCTCCACTCTGGATGGCGAACAGGCCTGGCCTACCCAGCCCATCCCCCTCAAACCGCCGCCCTTTGCCCGACAGTCGATCACTGAGGCAGACTTGCCCCGGCGCAGTAAGGAGGCTTATAACTATGCCCATCTCATCTGGTCTAACACCAGGGCAGCACAACCTTTTTTCCCTCCCTCCGAGGAGGCTGCCTTCCTGTTTCCCGGCTTTGACGGAGGGGGCGAGTGGGGAGGAGCGGCTGTTGACCCGGAAGGGATACTGTACGTCAACTCCAGCGAGATACCCTGGCTGTTACAGATGGAAAAATACGAGCCGCTGGCCGGCGGTTCAATGGCGGAACGCGGGCGGCAGATCTTTCAAAGTACCTGCATCGCCTGCCACGGCGCCGGCCTTGAGGGGAATGAATTGTACGGGAATATCCCTTCCCTCATCGGGCTGAAAGAGCGAATGCAAAAACCGCAGTTCGTCGAGCTGCTGAAAAAGGGCAGGGGGCTGATGCCTTCATTTGCCGTCCTGTCGGAAAACGAGGTTAACGCCCTGTCTGCTTACCTGCTGCATACCGAAGAGGCCGCCGTCGAAGACGCGGAAGAAGAGTCCTGGCCTTATCCTTACACCTTCAAAGGGTACAACCGCTTCAAGGCTCCGGACGGCTATCCGGCCATCGCTCCGCCCTGGGGCCAGCTGACGGCCATCGGCCTGGACGAAGGCGCCATCAAATGGCAGATTCCCCTGGGGACGCATCCGGAGCTTACGGCGCAGGGGCTGCCTCCTACGGGTACGGAAAACTATGGCGGCCCCATCGTTACCGCCGGCGGCCTCCTCTTCATAGCCGCTACCATGGATGAAAAGATCCGTGCCTTTGACAAACGGACGGGCCGGCAGCTCTGGGAAGCTCCCTTGCCCGCCGCCGGTTTCGCTACCCCGGCAACTTATACCGTCAATGGGAAGCAGTATATCGTCGTTGCTGCCGGAGGAGGCAAACTGGGAGTTAAGTCAGGGGATGCTTATGTGGCCTTTGCATTGAAAAATTGAGAATGCCTACTTAAATTGAGGAAAGGAAGAAGCGAAAATTAATCGTCATGAACGAGGAATATAAGAACAGAGTGTCCCAATTCATGGCCTGCCGACGGATCGCCGTGGCAGGTTACTCCAGCCAGGGAGGGCAGCCTGCCAATGCCATATATGACCGGCTGAAAAGCAACGGGTATGAGGTGTTTGCAGTGAATCCTAAAGCTGGAGAAGTGGATGGCGTACCCTGCTATCCCAACCTTGCCGCCATTCCCGGAGGCGTAGAGGCCGTGGCCATTTGCACCCCGCCCCGCGCCACTATGGAGGTGCTCCGGGAGTGCGCCGAGGCCGGCATCCGCCATGCCTGGATACACCGCAGTGTCGACCAGGGCAGCTATGTGGAAGGGGCAGAAGAATATGCCGCCGAGAACAACATCAGCTTAATCCCCGCCGGCTGCCCGCTCATGTTCGTCAGCCCCGATTTTGCGCACCGCTGCATGAAGTGGTTCTTCAGCTGGCGGGGGTTGCTGGAGGTGGAAGAGGAAGGGCACCATTCCTGATCACTATTTCGGGAACAGCGAAGCCTCCAGCCCCGGAATGACTTTCAGCGCGTTCTTGTAATACAACTTCTTCAGGATTTCATCCGGCAGCCCAATGCCGTACATTCGCCAGAAAGCGTGGTAGCGCTTGTAGTAGGGGAAGTACTCGTCTTCCGTCTCGAAGACGCGGAAATAGGTATGGTATTCCTCCGGGTTGTAGGCGTCTTTGCCGAAGAGGATGCGGTCCTGGTATTTTTTGAAGAATTTCAGCGCCTGCCGGGGCTGCCGGCCCAGCTCGGCGATGATGGCCCCGCATTCCACATACATGTTGGGCATCTCGTCCAGCAATTGCCCCAGAGTGTCCAGGTTATTGGCGAACCAGCCGAAGTGTGCGTTGATGAAGGTGGTATTGGGGTGTTTGCGGAAGATATCGTGCTGTTCGGCGATGATGGTCTCCCAGGGCGCCGGGTCGTCGGGCCCGCGTTTGCGGCCGGGGCGCAGCTTGAGTTCCAGCCAGCGCTCGTTGTTCTCGTCGTGCGGGTCCCAGAAGGATTTCGGGTCGGCGGAGTGGATGAGGACGGGGATGCCCAGCTCGCCGCACTTGTCCCAGACGGGATCCAGCCGGGGGTCGTTGATGGGTATCCGGTTGCCGGCATTATCGGTATCGCGCATGCCCTGGCTCTTGTAGATCTTCAGCCCCCGGGCCCCGATGCTCACGTCGTACTCCAGCTGTTCGAGTGTGCTCTTTTCCCAGTCCGGGTCATCGATGCTGCGAATGTTGATATTGGTAAAGTTGACGATGCGGTTTTCGTAGCCGCTCTCCTTGATATGATCTATCATTTGCTTCAGGGCCGGCCCGCCCCGTCCGCTGAGGTTGACGATGATGCCCATGTTCAGCGAGTCCATCTCCCGGATGAGCTTGCTGAGGTCCTGCTCCGCCAGGCGCCAGTGATGGCTGTGGACATCGATAAAAGGAAACCTGGCGCTTTTCAGCGGATGCTCTGGCACCACCAGCGTGGAAAGCGGGTCATACAGCTCAAAGTCCATGTGCAGCGAGGTGTCTACCTCCCAGCGGCCCTGCGCCATGGCCAGAAGCGGCAACAACAGAATAATGGAGAGTAAGCGGATATTCATCTTCATGAGTCAATTTTTGATTTTTGATTTGCGGTTTTTGATGTACGATGTGCCACAGAAGGCCAGTTGCCGTCGAGCAGCCCGCAGTGAGCAAATCAAAAATCAAACATCGCAAATCAAACGTCACAAATTCTACCTGTCTCCCTTTTTTCCAGAGCCGGTAGTTTTCAAGTGCAGGGCCTGAAAATACGGCTCCTTCGCTAAAATCCAGCTGTTTTCCGCCTAATTTCCAGGATAATGAAATGGTTCGCCAGGCTAAGAATGTGAAAGGGCCGCGGCCTGGCGGCCTGCCGGGCCACCACAACAATTCAACAATATAGCAAAACAACCATCCCTTCGATCCGGATCCCATCATGTGCATCCGAAGCAAAATGGCATAAAAACTACTGTCATGCCCCCTCAAAACGGTACCGCCAGCCCCACCAGCGGCAACGGGCTCACTTCTACAAACCCATCGTTGGCTACCCCCACCAGCGTAATATCCCATGTGGTGCGCCGTTTGCCGATCAGGCGGATACCGGCGGAGAAAGCGCCCCCTTCCATTGGCCGCCCGAACCAGCTCTCGCCAACGAAGGCCACCCCTGGAGATACCCGATACTGGCCGCCGATGGAAAATACGGGTGAAGCGTTGAATCTGCTTTCGTTCAGAATGTAGCCCAGCCCAAAAGAGACGTTGCGGCCCCTGGGGCCGTAGGTAAAGGCGCCGTAAAAGACGTTGAAATCGAAAGCACTGCGGGTATCCGGCGTGCTGAGCAGGATGGCGCCCAGGCCGACGTTGGCCTTGTCCCCTTCTATGGGGAAGGTGCATTTAGGGAAGATCCCAACTGTAGGAAAACTGCCGGTGAAGTCAAAGAGCGTGGCCAGCTCCGTACCTGCTCCCAAAGAAAAATTATCGGTAATACCGTAGTAGAACTGGTTGATGAAGAGCATTGTGTTCTGGTAGTATCCCCGCCCTTTCGGCAGGTTGTAACCGGTGCCCGGCCCGGCAATATTCCGAACATCGTCCAGCGTCTCCCGCCAGACCCTGCCCTCGAAGGCGCTTCCATAGGCGATGAGGCTGATTTCCTCGTGTAAAATGTTCACTTTGCCCAGGCTGCGGATTTCCAGGACAAGCTGTACGTTATTCTCCAGGATGACCTCGCCCACCAGTTCGCTGCCGTCTTTCAGCAGTACCTTGGCTATCCGTTTTTCCGTTTCCTGAGCGTGGAGGGCCAAGGAGAGCATCAGAAAGAGCCCCGGGAGGAGCGGTAGTGATCGGTACATTATTCAGGTGCTTATTTTTATACTGCCTGCCACAAAGGCTCAAAGCGACGAAGAGTATACCAAGCTGAGCCGCCTTAAGCTTTTCCCGGACAGGAGTACGGACTATTTTCTTAAGGACGGAAAATGTTTCGGTTTAGTTGGTAAGATGGGCATTTTAACCTGCAGGTTGATGGTACACTGATCATTCAGGCCCATTTGGATTTCTTGATGCCCTTCCAGGCCAATCAACCCAATCAACTTAATCAACCAACTTACCCCGCAAAAACGCCCGCTCCACCAGGTCGCTTCCGAAGGCATACGGCAGGTATGCCACCGAAGGGATGGGGGGCGTAATGAAGAAATTCGCCACCTTTCCGACTGCGATACTTCCGTAGTCCTCCTCCAGCTCCATTGCCCTTGCCCCGTTGAGCGTAGCCGCATGGATGGCTTCTTCCGGCAGCATGCCGCACTTGATGCAGGCCAGGGCTACTACGAACTGCATCTTGCCCGAGGGGGTAGAGCCCGGGTTATAATCAGAGGCCAGGGCGACGGGGAGCCCCGCGTCGATCAGCCGGCGGGCAGGCTGATAGGGGTCGTTAATGAAGAAAGGGGCGGAGGGCAGGAGCGTGGCCATAGTATTGCTGCCCTTGAGGCTCCCGATATCTTCATCGCTCACCACTTCCAGGTGGTCTACGGAAAGGGCGTTCCATTTTACACAAGCCGGTATGGCCCCCAGGCTGTTGAACTGGTTGACGTGCACCTTCGCCTTTAGCCCGTAGCGGGCGCCGGCCTCCATCAATTGCTCCGTCTCGGCTACCGTGAAGAAGCCCTTCTCGCAGAAGGCGTCGATGTAATCGGCCAGCTCTTCACCGGCGATGCGCGGCAGCATTTCGTCGATGATCAGGCGGATGTAGCCTTCGCGATTTTCCTTGTATTCCGGCGGCAGGGCGTGCGCCCCCAGGAAGGTGGCTTTGATAGGCATAGTGGTTTCTTCCTTCAGGCGCCGTATCACCCGCAGCATCTTCAGCTCGCTCTCCACCGTCAGCCCGTAACCGCTTTTGATCTCGACCGCCCCCGTGCCCAGCGCCTCAATCTCCCGGATGCGCTTCAGGGCGGCTGCCAGCAGCTCTTCCTCCGGCGTGTCCCGCAACCGTTGCGCCGAGTTGAGGATGCCTCCTCCCCGCCGGGCGATCTCCTCGTAACTCAGGCCTCTGATCCGGTCGACGAATTCCAGCTCCCGGCTGGCAGCAAAGACGATGTGGGTGTGAGAATCGCACCAGCTGGGGAAGACGAAGCCGCCGCCGGCGTCCACCTCTTCATCTGCCCGCCCGGGGCATTCCGCCATCGGCCCGAAGGCGTGGAAGCGGCCGTTTTCGATGAGGAGATAGGCGTTATCCATGGTAGGGAGGTTTTGCATATCTCTGCCGGCTACGAAGGGTCGGGGTGTAGCCTCGGCCAGCACCAGGGAGCCGATATTTCGTATAAGTAGGGTGGGCATGGATCTCGGTCATGGTTATTGAATGGGGTAAAGATACAAAGAGTGAGAAAGGAAGGTGCTTCCTGCAAGGCCTTAAATAGAATGCAAATAAGTAGGGATGGGGCGGATAACTTTCAAAGGTGGTAAAGCCGGCATCACTTCTCCATGATCTTTACAAATCCCTCAATCTCCTTTTTCCGCAGGCCCTGCAGGTGGGCGGCTGCCTCAGCCTGGCTGTTGAAACGCCCCAGGAAGACTTTGTAGAGGGCTTGTCCATTCAGTTGAAAGGGCGTGATCTCCGCCTTGCCGGCCACTTTGGTTTCCAGAGTGGAGCAGAACCGGATGGCGTTATCGTACGAAGAAAAAACGCCGGCCTGAATGGTGAAAATGGCGGTTGGCGCCGGCGCCGGGGGGCTGGCATTTTCGCCAGAGGGTGTGGACGCTGGCGTTACGGGCCGGGGCCTGGGGCGCGGCGTGGCCGCAGCCGATACCGGGCGGGGTTCCACATCCGGTATCAGGGCGGGTCGCGATATGCCCAGGATGGCCCTGGGGCTGGGCAGTATATCCTCTTCCAGGGCGGCCAGGGCGGCCTGTATACGGTTGGCCGGCCGGTCATAGCCTTTGAAAATATCCAGCAATACTTCCGGCTCCATGGCCCCTTCGTGGCGGCCGAGGAGCTGGCCCTGGGAGCTGAATACCAATATGGTGGGTAAAATATTGACTTCGTATTGTTCTTTCAAGGCCTGCCCTTCCGGGCGGTCGATGTCGGCGCGCAGGGCAAGATAGTTCTCATCCAGGAAATCGGACAGGGGTTCGTCGGTGAAGGTGTGCTTTTCCATCCACTGGCTGGTCATACACCAGTCAGCAGCAAAATGAATGAAGTACAGCTTGCCTTCACGGGCGGCCATTTGCCTTACTTCCGGTAAATTAGCTTCAAGGAATTGAACGGGGGGAAGGGGGCTCCCTAAAAGAGCAAAGGGCAGCAGTAACAAAACTGCCACGGGGGGCAAATATTTCATGGGATTATTTTTTTTTGCCACTATGGCTTTTTACACATTCTTTCTTTCAATATACGATAAAATTTCAAAAAAGGTATATTGAAAGTGAGGATATTTTAAGGGATGGGCTGAAAAAGTGCTCCGGGCAGCGGTGAGTTTTTACCGGAAACGGCATTTGACGAAGTCGATCAATGCGCGGTGGTTGTGCATCAGGTCCTGGCAGGTGTCGAATAATTCTTCGAACTTCATTGCAACCATGCGCATCTCTTTGGAGTCTTTAATGTCTTCATCCATAGATTTTGCCTTGAAGAGGAAGCAGGTGTGGATGCTCTGGAATACTTTTTCCAACTCATCGGCGCGGCGCAGGAACTGTTGCATCAGCTCCACTTCATTGGAAGAAAGGTTCTTGTAGGTGCTGCTGGCTTCCGCCAGAACCTTCTCGTCGGAGAGGTCTTTCTGGGTGATGTCAATGATGGAAATGCCGAAGAGGTTGGCGATCTTCAGCAGGTTGCAGATCTTGGGTTCTGCCGAGCCGTTTTCATAGGAGGCAATATTGCCGCGGTTGAGGCCGACGCGGTTGGCCAGCTCTTCCTGGCTCAACTTGAGTTGCTTCCGCAGAAGGCGGAGGTTTTGCTGTAAAAAAATTATCGAGGTGTCCTGTTTTACCACATCCATTTAAGATCCTGCTTTTCCGTCCAAAAGAAATCGATGAAATCAGACAAAAGTTCGATTAACCGGCATACAATAAGTACAAATGAATTTAAAGTTAGTTTAAGTATGTTAATTTTTTTAACGTTTACCCCGAGCCAATGCCATTATAGTGTAAAAAAGGTTACGGCAGCGACAATAAACGGGCTAAATAGGAAATTTTTTTTGCAAAATTGATGTTCAAACTGTAGATTTGTAAATAAAAATTACAAAGCACCATTATCATCAATCATACAAATTCTAAATCACCGGCTAATATGATATATGCAATTCAGAATCAAATTCAGGAACAACTTGATGCAATAAGTAGTTCACTGAGAGCCTTTTCCCTTAAGCTTACCGGCAACAGCGTCGACGCCGAGGACCTTTATCAGGATACTGCCCTGAGGATCATTACCAATGCAGATAAGTACAAGCAGGGCACCAATTTCAAGGCCTGGGCGGTAACGATTATGCGTAACATCTTCATCAACAATTACCGCAAGAAGGTGCGCCGCAATATGATCATCGACCAGACGCCGAACAACTATTACATCAACTCCGGCGACAAGCTCGTCGAAAACGACGGAGAGGCCAATGTCGCCTACAACGAGCTGATGAAAATGGTCAATACGCTGGACGAAGATTTTCGCCGCCCCTTCCTGATGGCTTATCAGGGGTTCAAGTATGACGAGATCGCCGAGCAGCTGGGGTCTCCACTGGGCACCATCAAAAGCCGTATCTTCTTCGCGCGGAAAAAACTGCAGAAGATGTACCAGGATGCCCAGAAAGAGAGAAGGGCTTAACCATCATTTGGTAACCGAGTAAATTTTTCAGCGAAAAAGGCTGGAGGGTATACCCCTGTCCAGCCTTTTTCGTTTTTTGGAAGGGCCACTTTTAAGTGGGCCGTATATTTCCCGCCGATATAGGCTTTTTGTATATTTAGCTTTCAATAACCGTTCCACCTAAACCAACCACATGAGCAAATTAACCATCAAAAGCGGCAAAGGTGAGTTGAACCTGAAAAAAAGCAAGTCGCTGGTAGGCTTGAAAACCACTCCTGAGAAACCAGCTGCCAAAGAGGATTACGTAGAAGCAGAAGTCCATACCAACCTTGGCGGCTTCCAGGTCGTAAGCCTGAAGAAGGAAGGCGAAGATATTGACTCCAAGCTGGACGAAGTGCGGCAGCGGGATGAGGTAGAGGTGGGCACCCATGTCTATTATGCGGAAGGCAGCAACAAACCGCTGGTGGCTACCGGAGATATCTACATCACCTTCGAAGAGGGAGTCAGTGAGGGCGAACAGGGCATCGTCCTGGAAGAGTACCATCTGGAGGTAGTGGAACGCCGGGACAAAAACCGCCTCATTGCCCGGGTGACGCCACAGTCGCCCAACCCAATCAAAGTGGCCCACATGCTGCAGCAGGTATCCCTCGTTAAACTGGCAGAACCGGACCTGGATACCATCCTCGATGAATACGAGTTCCGCGAACCCACCGATGACCTGATCGCTCAGCAATGGCACCTGCGTAATCAGGGCAGCATACCGGGCGCCAATTACAACATACGGCAGGGGGCTGATGCCAAAGTGGCCGATGCCTGGCGCCGCCTGGGAGGCCTGGGGTCGGAACGGGTCGTTATTGCAGTGATCGATAACGGGTTCGACGTCAACCATCCCGACCTGCGGACCAAGGTTTTTCGCCCCTTTGACCTGTGGAACCAATCGCCTAACCTCACTATGGGCGACCCGCGATTTACCCACGGTACTCCCTGCGCCAGTGTGGCGCTAGCCGTCTCCAACGGCAGAGGGATTGTCGGGGCGGCGCCCAACGCCATGTTCATGCCGATCAGCGGGACGTCCTTCAGCAACCGGGCCACTGAACAGATGTTCGACTATTGCATCGAGAACGGGGCCGATATCATCAGCTGCAGTTGGGGAACCACCGACCCCAACTTCGCCCTCAGCTCCGTTAAATCGGAAGCCATTTCCCGGGCGGCGAGCAGGGGCCGAAACGGCAAGGGGTGCGTTATCCTCTTCGCTACCGGCAATGACGATTTAGATTTTGTGAACTTCTACGCCGCACACCCTGACGTGATCGCCGTAGGAGCTTCCACCAGCCAGGACACCTATGCCAACTATTCCAACCGTGGCCGGGAAGTGTCCGTTGTGGCGCCCTCCAACGGCGATTGGCCCATACTGGCCGCCCGGGCATCCTGGGACGAAGGCATCTCCTGGGAAACCGGTGTCTACCGTTACTATCGTGACGGCAGGGACCGCGGCCCGCTCTACAAACACTTCGGGGGCACATCCAGCTCTACACCGCTGGCCGCAGGGGTTTGCGCGCTCATGCTGTCAGCCAACCCCAACCTCACCGCCCGCGAGGTGAAAGAGATCCTGCAATCCACAGCCGACAAGATCGGCGCTCCTTCCGAATATTCCGGTGGGCATTCTCCCAAGTACGGCTACGGCAGGATCAACGCCGACCGGGCCGTTGCCGAGGCTCTGCGCCGCATGGAAAAACAACCCGAGCCGGCAGAAGTGGAAGAAACAGTTACTTCCGGCCAGGGCTTGTTCCGTTTCAGCGTCAAACGACAGCCTTCTGCCGGCTGGGGGGTGCAAACCGGCGTGTACAAGGAATACGGCAACGTGTTGATACAGGCGGAAAAACTGCAAAGCCAGTTCAACCAGCCGATCATCGTCAACATCAATGAACTAAACGGGGAGACTGTCTACAAAGTCATCCTCGGCGCTTTCGATACCCTGGCGGAAGCCAAGCAGTTGCACGAAAAGGTCAAAGCCGCCGGTATCAGCTCTTTCCCGGCCGACCTGTCGAAGCTGGGGTGAAGGGAAGCCGGAAGACGCTCCGGAAAGTCCAATGAAGCAGCAATTCCCGCTTTGAACGAGGGTGCACCTAGGGTGTTCATTTTGGGGAATTTGGCTCCCACAGGTTTTACTCACCTTCAAGCCAGGGCACGATGGGCATGCCTTCGCTTGAAGCTTCGGCAGCCGGAGAAAAGCGCACCCTGGCAGCCACTCCAGGAGGCGCTTTATTCCATCAGTCGCTACGCTCGTGTCCCAGCGCCTCCTGGAGTGTGCAAAGGGCCAAAAGTTGTGAGAACGAAACCCTCGTAAGCAACTTGTTAATGAACACCCCAGACGTTACCTACTCCTATCGTCGTAGATAATACCTCCACCATCACTTTGGAAAGCCAAAGCGGGAATTGCTGATTGTTCCATAATACAAAACTCCTGTCCTGGATGGCTTTCCGGAGCAGCTTCAACCATGAAGCCTTGTTATCTTACTCCAGAATTCCCCAGTAAAAAGGGGCCCACCGGAAGAAGTAGGCTTCTTCGATGGCCAGGAACCCTGCCGCTTTCAGCAGTTCGTCGGTAGGGCGGTCGAGGTGGCATCCTTCGGCCAGGTGTTTCCAGATGGGAGTTGCGGCCTGCTGAAGCCAGCGTTGAGGCTGGCGGTTGTCCTGAATGTGTTCGATGACCAACAATTTCCCCCCGGGCTTCAGCCACTGCCGGAGAAGCTGTATGGACTCTTTCAGCCGGGGAACGGTGCACAGAACAAGGGTGCAGACGATCTGGTTAAAGCCTCCCTCAGGGACGTTTTCCCGGACGATGCCGTCGCCTATTCCGGCTTCCAGCAATTCGATGCGGGCATCGGTTACGCCTTGTTCCAGCTTGCTTCGGGCGTATTTCAACATGGACGGAGAAGGTTCAATTGCCAGCACCTCTGCCCCGGCAGGGTACAGGTGAAAGTTGGCGCCGGTGCCGGCTCCTATTTCCAGTATTTTTCCCCGGGCGCCCTGAAGCAGCGCCCGGCGTTTCTCCTCCAGAAAATCGTCTTCGATCCCTTTCATCACGGGGTCGTATAGCCAGGCGAAAAAACAGGAGTAGAGGGAGTCGGAATGGGAGCAATGGGGCATGGTTTGATTGCTGTTTTGCTATATTGTTGACAATGTCTGCGATGGTGGTGGGGAGGAAAAGCGGCCTTTCCTTCTCTGAACAGGGGCGAACACTAACTGTCAGACAGTAGGGGTAGCCATCCAACCATCCAGCAATATAACAATTCAACAATATAACCACCTACCACGTTCCAGTCGAGAACCAGTCATCATCGCGTTCCCGCAGGCGTTCCTGTTTGGTTTTCTTGAAGGTATCGCGGCCGAGGAAATATTCTCCTTCCTGTTCGGGTTCCTGTTCCCAGGAGTAAGCGGGGCGTTCCTCGTCTTTTTCGATCGTGTTTTTGAACCAGAAGGAAGTGAAGATACCAACCAGGCCGCCCAGCAGGTGGCTTTCCCAGGAAATGTTGGCTTCGCCGTTGGGCAGTATGCCCATGAACATGGAACCGTAGTAGAAGACGACGACCAGGGCCAGGACGATGGATTTGAGGTTGCGCCGGAAGATGCCGTTCCAGAACACGAAGGCCACCAGCCCGTAAACTACGCCGCTGGCGCCGATGTGGAAAGCATTATCCCGGGCAAACAGCCATACGGCGGCCCCGGTGAGCAGATAGATCATGATGAAGCTCGGTATGGCGATGCGCCGGTAAAAGAACAGTACAATGGCGCTGAGCATGAACAGCGGAGGAGTATTGGATAGCAGGTGGGGCCACCCGGAATGGATCAGAGGAGCAAAGAATATACCCCGCAATCCGAATGATTCCCGGGGGAAGATACCGTATATTCCGAAGTCTATTCCGGTAAGGGCCTGAAAAAGCTGTATACCCCACAGGATGGCGATCAGCCAGAACGGCAGAAGCAGGCTTTCCCGGAATTTTTTCGTGATGCTCATTGGCAATGGTTATAATGCTGGATGGTAATATCGTTTTTGTCCAGGGGCTTACCCGTTTAATAGTCTGAGAACCGGCGGGTAACTGGCCTGCGACATTATTTCAACCTCTGCCAACTCCTTAAAGTTGAACTTTTCATCGAGTTTACCTTCCAGTTGGTATAGAATGAGACTAGGTATCCCCCCGTACCGGAATCACTGGTAGCGGCGCCGGACCAGCTTGATGAAGTCCCTGGCCACCGGTTGACGTTCCTCTTCCGCCCACTCGTACCGTTCGGCGAGGTTCATGAGCAGGTTACGGGCTTCATCCATATTCTGGTAATTGTTCAGGACGCCGAGCGTATCATTGAGAGCATTGAGGTCTTTGCCAAAGAGTTCATTCATGTAGAGCAGGCGGTCGTTGATAGCCAGGGCCTTGGTCAGGTCGTTTACGGGGCGCTCGCTCAGTTTTTCGGAGAGCTCGGTGGCTGCTTTAAATTCGAATAAAGCTCTTACCCCTTTACTGGCCGACGGCTGGGATTCTCCGGTAGGTGGCTTTGGGGTGGGCTGTGGTTTGGGGGGGGGTACAGGTTCCGGCCGGGGCGGTTGTGGAGCAGGACGGGGGTCCGGTTCCGGTTCCGGTTCGCGCTTGGGCTCGGGGTCCGGCTCATCCGGCATGGGGTCGGGGACCGGGTCAGGCCCGGGGGCCATCTTATTTGCCCGTTGTGTATCCGGGATCTCGATGATGCGGGGCGGAGTATAGGTGCGCTTGACTGTCGGCCGTTCCTCGCGGCTGCTGCCGGTAGTGTTCATTTCCACCGGCAGGCTGTTCTCGCTATGCAGAAAGTACTCATACAACTGCTTGATATAGCTTAGCATGAGGTCTCTTTCTATGGAAGCCACATTGCTTTCGTCCATGCTCATGCTTTTATGAAGGGCATTGATCTTGTCGAGAATGACCTTAGACTGCTTCAGGTTCATGTTTGTTTAATTATTTTTCTTTTGGTTTTCAGTAATTTATCGATTCTGCAGGCTGATTGCAAATATAAGGCGTAGACTTTTTTCGTGCTGGAAAAGATCCTTCTACTTTTAAAGAAAGTCAAAGTTTATAACCAATCTCTTCAGCCAGTACGGATGAAATTCCTAACTTTATCGTAAAGTTTGAGCATTATATATGTTTTTAGAACCACACTTTAAAGGACAACGCAGTGGCTGGATAGAAGTTATTTGCGGTTCCATGTTTTCTGGAAAAACAGAGGAACTCATCCGAAGGTTGAAGCGGGCCAAGATCGCCAACCAGCGGGTAGAGATCTTCAAACCCAAAATAGACACGCGTTACGATGAGGCTAAGGTGGTTTCCCATGACGCGAACTTCATCCTGTCCACTCCGATCGAGCATTCCTCAAAGCTGCTGGAACTGGCCGAAGGCGTCAATGTGATCGGCATTGACGAAGCCCAGTTCTTCGATGCGGAGCTTCCGGATAACTGCCAGCGGCTGGCTCTGCGGGGCATCCGCATCATCGTCGCCGGGCTGGATATGGACTTTCGCGGCAAGCCGTTCGGCCCTATGCCCAACCTGCTGGCCGTAGCCGAATATATCACCAAGGTGCACGCCATCTGCCAGCATTGCGGCAACCTGGCCACCCACTCCTACCGCCTGTCCAACAACCCCGACACCGTCGTCCTGGGTGAAAAAGATACTTACGAACCCCGCTGCCGTACCTGCTACCACATGGGGAATATTCTGGACCTGCATGCCAAAGAGGAGCCAAAACCGGGGAAAGGGGAGGCCAAGGAACGGAAGCTGGCGTAGGATTGTGCATTAGTGCTTTGGTGCATTCGTGTATTCGTAATCTCCGGATCCCCAATAACGAATCACCGAATCACGAATCACCGAATCACGAATCACGAATCACCTTCAGGCTCAGATCCAGGCTTACCGCCGAGTGGGTCAGGGCGCCTACCGAAACAAAATCTACGCCCGACAGGGCTACCTGCCGCACGTTGTGGATGTTGACGCCACCTGATGCTTCGGTCTCAAATTGCTTGTTTACCGTCAGGACGGCTTCGCGGAGGAGAGGGATCTCAAAATTGTCGAGCAGCACGCGGGTAAAGCCTCCGGCATCGAGGGCCTCGTGCAGTTCCACCAGGTTTCGTACTTCAATGGTGACGCCCAGGTTCAGGCCGTTTTCCTTCTGATAGGCCGCTACGCGCTCGATGGCCGGGCGGATACCTCCGCAGGCATCGATGTGGTTGTCCTTGATCATGATCCAGTCGTAGAGGCCGAAGCGGTAGTTATGGCATCCGCCGAGGCGCACCGCCCATTTTTCCAGGAAGCGGATCAGGGGAGTTGTCTTACGGGTATCGAGGATCTTGACCGGCAGGTCTTCCACCTCGAACTTGAAGCGGTTGCTCAGGGTGGCGATACCGGCCATACGCTGCATGGTATTGAGCACCAGCCGTTCGGTCCTGAGCAGGGCGCGGGTGTTGCATTCCACTTCAAAGGCCACCTCTCCGGCGCTGATGGCACTTCCGTCCTCGAGAAATACTTCCAGTTTGGCGGTGGGGTCTACTTTGTGGAAAATGTGGCGGGCCACTTCTACTCCGGCCAGTACGCCCGGGTCTTTGATCAGGAGGCGGGCACGGCTGCGGCTGTCGGCAGAAATGCAGGCCTGCGAAGTGTGGTCTCCGGTTCCGACATCCTCTTTAAGGGCATTCTCAACAAAGAAATCCAGGAAGGTTTTTGTGCGCTGCTCGTCTGCAATCATTGGCCTTTTTGCCCGCAAAAATAAACATTTCCGGGAGAATAGGTAAGGAATGAAGGAATGAAGGAATGAATGGTGGGATGCCCCTCCATAATCAATCCTTCATTCCTTCAGTAAATAATTCCTTAAAAGATAACGCCCAGCTTGATGACGAAAGCGCGGATGAGCCCTCTGGAATCTTCCTTCACGGGATCATTGAGGCTGGAGGGATAAACTTCGTCATCATCTTTACTGGCATCGAGGAAGCCGAACTGAAGGCCGGCGCCGCCGACCAGGGAAGTGCTTTCCGAGACGCTGTACTCGATACCGGCATTGATACCCCAGAAAAGGTTGAGGAGGTTGACGTCCGACCGGATATTGATATCCTGGCAGTCTTCTCCCTGGCTGGTGATATCGCCGGTGGCCTGTGTCCTGAACCCTAAGCCTACATGAGGTTCAATGAAATAGCGGATATAGCCGAACTCCCGGGTGCGCATCTTCAGGCCAAGGGGGATCTCTACGTACTGAAGGTTGTACTTCAGCTTTGTCATGGTTTCGCTTTTCGTCGCAGCGCGGCAGCTCTCGGGGAGCTCGGAGTTGACCCAGAAATCTCCGCGCCTTTCGTGCAGCAGGGTGCCGCCGGTATTGAAGAAAAATCCGATGCCGCTGGTCACCGCGTAGTTTTCCTGGAAGTAATATTCGCCTATCATGCCGAGCTTGAGGCCCAGGTTGGTGCCGCTGCTGTTAACGTTGTTCGTGTTAGTGGACATCCAGCTGAAGGCGGGGCTTAGTTGGAACCCGAAGCGGACATTCTGGGCCTGTGCAGCCGTCAGCAGGAGCATCAAAAAGGCAGTGAATGCAACAATTTTTTTCATTATTCTTCAGTTTTTTGTGAATGATACCGCAGCCCGAAAATCGCCATTTTTTTGGTAAAGATACCGGAGAGCACATACTTTTGCGCCTCTTACGGCAAAATTAAGGACTATAATAGTATGATTTGTAAAAAAGGCTATTTGTTTAGAGTTTTCCTCATTATGCTGCCGGCACTGCTTGCCATCGGGGGCTGCCGGCCCGACATCCGGCGCGATGTCCCCGACGTGTCGGAGATCGAAGCTGATATTTCCATACGGCGGTTTGAACAGCGGCTGTTCTCCCTGGATACCAGCCGGATGGAAGCCGGGCTGGAGGCCCTGGAAATGGCCTATCCGGAGTTTGCCCCTCTCTTTTTCGGGCAGGTGCTGGGAGTGCCGCCTGCCGATACGGCCTTTTACCAGGGATTTATTACCCACCCTTCAGTCCGTTCTCTTTACGATACCTGTCAGGTATTATACGAAGATATGCAAAACATCGAAGCGGATTTTGAACAGGCATTCCGCTATTTTCAATACTATTTTCCCGGAGAGCCGGCGCCCACGGTTACCACCTGCATTTCGGAATTTACGGTCGCCGCCTTTGTCTATGGAGACAACGGCCTGGCGGTGGGGCTCGACTTCTTCCTGGGCGAAACTTTCCCCTACCGGAAAATAGACCCCAACAACCCGATTTTTTCCGAGTACCTTATCCGTACTTTCAACCGGGAGCACCTCGTATCCAAAACCATGCAGGCCCTTGTCGACGGGATGGCCGGCCCTCCCGGCGGCAACCGCCTGCTCGACATGATGGTGCACAACGGCAAAAAAATCTATACCCTGGACCTGCTGCTTCCCTATACGCCCGACAGCATTAAGCTGGAAGTCACCTCCCGTCAGGTGGAATGGCTTCAGGATAACGAGCTGGAAATGTGGGCCCATTTCCTTAAGGAGGAGCTGCTTTACTCCAGTGACTGGCAGAGCATCCGCAAGCTGGTGGACTACAGCCCCCACTCGCCGGGCATGCCGCCGGAAGCGCCGGGGCGCACGGCCAACTGGGTGGGCTGGCAGATCGTAAAGGCCTACATGAAGCGGCATCCGGATACTACCCTGCCGCAGTTGTTTGACTTGCGGGATGCGCAGGCCCTGCTGGATGAGTCGAGGTATAAGCCGGCGAGGTAGAGAGGGTGAATGAAGGAATGAGTGAATGGGGGCCGGAAGAGATGCCGCCGGACAAGAAGCAGAAATGGCGTATTCTGCTATGTAAATTTCTGGTGAACATCTCTTGATCTAAAAAGGATGCCTGTCTCTGGCGAATCTCCTGAATTTATCTCAACTTTGGCCAGCTCTTCCGGCTGTTCAACCCCGGAAGGCTTGAAATAATGGATGGCGGATCTATCGTCAGAAAGAAAAAAGGCCTGGTAGAAAGAATTCGCCAGAGCAAGGCGCAACCCGAATGGACGATCTGGGATGAGCTGGAAAAGCTGCGTATGCACATCATCCGCTCTCTGGCGGTGATTACTATTGCCGGAATTGTTCTTTTCTTTTTCAACAAGTGGTTATTCACGAAAGTAGTGTTTGCACCGGCCGAGCCCGGATTCATTACTTACCGGCTATCCTGCGCAGTATCGGAAATGGCAGGCGCAGGAGGCCTGGTCTGCCTGGAGCCTCCCGTTTTCAGCCGGCTTGCCATTGGTTTTGGAGAGCCGTTCATCATCAGCATCAAAGTGTCTTTCCTGGCTGGGCTGCTGGCTACTTTTCCCTATGTGCTGTTTGAACTTGGGAATTTTGTCGCCCCGTTCATCCCTGAAAACGGGAGAAAGTCGCTCCGGAGCGTAGTGGTTGCCTGTTCGCTGCTTTTTTTCTCCGGTGTGGCTTTCGGCTATTTTCTGCTGGCGCCGGTTTCGATCACTTGGTTGATGGGGTTCACTATTCCCGGAGTGGAGAATACGCCTACGTTGAGTTCCTATATCAACTACATGCTTATCTTTACCCTGCCGATGGGCCTGATCTTTCAGTTGCCGGTAATCTGTTATTTCCTGTCGCGGATCGGCCTGCTGAGCCCTGAAGGGATGCGCAGTTACCGGCGGCATACCATCGTCGGCATCCTGTTGCTGGCGGGCATCATCACGCCGACGGTGGACGGCCTGACCCAGATCCTTGTGGCGCTCCCGCTGTATTTGTTATTTGAGGTGAGCATTTTCATCGTCGCCAGAGGGAGTAGGTTATATGAAACTGAAACCTGATGTAAACTGTTTACCCCTTGACAGGTAAAGGGTGACAAATGCTATTGAAATTCTTTGCTAAATTTCGGTACTTTGCCCGGATGAAAGGAAAACGACGGCGGAGGCCTTGGTGTAGCCGGTTTAAACCATGGGCACTTTGGATGATCTCATGTTAAATGCCTTTGATCCGGCCATTAATTTCCTTTATTTTGTAACAAAAAAACATTGATCATGGAAAACATACTGTTGTTCAACTTCTTCGGCCCTGAAATGCTCGTAGTGCTCTTCGCCATCCTGCTGCTGTTTGGCGGCAAGAAGATACCGGAACTGATGAGGGGGATAGGAAAGGGCATCCGCGAGTTTAACGCCGCCCGTTCCACTCTCGAAAGCGAACTCCAGGATGGAATGCGGGAAGCGGAAAAGAAAGAACTGGAAGAGAAGCAAAAAAAAGATGCATAGGTTTATGGGGTGAAAACCTTCGGGAAATGTTTTCACCATCAAAAAACCGGCGAAAGCAGCTTGCTTTCGCCGGTTTTTTTTTGAAGGGTGAAAGGGCAGGCGGTAAACATGCCCGCTCACTATTTCTACACATTTCAATGTATTTCCCTTCAGGCAGGCTGCTACTTTCGCTTAAATAACCCGCCCAAAATCTTCATCCCCATATTGGCCACATCATCTACGATGCTTCCGTCTCCGTCGGCATCGAGGAAACTGGTGACGAGGTTCATCGTCGGATTGTTCTGCTTTTGAGCCGATACGGTACCGGATAGGAGGGAGGCGATTCCGGCTACGTCCAGGCCCTGTTCCCGCTTGGCCTTGCCCAGTGCGCCCATGATCACCGGGGCGAGCATGGTCATCAGGGTGCCGGTCTTGCTGGAGTCCAGTCCGCTGAGTTTGCTGATCATGTCTACAGCGCCCGGCTGTTTGTTACCCAGCACGTGATTGAGAATGCCGGAGCCGTTGAGCATGCGGTCGTTGCTCACCTGGGCATTGCCGCTAAGCATACCCATCACATCTTCCAGAATACTGCCGTCGTGGTCGCGCTCCAGCGCATTGTTCAATGCCTGGGCGCCTTCGGTAGAAGAAGCATTCCTGGCAAGTGCGCCCATCAGGGTGGTAACAGCCCCGGAAGCGGCGGCTGCCGTTTTCTGTTTGTCAGCGCCTCCCAGTTGCTGGCTCAGTTGGTCGATCATCCCGGAGGAAAGGGAGCCCTGGAGAATATCCATAAGATCTGCACTCATGTTTGTATTTTTTTTAGTTACTGATTGTTTTTGAGGGAGCGGGAAAGGAGCGGTATTCCTTTTTCCCCATTTTTGAGACCCCCTTATCCTACAAAAGTAACAAGTTTTGTTTTACAATGGATAGCGGCTTATGCCTTCAAAACTACTTCTATGTTGAAAACCCCGGGTTTTTTGCAGTGCAGCGGGGAAAATAATTTCCGATGTTTTTAATCTAATCCTTATTTTGCAGTGTTACATTTCCTCAACAATCTTACCTCTTTTTATGTGGCAGGGGCTTCAGGACATACTCAACTGGCTGAACGGAGATGAAGAGCACCCGACTCCCGAAGAGGCCTCCATGGCCAATATCGTCAAACTGGCCGCCCTGTCCGCTATGGCTACCATCATGGAGCGGCGCCTTCGCGAAAACCACGACTCGGATGAGGACAACCCGCAGCCGGGAGCAGGTGGAGGGGAGTAGATGGTTCTTTGTTTCCCTGTTAGTACATGGACTGAATTAATGAATGAGTGAATGACTGAATATCCGAGGGCTTAGCCGCCTTTCCATGCCTCAATATTTCTGTCCACGTACTTTTCATTGTTTCCTGCTGATGAGCCTGTCCGGAGAAAATAACCACCTGATCAGGCATTCTTCCCTTGCATTTACCACTTCCATTACGTAGCTTTGTTTTTCAAAGTACTTTTTATGATTCAGAATTACAACAGCCACCTCGAAGCCCTCAACGAGATCCGTTTGCTCATGGAGCGTTCGTCGCGTTTTATTTCGCTCAGCGGTTTGTCGGGGGTAGCGGCGGGTGTATCGGCTCTGCTCGGAGCGGCAGCGGCTTTCCTTTATCTGGGTGCGGCCCCCTTCAGCGGGCAGCGGCCCTACTACCTGGTTGCCGTCCAGGCGGAACGGTGGGGGATGGATTACATTACCTTCTTTCTGCTTGATGGCGTGTTGGTGCTGATGCTGGCGCTGGGTAGCGGCATCTTTTTCACCACGCGGAAGGCGCGGCGGAAGGGGCAGCCCATCTGGGGCCCGCTGACGCGGCGCCTGTTGGCTAACCTGGCCCTGCCCCTGCTTGCCGGAGGGGTATTCTGCCTGGCCCTGGCCTACCACAGTATGGGAGAACTGATCGCTCCCACTACCCTGGCCTTCTACGGGCTGGCCCTTGTCAATGCCAGCAAGTATACGCTGAATGACATCTGGTACCTGGGGATCATTGAGATCGCTCTTGGCCTGGTGGCGCTCTTTCTTCCCGGATATGGACTGGAATTCTGGGCCGTGGGCTTCGGCCTGTTTCATATACTCTATGGCGCCCTTATGTACTTCAAATACGAACGGGCAGCATGAAGGAGATCCTCACCAAACTCAATCCGGCCTTTGACCACCGCGTACGCCTGGGCATCATGTCCATACTGATGGTCAGTGATTGGGTGGATTTCAACATGCTGAAAGAAACGCTCGGCCTGACCGACGGCCGGCTGGCAAGCCACATCAAGGCCCTGGAGAAGGAAAAATTCATCGAAGTGCGCAAGCGTTTCATCGGGCGTAAGCCCAATACCTCCTACAGGGCTACAACCATCGGACAAAAGGCGTTTCTGAATCACCTAGATGCGTTGGAAAAACTGCTGGATAATGCGCGGGAGTGAGAATAGGTTTCGTTCCTTAAGCCCTTTACCGGGGGATATTTCTGTCCAGAGGCTTATTTTTTTATCCAAAAACTTTGAATTTCAAAGTACTTTTTATGAAAGCTAACCCATTGACGGCCCTTTTGCTGGGCCAAACCATATTTTGCTTGGCCATGGTGTTCTTTCGCAACCTGTATACCGGATGGTTGCCGGACGGCATTGTACAGTTAGCCAGCCTGGAAACCTGGGGGGCTCGTACTTACCTTTTTCTGGGCTGGAATTTGTTGCTGGCCTGGGTTCCCTATTGGCTGGCAGGGGTGTTGCCTTCTGTCAGAGGCGCCATTCCGGGAGCGGGGATATTGATACTCTGGCTGCTCTTCTTTCCTAATGCACCCTATCTCATAACTGATCTGATCCACCTGCGGCCGCGCGCCCCCGTTCCACTTTGGTTTGATGCCCTGATGCTGTTCTCCGCTGCCTGGACGGGTTTGTTACTTGGCTACTGTTCGCTTTTGCGGGTGGGAGGGGTATTGCGGTACTGGTGGGGCATCCGCATTGAACGGGTATTTTCCATACTGGCCCTGCTGCTCAGCGGGTTCGGGGTTTACCTGGGGCGGTTTCTGCGGTGGAACAGCTGGGATGCACTGGTGCAGCCGGCGAGTGTGATGAAAAGCATATCCGAAGCAATTGCCCATCCTCACAGCCTGGTGCTTTCTCTGGGAGTCACCTTTCTGTTTGGGAGCATTTTGGGGCTGGGGTATTTCACCATATACACTTTATCAAAAAACAAGATCCAATGAAAAAGAGCTTGTTCAACTTCTTTCTCATCATAACCGGAAGCCTTTTGTACACCAACCTCTTCTGGAGGGAGCAGTTGGGCCTGAACACGGTGCTGTTTTCCCTATTTGTCATTGGCGCCGCCTGGTGGCGCTGGCCGGAGGCGCTGGGCAGGCGCGAGGTGCAGGCACTCATAGCCGGAACCCTGCTATCGGCCCTGCTTGTCGCCTGGCACAATTCTCTGCTGGCCAAAACCGGCCATGTCATTTCCTTCCTGCTCCTGATCGGTTCTCTTCAACAGGAGAAGGTGCGTTTTGTGGTGTTCGCCTTTTTACTGGGGCTGGTGAATGTGCTGGAGGGGCCCCTCACCTTGCTGCGGGGCCTGCGGGATAACCTGCCTCGTCGCCAAAGCTGGCAATCGGCCGGACGCTGGATACAGCTGACACTCCTTCCCCTGGGGCTGGGCGCCGTTTTCACTCTCTTGTATTACAACGCCAACCCGAAATTTGCCCAGGCCTTTGATTTTCTTTGGAAGCACTTCTCCTTCTCTTTTGAGTGGGCATACTTAGGCGAAAAGACATGGCCTTTCATCCGGGGCCTTTTCGTTATGGGAGGGTTGTTGGGCGCCTCCCTGCTGTCTCCCTTGGTTTTTGGAGTGGAAAGCAAGCTGCCGCTGATCATGCGGCGGAGGCAAAAACGGCATTATCTCTGGAAGCCGGGTATTCTCTCCCTGAAAAATGAGTTCCAGGCGAGCCTGATCGCTTTCGGCCTGCTCAACGGGCTTATCTTTCTGGCCAATGTAGCCGACCTGCGCTATGTGTGGGTTTCCTACGGAGAAGCCAGCCCGCAGGAGCTGAGCCAATATGTGCATGAGGGAACCTTTCTGCTGATATTCGCCATCCTGCTGGCAATGGGCGCCGTCATCTGGTATTTCCGGGGTAACCTGAATTTCTATCCGCAAAATGAATGGCTGCGCGGGCTTGCCTTTCTCTGGCTGGCGCAGAACGCCATGATGGCCCTGTCGGTTGGCCTGCGCAATTGGCAGTACGTTGCCCATTACGGGCTGGCTTACAAGCGCCTGGGCGTTTTCTGGTTCCTCTGCCTGGCGCTCTATGGACTGTACACTCTTTTCCAGAAAGTAAAATACCGCAATAGCCTTGCCTTCCTGCTGCACCGCAACAGCTGGGCGGTTTACATTTCAATCATCATTATGAGCCTGGCCAACTGGGACCTGGCCATTACGCGCTACAACCTGCAGGCTGATACCAGAGGAGAAATCGACGCCCGTTTCCTGGTTCAGGAGGTATCCGACAAAAACCTCTACATCCTTTATCAGCACTTCGGCCGGTTGCTGGAAAGCAGCCAGTACGACAAGCAAACCCTGAAAAACGCCCTGGATAAGAAGAGGTCCGCCTTTGAGCGCCGCCGCCAGGCACAGAGCTGGCGATCCTGGAATTATTCGGATGTGCGAAATGTATATTTTCTAGGCCCGACAGGCGCAGTTGAACGGCAATAACTCCAATCTATTTCAGGGAGAAGCCCCGCGAACTGCGAACAGCCAATAACGAACAATGGCCTACGTCACACAATCCATCACCGCGTTCTCGACTGGATACTCCCGGTACAACTTCCGCACTTCCTCCGGAGACAGGGCGCGGCTGTAGACCCGAAGCTGGTCGAGCACTCCCCTGAATCGGCGGGCCCGCCCGTTCTGGATACAGGGGCTGTTGGAAAAGGAAAGTACGGCGTCGTTGGAGATATCTACGCCGCTGCAGCGAAAACTCTGCCGGATGAGCTCTCCGTTGATGTAGGTATAGGCGCGGGCGCCTTCCCGGACCAGGGCGAAATGGATCCAGCTGGTGGTGTCCAGGGCAGGAGACAGGCCGCCGTAGTATTTGTTCGGCGTTTCATGGACGGCAGTGGCCACTTCCCGGTTGTTGAGGTCGAGCATTACGTCGAGCATATTGAATTCGCCGCAGTCCTCCCGCTTGGATAGAAGGCTTTGCTGGAAGACAAGATACTGTTCGGCTTTGAAATAGAAGCTGACCGAAAAGTCGGAAGTATTAAAATAGCGGTTGACCTTACCCGGGAATTCGATGTAGCTCTGCGAACCGTCCAGAAGCAATCCGTCATCTTCAATACCGCACCAGCAGCCCACACTTCCGAAGAGCTGTCCATCCGAGCCGTTCCCGCTTTCGTCTCGGGCATCACAGTAGTTGAAGGAATAGTAGGCCACCAGCCCTTCCTCCAGAGAGTTATTGGGTGGGGCAGTAGAAACCGAAAACAGGGCGAATAACAAAAAGGCAATTGTATTGGCGTATTTCATAATCAGGATTTAATGGCTTCCAAACAGGTGCTGATTCTAAAAATACCGGAATGAAGGCACTTTACCAAGCCATCCGAAAAAGATGTAGGCGACAACGGCCCGTCGAAGAGGGAATATTGCTGCGGGGCACTTGAAAGCCTGCCCGGCTAAAAAAAAAGGGCGCCTCCGTTGAGGCGCCCCATTAAAGGTTTGCTTTACGCAAATCTACAGCTTAACAAATCGATTTGTTAAAATATCTCCTCTTTCCGGCCGCCACTGCAGGAAGTAATGTCCCGGTGGCAGGCTCGTAACATCTATGCTCTGCCGGCGGAAGCCGGGGGCGGTGGCCAGCCGCAGGGCGGGGCGGCCGTTGATGTCGCAGATCAGCAATTCTCCGCCCTGTTCGGCGGTAATGGGCATTTCTATTACCAGTTGTTCGGCCACCGGGCTGGGATATATCTCCAGCCGGGGTTCTTTCCCCTTGTATTCTATAGCGACCGGCCCGTGGTATTCAATTGCCCCGTCAAAATCCACCTGGCGCAACCGGTAGTAATTCAGCCCCGGCTGAGGGGTATCGTGCCAGAGGGTGTACGACTGCCGTTCGGTGGTTGTCCCGGCTCCTTTCACCCGGCCGATCTCGGTGAAGCGGCGGGCGTCGGTGCTGTGTTCTACCGCCATGAAGTCATTATTCTCCTCGGTTTCGGTTTGCCAGCTCAGGAGCACCCGCTCCCCTTTCAATTCTCCTTCAAAGGCATAGAGGGTGATGGGGAAGGCCGACTGGGAGAAGTTGAGCACCCCTCGGGATGACGGCGCCGGCCCTACCCATATCTGGCTGGTATTGGGGCAGGCGATATCTCCCTGGCGCTGTATGGAGTAGTTGACCGGGGTGTTGACATCTTCATTCAGGCCCTGCCAGTAGGCAGGTTCGCCTTCGGCCGGGCCGTCATTGGCCACCACGCCGAAAATGCGGTGAGCGATGAAGTCGGTAGTGACGCCGGTAACGGTGTTGACCAAAGCTATGGCGCTGGCGAAGAACAGGCCGGGGTCGGGTATCCAGACTGCGCCGTACCCGTTCCCTTCATCATCGATGGTTCCGGAGAGTTCAATGATACGCTCCAGGTTCGACTGGTTGTTATAGATGGCCAGCACGTAGTTCTCCAGGTTGATGCCGGCCATGCCGGCGATCTCTATACCCTTGTCGATATCAATATTTTTATTGGTGAAATGGAGCTCGTTGAGGTAGAGGAAATCTCCGCCCAGATAGGAGCAGCCCATTTTCGGTTCTTCGGTTATCGCTGCACCGGCTTCCCAGGCGCCGGCCCGGAAGGTGAAGATCCGAAAGTGATAGGCCTGATCGTTGTTGAGGCCGGTGATGGTGGCTTTGTTGCCGGCGCCCCGGTAAACAATGGCTTCATCAGCGGTGAAATCACCTGTGGCGTCTGTTCCGGGGTTGAAGGCCGGGGCGGCAATATAGTCAGAAGCCAGGGCATTATCCGGCATGGAGTTAATGGGCTGGGTACTGGCCGCCACCAGGAATTCTTCGTAACAGTAGGGCGCCTCCCAGGCGAGGGTTATCTGGCCGTCGGCAGGGCTGCTCAGCAGTTTCTCCACCGGGCTGGGTTTGGTGCATAAGGTGGTGGCGCTGGTTGTCGGCAGGTTGTCCTGCTGATAACAACCGCTGCCGGTGTTGTATCCCAGGGCTGTGAGGAAGTAGGTGGCGCCGTCTTTCAGCCCCGTCATGGTAAAATTAGTGCCTGCTCCGTTATACACGACAAAGATGCCTTTGCCCAGGCTGGCGCCCTGCCCGAATTCCGCGTCGGCTGTATAGGCCGTTCCACCGCAGAGGGCCAGGGTTGCAGGGTTGCCTTCTCTGGCCAGGACAAGAGTGGCATCGGTATTGCCGGCCGTCCAGGATACATTTATGCTGTTGCCGGTAATATTGGAAACGGAAAGGTTGGACGGAGGGGAATCGGGGGGGCTACAAGCCGGGGATTCCGTTCCCGTTATGATCACGTTGGAGAGATACCATTCTCCGTTGAACGCTTCCGAATCATGGCCATACCACCTCAGGCACAGTTCCTGCCCGTCACATACCCGGATGTTCAGGGCGGGGTGGGTGCTGGTTCGGGGGTTGACATCATCGGGCACGTTCACATCTGCCAGGATGTGGAAAGATTCGAAGCCGTCCAGTGACCATTTCAGCATATAGGAGCGGATGCCTTCCGCATTCCTCATTTCGGTGAAGGTGAGGCTGCTGATGTCCAGCAGATAGCCTGGTTTGGGCTTGATGCAAATTTCGTAGAAGTCGGCGGCACTGATTTCCTCGGAGAGCTCCCAGGCATAAGCGGAAGCTCCGTTTGGAGTGAAGCTAAGCGGCGAGATACCGCCGCCTCTGGTCAGCTTGCCGGCATTGGTGTGGGTTGACTGATAAGAAACAACGTCATTATTGATGAGGTCCCATCTTGCGAGATCCTGCCCCCGTATGGTACCATAGCAGCACACCACTGCCAGGAGCAGTGTGAATGTAGTTTTCTTCATAGTACGGTCGTATGTTTGTTTGTTAGCGCAAAATTATCTTTGCTTAAGCCGGCGTTTCCTCAGAAACGCTGCTGTTTTCTCATTTCCCGGTTAAAAGGCCGGATAGTAAGGCTCCTGGAAGTAATTTTCAACTCAGTTCTGCGCTATTATTCCGTTACAACCCACCAGCCGGTGGGTTAATTTCAAGGGGAGGGGGGTAACGAACAGATTAATATTCAGAGGTTAAAAATACACCTTTTTTAGGAAAGATGCACCCTCTGACATTTCCTTCAAGGTAAAAATCGGGAAATAAGTTCACCATTTTCCACAAAAAAATGGAACTAAGCGGCACTTTTGACCAATTCTGATGCAAAATAGGCGTAGAACAGCAGCAATGCGGCCCCTTCCCAACGGGTGATCTTTTTGTTGTTGGCCATAACGCCGAAGAGGATGGTCATAGCCACCATGAGCGGGAGGAAAGCCTGGTTGATATCGGGAGGGATCTCCAGTTTGCCGAATAATGAAGGGATACCCATTACAACGTAGGTATTGAAAATATTGGACCCCAGTACATTGCCGACGGCGATTGCCGCCTTTCCCCTCCGGGCGGCGTTGATGCTGACGATCACCTCCGGTAATGAGGTGCCCAGTGCAACGACTGACAAGGCAATGATCTCGGGATTAACCCCGGCGATGGAAGACAACTTCTGTATGGCGAGAATGGTGTAGTCTGCACTCAGCCAGACCAGAGCCCCGCCGATGACGAGCATGGCGTAGGTTTTCCATCCTACCGCCGGCCCGGCTATGGGTTCCTGGGTGGATTCTTCGCTGTCGGATTTGAAGGAATAACCCAGGAAAATGGCCAGGCCCACGAGGAAAAGGCAGCTTTCAAACAGCGAAAAGTCCAGGTCGCGCAGAGCAAACCACAGCAGGAAGGCCGAAGCCCAGAGGTGAGGCATATCTATATGCCAGATGTTGTACTGCAGCTCGATCCGTTTGGCAACAATGGCCGACAAGCCGAGCACCAACGCAATATTGGTAATATTGGACCCTACGACATTGCCCACCACGATCTCCGATTCTCCGCTGAATACCGATGCTATGGAAGTGGCCAGTTCCGGCAGAGAGGTGCCGAAAGCCACGATGGTCAGGCCGATGATGAAAGAAGATATGCCGAGGGAAAGGCCGATGCGCTCCGCAGAATCGACAAACCATCCCGATGCCCTTAACAAGACGGCAAGGGACAAAACGAATAAGCCTATGTACAACAGTATCTCCATATATCATATCGTGCATAAGGACGGGCCCGAAAAATGCCCGGCAAAAGTAAGACATTTTTCTAAACCCGCGCCCCCTCGGCCTATCAATAAGCAAAAGCTTCTTCCCGCCGGGGAAGAAGCTCACTAAAAGGGCACTGTTTTGGAACAAATCAGATCCTTAGCCTGGGGCCTGTCGTCATCAATACCGTTGGTCAATACTGCCACGCATCCTGCTCGAAATTGAAGATCTCCTGTTCGATCCGCTCGGATTCGATGAGGAGATCCCTTCCGGAAAGGTACTGTTCCAGCCGCCTGTCATTGATGTTGGACTCCTTCATGATGTAGCTGGAGAAGAAGCGCATTTCGAAGATGTCTTCCCAGCTCATCAGCCCGTTGTCGGTATGCGGGTTGGGCGCCTGATGCCGGGCCAGGAGTTCCCGGCAGTGAGGATAGTAGGCCCAGAACAACGGGCGCTCATATTTCAGGTTGCCGTACTCGTCGTATTCCTCCTTGAGCGGGGCAATGCCCAGGATGCGTACATTCATCGTGGAGGTACGGGAATCAAAATACCACACTTCTTTAAGCCGGTAGCGCCGGATATCTTCCACATTGATCGCATTGGGAACTACCTGGTATTCGGATTCCCCAGTCTCCGGGTTGATGATCTCGACGGTATCCACCGAGCTCAGCATAGCGCCCACCTCATCGGAAGTTAGGGGGATACTGAACTGATCATCTTCCACACTGTATACCGTGATCTCTCCTCCGCCGGCCGCTTCCGCCAGAATGTTGAAGAACGGTTTGGGCGGATACCGGAAGGGCAGGTTGATCTTTTCCCGGGTATCGATCACGCGCCAGACGCGTTTCTCCCAAAGGATGTCACTTTCCCGCAGGGCGGGATATTGCAGTAGTTGTTTTGCCTGCATAACGGTGCGGGGAACGATGTCGTCCAGGGGCGCCCGTTCCGTCTGGGCGTCCAGCAAAAGGAAAAAACAGAGGCAGGGGATCAGAGAAAGGAGGTGTTTCATGGACATTTACTTTTTTATTTGAGGTTTGAAAATGAGGTTGTTTGTTCCCGTGTACGGTGGATGAGGCTAAGCGGGAGAACGGGAATGTATGGTGTGCGATCGGGTAACCGCCATATCCCTCCCAATGGCGCCACTTCCGAACAGGCAATCAGATAATGTTGAAGATCATCCCGTTGAGCTCCCGGCTGTAGGTATCACCCGGGCATTTGACTTTTATTTCATTGAAGTAGTAGACATCGCCGGCGGCAGCGTTGCGCACCAGCCGCTGTGCCTCGGCCTCGAAGCGGCCGCCGTTATTGCGGGCTACTTGTATATCTCCTCCTTTCGGCACCCGCACCAGTTCGAAGCTGATGATGGTACAACGGGCGTCGAAATCGAAGTTCTCCAGTACAGGGATGATACCAAGCTGGGCGCGGAAAGTAGCGGCTTCGATACGGCCTCCGCGTTTTCGGCCCAGTTCCATCACCGGGTCGGGGACGCGCTTTATCCGGTAATGGAAAGCCGTGGGGGGCAGCCCTCCTCCGGAAACCGTAATACGGGCATCGCCGGGCCTATCGGGTTTTGCCATATAGCGGCTGCCGCCGAGGGGAGACAGGGCGGTGCCTTCCGCCTGTACGCGCACCTGGCTGCTGGGCACTCCGGCAGCGGAGATGGTAATAGGGTTTTCCACTCCTGCGTAAAGCACGTTCATCTTGTCGGCGGAGACGGCAACGGAGCGTTCGCCTACCAGATAGGAAAATGTTTTTTCGAACCGTTGCACCGTATCCTTCAGCGGGTCTTCCAGCTCGATGAGCAGCCGGTGGGTTCGTTCTCCCAGGCCGGAGGGCCGGGTATTGAATACCGCCTTGCCGTTTTCCACCGGGACGGGGCGCCCGTCGACGCTCACCCGGATATTGTCGGCCGTGGTGGAATAAGCCGCCAGTAAGATCTCACTGCGGAATTCCTCTCCGCTGATGATATAGCTCTTTTCAGCGGCGATCACCGGCACATAGGCGTCGAGCACCAGGGAGGTGCCCATCTGGCTGAGGAAGTAATTAAGGATGGCCGACTCCGCGACTTCCACGTCGTTCTCAAACTTTCTCAGTATGGGCAGAACAGCCGCCACCGGCATTTGCTGGAAGGTGTACTGTGCCCAATCTTTCTTATCGGAGGCTTCCGGCACATCCGGAATATTCAGGGGGATGCTGGCGGCCAGGAGGCGGCGCTGTTGTTCATCCTCCACAAGGGAGAGGAGCTGTTCCCTCAATTGGCGTACCTCCTGTTCGAGCGCTGCTCCCTGGCCGTCGTTGACCAGTATTCGGGTGGGGATATCCTTATCCATCTTGCGAACAGGCTGCCCGTCGGGGCCCAGCCCGCCGGCGGCTTCTACAATGGCGGAGCGCAGAGCCTCAAGGTTTTGCCGGAAAGATAAAGCCCGGCGCTGCAGTTCTTCCGCTTTTTGAAGGTAAGCCGTGAACTGAGGGTAGGCGGCCGCTTCCTGCCGGATGGCTTCCATCATCTGTTCGTTGGAATGCTGGACCACCTGGCTGCTCTCGTCCAGGCTTTTGTCAATTGAGAAAAAGGCCTGAAGGATCTCCGCAGAAACGTTGAGGGCCAGCAGGGCCGTCAGTACAATGTACATCAGGTTGATCATCAGCTGGCGGGGCTGTTTTGGTATGGACATGATTTGTGGTTTTTTGAACCAGGGGTCGCTCGCTGATGGGCATGGCACGGCCATGCCCACCGGGACGGGCCTGGGGTGATGAAGGGAAGAACAGGGCGTTATGGGGCAGTGCCTTGGCAAGCAGGGGTGTTTCGATCCCTTGAAATACCTGGACACAAACAGCGAAATAGATGGGAATGGGCAGAAACGCGGTGAAAAACGTGCCTCATAGGCCCGGGGCGCATAGCCTCATTTCAAGGTATGTCTACGCATTTCAGTCCTGATACTTACTGCCTTCTGCCTTTACACCGGTTCGCTACCCAGGCGAGCAATCGCCCGAACGCCGAGGCCTTACCACTAGAAATAGTATTGCAAATGAAAAAAGAGATGAACCTTAGGAGAGTAAAAAAGCTTTTCCGATGTTGATGTTCCCTCTAATAATGCAGATGGGTTAAAAAGTTACAAGGGGGGATTATTTTTTTTACTTTTGTTTCGGATAAACTTTATCCTCCCCAATGGCCTCTTATATATATAAATCAGAATGATCTATGCCGCTGGACCAGATTGACGTTGACAAGTTGGAAGAGGGCCAGGGCCAGGTAGCTGGCAAAGAGATGTCTTTCCTGGAGCATCTCGAGGAATTGCGCTGGCATATCATACGTTCCCTGGTGGCCCTGTTCGGGTTTGGAATCATCCTGTTCATCTTTCAGAAATGGCTGTTCCGGGAAGTTATCTTTGGCCCTACGGAACCGGACTTCTTCTCCTACCGTTTTGTCTGCTGGCTTTCGGAGTCAATAGGCATGGGAGACAACCTTTGTTTTACACCGCCGGAGTTTCCCAAGATCGCTACGGGGTTCGGGGAGGCTTTTATCATCAGCATCAAGGCTTCTTTTGTGATGGGGTTCATCGTCGCTTTTCCTTATGTGCTTTGGGAGTTCTGGCGCTTCATCCAGCCGGGGCTGTACCCTAAAGAGCAGAAAGCGGCGCGCGGCATGGTGGCTATCTGTTCTGCGCTGTTCTTGGTGGGGGTGCTTTTCGGCTACTATATCATTTCGCCTTTCGCCATCAACTTCCTCGCCGGATATGATGTTCCGGGGGTACAGAATACGCCGACGGTTTCCTCCTTTATAAACTACATGATCATGTTTACCGCTCCGGCGGGGCTGATCTTCGAGTTGCCGATCATTGTTTATTTCCTTTCCAAAATAGGCCTGGTCACTCCGGAGGGCATGAAGCAATACCGGCGCCATTCCATCATCGGAATTCTCCTGCTGGCGGCGATGATCACTCCTCCGGATGTGGTGACCCAGTTCCTGATCGGCATACCGCTCTATGTGCTGTATGAGGTCAGCATTTTAGTGTCGGCGCGGGTGAACAAAGAGAATGAAGAGGCTTTGAGATAAATTTAACGTGAGGATAGGTATGTACAGAATCTCCACCAATCTGACACTGTTCTACAAAATATTCATTCCGGTCTTCTGGATCGTTTTTTTCGGCGCTACGACGGCCGCTTCTTTTCTGTATTCCTTCGACTACGTTGGCAATATTCCCGCCTCCGGTTTTCGCATCGGCATCGCCCTCTTTTATCTTTCCGGGCTGGCGTTGCTGGCCTTTAGCCTGATGCGCCTGAAACGCGTGGAGGCCGACGAGCACTACTTCTACGTGACCAACTATTTTAAAACGGCGCGTTACCCCTTTCACAACATCGAACAGGTGGTGGAGAGCAAATTCTTTTTATTCCGTACTGCAACCATAATTTTCAAAGAGCCGGGTATTTTTGGCAAGCGCGTCTTCTTCATCCCCAGCAACTACAGGTTCCGGGAGTTCTGGGAAATGCGGCCGGAGCTGAAGGAGCAGCTGCTGGTGGAGATCTGAATGGTTGGATGGTTATATTGCTGGATTGTTGTATGGCTATATTGTTAGGCTGTATGTGGCTGTGGGGCTAGGCGTCTATCATAAAAATGAGGATTACACCCCAATAAAGGAATTCAGCCATCTAACAATATAACCATCTAACCATCCCTACCTCGCCCTCAACCTCACCACCGGGCAGATCATCTCTTCCAGTGAGATGCCTCCGTGCTGGAAAGTATTCCGGTAGTAGTTGTTGTAATAGTTGTAGTTATTCGGGTAGAGGAAGAATTTGTCTTCCTTGGCAAAGATGAAGGTCGAGCTTACGTTGGGGCGGGGTAGTAGGGCGTCCTTGGGGTCCCGTACATCGAGCACATCGCGGCGTTCGTACTGCAGGTTGCGGCCCACCTTGTAGCGCAGGTTGGTGGTCGTCTCGCGGTCGCCCACCACCTTGGAGGGGGTGTTGACGCGGATGGTGCCGTGGTCGGTGGTCACGAAGAGCTGAACGCCCCGTTCGGTGGCGCGTTGCAGGGCCTGCCAGAGCGGAGAGTTCTCGAACCAGGAGCGGGTCAGGGAGCGATAGGCCTTTTCGTCGCCGGCCAGTTCTTTGAGGACTTCCATTTCCGTGCGGGCGTGCGACAGCATGTCAATGAAGTTGTAAACGATAACGGTGAGGTCGTTTTGCAGGTAGTTGAGGATGTTGTCCTGTACCTGTTTGGCATGGTTGACGTTGGTAACTTTCACATAATCGAAGCGGATATCCTTTCGGAAGGTACGGCCGACATTTTCCGTCAGCAGCTCGTGCTCATACAGGTTCTTTCCTCCTTCATCATTATCGTTCTTCCACCACTGAGGATAGTGTTTTTCGATCTCGGCGGGCATCATGCCGGCAAAGATGGCATTCCGGCTATACTGAGTGGAAGTAGGCAGTATGCTGTAAAAGAAATCTTCATCTTCCACCCGGTAGAGTTCGGTAAGGATGGGCTCGATCATTTTCCACTGATCGTAGCGCAGGTTGTCGAGCAACAACAAGACGGTCGGCGCCTGGTCATCCAGCTGGGGAAATATTTTTGAGCGCAGCAGGTTGTTCGACATAACAGGGCCGGAGCCATGCTGCACCCAGTTGAGGTAATTCTTGGTGACATACCTGGAAAACTCTGCATTGGCCTCACTTTTCTGCGAAGAAAGGATGTCGCTCATTCCCACGGAGTTCGAATCATCGATCTTTATTTCCCAACCGATGATCTTGCGGTAGACGTCGACCCACTCCTCGTAATCCAGCCCGCTGTTAATCTGCATAAAGATCTGGCGGAATTCCTGCTGGTAGTCGGAGGAGGTCTTTTCCCGCACCAGCCGTTTATTATCGATGATCTTTTTGAGGGTCAGCAGGATCTGGTTTGGGTTGACCGGTTTGATGAGGTAATCGGTGATCTGGGAACCGAGAGCTTCCTCCATAACGTTTTCCGCCTCGTTTTTGGTGATCATTACCACCGGCAGATGGGGTTTCTGGCTCTTGATCTTGGAGAGGGTTTCCAGTCCGGTGATCCCGGGCATACTTTCGTCGAGGAAGACGACGTCGATGTCTCCGTTGGTTTCGCATTCCTCCAGGGCATCATGCCCGTTGGTAACGGTAATGACGTCATACCCTTTCTTTTCGAGGAACATCAGCTGGGGTTTGAGCAGGTCAATCTCATCATCTGCCCATAGAATTGTAATTTTATCCATCAGGTTTTTTTGTTTTTATGCTCAGTCGGGGTGCAACCCGGCTTTAATAATACACTTTTCAGCTCATTTATTGCCTCAGGCCCAAAGTTGTGGAATATATTGAATTATCGGGGAAAGCAACAATTTATTTCTCGAATGTTATATAGATAAACCCATAAGGGCTCCCCTCAGTTCTCCTGAGGAGAAAAGTACAGAAATGAAAAACAAGAAAATACTCAACGACCCGGTCTACGGGTTTATCGGCATCCCGCACGGCATCATTTTCAGCCTGATCGAACACCCGTTTTTTCAGCGGTTGCGCCGCATCAAGCAGACCAGCCTGACCCACCTGGTCTATCCGGGCGCTTTACATACCCGTTTTCACCACGCCATCGGCGCCCTGCACCTGATGCAGCAGGCCATAGAAGTGCTTCGCTCCAAAGACGTGGACATTACCGCGGAAGAAGCGCAGGGCGCCTGCATCGCCATCCTGCTGCACGATATTGGCCACGGCCCTTTTTCGCATACGCTGGAGCATACCCTGTTCAAGGGCGTCACGCATGAAGAACTGTCCCTGCTGTTTATGGAAAGCCTCAATGAAGTGTTCGACGGACAGTTGTCACTGGCCATAGACATCTTCCGGGGCGGCTACCCCAAATCTTTCCTTCATCAGCTCGTATCCGGGCAACTGGATATGGACCGCATGGATTACCTCAACCGCGACAGTTTCTTCACCGGAGTCCACGAGGGGGTGATCGGTTATGACCGCATCATTAAGATGCTGGCGGTACGGGACGGAGAGCTGGTCGTGGAGGAGAAGGGCATCTATTCCATCGAAAAATTCCTCATCGCCCGCCGCCTGATGTACTGGCAGGTGTATCTCCATAAGACGGTGCTTTCCGCTGAGCAGATGCTCATCGCCGCTCTCCTTCGCGCCAAGGCCCTGGCCCGGGAAGGACATCAGCTTCCGGCATCGGCGCCGCTGGCCTTCTTCCTCCGCAACGAACCCACGGGCGAAGATTTTGGAAAAGACAGGGATAGCCTGCTGGAAAAGTTTGCCCGGCTGGACGACTTCGATATCGTATCCGCCCTCAAGAACTGGATGGAGGCCGGCGATAAGCTGCTGGCCTTCCTGTCCTCCAGCATCATCAACCGGCGCCTGTTCCGGCTGGAATTCAGCCATACGCCATTTGATGAAGCCTATGTCCGCGAGGTGCGCGGCCGCGTCCTCGAATGGAGTGGCCTGGAGGACTGGGCGCTCGATTATCTCTTCATCCAGGGCAAGGAATCGAACAGCGCCTACACCAAATCGAAGGATGAGATCGGGATATTGCACAAGAACGGCAAAGTCCTGCCCATGTCCCAGAGTACTGATTACGACCTGGAGTCGAGGGCCGTCACCAAATATTTTCTCTGCTACCCCAAAGTGATCTGAAGGACATATTCTTCAATTATCAATAAAAAGGAGCTTGCCGGAAACTATTGGCCGCATTCGGGCATTACACTATTTCGGTATCAGGACGAAGGAGCTTTGTGGGGCGCCTGTGAAGCCTTTGCCCAATCACTCCTTCAGTCCTCCACGATAGAACGCCCTGAAAAAAAGTCGATCCATGGTAAAACCATCAACGACGGTGGCCGAGCCGCCGGTAATAAACGAGAAGTTGCTGCTTCTCATATTGGCCGTAGTACAATTCACCCACATTCTGGATTTTATGATCATCATGCCGCTGGGGTCTCAGTTTATGCGGATCTTTGACATTTCCCCCCGGCAGTTCAGCCTGATCGTTTCCGCCTATGCGGGCAGTGCTTTTGTAATGGGCCTGTTCAGCGCCATGTTTATCGACCGTTTTGGGCGCAAGGATGCCCTTTTGCTGACCTACATAGGGTTTACGATTGGAACGGTCGCCTGTGCCATGGCGCCGGATTACTATTTTTTTCTGGCGGCGCGCAGCATCACCGGTGCCTTCGGCGGTATACTGGGAGCTCTGGTGCTCTCCATCATTGGGGATACCATTCCCCTCAAGCGCCGGGCCAGTGCCATGGGCACGGTGATGACGGCTTTTTCAGTGGCTTCGGTCATTGGCGTTCCGGCGGGTATCTATCTGGCGGCGGAGTTTAGCTGGCGGGCTCCTTTTCTGACGGTGGCCGGCATCGCCCTGGTGTTCTCTTTCGGCATCTATTTTCTTCTGCCTCCTCTGCGCAGGCACCTGGAGGGTGGGCTGGTACAGCGCAACCCCCTACGGGTGATGGGCAATATTTTCGGTGACCCCAACCAGCGCCGGGCCCTCTTTTTTACCATTATCCTGATGCTGGGGCACTTCACTATCATTCCCTTCATCGCGCCTTATATGCAGCTCAATATTGGTTTTACGGACTATCAGGTCACCTACATCTACCTTATCGGTGGGATACTGACGGTTTTTCTGCTTCCTCTTTTCGGGCGGCTGGCCGACCGGCACGGGCATGCCAGGGTATTTACCTTTTCCAGCCTGTTCGCCCTAGGGTCCATTTTTGCCATTACCAACCTTCCGGCGGTGTCCATAGGGCTGGCGCTGTGCGCTACGTCCAGCTTTTTCGTCGTGGCCAGCGGCCGCAACGTCCCCGCCATGACGATGGTGACTTCTGTCGTTCGGCCCGAAAGCCGGGGGAGCTTCATGAGCGTCCGTTCTTCGGTACAGGAATTGGCGCTGGCCCTGTCCTCCGTTCTCGCCGGACTGATCATCACCGAGAATGGGGACGGCTCGCTGAGCAACTATCAGTATGTCGGTTATATCGCTATTGCTATGAGCCTGGTGGCGGTGGCGCTGGCCTGGCGGTTGAAGCTGGTGGATTCGTAGGTTCGTGATTCGGGATTCGGGATTCGTGATTCGGAGATCGAGTTGACGATTCACGAATCCCGTATCCACGAATCCCGAACACCTTTGCCACTGCCCGACATTTTTCCGATTTGGGCCACAAAAAAGCTGCAAAAGGAGGGAAATTTGTGCTAATTGCGCACGATTGGAAACAAAAACGTTCACAATCAGTACAAGCCCAGGAAAACCCGGGCAGGCTGCCGGGGTTGTTCATAAACCATATTGCTACTTTTCAAGTGCCGTAAAGCATGTATACGCCAAACAACCAATTCATGGTCGACTTTACCCTTCCGGAGGAACTCTGCGAAGAGTTTGTCAACCTCATTCCCTACCAGCGGGCGGTGATTGACCGCTATCTCTCCGAAGGCAAGCTCATCAACTATGCCCTTTCCCTGGAAAATGCCAAAGTGTGGGCGGTTTTCAACGCCAATTCAGAAATGGAAGTGCGGGAAATGCTGATGGATTTTCCCCTTACCCGTTTCATGGAAGTTGAGGTCTGTATGCTGACTTCGTTTAACTCCTCAGAATTTGAACCTTCTTTTTCGTTGAATTAGCCTTGGCAATAACTCTTCTTCGGTTTTGCGCATCCAAAAATTCTCCCTAGGTTAAGGCGTCCAAAAGCTATATCATGGAGATCACTAAAGATGTTCAACTTACCGGGGCGGAAGGGCGCCCTTTTCTGCTTGATGTGTATTACGAAAAAGACGGGAGGGCAAAGCCGGTGGTTCTTTTTGCCCATGGCTTCAAGGGGTTCAAGGACTGGGGGGTCTGGGGCCTGATCGCAAGGGAATTTGCGGCCAGTGGCTTCGTTTTCATCAAATTCAACTTCTCTCACAATGGCACAACGCTGGCCAATCCTCAGGAATTCGGGGACCTGGAAGCCTTTGGCCGCAACAATTACAGCAAGGAACTGGCCGACCTGGAGGCGGTAATGCAATGGCTGCACAGCGGCCGCAACGAAATACCCGCCGCCGAAGCCAGCCTGGAAAACATTTACCTCATCGGCCACAGCCGGGGAGGGGCTACCTGCGCCATCAAAGCTGCACAGGACGTACGCATAAAGGCGCTCATCACCTGGGCGGCGGTCAGCAGCCTGGACTATGGCTGGCAGGACCCCAAGCTCATGAATGATTGGGAGAGCCGGGGGGTGTATCACGTGATCAACGGCCGCACCGGCCAGCGGATGCCCATTTACTATCAAATGTACCGGGACTTCATGGCCAAAAGAGAGGCACTGGATGTAGAACAGGCTGTCCGGAGCATGGAAAAGCCCCTGCTGATCGTTCACGGCTCGGAAGACCCCTCCGTACCGGCGGAAGCCGCGCGGAGGCTGCACGCCTGGAGTCCCGGTTCGGAATTGCACATCATCGAAGGAGGCAACCACGTTTTCGGGGGCAGCCATCCCTACGAGGCGGAGGCCCTGCCGGAGCAGGCCCGGGAACTGGTGGAAACCAGCGTTCAGTTCCTGAAAAATTTGCGGAAATAAAAAAAGCCCGATTCCATTTGTGCGGGGGTGGAACGGGCAGGGGTAAGAGAACGAATCAGGAGTTGTACAAGGTTGATCGGGGTTGTAAAACGGGCCATGAAGCGAGCGCGAACGCTCTGCTCCATGTCCTGGCTAATTGGGGTTTGGTTTTCAAAAACAATTGAGTGTTTTGGGATAATACAGGGTTATGGGGGTATAAGCCATTTACCCTGGCTTTGGTTGTCAAACGAGAAAATCGGTTTTATGGGTTTGATGGATGTTTTTCCCGGTTGCGTTATTAAGAGTGATATGGGAAGAAAATTCCACAACTTTTTTTGAGAAAAAACGCATTTTTTTTATTCACATTCAATAATTTTTGATTGTCAGCTTGTTTTCATGGTTTTTTTGCTGGAGGCTAAAAGCCAAATAATTATAATAGTTACTTATGCTTTGTAATTTTTGGTAATTTTAACCGCTCGTATCCAATGGGTTTCTCTGTTAACCAAAATTAAAAAGATTAGGTGTTAACCCTGTTTCGGACCAATCAGCTTCTGGCGAGTATCCTGCTCGTCTTCTACATTGCTCTGGTGAGAGCCTCTGTGTGGCTGGTCCCTGCCACCTGGGAACCTTCCGGTTACGGCCCGATGTCAGAATGGGTTTACAGCCGTATCGGTTATGCAGGACAAACCGCGGATATTGTGGCTATGGCCCTGCTGTTGTTGCATGCTTTTTTTCTCAACTACTTCATCAGTGAGCACCGGCTGGCCAGTGAGGTGAGCCTTTTCCCCGGCCTGTTTTACATTCTGGTAAGCAGCATGCTGCCTGAATTCCTGCACCTGTCGCCTCTCCTCATGGCGAACACATTTTTCCTCATCGTACTGGCCGAGGCCTTTGCTACCTATAAGAGGGTCGACTGTGCCGACCGCATATTCAATATTGGTTTCTGGACGGGGGTAGGGTCCTTGTTTTATCCTTCCTATCTTTTCCTGGCCGTTGTGGGCTTTGTCGGGCTGAATATCCTGAGGGCATTCAAGTTTCGTGAACGCCTGATGATGCTGACCGGCCTGCTGACACCCTATATTCTCCTTTCCGTGTATTATTTCTGGACGGGCGAGTTTTGGGTGTTCTGGCTGGAACGCGTGCCGGCAAGTTTTGCCTTCCTGGATTTTATGCCCACTCCCAACTGGCAGGTATTCCGTGGCCTGGCCATTTTCGGGATACTCATCCTGGTTGTGTTGTTCAGCTACCGGTCCTATTTGTTCAAACAAACGATGCAGGTACAGCGCAAGGTCAATATTCTGTTCTGGGGACTGCTGGCTACTGCCTTAACCTTGCTGGGGCAGGCGGATATCGGGATCGGGCACCTGATGGTGACGGCTGTCCCTATCGGCATCATGTTATCCTTCAACTTCATCCGATTGCCCAACCGCATGGCGGAGGTCATCCACCTGCTCGTAGTGGTGGTTGTGTTGTTCCTGCAGTTTCGCCATTGGCTGGCGCCGGCGATTTAAAAACTGTTAATCTTTTATTATTGTCTCTCTCTCAAATGTCCGGAAACGGTAATAACCGTATTTTTGAGGCATAAAAAAATGAATACAGTGAAGAAGTTTTGTACCCTCCTGTTTCTGTCATTTGTCGTCCAGGCGGCCGGAGCTCAGGCCATTGAATCTCCCGTCAGGTGGTCGTACGCTGTAAAGGAGGCCGGAGAGGGCCAGTTCGGCCTTGTCATTACCGCTGACATTGCCCCGGGCTGGTATCTTTATTCTCAGCATCTGGGAGAGGACGGCCCCATACCGACGAGGATCAGCTTCAACGAAAACGATAATTACGAATTGCTGGGAGAAACCAAAGAGGCGGGAGAGAAGGTTGAAGGCATGGATGCCCTGTTCGATATGTATATCGTAAAATTTAAAAAACAGGCCACCTTTACCCAGCGGATCCGGGCAGGGGAGGGGCTGGAAGAGGTATCCGGGTATATAGAGTTCATGACCTGTGATGAGGAAAAATGCCTGCCGCCGACCGAGCAGGAATTCACCTTTTCTTTTCGGAAATAGATGAAACTTACCGGGAGAAGCGGCGTATCGCCGCTGTGTGACTGAGGTTACGTTCTGCATCCGAAAATTGATTTTTCTTTGTCGGCGAAGGGGATGGCCCGGCTTTTGCCCCTCTCAGGCGATTGATTAAAACCTGCCCCCCTAATGCTTTGATTGTATTTACTTTATATAGCTCTTTTATCCAACTGAAACGTTTGGCGAGCTGTTATTAATTGCAAAGTTTTCGAACATGAGATATCTGTTACTTTTTTTGACGGCCTTTGTTTTTGCTCCTCTTTTTGGACAGATGGAAGAACCGGTACGCTGGAGTTTTGAGTCCAGGCATATTGAAGGAGATGAATTTGAGTTTATCTTCAAGGCAAAGATCGAGGACGGCTGGAAGACGTACTCTCCCTATCAGGAATACGGAGAAGACGTTCTCGGGCCGGTTCCGGCCGGTATATATTTCGATGAAGGCGGCCATTTCACCACCATCGGAAAGCTTACCGAGTCCGGCAACCGCAAAGTAGCAAAAGAACCCTTGTTCGATAACATCAACGTGGCCTATTTTACCAAAAACGCCACCTTTACCCAGCGCGTAAAAATTAATGATTACAGCCAACCCGTTACAGGTTATGTAGAGTCGATGGCCTGTGATGAAGAAAAGTGCCTGCCTCCTTCCGGTGTGGACTTCAGCTTTAAGCCGGAAGCGCCAGGGAAAACGACGGTTAAGGCCTCAGGAACCAAGCCGGCGGAAACCGATCCGAAGATCGCCGAAGCCGTTGAAGAGAACACAGAGAAACCGGAAGAGGATTTTACAGAAGTGGAACAGCTGGAAAAACTGGAAGCCCTGCCGCCTGTGGTAAATATACAAGCTCCTGTAAAGTGGACGTTTGAGAGTAAAAAACTCGGCGAAAAAGAATACGAGCTGCTCTTTATCGCCAACCTGGACGAGGGCTGGACCTTCTACTCCCAGCATACCTCCCCGGATGACGGCCCCATCCCAACGGAATTCAACTTTGAAGAGGGGGCGCACTATCAGTTGTCCGGCCCTACCCTGGAAGAAGGCGGAAAGAAAAAATCCGGCATGGACCCCTTCTTTGGCGTAGAAGTCGTCAAATTTGTCGAAGGCCCGGTTACTTTCCGGCAGAAAGTAACGGTGGAGGATACCGGCCGGCCCATTACCGGCTATCTGGTATATATGGCCTGTGATGATACGGAATGCCTGCCCCCTACCGATGTGGAGTTTTCCTTTGATATTGCCGCCGGTATCGCAGGCCAGGTAGCCGGTGTTGACCCGGCCAGCGGGTTGAAGGCCATCGACCAGACGGTGCCCAGCATCCGCGCCACTTACGTTGAACCTCTGGGGAGCTGCGGAGAGGAAGACGTGGCCCGGGGCAGCAGCCTGTTGTGGACTTTCATCCTGGGATTTGCCGGCGGCCTGCTGGCCCTGCTGACCCCCTGCGTCTTTCCCATGATCCCTCTTACGGTGAGTTTCTTTACCAAGAGCAGCAAGGACCGTGCGTCGGGCCTGCGCAATGCGCTGCTGTACGGGCTGTCCATCATCGTCATCTACGTATCCATCGGGTTGCTTATCACCGGCGTTTTCGGAGCTACGGCCCTCAATGCCCTGTCGACCAACTGGATCGCCAATACGCTTTTCTTTGTTATTTTCATCCTGTTTGCCTTCTCTTTCTTTGGGTTTTACGAGATAACGCTGCCCAGTTCCTGGGCCAATAAGAGCGACGCGATGGCGGACCGGGGCGGCCTGCTGGGTATTTTCTTCATGGCCTTCACGCTGGCCATTGTCTCCTTCTCCTGTACCGGCCCGATCATCGGCTCAGCTTTGGTGCAGTCGGCAACCAGCAAAATGGGGCCATTCATTGTGATGCTGGGCTTCTCCTCTGCATTGGCCCTGCCGTTCGCTCTGTTCGCCGCTTTTCCCGGCTGGCTGAACTCCCTGCCCAAATCCGGCGGCTGGATGAACTCGGTCAAGGTCGTCCTCGGCTTCCTGGAACTGGCCCTGGCCCTGAAATTCCTCTCCGTGGCCGATATGACCATGCACTGGAACATCCTGCCGTATGAGGTGTTTATGGCAGCCTGGGTGCTGATCTTCGGCGCGATGTCCGCCTATCTGTTTGGCCTGATCCGTTTCCCTCACGACAGCCCGGTGCAGAAGCTATCTGTAAGCCGCGGTTCTTTTGCCCTGCTGTCTCTGGCCCTGACCATTTACCTTGCCACCGGCTTTTTCTACAATGAAAATACCAACTCGTATAATTCGCTCAAGCTGATGAGCGGCCTGGCGCCTCCGGCTACCTACAATATCTTCCTTCCGGATGCCAGTGAGCGGCTCGATGCCGGGATCAAAGCAAAATATCCTTCTTACTCCAAGTGCGCCAATAACCTGGATTGCTTCAAGAGCTACGAAGAAGGGGTGGCTTACGCCAGAGAAGTTAACAAACCCGTTCTGCTCGACTTCACCGGTTACGGCTGCGTCAACTGCCGGAAGACCGAGGAGCACATCTGGGTGGCGGAGGAAGTCCGGGATAAGTTGTCCAACGAATTCGTGCTGGTATCGCTCTATGTGGATGACCGCAAGGCGCTGGAGGAAACGTTGCTTTCCATTCCCCGCCAGGAAAAGCTCCGCAATGTGGGCAACAAATGGGCGGACTTCCAGATCGTCAACTTTGAACAGAACTCACAGCCTTTGTACGTCATGATGTCTCCCGACGAGCGCGTCCTGGCTGCTCCCCGCGGATATAAGGAAGGCGTGGAGGATTATGCCGAGTTCCTGGAATGCGGGCTGGATACCTATGAGCAGATCACCGAGGATAACAAGAAAAAAGATAAGGAGGATAAGCGGCTGGGAGTGAATTAGGATGGTTTCACTGTTTCATGGCTGGATGGTTCCATTGGCCAGTGCAGCCATGAGCCCGTGAAACAATGAATCAATCCATCTCTATTAGCAGGAAATTTTTTTCTACCGCCTCCCCTTTTTTTACGAGGATGGTTTTGACAATTCCATCTCCCGGGCTTTTCAGGACGTTTTCCATTTTCATGGCTTCCAGGATGAGTAGCGGGTCGCCTTTTTGCACTTCCTGGCCGGCTTCCACGGAAATATCCAATACCAGGCCAGGCATGGGGGCCCGTATTTCCCGAACTTTGTGATGAGCCAGAGCTGCCAGGCCCAGGCGGTTGACCAGTTGGTCATACTGGTCGGCCAGTTGCACTTCGTATACGGCGCCGTTGACCTTGATGGTGAAGGTTTTGGTATTGTAATCGGTATACAGGATCTCTACGTGGTAGGAGATATTATCCTTCAGCACGTGGTACCGGCCGTCGCTCATCGGTGCGATATCGAGATCGGCCGTTACATCCTCGAAAATGAACTGGCCGTTGACGGTGGCTTTGAATTGATCGCCGGTATCATTCATAGGGTATGGTTTTCACTATGCGTTCATTCGCCCGAGTTTCATCATGAAGTAGGTTTCGAAGATAGTATAAATCAGGTAAATGGCGAAAAAAGGAATGATAAACAGCTTGTCGGGCGGTTGGGCCAGCTGGCTGTAGCCGAGGATGACGAGGATGGCGAGGAACATTTTGCCGACGGTGAACCCCAGGATGGCGTTGGTGAAGTCATTTTTATTATCACTCAGGGCTGCCCGGTATCCGGCCCGGTACATGAGGATACTCAGGGCCACGAAGGCGGCCAGGCTGATCCAGGACAGGGCGCTGTAGGCCTGCAGCTGCGGGAGGCGGTTGAGGAAAAAGAGCAGGATTGCGGTAGCCAGGGAGAGGATACCCAGTTGAATGAAGAAGCTTCGTTGGCTCATGAGTGTAGAGTAGTAGAAAAAAAAGGCAGATCCACTTTATGGGGGCTCATTTATTATCGGTGAACAAGTCCTTCAAAGTGATGTAAAGGGCGGCAAATATAGAGAAAAGGGCCATAAGGACAGTGAGGTAGGGACGTTCGGTTTGAAAATATTCATCCAGCAGTTTGCCGGCGTACGTCCCTACCAGAATGATGATGCCCATCTGGAAAGCCATGCCCGAATATTTGAGGTAAGCATCAAATTTTTCCCGGGCTTTGCCTACTTCGGGGCTATTGTTTTCGTCTTTGTTATTATGCGCCTGCTGTTTTTGCTTCTTTGACAACCTTGGAGTCTTCTTTTTCTTTATTTGGGAAATTGCTGCTGGGGACAGCCTTATTTTCCGGCCTGGACAGTGACCTGCCACCCATGGAACAGGTTACGTTGAAGGTAGCTCCAGACTGAACGATCAGCTTATCGGTGGCCACCTGCCCGCTCACGGCTGCAGTTTCCCGGATATTCAGAAGCTCGGCAACGTGCAGGTTGCCTTCGAATTTTCCTTCGATCACTGCGTTCTGGCAGCGTATCTCTCCTTCTACAAAGCCGGTAGGCCCGATGATGACCTTGGCGTCGCAGAAGAGCTTGCCTTTGATGGCGCCGTCGATGCGGATATCGCTTTCCGATTTGACGGTACCTTCCACTACGGTCCCGTTGACCAGGCTGTTGAGGGCATGGGGTGTCGAAGTTGCAGGCATAAAACTGCTACTTTTTGCTTTACTCGCCTCCTTCTTATTATTACCTCCAAACATAGTACAGTTTTTTGATATGGTTAATAGATTCAAGCATTTGGGATCTCAGCCAAAAGGTTCCCCCGCCTACGGGAAACACGAGGGGCCTTTCAACCCTACGGATAGCCGTTTGCCTCCACCGGGGGGTGGTGCGGCAAAGTTAACATTTTAAAGCCATCCTTTTCAATTGAGGGGTGATGCTGGGAAAAGTCAAGCGTTTAAATCCGGGGTTTAGCAGTTTTCTCAGTTTATGAATTGTCTCATGTAACAATATAGGGCTTTTTAAAACTTTTGGAAAATTGTTCAACAAAAAAGTATGATCGCCTGGCCCGTAAAACGCCTGAGCCCCGCAGGTAATTGTACTGTGGGGCTCAGTTTTTTCTAATGTCCGGAAAGATATTCCAGGCCTTCGAAGATCTGGAATATCTTTTTGATGGTGCGGTATCAGAAGTACGGGCAGTATACGCCGCGGCGTTCCAGCCCGCAGATCTTGTAGGCCAGGGCAAATTCGAAAGCGCCATTGGAATTGCTGGCAGTTCGCAGCGGAGACACGTTGATGTCATAGCTGAAGCCCAGGCTGAAGTTTTCGTAATCGAAGCGGGTGGAGAGGATGACGGCGTCATTGAGCACCCCCTGCTCGATCTTATTGGAAATACGCGTCCACAGGCCAAATTGGAAGGCCTGGTAAGACTGGCGGCTTCCCAGCATGAATTTTAGGCTGGTACCGCCATTGACCTGGAAAGACGGGCCCTGGCTCATGACGATAACCCCGGGGACGAGGCCCACGCGGTCGCTCATCATAAATTCGCCGCCGCCGTGGAAGGTGAAGCGGCTGTAGAGCAGGTCCTCATCACTGCTGCTGAAAGATTGGTTGGAGCGGTTCAGGTGGTGGAAAGAGCCCCCCAGGTAGAGGCTGTTGGATTCGTCGAACACCATAAACCAGAGCAGGCCGGCGGCCAGGTCGGCAAAGATGAAATTATCGCGGTCGAAGACGCCTTCCTCCCCGGTGGGCAGGTCGGGGTTGTAGCCCCCCTCACCGTCGTGTTGCAGGCCCCAGCGCAACTTCAGAAAGTCGATACTGCGCTGGGCGACCCCCGCTTCGGCGCCCACTACCAGGTAGCTGGATTGTTTGCGGTAGCCGCCCATCCGCTTGCTGTAGGAAGCCGATAGCTTACCCGTCAGGGTAGAGAAGTTGGCCTCCCCTGCGCGGTCACCCCAGAACGTGCCGCCCACGCCGAAATAATCGTACCTCCCGACGGGGATGCGCTGGTCGTAAGAAACCGAGTAAGTATTGTAAGCATTCGACCTCAGTACACTGGCCCACTGGTTGCGATAGTTGGCCACCAGCCGGATATTGCAGTTCATCACCCCCGTCATGGCCGGGTTCAGGTTGAGGGGGGAAAGGTAGAATTGTGAGAAGTGAATATCCTGTGCACCGACGGACAAGGCCCCCAGAGCCAGCAGGCAGGTAATCAGTATCGACTTGAAATTTTTCATACAAGCGGTTGTTTGTAAAATTCTTTCCTTAATAGTATAGTAGTGGTTTGATAAAACAGGTTGATCTCGCTTTGTTCAGGGCTTTTCAGAAAGACGTGATGCTGATAAACAGCGATGTTGCCAAATTCGAGTTTTCAGTAAGAGGCTTTTGCCGAATGAAACCGCTGTCCTGCGATAACCCGCCAAATGGTACTCCTACTACCAGGACACAATAATAGCGAATGTTATGCAAAATAGCCGAATATTTTGTGTTAAAAGACGCCCAAAGGGCAAAGAGATAACCTGAATAAGGACATAAACGCTGCTTAGCGGGGGGATATTATTGTGTATTTGTGTTTTAGTGTATTCGTGTATTGGTAAGCCCGCCGCTTACTTCCCGTGCCGGAGTGAAGCAGCTGCCTGCGCAGTAACAAATACACGAATACACAAATGCACGAATACACGAATGCACGAATGCACCTTCATTCCACTTCCTCCCCATCCTCATACTTCCACTGAGCGCCGTATTTCTCCACCAGAATATTGTCGTAGTGGTCGGCGCATTCGAAGAGGTGCTTGAAGAGTTTCATACCTGTAGACAGGTTCAGGTAGCGGTCGTAGATGAGCAGGGAGAGGATGATATCCCGGCTTTTGATGCTGAAGGTCAGTCCCTCAACCTGGTAGTTCTGCCGGAGCAGGAACTCGTATACCGGCTTGATGTTATCCTGCGGAAGCATGCACAGGTAGGCATCGCCGGTGATCAGGCCGGTTTCCTCGTGGTAGGAAATGTTGATGCGGGCGCTGCCTTGCAGGACTTCCCAGTTGTTGAGCCCGCGGCGGGACAGGCGAACGTCATGGCCTGCTTTTTCCAGCAGTTCTTCGATGGTCATCGCGACGCCCACCGGCTGGTATTCTTCGGCCATGGAGGGCAGCTCCACCCTGGCGCCGCAGTGAGGGCAGTATTTGTTGCTCTCTATTTCTTCTTCCGATACGATATTCCCACAACCTTCACAACGGGCACAAACACCGTCGCCGACGGCCTGGAAGGCAGTGATCGTCTCGCTGATGTAATGGGCGGGCAGGGAAAAGCCCATATTGTCGCCATCTTTGATGATGAAGGTATTTACCCCGAGTATGCGGCCGCTTTTGTTGATGAGCGGGCCGCCGCTGTTGCCCGGGTTGAGGGCAGCATCGTGTTGGATATAGCGAACATCGTCGTTTTCATGGAAGTGGCTCGCATTGGATACGATGCCCTGAGTGGTAGAAAATTTCAGCCCGAAGGGGTGGCCGATAGCTACCACCGGGTCGCCTTCCGAGACTTTATCCGCAACACCCAGGTCGACTTTGGGCAGGTCCGGCGCCTGGCCCAACTCCAGGAAGGCCAGATCGTATTTGGGATCGGAATAGATGACCCGCACCAGTTGTTTTTCCAGCCCTTCGCCTTTGATGATCACTTCCCGGTTTCCCTGCACGATATGGCCGTTGGTGATGATCAGCCCAGGCTCCTTCAGATAAAAACCTGTGCCTGTGCTATAAGGGGTAGCGATCTGAATGACGACGTTGCGATATAATTCAATGACTTCTCTCATGAATAAGTTGGGCTTCCTGGTGGTAATGTAGGCAAAGATAAGTATATGGACTGAATTAATGAATTAGTGAATGATTGAATATAATGGCTTCCGGTGGCACTTTGTGCCTCACTAATTGTGTCCGGATACTTACTTGGATGATCTTGGAGTGCTGGATTGTTGGATGGTTATATTGTTGTGAGATGTAGGGTGATAAATTTTCCTTGTTGGAATCGCTGAATACCTTGGCGAGTGTTCAAAAAACGGGCCAAGGGCATTTTCCCGCATGCGAAGGCAATTGAATAATGTATGGGGTATCGCTTTCCGGAACAAATTGCATATAGCGCACTATTCATTCATTCACTCATTCCATTCTACCACTCCATCCCCGGATAGGCCCGCTGCACGAACTGCATTTCCGCCAGGATGTAGCCCAGGTATTCCGTATGCATTTTACCATTCTTTCCGCCGCTTTGCATATAGCCGGACTCAGGCTTTTCGAGGGTAGCCTCCTCCAGGACGGCCGCCACTTTCTCGTCGTATAGCGGTTTAATGCGGTTGAGGCTGGCGCCGATGCCGGCTTCCAGCATCAGTTCGTCGACGGCATCGGGGGCGGTGAGCTCGCCGGTATATTTCCAGAGGCTGTTCAGGGCATGCTGAATTTTACGGTGGCTTTCTTCGGTGCCGTCGCCCAGGCGGATCATCCATTCAGAGCTGTAGCGGAGGTGGTAGGCGATCTCTTTGAGAGATTTTTCGGCGATGGCGCGCAGTTGTTCGTCCTGGCTGGATCTCAGCTCTTCATGCAGGTAGAAGTTGAACGCGTCGAAGAGGAACTGGCGGACGATGGTAAAGGCGAAATCTTCATTGGGCTGCTCGGTGAGCAGGACGTTGCGGTACTCCCATACATCGCGCACGTAGGCGAGGTTGTCTTCATTGCGCCCTTTGCCTTCCACGGCGCCGGCGTGCGCCAGGATGCTGCGCGCCTGCCCTACCTGGTCGAGCGCGATGTTGGTCATGGCGATGTCCTGTTCGAGGATCGGGCCATGGCCGCACCATTCGGAGAGGCGATGGCCGATGATGAGGGCGTTGTCGCCGAGTCGGAGGAGGTATTCGAAGTGGGCTTGCTGGGTAGTCATGTGCGGAGCAGGTTGGTTGACGGTTGACAGTTGACGGTTTGGCGAACAAACAACGAGCAACGGTCAACCAATAACGCTAAATATGTTTGACCTCATCGGGCAGGTTATAAAAAGTAGGGTGGCGGTATACCTTATCATCTGCGGGGTCGAACAACGACTCACTTTGGTTAGGGCTTGAAGCAGTGATGTATCTGGATTCCACCACCCATATGCTGACACCCTCGTTGCGGCGGGTGTATACATCGCGGGCGTTCTCGATGGCCATCTCGGCATCGGCAGCGTGCAGGCTGCCGGCGTGCTTATGGCTCAGGCCGTTCTTGCTGCGGATAAAAACCTCCCAGAGCGGCCAGTTCTTTTTATTGGATTTTGTGGTCATGATCTTGGTTTTTAGTTGTTAATTGATGGTTGTTTGTTCGCGGACCAACAGGCAACCGACAACAATCAACAATTAACTGTCAACAATCTCCTACGCCACCTGCACGGCCTCCTCCCGTTCCTTTCGCTGCCGCCGCTTCTCCGCATAGGCCATGGCGGCTTCCCGCACCCAGGCGCCCTCTTCATGGGCTTTAATTCGGGCTTCCATGCGTTGTTCGTTGCACGGGCCGTTGCCTTTGACGACCTGCCAGAACTCTTCCCAGTTGATCTCGCCGAAGTCATAGTGGCCGGTATCTTCATTCCACCTGAGATCGGGGTCAGGCACAGTGATACCGAGAAAATCTGCCTGCGGAACCGTCACATCCACGAACTGTTGCCGCAGTTCATCGTTGGTCTTGCGTTTGATCTTCCACTTCATGGACTGCTCGGTATGCCTGGAGTCCTTATCGCTGGGGCCGAACATCATCAGGGAAGGCCACCACCAGCGGTTGAGGGCGTCCTGCGCCATGTTCTTCTGGGCTTCCGTGCCGCGGCAGAGCGTCAGCAGGATCTCGTAGCCCTGGCGCTGGTGGAAACTCTCTTCCTTGCAGATGCGCACCATGGCGCGGGCGTAGGGCCCGTAGGAGGTGCGCGTGAGCATTACCTGGTTCATGATGGCGGCGCCGTCGACCAGCCAGCCTATGGCGCCGATGTCGGCCCAGCTGAGAGTCGGATAGTTGAAAATGGAGCTGTATTTGGCCTTACCCTGGTGCAGTTCGTCGATAAGGCCCTCTCGATCTGCGCCGAGGGTTTCGGCGGCGCCGTAGAGGTACAGGCCGTGGCCTGCCTCGTCCTGCACTTTGGCCAGCAGGGCCACCTTGCGGCGCAGGGAGGGCGCCCGGCCGATCCAGTTGCCTTCGGGCAACATGCCGACCACCTCGGAGTGCGCGTGCTGGGAGATCTGCCGGATCAGCGTCTTGCGGTATTCGTCCGGCATCCAGTCTTTCGGTTCTATCTTTTCTTCGGCGTCGATGCGCGCCTGGAATTGTTCTAAAAGGGCTTTTTGCTTAGGATCCATTGAAAACGTTTTTCGGCAGTACAAAGATAAGGAGTTCCGTTATAAAAACGAACATTTGTTCGTATTGTTTAGGGCGCGCCAGCTTCATTTGGTTTGCATCCTCCACTTAGGGGCCAAGGACTATCTCTGTCCGAATTGAAGCGGCGAAGTAGCCGGGCGAACGTCCGTCGAGGTTGGCCGAAAGGTTGCCAGGTGGCGCCAGGAACACATCTGTTTCATCTTTATCCGGCGATACCTGTTCCAGGATGCCTTTGAAAAAATTGAACACTTCTTCTTCCACCTGAAAGGCCTCGATGCGCATCAACTGCCCCGGAAGCAACCGTTGAAACACGGGCATAGCCCACTCCCTCAGGCGGCCGTCTTCAGTGCCGTCTTCATAAAAGAAATAGTATTTATACACTGCGCCACCCGCCTGGATGGTGGCCCGCGCCCAGATGAAGTCTGCCTGTCCAGGGGGGTCCTTAAAGTATACTATGGCCTGGGAACGCAGAAAACCGTACTCGTGTTCCGACAGCCGGTGGGCAGCGGAGTCGATCGTCAAAGGCATAACGGGCATGGAGGAATGGCCGGTTATTTTTTCATCGCCGGCCACGACAGACAAGGAGTACCGGCCGCCCGGCCGCCCCTGCATCTCAAAAGCCCGGTAATGGCCATGCCCCAGGTGGAGCAGTTCTTCTTCCCGGCCGGCATCATCGGACAACACCACCCTGGCATCTGTAACCTGGGGGAAGCTTTCGGGGCTCTCCGGGGTGGCGGGCCGGGCCAGGACTACGAGGGCATTCTCCCCTTTCTCGATCCTGGCTTCCACCACAACCGGGCCGGCGCCTTCCTTAATGGCGCCTTCCAGGACAACTTCTTCTGTGCAGGAACACAGGATAAAAAAAAGAAATGCCAGATAACCGGCGGCGCCATCTTTCAGGCGTGGGCTTGCAAAGAGGGTATCTCGCTTCATCATCAGAACCGAAAATTATAAGTGAGGGAAGGAATAATGAAGGGTGTAAGCGAAACCTGATAAGCTCTTGAACTCCCATCTGGTTCCTTTCTTAGGTACACATGAGAAGGATTTTTTCTGGCGTATACGTTGATCAGCGATACATTCAGGCTGGAGCCCCGGTCCCGGATCCCTTTCCGGTAAACGGTAACAGAGATGTCGAACCGGTGGTTGTCCTCCAGCCGCCAGGCATTTCTGGGCGGGTAATAATCCAGGCTGATCCCATCGACGGTATATTTCCCTACCGGGATGGTCAGCGTTTTACCGGACAGGTATACCCACCGCCCTACCACAACGATCTCCTTGTTGACATCCCAGACAGTTGCCAGCGAGAGGACGTGAGGCCGGAGGACATCCGTCGGGAAAGGCAGCCCGCCGTCTATTTCACTGAAATGCGCCTCGGCTGCTGAGAAGGTGTAACTGGCCCAGGCCCGGAAAGCGCCTTTATTTTTTCGGATCAGGCACTCGGCGCCTCCCGCTCTGGTTTCTCCAAAAATGAGGAGGGATTCGAGGTCGGCCGGCGGCCCTTCCAGCGTTGCCCCTCCTCTGTAGCCAGGCTGGTTGCCCATTTTTTTGTAGTAGAGGCCCAGGGTTGCCTCGTAGGCGCCATTTCCGATATGAGCCGTATACTCCAGGGAAAGGTGGCCACTGTGCTGAGGCCTGATCAGCTGGCCGGCGGGCAGCCAGATGTTGGCCGGGTCATTGGGTACCGGCCGGGAAATGCGCTGCACATACTGGTAAGTGCGGTTGTACGACAAGGTCAACCACTGGCCTTTCCCGGTGGCGTAGGATACCGAAACCCGAGGCTCCACGCCGTAATATGACTGTACCGGTTGGCCGGGGCCAAAGTAGGAGGAATCCGCCCGCTCTCCCAGCGCTCCGTATTGGTAGAGGTAGCTTCCTGTTCCCAGGGCAGTGAAACGGGTGAAGTGAATGCCGTAATCGACAGCGGCCCGTTCATGAGGTTCCCACTCATGGGCAGCGTATAGGTTGGACGTCACCGAACGGCGCTGAATGGCGCCGCCGGGACCTTCGGAAGCGGGCGCTTCGCCCCGGAAGTAGCCGAAACGGTTGAAATAAAGGCCCGCTCCAAATTTCAACACACTGCCCGGCGCCTTAAAATACTGGAAGTCCATTTTTACCTGCACTCCTTCGATCGTTGTCTCCTGTGGCCGCAGGCCCGCAAAGGCCGTATCCTGGCCGCTTTCGGTAAACCGGTACTGAAAATCGTGAAAAATGACGGAGGTATTCTTAAAAAGCCGTTCATTGAACAGGCAGTTCCACCGCAGGGTAAATGTCCTGTTATTCCACTTGTGAATGGATTCTGCTGAAAGCAGGCCGGTGTTGCCTGCCGGCAGAGGCGGCGTGCCGAAAGGGCTATCGGCCTCAAAGGCCGTTCCATTGAGGTCATTGCCGTAGTATGCCGAGAGAAACAGGCGGTTACCGGCCCCCAGCCGCAGGCTTGTCTTGGCATTGATATCGGTGAAGGAATAAGAGTTCTGAATGCTCACTCCTGCACTGTTCGTCCTCAATAAGGAAGAATACAATTCCATATGGCTGCGCCGGGCAGCCACCAGAAAGGAGGCTTTGTCTTTGAGCAAGGGCCCCTCCGCCAGGAGCCGGGAAGCGATAATGCCTGTCCCTCCGCTTGCGCCAAAGCGTTGCGCGTCTCCCTCTTTCGTTCGCACATCGATCACTGAAGCCAGCCGCCCCTGGTACCTGGCAGGGATATGGTTTTTGTATAAGCTGACATGTTTGACGACATCGGGGTTGAAGATGGAAAAGAAACCGGACATATGCGAATCATAAAAGACCGGGGCTTCGTCCAGCAGGTAAAGGTTGTGGTCGGCGGCGCCCCCGCGTACGCTGATGGCGCTTACTGCGTCTCCGGCGCTGGCCACTCCCGGCAGCAGTTGCAGGCTCTGCAGGACATCCTGCTCGCCCAGCAGGCCGGGCATCTCGTTGATCAGGTCCATCTCTATGGCCTTTCCGCTGGCGGGTGGTTCCGGGCCTTTCGCCCCTCCTGCTGGGCTGGCGCTGATGATTATAGGCTCCAGTTGTTGCACTGAAGGGTTCAGGGCCAGGTTGAGCGTACGGCTGGCTTCCAGCCGTACGGCAGTATCTTTTTCCATATACCCCATATACCTCACCCTAAGCCGGTACCTGCCCTCCGGCAGGGCCAGTGAATAGAACCCGTAGGCGTTGGTGGCCGTCCCGGCCGACAGCTCCTCCACAAGGACATAACTGCCGATGAGTTCCTCGCCCGAATCAGCATCCCGGATGTAACCGCTCAGGGTATGCAGCGGCGGGTTCGTATCTTTGGCCTCCCTATCCGGAAAGATAACGATGTGGCTGCCGCTCAGCGTGAAGGAGAGCCCCGTCCCTTCCAGAATAACACTCAGTACTTTCTTCAGAGGTTCTCCTTCAAAGCGGGCGTCCAGTTGTAAATCGGGCAGGTGTTGGGGGCTGTAGGTAAATGCCAGGCCGGTAGCCTGCCCGATCGCGGCAAAGGCCTCGGGCAGGGTGCTGCCGTTGAACACAAGCGTCACCCGGCGGCCGAGCGGGCTGCCTTGGCCAGTGAGGCTGGCCGGCGGCAGGCACAGAAAAAGCACCAGATAAAGGGTTGCGCGCATACGAATAAGCATGGCATTGGGCTTTGATTCCCACAATTTCCTGATTTTCCGTCAAAATAATATCAAAACAACGCTGCTATTCATACCAGCGGAGGTGGATCTGCTCGGTAACGCCTTCCTTCAGTTGCAACAGGTGCCGTTGCTCCTCCTTGCCTTCTCCGATCTGCAGCAGGATCGTATTGGGCTGGAACTTACCTGCGGAGATACTGTGGATCATCAGGACATTGTCTTCATCCGGCGCCAGATGGAGCTCGAAGCAGTAAGGTTTTTTATTCAGCTCGGCCTCCGGCAGCACATAGCTGCCCCGAAAGCTGGCGGAGACCACGTCGCCATCGGGGGCGCCATTGTCCCGGATGCATACCGGCACCCGCCGGGCCCTGACGTTGACCACCAAAGCGGGAACGGAAGCCGGTTCGGCCGGAGCCTCTATGTGCTGCCCGGCGGAATCGGCGCTTCCTGCCGCCCCGGTGCTGTCCGGGCCGGCGCCTTCCCCGGCCGCCGGGTTATCACCAGGCCCGGCGCCTGGTTCCAGGCCTACGGCGGGCACGGCCGGCGGCGCCTCCCTCCACGGGCTGAATACCAGCCCCGCATTGGAGTGGATGCCCCAGAATTCCATTGCTACTTTGTAATAATTCGCTTCGTTGTAGAAGGGCAATACTCCTCTAAACTGGTAGAAAAATTTGACGTACTTATAGCCTATGGCAATATTCAGCACCGGCTCGAGGGTGGCAAAACCAAACTGTTCGCTGCCTGCCAGGCGTCCTGAGTTCCACTGTTCATAATTGGAAAAATGCACCCACGACATGCGGGCTGAAAAAGAGGCGTCCACCATTCGGGTGCGGGCGCCGAATCCCGGTTGCAGGAAAAGGCGCTGGTAAGTTCCCCGGAAACGGCTGTCGGGAATAAAAAAGCTTCCCCAGCTGCTTTCATCGCTCGACTGCCCCCGCCCCAGTCCGCCAAAGAGCTCCGCCCGGGCTACATTGTGCTGCTGCTTGTCCGGCCAGAACGCCCGGTAAGCGCCTACAGCGCCTTCGATCAGGTGATGTTTCCGCTTATCGCCTCCCCAAATGCCACCGCGGTTGTTGCTGAAGGCGGCATTGCCCATTACTGCTATGTTGTCCGATACTGCTACAGCGCCCTGGAGGCTTGTACCGGATGTGAGTATCGAACCGTGCCCTCCGATGGCGGCCCGGAAATCTCCCTTGTAGCCCAGAAGCGGAGTATTTACGGCGTTGGGAACGTAAAGGGCAGGGCCGCAACTGCCGGCCAATAGTACGATTGCAAAGAGGAGTAAAAAATAATTGGGTGTTTTCATGACAAGAGGTTTTAGTTGCGGCCAGCCTTTCATTGCCGGGTGGCTGGCCGCTGTTCTGTTGGGAAATTTCATCTATTGTTTTACGACCTGCCGAACGGCCATTACCCGCCTGTCTGCATCCATGAGCCTCAGCATGTATAAGCCGCCCGCCAGGCCTTCCAGGCTCAGCCTGGAAGCGCCTTGTGTTGCGGAGAGCGGTTGAGCAGACACCTCGCTTCCGATGGCATTGTACAGTACCGCCAATGTGCCGGCGGGGCATTCGCAGCCGATGAAGAGATCCGAGCCGGCAGGATTGGGGTATACCCGGACAGGCAACTCGCCATTTACCTCCTCGGCCGCAACGAGCGGATCGTATTCAAAAGGCGGGGAAGTAGCAAAACAGCCGGGTTGATTGACCCTCACCGTGTAAATACCCGGCCCCTGAGGCAGGATAGCCGAAGTGGCCAGGCCGGGAAGAAACGCTCCGTCAAGGTACCACTGATAGGTGGAAGTCGGCCCTTCCGGAGGATAGGTTACCCGGAGGTATCCATCATCCAGTTCAATGGCAGGTATTCCTACCTCCACTTCCAGCTCGTAATAATATTGCTCCTCGGCGGGAACAGAACCAAAGGCAAGGCTCAGTGGGCCATTGGATGCCGTCCCCTGTGCCATGCCCCCGTCGATCTCTACCTCTCCCAGGTAATCGTTATTCCCAATAAGGTCGAAATCCCAAACCTGTATGGTGTACACCTGATCACCGACCAGGCCCGCTACCGGGAGGCTCACCGGCCCGCCGGAGGGATGGGCGGTAACAGTTGAACTTCTAAAGAGGACGTTGCCGGCCTGGTCTTTCACTACGGCATACAGGTCGGGCACATTATCCACCAATTCCCACCAGTTGCCCGGAATGCTGTCAACCTCGATGCGGTTCAGCAGGCGCTGGCCCTGAGCTGCCGTGACAGACAGGGATATTGCGTAAACGCCGGGCTCCTGGTAAACCACCGGCGCCGGCTGTGGCGAGAAAGACGCCTGGCCATTGCCAAAATTCCAGAGGTAGGCATCTCCTCCGCCGAAGACGTTGCTGATCGTAATGGTGGCTGGCATGCAGGCGGTTTCCCGGTCAACCTGGAAAAGCGGTATTTCCTGGGCAGGCAGGGACAGAGCGGAGAACCATAAGCCAGGTAAAATGGCGGCAAGGAGGAAAACGGCCGGCCTCATCCGGATAACAGAAGCTTGTTCGTCGTGTAAGGTAAGGATTACAGGCGTTTGCATAATGACAGGGTTTGGTTAACAAAATCAGGGTAGTATGGCTACCCCTTTCCCTATCCATTACGCAGCCTCCGGCGGCCACCCCTAACGGAAAAGCAAAAAAAAGTTATTCGCCAGGCAGGATTACAACCGTGTCGCCTTCAACGCGCCAGGAAATGCCGAAGGTGATGGAAAGGCGTTCCAGGAAGGCAGCGAGAGGGGCCCCTTTTTCAATGGTATCGGACAGGGCCTGCTCCCCGATGTCGGTGCGGTTCTCGATATGCACGGCATAACGGCGTTCCAGGGTGCGAAATACTTCGTTTAATGGTGTGTCTTTGAAGACGAGCCTCCCCTCGAGCCAGGCCAGAGCGGCCGGGTTGCCCTCCGGCAACTCGCGGAAAACGCCGGTGCGGATATCGTATTCGCCGGCCTGCCCCTTTACGAGGATCAAACCTTCCGAATCTTCTGCCCGAAACCTCACGGCCCCGGAAACCACAGCTACATCCACTGTGCCGCTTTCCTCCCTGGCCGATACGTTGAATGCGGTGCCCGCCACCTCGACCCGCGCCTTGCCGGCCCGGACGATGAAGGGCTGGCCGGCATTCTCCACAACTGTAAAGTAGGCTTCACCCGAAAGGTCCAGCCGCCGCTCTGTTTTCCCGTATTCTGCGCTGATGAGCAGGCGGCTATCCGCATTGATGCGGACGGAACTGCCGTCGGGAAGGGCCAGTTCGCGTGTTTCTCCCGGGGGTATAACAACCTCTTCGGCAACGGGAGGGGCCGCCGCCGGCTGCAATGTGGCATACAACAGCCAACCGATTCCAATGAGGGCCGCAACGGCAGCGGCAATGCGCCAGCCGCCCGAAAACCGCTTTATTGGCCGGCCGGCCCCGGGCCTTTCCCCCATTTGCATCCGGACAGACTGCCAGGCAGCCGCAGCATCCAGCTCCCTCTCCAGCGGAATGTCATCCAGTTCCCGGTGGACCAAAGCCAACTGCTCGAAGTGGCGGCGGTGGCGCTCATCTTCCTTCAGCCAGCGCTGCAGCTCCGCCTCTTCCGGTTCGGTACAGCTCCCCTCCATACGCTTAAGGATCAATATGTTGATTCGTTCTTCCTGCATTTTATCTTCTATGAATAATACGGTTGATACCCAGGCCGGCCCACGAAAGGCCAGCTTGCCAGTATTCTTTACGCTCACCACCTGCTTCACCCCTATGGAAAAACGGATAAAAGTGTTGGAACAGGCTTTCACCCCAGCCATAGCCCAGCGGCAACAATAATGGCAGCCAGGCCGTTAAGTAGCCCTTCCACGGGGAATCGTCATCGTCAAACAGGCCTTGACGGATTCGTTTCATGGCGTTGCCAATATGGTTTTCGACGGTCTTCAGAGAAAGGCCCAGGTGCCGGGCAATATCCCTGTGGCTCATTTTTTCCCAGCGGCTCAGCAGAAACACCTCCTTGCATTTGTCGGGCAGGCGCTGAATCTCCTGGTAGATGGCCGCCCGCAACTCCGCCAAATCGGCCTCAGATTCAATATCTTTTGTTTCGGCAGGCCCTGGATCATAGAAAGCATCCAATGAAACAGTGGGAAGACGCTTTTTCCGAAGCATGCTGATGCACCGGTTGTGAGTGGCAGTAAAGAGGTAAGCTTTGAGGTTCCCCTGCGGATTCAGGCTTGCTCTGTTCTGCCAGGTATTGGCAAATACATCCTGCACTGCTTCTTCAGCTTCTTCCTGCTGCTTCAGCAGTTTATAAGCGTACATCACCAGGGCAGTGTAATGCTGCTGGAACAAGCGTTCGAACCCTGCTTCGTTTATCCCCATATCGAAGAGACGTATCCAAAAATATGAATGATACTCCGTTGGCAAGAGAATTTGCCCCTTCAAATTTACTCAATTTGACAGAAGCATAAAAAGCGGCTTGAATTTGACCTTTATGGAACAAGCCTGAAGAAGCCCCCGGCCTTTCATCCGTTCGCACAGGCACCTGTCCGGGCAAAGCCATTACGAGCTGGTTTTGTCCTGCGCCTGCTCTATCCAGGTGGTTTCCGTACTTTCCTTTTCCTTCACAAACTGCAGTTTCGCCTCTTCGGTGGTGATGCTCAGCGTTTCTCCCTTGACGGAAAACGTCTGTGCTTTGGACAGGCTGCCGAAATACTGGCTCTCCAGGTTGGCATGCCGGGGGCACATCATCTTGGTGGCGCCCACCGGCCCTATCTTCAGGTTGCCTTTGTCGATCGCGTAATCGGCGAAGTACTGGTTGCAAACGCCCTTACCGGTGAGTTTGCCGTCCTTGAACGCAGCGCTGATGCCCAGGCCTTCCGGAATCTCTCCGTTCATATAAACAAGCTTCCAGGTGGGCCCTTCTATCGGCCCGCCGGCGGGAGGGGTGCAGGAGGCCAGGACGGAGAGCAGTACGATGGCGGGAAAGAACAAATTCCTCATGGATACAGGTTTTACCGGATTCATTTCAGGCTAAAATACGGAAATCATTCCATTAAACCGAGTAGGAAATGAGGAGGAGGCCAACCTTGCCTCTCTGTTCCTTTTACCGCGGCCCCCGTAAATGTAGCCCGTCCGGAATGACAAAGCCCATCTGCTTCACCGCAGGTGGGCTTTGTTTATGCGATCCGGCCTGCTGTCAACGCATCAACAGGACATCTCCTTTGAATACCTCCGTCACCCCGTCTATGAACTCGATCTCAGCGATGTAGACGTAAACGCCGCCGTTCATGAGTTCGCCGCGGTGGGTGCCGTCCCATCCGTAAGTGGGGTCGTTGGGCGGGAAGCCGAACACCTCAAACATGGGTTCTCCCCAGCGGTTGAAGATGTAGAAGGATTTGATCTCTAGGGCTTCGTCTCCACCGAATATCATGAACTTGTCATTTTGTCCGTCCCCATTGGGGGAGAAGACGTTGGGAATGAAAACGTCCCGCTTCCGGTTGACGAAGACGGTGATGCGGTCGGTAGCCCGGCAGCCGTTCTCGTCAACGGCAGTAACGGAGAAGGCCATCGACTCCAGTGGCCGGACGAAGGGGTTCGGGCAGTTGTCGCAGTTGTAGATGCCGATGGGGGAGTTCCAGTTGTAGAGCTCTACGGGGTACGTCGTTTGAGCGAAGAGCTGTACGCTGTCTCCCAGCTTGATCTCCTTGTCTTCACCGAGCTCCACGATCAGTTGCTCCGGCTGGTTGACCCGTTCTTCCTCTTCCCACATACAGCCGTTGGCATCCTGCACCTGTATCATGTGGTCTCCGATGGGCAGGTTGGTGAACTGAGGAATGGTGGTCAGCGGGTTCTCGTTGATCCCGTACAGGTAGGGGCTCACTCCGCCGTTGACTTCATCTACGCGGATGACGCCAAGTTCATCGCCAAAGCAGGGCGGGTCGGTAACTGCCACGCGGGCTTCCAGCGGGGGCGGCTCCGCCAGGGCAGTACTGGCCGAATCGGGGCACAGATTCTGGTCGGTGACCGTCAGGCCATAGATGCCTGCCGGCAGGCCGTCGATGTCCTCGGTGCGGTCGCCGGTGTTCCAGAAGTAGCTGTAGGGCGGCGTCCCGCCAATAACGGAGGCATCGATCGCTCCATCCGATTCTTCGTTACAACTGATGTTGTAATTATTGTAGCCCGACAATTCCATGGAAATATCCAGGGGTTGCGGCTGGCTGATATTGATGGTAAAGCTGGCCTCCACGTTGAAGGGCGAACTGTCCACCACGTCGATGCGGTAGGCGCCCGCAGGGAGGCTCTCCACGAGGGCGTCGATGTTGTTGCCGTTCAGCGTGCCGGAGCCATTCAGCCCCGGGTTGGAAGTGGATTGCCAGGTATACTGATAGGGCGGTGTACCTACCGTGAGCCGGAAAGTGAAATCGCCGTCCGACAGGCCGTTACAGCTCACATTGGTGATGAGGCGGTCGTAAACCAGCTCGCAGGGGTAAACGGACAGGTTGAGCGTCACTACGCTGTCGCAGCCCTCCTGAGAGGTGAGTACTTCCGTATAGGTGCCCGCCTCGGAGAAGAAGCGGTTGCCTACCTGAACCTGGCCATCGGGGCAAATATCTTCAAACAGTTCTACCTCGTACACCTCATTGACCGTCAGGTCGAGGTTGACGATGCTGTCGCAACCGGTGACGGTGGAGGTGAGCACATCCTGGTAGGCGCCGGTAGTGGTGTAGGCGGAATTGCCCACCGTATAGGTTTCTCCCTCACAGATCTCCTCCACCAGGTTGGTCACCGGAATTGGATGGACCGTCAGGCCGAGGTTGACGATACTGTCGCAGCCGGTGACGACGGAAGCGAGCACATCCTGGTAAGTACCGGTAGTGGTGTAAGTGGAGTTGCCCACCATAAAGGTTTCGCCGTCACAGATCTCTTCCACCAGGTTGGTCACCGGGATGGGGTGCACGGTCAGGTCGAGGTTGACGATGCTGTCGCAGCCGGTGACGGTGGAAGTGAGCACATCCTGATAAGTGCCGGTAGCTGTGTAACCCGACTGGCCTACCGGATAGGTTTCGCCGAAGCAGATCTCCTCCACCAGGTTGGTTTCCGGGATGGGGTGCACGGTCAGGTCGAGGTTGACGATGCTGTCGCAGCCGGTGACGGTGGAAGTGAGCACATCCTGGTAGGTTCCGGAAGTGGTATAGTCAGAACTGCCCACTTCGTAGGTTTCGCCATCACAGATCTCTTCCACCAGGTTGGTTTCCGGAATGGGGTGTACGGTGAGGTCCAGCGTAACGATGCTGTCGCAGCCGGTTGCCAGGGAGGACAGCGTATCGATATGGATACCGGTGGTGGTGTAACTGGAATTGCCCACCGCGTAGGTTTCCCCGTCGCAGATCTCCCGCTCCAGGCTGGTGCGGATCTCGTCCCGGACGGTAAGGTTGAGGTTGACGATGCTGTCGCAACCCGTCACTACCGAAGACAGGACATCCTGATAGGCGCCCGTGGCGGTATAGGTGCTGTTACCCACCGTTACGCTGCCGCCGAAGCAGACTACCTCGGTGAGGTTGGTCACCGGAATGGGGTGGACGGTAAGGTTGAGGTTGACGATGCTGTCACAGCCGGTGACGACGGAAGTGAGCACATCCTGGTAAGCACCGGAGGTGGTATAACCGGACGAGCCTACCGTATAGGTTTCCCCGTCGCAGATCTCCTCCACCAGGTTGGTCTCGGGGATGGGGTGGACGGTGAGGTCCAGCGTAACGATACTGTCACAACCGGTCGCCACCGAAGTCAGGGTATCGACAAAAATGCCGGAGGTGGTGTAACCGGAAGCGCCGACGGTGTAGGTTTCCCCATCGCAGATCTCCTCTGCCAGGCCGGTGCGGATCTCCTCGCGCACGGTCAGGTTCAGGGTAATGATGCTGTCGCAGCCGGTGACGGACACCAGGGTGTCCTGATAAGAACCGGTCGCGGCGTAAGTGGAATTACCGACGGTGAAATCGCCACCGTAACAGACGATCTCGTTCAGCTCCGTGGAGATCTCGTCGCGCACGGTCAGGTCGAGGTTGACGATGCTGTCGCAGCCGGTCACTACCGAGGGTATGATGTCCTGGTAAATACCGGAGGTCGAGTAAGAGGAGTTGCCGACCGGATAGGTTTCGCCGAAGCAGATGGTTTCCACCAGGTTGGCCTCCTGTATGGGATGCACGGTCAGGCTGAGGTTGACCGTACTGTCACAGCCGTTGGAAGCGATGAGCACATCCTGGTAAGTACCGGAGGTGGTGTAACCGGAGGGGCCCACGGTATAGGTTTCGCCGTCGCAGATCTCTTCTACCAGGTTGGCCTGGTAGACTTCATTCACCGTCAGGTTGAGGATGACGATACTGTCGCAGCCCGAAACCACTGAAGTAAGGGTGTCGGTAAAGGTTCCGGTTAGGGTATAATCCACGCCGCCTACACTGACCGATTCGCCGTCGCAAATGGTTTCGTTGAGCGTAGTGCGCGGCAGGGGGATGACGGTCAGGTCGAGGTTGACGATGCTGTCGCAGCCGTCCGAAGAGATGAACATATTGGTATACTGGCCGGTCTGGGTATATACGTCCGTCCCTACGGTATAGCTTTCAAATTCGCAGATCTCTTCCACCAGGTTGATCTCGTAAAATTCCGTGACCGTAAGGTTCAGGGTGACGATGCTGTCGCACCCGGTCAGTGCGGAAGCCAGGGTGTCGACATAAGTGCCGTCCTGGTTGTAGGTGGAGCCCCCGACCGTATAGGACGAGCCGGTGCAGATGCTGATGTTCAGGGCCCTGGTTTTTTCCGGGTGGACGGTCAGTTCGAGGTTGACGATACTGTCACAGCCGTTGGCGGCTTCAAGTATGTCCTGGTAAGTGCCGGAAGTGGTATAACCGGAAGAACCCACCGTGTAGGTTTCATACTGGCAGATCTCCTCTACTAGGAAAGTCTCCGGCACCTCTTTTACCGTCAGGCCGAGGTAGACGATGCTGTCGCAGCCGTTGGCGGCCACCAGGGTGTCGGTATAGTTTCCGGAAATGGTGTAATCGGAAGAGCCGACGGTATAGACTTCTCCGTCGCAGATCTCTTCGGCCAGGCTGGTCTCGGGTACGTTCAGGACGGTGAGGTCGAGCGTGACGATACTGTCGCAGCCATTAGCGGCCACCAGGGTGTCGGTATAATTGCCGGTGACGGTATAATCAGAAGCGCCGACCGTGTAGGTTTCGCCGTCGCAGATATTTTCTGTCAGGGATGTACGCGGCACATTAAGCACCGTAAGGTTTAGGTTGACGATACTGTCGCACCCGGTTTCCACGGAGGTGAGCAGGTCCTGGTAGCTGCCGGAGGCAGTGTAAGTGTTGTTGCCGACGGCAACGCTCTCCCCGTCGCAGATGGTTTCGTCCAGGTTAGTGATGCGGGTGGGTACGACGGTCAGGTCCAGGTAGAAGACGCTGTCGCAACCGCTGGCGGTAATGAAGTCGTCATCGTAGAACCCGGTGGTGTTGTAGACGCTGCTGCCGACGGTATAGCTCTCCCCTTCGCAGATGGAAGTGGCCAGAGTATCCCGGATGACGTCCTCGATGGTCAGGGTTAGGTTGACGATGCTGTCGCAACCGATGTAATTGGCCAGGGTGTCGGTGTAATTGCCCGCCTGAGAGTAGGTGGAATTGCCGACCATATAAGTCTGTCCGGTACAGATCTTGCGGGTAATGTTGTTGATGATGGGCCCGATGACTTCCAGGTTGAGGGTGACGGTGCTGTCGCAGCCGTTGACGGCGGTGAATACATCCGTGTAGGATCCCGTCTGAGTATAGGTAGAACTACCTACCTGGAAGCTCTGGCCGAGGCATATCGTTTCTTCAATGGTGGATTCCGGGTTTTCCAGCACGCTGAGGTTGAGTATGACGGTGCTGTCGCAGCCGTCGGCGGCGGTAAGCACCACTTCGTAGGCGCCCTCCAGCCCGAAATACATGCCGCCCACCTCGGTGGAGTCTCCGTCGCAGACGCTTTCATCCAGGGTGGCTACGATGGCGTCTTTCACCGTCAGGTTGAGGAAGACCGTGCTGTCGCATCCCTGGGCAGACTGGAGCAGGACCTCGTAGTTGCCGGTTTGGGCGAAGGTGGAGTCGCCTACGGTGTAAGTGGAAGCGAAGCAGATGCTGGTATCTATGGTCGTTTCCACATCGGGGTAGACTGTCAGCGTCAGGTTGACCGTGCTGTCACAGCCGTTGGTAGCGGTGAACACCTCGGAATACATTCCGGCGGCAGTATAGGTGGAGTCTCCGAGCATAAAGGATTCTCCCTCGCAGATGGCTTCCGATATATTGGTGACAATAGGGCCGAGGACGGTGAGGTTCAGGTTGACCGTACTGTCGCAGCCGAGGCCCATGTACTGAGACTGGAGGATCTTGGTATAGGACCCTGAGGAGGAATACGTCTGGTTGCCGACCGTTACCGTTTCGCCGGGGCAGACGGTGGTGTCGATGGTCACCTCAGGGTCATAGACGTTGAGGGTGATGTTGAAGGAGCTCTGGCAGCCTCCGGGTTCGACGTAGGCTTCAGAATAGTTACCGGGATTGGTGAATATATAATTGCCGATCTCCAGGAACTCTCCCTGGCAGATCGTGGTGTCGAGGACGAGCACATCCGGGTTGGTCAGCTCAATATATCCTGCGATGACACTGTCACAACCATAATAAGAGGGGAGGGTGAGGCTGAAATCTCCGCTCTGGGTGATCTGCGTATTGCCGATAAAGTAAGGGCCCAGTTGTTCGCAGTGATAGATGAGGCCGAGTTGGGTAAAGGTCGGGGTATGAGCGATGAGGGTTAGGTTAACCGTACTGTCGCACCCGTCATAAGATGGAAAAACGTGAGAATAATATCCGGTCTGGGTATAGGTGTTGCCGCCGAAGGTAAAGGATTCCACACCAAAACAGATGTTTTCAGTGATCTCGGTCGGCGGTATGGGAGGGATGACAGTCAGGTTGAGGGTAACCGGCTGTACGCATCCGTCGGAGCGGGTGTAGGAGAAGTTGTGAGTACCGGAGGTTGAGAACGAAAAGCCCCGGTAGGTGAAGGGCAGGTCCTGGGTACATACCCGCTCATTGAGAACTTCCGGGGGGAGGGGCCCGACGGTGATGGTGCGGCAGGCGGATTGGCCCGGGCCGAAGCAGGGGTTGGAGGGCTCGACGCACAGCTGGTAGGTGCCGGTAGCGAGGTTGCTCAGGGTGACCGACTGGTCGTAGCCAACGATGTTGCCGTTCAGGGTCCAGGTGTAGGCGGCGGCTCCGGTGACGCCATTGGCGGTATAGGTTGTTTCCCCTCCCGTACACAGGTTGGACGGGCCGGAGATCACCGGGGTGCCGACTACATCGGGGGCCGTGGCCGAACCGCTGATCACGTCGATCCTGAATTCACAGACGTCCCCTCCGTTTCCGTCGATGACAAAAAAGTAGGTGTTGCCGGGCACAAGGCCGCTGGCGTTGAGGGTCGTGGTATTGAAGCCGGGGTCACAGTTCGAAACCGACTGCCAGGTCAGGCAGTCTACCGTCCGGTATATCTCCGCCTGCAGGCCGCTTCCGGTCTGGCAGGAGAGGGTCGTGATGCTGAAAGAGATGCTGGGGCTGCCGGCGATAAACCCTATCCATTGTATACTGTGGAACTGGGGCGCACAGAAGGTGGACGGGGCTTCCCATTGCGGCTGGTTGGCGTTTCGGCCAACGTAGCCGTCAATGTCACAAAGGACACAGGCCTGGCCGCAGAAAGAGGCAAGTGGGGCCATGTTGCCCGGGCACGACCCGGGGGGTTGCTGGGCATTTGCGAGTTCGGTGACAAGCAGGGAAAGTAGAAGTAGTAAAATTTTCTTCATGCTCAAAATTATTGCACAATCACAATTTAGGTTTAACACTGTAGCTTTTGAGATCCAGGCCTTTTATTCCAGGAAACGGGCCTGAGGTAGGGCCGGGTGTTATGCCAGCCTGTAAAGTTTTGGTTAATGAGGGTATTATTTTCTTCAGAAAATCCAGAAGAGGTATTGTCGGATATGTTGGCCTCAGTGCTGAGCCACTGGGAGTAATGACGTTTTTTGAAATACCAGGGTATTTTGGAGGATCAATTATGTTTTCTCATTTTTTTCAAGTTTGCTGCAGCTTTTGCATAATCTTATTGAAGGACCATGACACGCAAATATACCAATTACTCCAGGTTATGAGAAATTATTTTTCTGGATTAGATTAACTGAAATTATTTCATTCTGGCATAGAAAACCTTTGGTTTTTTGAAAAATGATTAATTTTTATGTCTTTTTTGCGACAAAAAAAATATCCTGTTAAATATCTGTAAATATTCAAAATATTGTCTCACACCGGCAGCTTATCAGGATGGGAAAATAATGTCAGGAAAATTGCAAAAAACATCAGAGAACGGGCTGAAAATAAGAAAAGTAGGCCGGTAATTAAAGCGGCCTGCGGGATGGGCCATCCGGGCTTGCCGCCCTGGCCCTTCTGGGGAGCAATACGGCCGGTGTTTTCGGGCGGGCGGTTCACCAAAACTTGCCCGGCAGGCTTGCTTTTTCCGCCAATAAATTTCAAATTTAACAATTGATAACTCTTTTGCGGACAAAGTACAGTGGTGGGCGGCTGTGTAGTTAAAAGACTGTTAAACTGCCATTTGGCGTTTATGGATTGCCTAATTTTGTTGTATTCATACTGGAATGTGATTCTTTGACTGAGAAAGTGAAATATTTACCCGTTTCGGGAGGTTATATAAGCGAAAACCAGGACCAATAGAATGAATAAGAAGGCAATTTGGGCCATTATCGGATTGATGAGTGCTGCGGTGATCGGCGTGGTGGTCCTTCAGATGGATCTTATCAGTACGGCGGTGCACGTCAATGAAGAGCGTTTTGAGAAAAACGTCTATGCGGCGCTGAACACCGTTGTCCGCAGGTTGGAGGCAGAGGAGAACCGGGAGGTTTTCAACCATTCCATCAACGGATTTATGACCACCTATTACCAGGAGGTGCAACACAGCGGAGGTGGCAGCCCGGACAATACAGGCCTGGGCCGCCCCCTGAACGAGGGGCCCAATATACTCAACCCCAAGATCAGCCACAGTGACTTACTGGATGACCTGATGGCTGAGTTCGCCAACCCCTGCACCTGTTCCCAGTGTATGGCCCGTAAAGACAATACCTACCGCACCCTGATGGTCTATTTCCAGCAAAATACCCAGGAGTTTCCCCTTGAACAACGCATCAAGCTGGAACACCTCAACGGGGCGGTCAAACAGGAACTGGCCAACCGCGGGATCGATACCGAATACAACTACGGCGTCTTTTCCCGCGATAAAAAGAGTTTCATCATTGTCGACGGGCACTATGTCGTCGAGGATGCCCAGCCCAAGGAGATCCTGCCGGGGTACCGCACCATTTACAACTCGCCCTACAAAGTTGACCTCTTTCCGGAGGATATGCCCTCGCCGGGCCTGCTCATGATCCATTTTCCCGGGCGGACGAGTTTCGTCTGGCGCTCCCTCTGGATGAACTTCCTGGGATCCATCATTTTCACCAGCCTGATCCTGTTCTGCTTCGCTTACACCATACACGTGATCTTCCGCCAGAAAAAGGTGTCGGAGATGAAGACCGACTTCATCAACAACATGACCCACGAGTTTAAAACCCCTATCGCGACCATTTCTCTGGCCGCCGATTCCATCACCAGCCCCATTATCGCAGGCAGCCCCGATAAGGTCAGCCGCTTTGCCAATATAATAAAACAGGAAAATAAACGTATGAATAGTCAGGTGGAGAAAGTGCTGCAGATGGCTCTGATCGATAAGCGGGACTTCTCCCTGAAGCTGACGGACGCCAACCTGCACGACATTATCAACTACGCGGTCGAAAACATCAGCCTGCAGGTAGAAAAAAGGGAAGGCAATGTAACCGCACTCCTGGAGGCATCCAACCCGATAATCGAAGGGGATGTTACGCACATCTCCAATATTATTAATAACTTATTGGACAACGCCAACAAGTATTCCTCTGAAAAACCGGAAATAGAAGTGCATACGCGCGATGTGGCCAACGGCGTGGAAGTGGCGGTCACCGATAAAGGCATCGGTATGAACAAAGAACAGCGAAAGCATATCTTCGACAAGTTCTATCGCGTACATACCGGCAACCTGCACGACGTAAAGGGCTTCGGCCTCGGGCTGAGCTACGTCAAAGCCATCATGACTGCCCACAAGGGGGCCGTCGATGTTAAAAGTGAACTGGGCAAAGGCAGCAGTTTCATCCTGTTTTTCCCCTTCAAGCAATAAAATGATAATCCCGGGCGCCGCTCCCGTAGCAATACGCCCAAATCCAGAAAAGAAAACAACGGATTATGGCAAATAATAGAATCCTCCTGGTAGAAGACGATCAGAATTTCGGAGATGTGCTTCGCTCGTATCTGGAAATGCACGAGTACGACGTTACCCTGGCCACCGACGGGGCGCAGGGCCTGGAAAGTTATAAACAAGGTGAATTCGACCTGTGCATTTTCGATGTGATGATGCCCAAGAAAGACGGCTTCACCCTGGCCAAGGAGATCCGCGAACAGGACCAGGATATGCCCATCATCTTCCTGACCGCCAAAACGATGAAGAATGATGTCCTGGAAGGCTTCAAGATCGGCGCCGATGATTACATCACCAAACCTTTTAACTCCGAAGAACTGCTGTACCGCATTCAGGCCATTCTGAAGCGCAGCCAGGCAAAAGCAGACCCCAGGGAAGAGATCAAGGAATTCAACATCGGCAAGTATCATTTCAATTACCCCCTCCGCATCCTGACCTATAACCCCGGTGAGGAAGACGAAGAGGAAAACAAATTATCCCCCAAAGAAGCACAACTGCTGCGCATGTTCGCCATCTACATGAATGATATTCTGCCCCGCTCCGAAGCCCTCAACAAGATCTGGGGCGAGGATAACTACTTCACGGCCCGCAGCATGGACGTTTTCGTAACCAAACTCCGGAAGTACCTGAAAAACGACGAGAACATCGAGATCGTCAATATCCACGGTAATGGCTTCCAGTTGCTGGTCAAAGCGGAAGAGGAGGCATAAACCCGGCGGATGCAGAGATAAATGGTTAGATGGCTGTATTGTCGGCGGCGGCGGGCAGCGGCCGGTGAGAAAGGAGCCCTGACATTTCGCTTATGCCCGCCACCTCGCTTCCGAACGGCATGCTGGCCGGATGCATCCGGCCAACGAGATCAACCGGAAGTAAGCTACCCTGTCTGGATTATTTAACTTTTTTAATATTTTTTGAGCTAAGGGCAATATTTTTTTGTATAAAAAAATCAAATAAGTATATTTGCCTTACGAATATGTTCTGAAAGTCTTTTTCTCTCCGGAGAAATGTACATAAGAATAGTTTTTGGGATTATGATTCCGGCTGGGTAGGCTAATCTACCTGGCCTTTTTTTATTTGTTTACCACCGGAGGAAGAAGCGGCCATAAAATGGGCTGTAGCCTCTTTCTCTGGTGGGTTTCCCAGGGCTGCCGGCCGCACTCCTCCTCTTTACGCTCCGGCCGGCTGATATTGAAGCCCGGCATTTGGAGTAGTCTTCGCGAGCTATTTGCGGCTTCAGCTCAAATCCCTACTTTTGCTACCAAAAAGTGTACAAAACTCTCCTCAAGCCTTTTTTCTTCCTCCTTCCGCCCGAGCGGGCGCACCACCTTACGCTCTTTTTGCTCAAGCTGGTGCTCGCCATTCCGGGGCTCAGCCATCTTTTCCGGGCTATTTACCGTTTTGAGCATCCTGCCCTCCGCCGGGAGCTTTTCGGCCTCACTTTCGAGAACCCGGTCGGGCTGGCCGCCGGCTTTGATAAAGACGGCAATCACTTTCGGGCCATGGCCGCTCTGGGTTTTGGATTCATCGAAGTAGGTACTGTCACTCCCGAAGGCCAGCCCGGCAACCCTTTGCCCCGCTTGTTCCGTTTGCCACAGGACGAAGCCCTCATCAACCGGATGGGGTTCAACAACGCCGGGGTAGAGGCTCTGGCAGAACGCCTGAAAAAAGGCAGGCCCCGGGGCCTCATTATCGGTGGCAACATCGGTAAGAACAAGGTGACGCCCAATGAAGAGGCTGAGCAGGACTACGCCCGCTGCTTCGAAGCCCTCTACCCCTATGTCGATTACTTTGCCGTCAACGTCAGTTCCCCCAACACCCCCGGCCTGCGTGGCCTGCAGGATAAGGAGCCTCTTTCCAGGCTGCTGAGCATGCTGCAATCCCTCAATCATCAGAAGCCGGCGCCCCGCCCCATCCTGCTCAAGATCGCTCCCGACCTGGCCGACAGCCAGCTGGATGACATCATTGAGATCGTAAAAAGCACCGGAATAGAGGGGGTGATCGCTACCAACACCACTATCGGAAGGGAGGGGCTGGCCACGCCCGCCTCCCAACTGGAAAATATAGGAGCCGGCGGGTTGAGCGGGCTTCCCGTCAGGCAACGTTCCACGGAAGTCATCCGTTATCTAAGAAAGCAATCCAACAACCAACTTGCCATTATTGGAGTAGGGGGTATTTCCGGCCCGGAAGATGCGGCCGAAAAGATACGCGCCGGCGCCTCCCTGGTACAGGTATACACCGGCCTCGTCTACGAAGGGCCGGGACTGGTGAAGCGCATCAAAAAAGGGCTGGCCAGGGAACTTTAAACTGCCTTTGCCGCCCATTATGCCCCAAACCGGCTCCTGCCGTGCTGCTCCTCGGCCACACAGTAGTGTTTTGCCCCTGCATTTCGAAAAACCATCCGGCCGATTCACTTTATTAGTGTCAGCGATAGCCGTTCGCCTTCACATTAAAAAAAAATGCTATGGCATCTTTTTTGTAATTGTCAAGGAAGTAAGGCAAACGGCGCCATGAGGGAATGCCCTGATGCGCTCTGGCCAACCGTTGCCGGAAAGCTGTTTTCCGGCGGTTGAACCTGGCAGCCCCTCAGTAAAGTATTTACGTACAGAATGGTAAAAGCCTTGCCTTATGATAGTTGTAGTCTTATTTCTCCTAATTGCGTACAACTTAATAAGCATGATCCATGAGAAGACATCTTCCGTTTTTAAGGACATTCGTTTCTGGCTCGTCCTGGCCTCATTTTTTCTGCTCGTATGGATAACGGTAAATAGTTATCCGGTATGAAAAACTGAAATGGAAATAGGTTGAAATGCCTGCAAACAGGCCTGGCCTGCGAGAGTGTGTTTCCACCTATTTCTATATGCATTTTACTCCGCCCTCTCCAGCTCAGGCTCCTCCCCCGATTGAACAATCCACCCGTTTTTCGCTTTCCAGAATAAAACCTCGACTCCATGTTATCCGGATTATTTGAAAATGCATCCGAGTGGCTGCGCATAGCGATCATCTTTGCCGGCGCGGCCCTCGCCGGGTTCATCTTTGCCTGGCTGGCCTTCAAAGCCTTGAAATGGTATGGCAGGAAACGCGACATCCTGCTGCTTCGGTCCATCAATAACAACCTGCGGACGCCCGTGCTGTGGCTGGCGCCTGTCATTTTTGCCCAGGCGGCTCCTTTCGCAGCAGGTATTGAAGCCGGGAAGGTGGAAACGGCCACCCTGATGCTTGAGATCCTGATGTACATCGCCGCCGGCGCTTTATTTGTACAGGTAGCTGATGTAGTGAGCGACCTGGTGCGCGACCGCTACCGCATTGACGTGCAGGACAACCTTGAAGAACGCAAGATCATCACCCAGTTCCAGTACATCAAGCGGGTGATCATTGCTGTGGCTATTATAGTGGTTATTGCTTTCATCCTCCTCCAGTTCGACCGGGTACGCGAACTGGGGGCCGGCCTGCTGACCTCCGCCGGGGTGGCCGGCATCATCATCGGCCTGGCGGCCCAGAAGTCGATCGCCAACCTGCTGGCCGGCTTTCAGCTTGCCTTTACCCAACCCATCCGCATAGACGATGTGGTGATCGTGGAAGGGGAGTGGGGGCGCATCGAGGAGATCACCCTCACCTATGTGGTCGTCCGCATCTGGGACGAACGCCGGCTGGTAGTGCCGCTCAACTATTTTAACGAAAAACCCTTTCAGAACTGGACGCGTACTTCCGCCCAGCTCCTGGGGTACGTCTATTTGTATACCGACTACCGCCTGCCCATAGCCGAGTTGCGCAACCATTACTTCGATATCATCGAAAAGCAGGAGAAATGGGACGGCCGGGTGAAAAGTATACAAGTGACCAATTCGGATCGCCACGCCATGGAGGTGCGCATCCTCATGAGCGCCCGCAATGCCTCTGACGCCTGGGACCTCCGCTGCGATATCCGCGAGCAGCTCATCTCCTTCATACAGAAGAACTATCCCGAATGCCTGCCGCGGACGAGAGTGGAAATACCGGAGGGGGAGTTGGCGGAAAGGGTTGATTCAGTTGATTAAGTTGATCGGGTTGATTGGTTTATTAGAGGGGCCGCCCAATCAACCCAATCAACCAATCACACCAATCAACTACTCTCCCCGTTCCACTACCAGCTTCTCCACGGCTACCTCACCGCCCAGGTGCAGTTCCAGCAGGTAGAGGCCCGGCGCCCAGTTGGCGGCGTCGAATTCGTGATCTCCTTCATCCAGCTGTTCCTTTTCCTGAACGAGCCGCCCCTCCAGGTTTCGGATCGCCAGCCGGCTGAAACCGGTTTCCAGCCGCAGGTAGAAGGGGCCGGTGGCGGGATTCGGGAAGCATTTCACCTGAGACAGGAGAGCAGGGTTGGCCTTTTCAGCCGGGGCCAATTCCGGTTGTCCTTCTTCGGGGCAGGGGGGAATTATTGCATTCTCCAGTATGAGTTTAACCATCAGGTGGTTGAGGAACTGCACTTCGTATGGGCCGGCGGTGGGCTCTATGTGGCCGCCGCCGATGCCGCTGTGGCTTGTAATGAAGGCGTAGGCGCCGTTGGTGCTGACGGCCATGGCCTTCATCAGATACTCTGTTGACTTGTCGATGCCGCTGCCGGTGACGGGGATGATCTTGACGCCCTTTTCCGCCGCCCGTTGAATGCTTTGCTGCAGCGATTGCCTGATTTCCGGCGTTTGATGAGGCGGAGCATCCAGGATTAGAAAGATCAGGCGGGCGGCGGCCTTTGGATTCCAGTTTTGCCCCTGCAGAGCCTCCGCCAGGGCGATCTCGACAGCTTCGGGGCCGTCGCCCCCACCGCCGGCGTTCTGCCGGCGGATGAAGGCCAGGGTGGAATCCAGCTCGGCAGTGAGGGCGTTGCTGCGGGTGAGGTAGGCGTCGTTGTGGTCCCGGTAGAAGAGGGCGCCGGTGCGGAGTTCTATTCCCGGCAGGTTGCGTTCAACCCGGAGGATGGCGTCTTCCAGCTCGGCCTTCAGGTAGTTGATCTCGTCGCTCATGGAGCCGGTGGCGTCTACGATGAAAAACACATCGGCGGCGGTTGTCTCCCGGCAACCGGCTTTCAGTTGTATGCGGTTGGCCCCTCTGGGGTGGGGTTGTGGGGTATCGATCAGGGCCTCAGCGCCCTGGTGCTCCAGCTCTATGGAATGAGGGGCGCCGCCGTCGCCTGTCCACAGCTCCGCCCGCCCGTTGTTGTCGGTGAGGGATGTCCACAACACCTGGCCTTTTCGGTTCATCAGGCGGGCCCGGCAGTTGGGCAACGGGGCGCCTTTTTCGTTTTTTACTTCAACCGTGAAGCGGTTGCGGGGCGCCAGTTCCCATATTTTGGTGAATGACAGGAAATCCTCTTCCAGCAATTCCACCCAGGTTGCCCAGTTGTCGAGGTCGCTCCACTCGCCGGCGGTGAGCTGGCCGGGCGGTACGTCCGCCGCGCTGGGGCCGGAAGCAGCGTGGGTGGCGGGAGTGTGTGCGCTTCCTCCCCCCTCTGTCCGGCCGCCGCCTATGCGCACTCCGTCGACGTAATAATCAGTAGCATCGGAGCGGCTGCCCCGGATGGAGGGGGAGCCCTCCCCGGCCCTGGGCCGCTTCCGCCGGCCCGAACCGGCTGTTTTACCGGCCCGGCCTCTGATGTTGCGAGTGGGCAGGTTCCTGATCCTGTCGCTGGTAATGGTACTGCCGGAGGTGGTATTGTCCATTTCCACGAGCGGCGCCCTGTATTCCGTAACAACTATTTCGTCCAGGACGGCTCCCTCGGAAGACATTTCTATATTCAAATTGTTGGCCTTTTCCGCCATAACCTCTACATCCGATATCCGTTTCTTGGCGTAACCTACATAAGTGGTTTCGACATCGTAGGCGCCGGGGGCGATCCCGGAGAAAGCGTAATTGCCGTCGAAATCCGTTTCTGTGCCGGCGGCCAGCGCGCCGTCCTTGTACAGGGCAACGGAAACAAAGATGATGGGCTCGCCGGTTATGGCATCCGTTACTTTTCCGCAAAGGCTGGTTTGAGAATGGGCAATGGCGCCGCACAGGCAGGCGGCGAGCAGCAGGACAGTCGTTTTCATAGCTTTGAAATTGATGTGGCCGCCGGGCAGCGAAAGGGAGTACCCCTTCGCTGTTACCGGCGCATAGCGGAAATTGTTGTCAATCGGTTTAATGGAGTAAGTACAGCCGGGTGGGGAGTGCGTCAGCGTTCAGGTATAAAAAAAACTGGCCCACCGGTTGCTTCAGGAAGTGTTTCGGGTGAGCCAGGTGTTAAACCCTGTTAGTGAGAGGCCCCGAAGGATACTGGCCGAAGGCAGTATCGCCGCGCGATACTGCTTCGATTCCAGTGCAATGAAAGTTTTCATAGCCAAACAATAACATTTAGAGTTTTGGCGCGCTTCAATAGGGTGTCAGGTTTTGTCATGAATCTCTTTTCCTTTCAAAAGTAGCCCATTTCGGGTGGTAAGGGTAACCATAATTGGGTTATTGTCAGGTTTCTGATGAAGAGGTCGAAGAGTGTAGCTCTTCTATCCTAAGTTTTCTTGAAGGGGATAGTCAGGAGCCCGGTTTCGTGAGGCGCCTCTGCCTACAGATCAGGCTCCTTTCTCACATAACCAATTCCCTTTTGTCATTTCCGGGCTGAATACTTACCTTTGCACATCTTTTTTACAATCCACCCGTTCCGGGGTATGCCGGGAGGGGCTCAGTCTACAACCATGGCGACAAAAAAGATCAGATCTGCACTCATTTCCGTATTCCATAAGGACGGCCTGGAGCCCATCATCCGCGAGTTGCAGCGGCTGGGCGTCCGGATCTATTCCACCGGCGGCACCCAGCGCTTTATCGAAGGGCTGGGCGTGGAAGTGGAAGCCGTAGAACAACTGACATCCTACCCCTCCATTCTGGACGGGCGGGTAAAGACCCTTCACCCCAAGGTGTTCGGCGGCCTGCTGGCCCGCCGGGAAGAAGGGCACCTGGCCCAGCTGGAGCAGTACGACATACCGGAGATCGACCTGGTTATCGTAGACCTCTATCCCTTCGAGGAAACGGTGGCGGGGACGGACGATGAGGCCGAGATCATCGAAAAGATCGACATCGGAGGGATCGCCCTGATCCGGGGCGCCGCCAAGAACTTCAATGACGTTGTGGTAGTGCCATCCAGAGCCGAGTATGGCATGCTTTTACAATTTCTCCGGGAGCAGGATGGAGCCACCACGCTGGCCGAACGTAAGGAGCTGGCGCGCCGGGCGTTCCTGGTGTCCTCCCATTACGATACGGCCATTTTCCAGTATTTCAATACCGGCAGGGAAGGGGAGGCCTTTAAGCAGAGCATAACGGACGGCCAACCGTTGCGCTACGGGGAAAACCCCCATCAGGAAGGCGTTTTTTACGGCAGGCTGGAAGATATGTTCGAAAAGATCGGCGGCAAGGAGTTGTCGTACAATAACCTGGTGGATATTGATGCTGCCGTGGGCCTGATGCGGGAGTTCAGGGATGCGGAGCCAACTTTCGCCATCCTCAAACACACCAATTCCTGTGGGGTGGCTACCCGGCCCACCATCCTTGAGGCCTGGAAAGACGCCCTGGCCGGAGATAACATATCGGCCTTCGGCGGCATCCTCATCAGCAATACCGCCATTGATCTGGCCACGGCTCAGGAGATCGACAAAATATTCTACGAGGTGCTCATCGCCCCGGCCTTCGATGCCGATGCGCTGGAGTTCCTGTCGAAGAAGAAAAAACGCATCCTGCTGCGCATAAAAGAGTGGCATGCCAACCGCCGCAGCTTCAAGAGCCTGCTCAACGGCGTTATCGAACAGGATACCGACCTGAAAACAGAAAGTGCGGACGGCCTGAAAACGGTGACTAAAAAGGCGCCTGCGCCGGAAGAGGTGGAAGACCTGCTGTTCGCTAACATTTGCGTGAAACACCTGAAGTCGAATACCATAGTGCTGGCAAAAAACAAACAGCTTCTCGGCATGGGCTGTGGGCAGACTTCGCGGGTCGACGCCCTGAAGCAGGCCATCCTCAAGGCGCGCAGTTTTGGCTTTGAGCTGGAAGGCGCCGTGATGGCGTCCGATGCCTTTTTCCCGTTTGCCGACTCCGTACAGATCGCCCACGAAGCGGGCATTACCTCGGTCATTCAGCCGGGAGGGTCCATCAAGGACCAGGAGAGCATTGACTATTGCGACGAGCATGGCATGGCCATGGTTTTCACCGGCGTGCGCCATTTCAAACACTGATGAGCCTGAACCTGGTAATTGACATAGGCAATACGCTGGCAAAGGCCGGCGTTTTCAGGAACGGTGCGTTGCAGTACCGGGAGTCCCGGAAAAATTGGGAAATTGACGATTTAATGGCCCTGGCAACCAACCACAAGGCCCAAAATGTCATCTTATCTACTGTGGCAGGTGCTGTTACGGACTCCTTCAGGGAGGCGTTGGCCAGCCGGTTCTTCTTCATTGAGCTGAATGCTGCCACCCCACTGCCTATCGAGAACCGATACCGAACACCCGAAACACTGGGCAAGGACCGCCTGGCCGCTGTGGCCGGCGCCTATGCTCTATTTCCCGGGCAGGCCTGCCTGGTAGCCGATGCAGGGACGTGCATCACCTACGACCTGCTGAGCAGCGAAGGGGCCTACCTGGGCGGAAATATCGCACCGGGCATAGGGATGCGGCTTAAAGCGATGAATGCCTTTACCGCCCGGCTGCCGCTGGTAGAACCGGGGGACGTCGAAGAATGGGTGGGAGACAGCACCGAAACGGCTCTGCGCAACGGCGCCCAGGTGGGCGCTCTGCTGGAAGCTGAGGGCTATATTCGCTACTGCCGATCCCGTTTTGGCGCCTTCAGGGCCATTTTCACGGGCGGCGATGCGGATTTTTTTGCAAAGAGCCTGAAAAGCGAGATATTTGTGAATCATAATCTGGTCCTTATTGGGCTGGATCAAATCTTAAATTATAATGTCAAGCGTTTGGAGTAGACTTGTTGGAACAGCAGCCCTCTGTTGCTGCACATTGGCTGTACTTGCGCAAAACGCTACCATCACCCCTAAGATCAATTCTCCTTATTCCCGTTTCGGGCTGGGCGATTTCGCTTCCCAATACTATGCCGGGCCCGGAGGCATGGGGGGGCTGAGCGCCGCTTTCCACGACCCCTACCACCTCAATACGTTGAACCCGGCTTCCCTGGCCAGTTTGCAGGCCACCGCTTTCGAAGTAGGGCTGAACGCCAAATACAGCGCTCTGCAGGGCCAGGACGATTCCGAAGGCATCTGGAGCGGCAACCTGACTTACCTGGCTTTGGGCTTTCCCCTGATCAACCCTATCAATGAAGTGCTGGACCGCAAGCGGTCCGAATTTGGGCTGGGCATGGCCTTCGCCCTTCAGCCTTATACTCTGGTGGGCTACAATATTGAATCGACATCCATACAGGACGAACTGGGGCCGGCCACTAACTTACTGAAAGGCACCGGGGGAACCAACCGGCTGCTCTGGAGCAGCGCCGCGCGGTACAAAGGCTTCAGCGGCGGGTTCACTTTCGGCTACCTTTTCGGACAGCTGACCAACAGCCGGCGGGTGGAACTCGACAGTGTAGAACTGGCCTATGTCACCGAGTTCCTCGATGAGGTCAGCATCAACGGCTTCTTCTGGGAAGCCGGGCTGCAGTACACCCACACCTTTAAGAAGCCCAATGCCAACGGAGAAATGATGCCCACCGGGAAAAGGCTTATCCTGGGGGCCTACGGAAGCTCCGGCAGTGATTTCAATACCAACACCAGCCGGTTTGCCGAGCGCCGCAGCGAAGACCTGATCAACCAGGATACCATCCTCAACCTATCGGATGTCGAACAAAATGGAACCCTGCCCTCCGCAATGGCTTTCGGCCTGATGTTCGAGGACATCAATGATTTCCGGGTGGGCCTGGAATACGGCATGGAAAACTGGAGTGGGTACTCCAATGAAGCCAAACCGGATACGACGCTCGCCGATACCTGGAGCATCAGGGCCGGAGTGGAATGGATACCGGATGTTCAGTCGTATAACAATTACTTCGAACGGATGCGGTACCGCTTCGGCTTTTTCTACGGGCTGGACCCCCGCACCTTCGAAGGCGAGCAACTTAAAGAGTATGGCGTCTCCGTTGGCTTCGGTTTCCCCATCATTATGAGCCGGCAGCGCATTTCTTTCATTAACCTGGCCCTGGAAGCCGGACAGTTCGGCCTGGCTGATACTTTACGGGAAACTTTCGTCAAAATGACGTTAGGGTTTACTCTAAATGATAACACTTGGTTTTTCAAACGAAAATTTAATTAATCATGAAGGTATTACGCATTTCTTTCATAGCGTTCGTGCTGTTGAGCTTCAGCTCTGCCTCACTCATGGCGCAGTGTGAGACCTGGAATGACTCCCCGAAAAAGGAAGAAGCAGAAAATGCTCACGTTCTTTACCGTGGCGTCGTTAAAGGAAAAGACGCCGCTGAGCTGGAACAACTCAGCCCGGAGGAATTCAATATGGCTTACAACAACTGGAAAAAAGCCTACGATATAGCGCCGGCCGCCGACGGCCAACGCCCGTCCCATTACTCCGACGGCCGCAACCTGCTCAAAGTGAAATACAAGCGCGCCACCAACGAGGCAGAGAAAAAAGAGATCGCCGCCAAAATACTGGAGCTGTACGACCAGCAGGCGCAATGCTATGAAAATGAGGCCTACCTGATGGGGCGCAAAGCCTTCGATATGTTCTATTGGCCGGAATACGGCTACCGGGAATCTACCTACGAGGCCTTCAAAAAAGCCCTCGAACTCGGCGGGATGGATTCCGAGTATATCCTCCTGGAACCCATGGCCCAGATCCTGGTTTATTTCTACAAATCCGATAAGGTAGACCAGATGGAGGCTCAGAGAGTTTATACCCAGCTGGAAGAGATCGCTGATTACAACGTAGAGAACAACGAGCGCTTCGGGCAATACTACGAGTCCTCCAAGGCTCGTATGTCCGCTCACTTCAAAGAGATTGAAGATGAAGTGTTCGACTGCGCCTACTTCAAGAAAAAGCTCCTGCCTCAATACGAAGAGAACAAGGATAGCCTCAAGATCATCCAGTACGTCTATGTCAAGCTGCGCCAACAGGGGTGTGACACCACCGAGGCCAAGATGATGGAGATCAGGTCTACTTACGAGGCCCTGGCAGCCAGGATCAACGCCGATCTGGAAGTGGAGCGCCGGAAGAACAACCCCTGTTACGACGCCAGCCAGCTGCAGCAGGAAGGCGAATACAGCCGGGCGTTGGCCCGTTATGAAGAGTGCCTGGAAACGACAACCGATGCCGAAGCACGCGCCCAGGTCTACTATAGTATCGCTTCCATCAAGCTGTACCGCCAGAACAACGCCGGCGGCGCCGTTTCCGCCGCCCGCCAGGCCGCCAGCCTCAAATCAGGATGGGGCCGCCCCTATCTCCTCATCGGCGACGCCTACGCCAAGATGGGCCGCAACTGCGACGACTGGGAATCGCGCCTGGCCGTACTGGCCGCCATCGAGAAATACGCCTACGCCAGGTCTATCGACCCGGAAGTGGCCGACGACGCCAACAAGCGCATCGGGCAGTACTCCGACGCTATGCCCGCCCGCCAGGACGGATTCATGCGCGGCCTGAAGGAAGGCCAGTCCGTTTCGGTCGGCTGCGGGATCGGCGAGACGGTGAAGCTGCGCTTTAAAGATTGATTTTCGTGATTCGTGGATTCGTGATTCGGTTTGCCACGCGAGTTACGAATCCACGAATCACGAATCACGCCAGATACTTCCCCACGATCGGCATCCTCCTCCCCATGCCGAACGCCTTGTCCGACACCCGGAGTACCGGCGCCATCTGATGGCGTTTGAACTCGTTGATGTTCACCATCCTCAGCACTCTTTTCACGAGTTTCTCCTCGTAGCCCATCTCGATGATATCCTGAGGGCTTTTTCTTTTTTCGATGTACTGGAACAGGATTTCGTCGAGCTCCTCGTAGGGGGGCAGGCTGTCGGTATCTTTCTGGCCGGGGCGCAGCTCGGCGGAAGGCGGTTTGGTGATGGTGTTTTCGGGGATGACTTCCTCTTCCCGGTTAATGAAGCGCGCCATTTCGAAGACTTCTGTTTTATATAGGTCGCCGATGACGGACAGGCCGCCGCACATGTCGCCGTACAGGGTGCCGTAGCCGACGGCGGCCTCGCTCTTGTTGGAGGTGTTGAGCAGGATGTTGCCGAATTTATTGCTGATGGCCATCAGCAGGTTGGCGCGGGCGCGGGCCTGCAGGTTCTCTTCGGCGATGTTGAACTCCTGGCCCCAGAAATGGGGCTTCAGGGCCTCCATATAAGTGTTGTAGATGCCCTCGATGGGAATGATGTCGTACTGCACCCCCAGGTTTTCCGCCAGCTGCCTGGCATCGTCGATGGAATGGCCGGTGGAGAACTGAGAGGGCATCAGCAGGACGCGCACGTTTTCCGGCCCCAGGGCGCGCGCCGCCAGGACGGTGGCCAGGGCCGAGTCGATGCCTCCCGACAGGCCGAGGATGGCCCGCCGGAAACCCAGCTTGCGGAAATAATCGCGGATGCCGGTGACCAGGGCGTCGTGCATGAGCTGCATCTTTTCCTTGGGCTGCTCGTTTTCCCGCCCTCCTTTTTTTACTTCGTCCAGATCGTAGGTGCGGATGCATTCCTCGAAGTATGGCATCTCGTCGAAGACGTGCTCATCGGGGGAAACCACCAGGGAGCCGCCGTCGAAGATCAGCTCGGTCTGGGCGCCGCAGTGGTTGACGTAGAACATGGGAACGTCATAGCGCCGCACGTTGGCCTTTACGATACGGATGCGCGTTTTAGCCTGTGTATAGCTGAAGGGAGAGGCCGAGAGGTTAAGGATGAAGTCCGGCTTCTGAGTGATCATCTGGTCCATGGGACAGACGGTATACAGCGGGTTTTCGTTGCCGATGTTCCAGATGTCCTCACAGATGGTCAGGGCGATGCGCTTGCCCTTGTATTCCACCACCTTCCATTCGGTGGCCGGCTCGAAGTAGCGGTATTCGTCAAAAATGTCGTAGGTGGGCAGGAGGGTTTTGTACTGCACGTGCTGCACCCGCCCGTCGGCCAGGAAGTAGGCGGCGTTGTAGTGGTCTTTGCCCTCTACCACCGGGTTTTTGGTGGGCGAGCCCACCACGACGGCGATACCCTGAGCCGCCTTGGCCAGCTCCTGCACCGAGTGCTCCGCCAGCTCGATGAAGTCTTCGAACTCCAGGAAATCACGGGGCGGGTAGCCGACGGTGGCCAGCTCGGCGAAGCAGACCAGGTCGGCGCCCTGGCCTTTGGCTTCCTTTACAGCCCAGAGCATTTTGCCGAGGTTGCCCTCGAAGTTGCCGATGTGGAAGTTGAGTTGGGCGATGGCTATTTTCATGTGTAGTGTTCTTGTTTTGCCACGAAGACACAAAACGCGAAATCCCACAAAAATTTTGTGTGGATTCTGCGTTTTCGTGTTTCAGAGGCGCGAAAATCAATGAAGCAACAAAGATAGGATTGGTTAGTTTAAAAGTCAAACTAAGTTTTGAGAGTTCAGAAAGAACGAAACGCCCATCCCCCTGAATGATGTCTGGATCGCCGCCCACACCATGGAAATGGGAGCCGAACTGATCACCTACGATAAGCATTTCCAACATGTTCCCGGCCTGCGCCTGTGGAAAGAACCCTTCTGAAAGGCTTCACACTACCCGCAATAATTTCGTATCTTTGGGTATAAAGATTTCAGCCCCTGTCAGGCCAGGGGAAATACAATTGCCACCAAAATACCAAAGCACAAAACTCCACAAAAATTTAGTGTGGATTTAGTGCCTTTGTGTTTTTGTGGCAAAAACGGAGGCACCGCATGAGCAATTTCATAGTTTCGGCAAGAAAATACCGGCCCGTCCGGTTCGACGATGTAGTGGGGCAGGAGCATGTATCCCAGACGCTGAAGAACGCCCTGAAGAACAAGCACCTGGCGCACGCCTTCCTCTTCTGCGGGCCCCGTGGTGTGGGCAAGACCACCTGTGCCCGCATCCTGGCCAAGGTGCTCAACTGCCAGAACGCAACGGACGATTTCGAGCCCTGCAATGAATGCTCGTCCTGCAAGGCCTTCAACGCCAATTCTTCCTTCAACATCACCGAACTGGACGCCGCATCCAACAACAGTGTGGAGCATATCCGCGCCCTGATCGAGCAGGTGCGCTTCCAGCCGCAGCAGGGCAAATACAAGGTGTTCATCATCGACGAGGTGCACATGCTCTCCCAGCAGGCCTTCAACGCTTTCCTGAAGACCCTGGAGGAGCCGCCGCCCTACGCCATCTTTATCCTGGCCACCACCGAGAAGCACAAGATCATCCCCACGATACTGTCGCGTTGCCAGATCTTCGACTTCCGCCGCATCCAGGTGCCGGAGATGGTGCAGCACCTGCAGGCCATCTGCGAGCAGGAGAACATCGATGCCGACAAGGACGCCCTCCATATCATCGGCCAGAAGGCCGATGGCGCCCTGCGCGATGCCCTGTCCATCTTCGACCGCATCGTCGCCTTCTCGGGCAACCGGATCAGCTACGAGGACGTCATCACCAACCTCAACGTGCTCGATTACGACTACTATTTCCAGATAGTCGACGCACTCCTGGTGGAAGACAGCTCCAAAATACTGCTGCTCTTCGACACCATCCTCCGCAACGGCTTCGAGCCCGACATCTTCATGAACGGCCTGGCCGAACACCTGCGCAACCTGCTGGTCTGCAAGGACGAGGCCACCCTGCAGCTGCTGGAGGTGAGCGAAGGCCTGCGCAGCCGCTACCTGGAGCAGGCCCGCCTGTCACCTTCCGGCCTGCTGCTGACCGCCCTCAACCTGGCCAACGACTGTGACGTCAACTACAAGCTGGCCCGCAACAAACGCCTGCATGTGGAAATGGCCCTCATCAAGATGGCCCACATCCCCCGAGCTTTCCAGCTGGCGGAAAACGGGGGCGCCGCCCTCAGCCCGGAAAAAAAAACGGTTGACCTGAGCGCCTCCGCTCAACCAACAACTACCAGCCAACAACAATCAACGGCCGCCCCTGGATTGCTTGGCCCCAACCCGTCCACCGTCCACCGTCCACCGTCTACCGACACCCCCAACCCGTCCACCGTCCATTGTCCACCGATCACCGACACCCCCCAGCCCCCCAAGGAAGAAGCAACCGAACCCCAGGCAAAGGGCCCTGTCCCCCCCGCTCAACCTCAAAAAAAATCCCTCAGAAAACCGGGCAAACAGGACACCCCCCGCCTGATGAACCTGGAGGCCATGCTGGCCGAAGTGAAAGCCGAAGAGGCCCAACTGCTAACCCAGGAGGTACAGGAGCTCACCCAGGAACGGGTGGAAGAGGCCTGGAACCTGTACATCGAAGCCCAGGACCAGGAATCCGTAAAGGTGATCATGCGCAATTCCGAACTGAAGCTGGAAGGGCAGAACGTACTGGTCACCGTCACTTCCGCCCTGGCCGAGAATACTATCCGCCAGGAGAACAACCTGATGGATTACCTGCGGGACGTGCTCACCGCTCCCGAGCTGACGATGACCATCGAGATCGACAAAAGCAAGGCTGTGGAGCCCCCAAAACGCAAGCGCATGCTCAGCAGTAAGGAGAAATACCTGGCCATGCGGGAGACGAACCCGAATATCACGGAGCTGCAGAAGCGTTTTGATTTGCGGCCGGATGAGTAGGGGGGTGTTGTATGGCTGAATTGTTATATGGCTATATTGTCAGGCGGGCAGGTTGAAAGGCTTCATTGTTGGATGGTTCAATGGTTAGATTGTTGTGGCTAATTGCGGGCTGCGAGCTGTCAACCGCAAATAGCCAACGGCCAATTGTGGACGCCAACTGCGAATACCGAATACCGAATCGCGAGCCACCACACCATTGTGATAAAAAATTGATATTATTGTTATGATCAGGACAGTTGATACCTCTTAAATTTGGAGTAGGAAAACCGAAGATCAGTTGAAATGTTCTTTAGATGGCCGGGGAGGAGTCATGTTGGAGGGCCTTTTCAGCCCAACATTATAACCATGTAACAATATAACAATGGCGCCAGGAATATACCCGGGCCGCTATACGCCCGAAACAGAGTGAGCTGCCACAAATATTTCAACACCACCCCCCCCGCACTCTAAAAATGTACACCATGAATGATCAATCCCTCTGGTACCTGGAAAATATCGATGTCAGCGGCATCTTCTGCCCCAAGAAAGTCGGCAGGGGGGACATGGAACAGCATGTCCACAAGCATTTCAAAAAAGGGGAATACATCTATCTGCCCGATGAGCATGCCGACAAGATCTACTTCCTGACGGAAGGGCGGGTCAAGATCGGCGCCTACGGAGATTCCGGCAAGGAGATCACCAAGGCCATCCTCTCAGCCGGCGAGGTCTTCGGCGAGCTTTCCCTCATCGGGGAAGACAAGCGGCGCGACTTCGCCTACGCCATGGAGAAGACAACAGCCTGTGTGATGTCGGTAGCCGATATGAGATCCATGATGCGGGACCACAACGCCCTCAGCCTCTTCCTGATGAAGATCATGGGCTCCCGCATGCTGGAGATGGAGCAGCGCCTGGAATCCCTCGTCTTCAAGGACAGCCGCACCCGCATCATCGAGTTCCTGTACGAGCTGGGGGAGAAGAAAGGCCAGCGCGTGGGCTATGAAATGCTCGTCCGCAAGTTCATGACCCACCAGGAGATCGCCAACCTGACGGCCACCTCCCGGCAGACGGCCACCACGGTGCTCAACGAGTTGCGCAACCGCAACCTGTTGACCTTCAACCGCAAGCGGCTGCTGATACGGGATATGGAGAAATTGAAGAAAGCGGCAAAGGAGTAGGGGGGGCTTATTGCTGGATTGTTATATTGCTGGATTGCTTGCTCACCCGGCTCAAAGGTAGTGCATCCAATCTTGCCATCCCGTTAATCCTACAATCCCTGCCGGCCTGCGGCCCAGCAGGTAGGCTGTCATCCTGTCTCTTACCTCACCAACTGCACATCTCCGCCAAACCTCCTCATAACCCCATCCACGAAGCGCATGTCCACCACATAGGTATACACCCCCGGCGGCAGCGCCCGCCCCTTGAATGTCCCGTCCCATCCTTCCCGGCCGTCATTGGTATAAATATCCGTGGCCTCGAAAACCAACTCCCCCCAGCGGGTGAAAATGCGGAATGCAGCTACCTCCTGCGGTTTGCGGCTTTGCGGGTAGAACGTATCGTTGCGCCCGTCGCCGTTGGGGCTGAATGCGTTGGGGATATAGATCTCCCGGTCTTTAAGTATGCGTACGGCAATGGAGTCCCGGACGGTGCAGCCGTTGGCGTCGGTAACAGACAGGTAAAAGAAAGCGTCGTCGAAGGGGCGGAGGGTAGGAGCGGGGCAGGAGGTGCAGGAAAGAAGGCCCGGCGTGTCCAGCCAGCGGTAACTGAATGGGGAGCTGCCGATGACATCCGGCTGAAGCGTGAGGCTGTCACCCAGAAATACTTCTCTGTCTGGCCCCAGGCTGAGCGAAAGTATAGGTTCCGTGATGAATACGGAGGCGGAAACTTCATCGCATCTGCTGCTGACGGTTAGGGAATATTCGCCTCCCTGGGTAACGGCCAATTCCGGGCCGGCGGAGCCGTCGCTCCACCGAAAGGCCCCGCCGGAAACTTCGGGCGCCAGGATGATCTGCTCTCCCGGGCAGATGGCATCGGGAAGCGAGCCCAGATCAATGTGGAGGGAGTCGATGAAAACGCCGGTGGAATCATTCTGTATGACCGTGGCGGGGTTGTCCGATACGGCTATCATGCCCAGCCCTTCCGGCAAGCCGCTGAGGGTGGCCTGATTCTTATACACCCCGAAGGCCTCTTCGGGAACGGCGACGGTAACCGACAGGACGCTGCGCCCTTCGGGAAGATCGATGCTGTCTATCCTCAGCCGGCTGGTTCCGGCCCCTCCGCCGGTGATCGTCCCGCCCACCGGGTTGTCAATGGCGGTGATGAGGAAGCCTTCCGGGAATACATCCTCGAAGGTAAGGCCCACCTGTGCCCTGCCGGACGCATTGGCCAGCTCGAAGTAGTACGTCAGCTCACTGCAGGGGATGGCCTGCGCCGGCTCCACCCTTTTTTTCATCTGCACGGTATAGGGGCAGGAGCAGCCGTCGCTGCGCTGGGCGGCCGGGCCGGTGGCCTCGATGGCGACTTCCCCCGTGGTTTTGTCGATCGCGAAGAAGGTGTTCTGAATGCCGCTGCCGAGGGAACTGCCGTACCCGTAGAGGTTGCCGAAAGCGTCGAAGAAGATGGAGCCGAGCGTGCCGCCTTTGATATCAGGGGGGAAGGGCGTATTGATCCGTCCGGCTTCGGTGTCGATGACCACCAGCCGCTGGTTGAGGGCGTCCCAGCCGTAGAGCGTCTCGTCGGTGGGGTCGAAGGCGATGTCGTAGACGGCGGAGTGGTTGGGGGGAAAGCTGATGCTTCGCGCCGGATGGCCGGACGCTTCCAGGTCGATGAAGATGATGGCTTCGGTGGAACCGTTGAAGCCGCCGCTGACGGAGAGCACCACCAGGTGTTTCCCATCCGGGCTGACGTCGCCCGCCGGGTAGCTGGCGCTGGGCGGCATGCCTTCGGGGTCGCCCAGCGAATAGGCCAGGCCGTTGGAACCGATGCGGTACAGGCGGCCGGTATCGGAATTGAGGGCGTAGATGAAATTGTCCGTCGGGCGGTAGCCCAGCCCGTTGAGGACAAAGCCCACCGAGCCGCCGGCCAGTCCGTTGAATGTGACGTTGCCGGTGGCCGGGCTGACCTGCACTTCGTAGACCGAACTGTTGTTCTGAGGGGCTATGGCCAGGTAAAAGCCGCCCCGGCAGATGAATGGCTGCTGAGCGGTGAGGGTGGGGCAGAGGAATACCCATAAAGATAGAAAAGCGAAATGATATGCCGGGCGTTTCATTTTGGATTTCATAGCTTTCAGTATGTGGGCCGGTAGAATGTGCGCTATGAATTTAATCTATTTTGACGGGAGGCGCCCGGTAGCCTGCGGCTTTTTTTTGGTAATGCGGCTTGCTTTTTTAGCTTGCAGGCATATTCGTCCAGGGTTGGACAAAAGTGCGAAATCGGCCATACGGCCCGTATGGGAAGTCGAAAGTCGGAACAACCTGGGAGATTTCACCTGCCTGGCTTTCAGCGCTGTCCAACGTTAAACGGGGAGCCCTTATTTGAATATTCCCGACAGCACCACATTTATCCACAAATAAATTTTATTTTTGGAGAAATCTTTTTAAAAAACACTTGATTTCACCATTGATATTTTTTTTAATTGGAGAAATCTTTGAATATAAGCAGTGATTTATGAAAAGGAAATTAATTGGCCGGGAAGAAGAAAAGAAAATCCTGCAGCGCGCTTTGGATTCCAACGAAGCGGAAATGGTATCGGTAATAGGCAGAAGGCGCATTGGAAAAACCTTTCTTGTCAATGAGGTTTACAAGGAGCATATTGTATTTTCAGTTACCGGCATTCAAAATGCGCCCCGAAATGAGCAATTGCGGAATTTTGCCAATAGCTTAAAAGAACTTGCTCCCACAGCCGTGATCATCACCCCCCCAAAGGATTGGCTGGATGCTTTTTTTCTTCTGATCGAATATCTCAAGCAAAAGAGCCAACAAAAAAAAATAGTCGTATTTCTGGATGAACTGCCCTGGATGGCCACCCATAAATCAGGCTTCTTAAGAGGGTTGAGTTATTTTTGGAACAGTTGGGCGGTTCAACAAAACATCGTCGTTGTTATCTGCGGGTCGGCAGCTTCCTGGATGATCAATAAAGTAGTCAAGCACAAAGGAGGCCTGCACAATCGGGTCACCAAACGGATTCATTTGCAACCCTTTACTTTAGTAGAAACGGAAAATTATCTGAAAAGCCGCAATATCCATTTCGACCGTTACCAAATTGTTCAGTTGTACATGGCCATGGGAGGCGTTCCGCATTATTTGAAGGAAGTTGTAAGAGAGGAAAGCGCTGTTCAGAACATTAATAATATTTGCTTTTCCCCCAACGGCCTGTTGCGAACGGAATTCCCCAATTTATTTGCTTCTCTTTTTGCTCATGCAGAAAACCATATCGCCGTTGTCAGAGCTTTAGCTCGAAAACGACAGGGGCTGACCCGCCAGCAATTGGTAGAAGCCACGCCGCTTTCAGCAGGCGGGACTATTTCAAGGGTTTTGGAAGAACTACTGCATTCCGGATTCATTTCGGCTTTTCGCCCTTTTGGGAAAAAGAAAAAGGAAAAACTATACCGGTTAACGGACGAATACTCGCTTTTTTACCTCCAATTTATTGAAGATAAAGAACATGAAGGTGCCGATGTATGGCATCATTTGAGCCAAACCCAGGCATTTAAAACCTGGAGTGGCTATGCTTTTGAAAGCATTTGCCTCAAGCATATCCCGCAAATCAAAAAGGCCATGAGCATCGCCGGCATTTATTCTTTGTCCGGTTCTTTCTATAAAAAGGGGACAGATGCGGAAGCAGGAGCTCAGATCGATCTGTTGATAGACCGCAACGACCACGTCATCAATCTTTTTGAGATAAAATTCCACAATCAACCTTATGCGCTCACCAAAGCTGCTGCGGATCAGATGCGGGAAAAAATGCACATTTTTCAGGAAACTACGAAAACCCGGAAACAGCTTTCGTGGGTTTTCATCAGTACCTTTGGCCTGAAAACAAACCCACATAGCCTCGGCCTGATTTCCAGGTCTTTGACGATGGATGATCTGTTTTTCGATTAATTTCTCCCACACTACCCTTTCACCAACCAAACCCAAAGAATTCGTATCTTCCCCTCAGAAAACCACAAGGCCATGCCCAAGGCGCCGCCCAACCGACACCACTACAACGAAGCCTTTCAGGAAGTGCTCGACCGGCTCAACCCCCGGCAGCGCGAAGCCGTAGAGCACATCGAAGGGCCGGTGCTCGCCCTGGCCGGCCCGGGCACGGGCAAGACCCACATCCTCTCAGCCCGTATCGGCCGCATCCTGCTGGAGACGGACGCCCAGGCGCAGAACATCCTCTGCCTCACCTTCACCGACGCAGGCGTCAACGCCATGCGGCAGCGCCTCCTCGAATTCATCGGCCCGGAGGCGCACCGGGTGCACATCTACACCTTCCACTCCTTCTGCAACAGCATCATACAGGACAACCTGGAGCTCTTCGGCCGGCAGGACATGGAGCCCGTCAGCGAACTGGAGCAGGTGGAACTCATCCGCGGGCTGCTGGATGAGCTCGACGTTCACCATCCCCTGCGCCGCGGCCGCCCCGACCCCTATTTCTACGAAGGCCACCTGCGCGGCCTCTTCCAGCGCATGAAGGCGGAGGACTGGACGGTGGAACTGGTTAACGATAGGATCGACGCCTACCTGCAGAGCCTGCCCCAGCGGGAGGAATTCATTTACAAGATCAACCGGGGCAATATCCGCAAGGGGAACCTGAAAAAGTCGAAGATCGAAGAGGCTCAAAACCGGATGGAGTTGCTGCGCGCCGCCGCCGCCCTCTTCCCCCGCTACCAGGAGGCCATGTATGAGGCGCGCCGTTACGACTACGACGATATGATCCTGTGGGTGCTGCGTGCTTTCGAAGACAACGAGAACCTGCTGCGCTCCTACCAGGAACAGTACCTCTACTTCCTGGTCGACGAATATCAGGATACCAACAGCGCCCAGAACGAGATCATCCATAAGCTCATCGGCTTCTGGGAACAGCCCAATATTTTCATCGTGGGCGACGACGATCAGTCGATCTACGAATTTCAGGGCGCCCGGCTGAAGAACCTGACGGATTTTTACCACAAGTTCGAGAAAGACATCCGGCTGGTCCTCCTGCAGGACAACTACCGTTCCACCCAGCAGATCCTGGACGCCTCTCGCGGCGTAATTCGCCACAACGAGCTGCGCATCGTCAACAAACTCCAGGATCTGGGCATCGAAAAACTGCTGGTCGCCCGCAACGGCAGCCTGGCCGAGGCGCCCCTCCGCCCGCAGATCGTGGCCTATCCCAACCGCCTGCACGAGGAGGCCGATATCGTCCGGCAGCTTCAAAAGCTGTACGGCGAGGGCTTCCCTCTCCACGAAATAGCCGTCATCTATGCCAAGCACCGGCAGGCGGGCCACCTGGTAGAACTGCTCGAAAAGACGGGCATCCCCTACAACACCCGCCGCAAGATCAATGTGCTGGACCTGCCGCTGATCCGCAACCTGCGGCAACTGCTGGAGTACTTCGCCGCCGAGTTCCAGCACCCCCACAGCGCCGAGTATCTGTTGTTTCAGATTCTGCACTTCACCTTCTTCGGCCTGCATCCCGACGGCCTGGCGCGCCTGAGCCTCTACCAGGCCCGCTTCGAGTGGGGAGATCGCCCCCCCTGGCGGGAACTGCTGGCCGACGAACCTACGCTGGACAAGATCGGCCTGGAAGACAAGGCTGCCCTGCGGCGCTTCACCGATTTTCACAACCACATGCTGCGCGAGTACAGCAGCCTGAGCGCTCCTGCCTTCGTGGAGCGCCTCATCAACCGCAGCGGCATGCTGAAGTACGTGCTGGAGCACGAGCGCCGCACCCTCCTGCTGCAGGCCCTGAAGGCCTTCGTCGACTTTGTCAAGGCAGAGGCCGCCCGCAGCCCCCGGCTCACCATCGGCCGCCTGCTCGACCTGCTCCGCAATATGGACGCCAACCACATCGCCCTGGAGGCCAGCAGTTCCCTGCAGGTGGAAGTGGGCGTCAACCTGCTCACCGCCCACAGCGCCAAGGGGCTGGAGTTCCGCTACGTCTACCTGATCGACTGCGGCCGACACTGGGAGCCGCGCACCCGCGCCAGCGCCTTCCGCTTCGCTCTGCCCGACACCCTGACCTACTCCGGGGAGGAGGACGCCCTGGAGGCCCGCCGCCGCCTCTTCTACGTGGCCATGACGCGCGCCAAGGAGCGCCTCCACATTTCCTACAGCGAGGAGGACGACAAGGGAAAGCCCCAGCAGCGCGCCATCTTCATCGACGAGGTGCTCAAAAGCAGCGGGCTGGAGGTGCAGCAGCGCGCTCTGCCCGCCGCCGAGCTGCTGGAGGTGGAGGCCCTGCGCCTGCTGGAGCAATCTACTCCCCAGGTAGAGCCTCTGGACGAGGCCACCGTCAGCGGCCTGCTGGAGGGCTTCCAGCTCAGCGTATCGGCCATGAACCGCTACCTGATGTGCCCGCTCGGTTTTTACTACGAAAACGTGCTGAAAGCGCCCACTCTGATGCGGGAAGCCGCCCATTACGGCACCGCCATGCACAACGCTCTGCAGCGCCTGTTCGAACGCATGAAGCTGTCGAAGGGTAAAACCTTCGCCTCCGAGGCCCTGTTCATCAAGCTGTTCGAACAGGAGATGGAGCGCCGCCAGGGCTTCTTTTCCCGTAAGGAATACCAGCGACGCCTGGAGATGGGCCGCCGCAACCTGTCGGAATACTACAAGCTCCACATCGGCTCATGGGAGAAGAACGTGTTGCTGGAGCACAAGCCCCGCAATGTGGAAATGGAGGGCGTGCCCATCACCGGCAGCATCGACCGCCTCATCCTGGAGGGGCTGGCCGAAGCGCGGGTGGTCGACTATAAAACGGGCAGCCAGAGCGACGCCAAGATGAAGCGCCCCACGCCGGCCAACCCCCAGGGCGGCAGCTACTGGCGGCAGCTGGTGTTCTACAAGATCCTATACGAAAGCCAGCCCGGCAATACGCGCACCGTCAAAAGCGGCATGATCTCCTACCTGGAACCGGACACGAGGGGAGAGTTCCAGGAAAAAGAACTGGTCTACACGCCCAAAGACGTGGAAACGGTGCGCGGCCTCATTCGCGAAGTGTACGATAAGATCCTGGCCCACGACTTCTACACCGGTTGCGGGGAGCCGAACTGCCCGTGGTGTAATTTCCTGCGGCATAATGTGGCGGTGGATACTTTCTCGGAGCGGGAGGTGGAGGAGTTGGATGATTGAGGGGGCGGCTGGAAAAAGCCATCAATGTTAAAAAAATTGCCCTTTCCGAATATTATCTCTAACTTATCGGTTCTACACGTTCTAACCTGCCGCCGGCCGGCCTTAAGCGCCGGGCCGGAGTTTTTTTCGGACGGGCCACTTTTAAGTGGCCCGTAATGGAGTCAGGCCAGTGGCGCCTCTATCTCCTGCTCGATTGATTCATTCATCAAATCCCGAATACTATGGTACATTTCATTTTGGCAGGTTTACACACACACATTTATCCGCCGAAGCCTTGGCGAAGGAGGACACATTTATCCGCCTGAGCCTTCTCGGGCCGGCAAAACCCAAAAGCGAAGCCGAAGGCAGGGGAGGGCCTATTTACCAATTGCCCCTGGAAAAGGGCTCGGCCAATACTTGTTCATTTTCCTTGCCTTTATCTTTTCACCTGTAATTCTGGATGGCCAGTGTTTCTCCCCCAGTATTCGGGTAAGGAGTATGCTGCACGATTACAGCGGCAACATCTGGGCCGGCACGGAGAACGGCCCATTGCTAAAATATGAACGACAACGCGGCCAATTCCACCGGCTTCAGTACCAGGCCGGCAAAAAAGCCGCTTTAAGCCATAATTGGGTAACCGGTATCGCGCAGGACGGACGAGGGCGGTATTGGATCAGCACCTACGGCGGAGGGTTCAACCTCTGGGAGCGGCAGGAAAATACCTTTTCCCACTATCGGGCCCAGGCCGGGCCATCTGAGGGGCCGATCAACGATTATTGCCTGGGCCTGGATATTGGAGAGAATGGGAAGGTTTGGTTTGCAGAAGGGTTTCAGGTTGGTTCTTTTGATCCCGTTTCGGGGGTGTTCAGCCATCATCAGGCGGGCGGTGGAACGGCATGGTCCCTTTTCGAAGATCCCGAAAACCGCCTTTGGGTTACTCTATTTTCACCCCGACAGCATTCGGGACAATACCACTCCTCCGAGGCTGGCCTTTACCGGAATTGATCTTTTTGGCGAACCTATCCCTATTGATGAAGATGGCCCGCTGAAAAAGCATGTCTCCCTCTCTCCTGGGATTCGCTTTGCGCACTGGCAAAACGACCTGACGATCCATTACGCCGCGCTGCATTTCAAAAACCCGGCGAAGAACAGCTACCGCATCCAGCTGGGCAATTACGATAACGGCTGGCGTGATGTGGGCCATCAAAATTTCGCCAATTATACCAACCTCGACCCGGGCCGCTACACCTTCCGCGTCAAAGCCGCCAATAGCGATGGGATCTGGAATGAAGAAAGCATCGCCCTCGATATCACCATTCTTCCCCCCTGGTACTGGAACGGCTGGTCACAGGCCCTCTATCTGGTTCTGATCATTGGCCTGATCCTGGGCGTTTACCGCTTTCAGCTCAACCGCCGCCTGGCCCTGGCCGAAGCCGCCCGCCTCAAAGAGCTGGATAGCTTCAAAACCAAACTTTATACCAACATTACCCATGAGTTTCGCACGCCGCTCACCGTCATCGAGGGCATGGCCGGGCAGATCACCGGCTTTGAAGAAGAGCGGGACGCCATCCGGCGCAACAGCCGGAACCTGCTTAACCTCGTCAACCGCATGTTGGGCCTGTCCAAACTGGAGGCCGGGAGGGGGCTTACCACCTCCTCTACGCCCGCAACGGACGCGAGGGCATCGCCCAGGCCCGGGAGCATATCCCCGACATCATCATCAGCGATGTGATGATGCCGGAGGTGGATGGCTTTGAGCTGTGCAAAACCCTGAAGCAGGACGAGCGCACCAGCCATATCCCCATTATCCTGCTGACGGCACGGGCGGATATGCCCTCCAAGGTCGAAGGGCTGGAGCACGGCGCCGACGCCTACCTCGTCAAGCCTTTCCATAAAGAAGAACTGGAGGTGCGCCTGCGCAAGCTGATCGAGCTGCGGCGAAAATTGCAGGAACGCTACAACCAGCCGGACTTTCAGCCCGAGCCGGCCACCCAAAAGGAGGACGCCTTTGTGCTGAAGGTAAAGGAACTCCTGCTGGACAACCTGGATGACGATACCTTTGGCATTGAGGAACTCAGTACAGAGCTGGCCATGAGCCGGGTGCACCTGCACCGCAAGCTCAAAGCGCTGACCGGCAAGCCCACCTCGCATTTCATGCGCCAGGTGCGCCTGCAGGAGGCTTATAAACTTTTGAAGGCCGGCGAACTCAATGTTTCGGAAGTGGCCTACCGGGTGGGGTATAAGGACCCGGGGTACTTTTCGAAGCTATTTGCGGAGATGTACGGGAGGCCGCCGAGTGAGGTGTAGTTTTCAGCTGACAACTCTGAATTGTCAAATATTACCTTGACCGACTTAGGCTACAGCGTAGTCGGAATACTCTCGTGTTTTAGGTGACAGAAACCCCAAAACGATGTCCGATTTCGGTACGCCCATTTCCGTTAGTCTCAAGCCGAGATCGATCTCTGTCATGTTGCGCTGTATCCAGATTTTATCATTGATGATATCCATATGTATCGGGCAATCGTGAATGAATTTGTTGCCTTCCCAACCAATCGTGACTATCTGGTAACGATGGTTTTCCTTGTCAGCAATCAGCTGGTTTTCCGCCTTGAGATTCGCGTATTTTACTTTTGTATATTCTGTCAGGATCTGAAGAACGAATTGCTGGTATTTTGCTACTTTATCCATGATTTGATCTTTTCTGAATCGGGTTCGTAAAGAATGATTTTAAACTTGTGTTGCCGGAAAACAGCCTTCACCAAAGATTCTTCGCCAAATGCTTCATAAACATCATAAGGCATAGCTAAAAATAGCGCTCTATTTGACCCTTCCAATTTCAACGCCTCACGATAAATGAGGTATTTGCCCACTGCTTCGTGCAGAGCTGTAATGAAAGAAGCAATGCCAAAGATTTTCACTTCAACGGCTATTTTTTCTCCTTCTTTTTCAGCCGCAATTATTTTCTCCGCTCCCAGGTCAATATGAATTGGGATGCGGCCTACTTTGAGATATAAAGGGTCTTACGTGATCCTCCACCCTTCACTGCGAAGCGTTGATTTGACTTCTTCGTGAAACTTGTCCTTGGCCATCGATCATAAACTTGATGGGATAAAACTAAAGCATCCGAAGGTTAATTACAAGTGCTTCGGCCAGAAAAAGACTCTTAAAAGCCCAGGTTTGAGAACCTTCGCATGCTCCTCTATGATAGGTTCTTAAACCTGGATAAAGGGCCTTGCGATCTGGAAGATCACGGCACGATGTAACAATATTCTATGCATTGGTAACAATATTCCCAACGGCTTACCCCCTTCTTTCCGACATTGCGCTTATCCTTTTTTGCTAAGCATTCTCTCACTTTTAAAACCTGTTGTCATGAGACACCCGTCTACCTTTTATCCGATCCTTTTCTTTTCATTGTTCTCCTTTTCCGCTATGGGCCAGGAACGGCTCGAAAAAACCATCACCACAGACGGCCAGGAGCGGGAATACCTGCTATATGTGCCAGCTGCTTACGACGGCAGCGAGGAATGGCCGCTGGTGCTCAACCTGCATGGTTACACAGGGGATGGCTACGGCCAGGCGTTAATTTCCAGGATGAACCCGGTTGCGGATACCGCTCATTTCCTTGTCGCCTATCCAGATGGGGAGATGGTGGATGTGACTGGCTTTCTGGACCCTGATATTCCATTGCCGACGCAGGGAAACGGCTGGAATCTGGGCGGCTTATTTTCGGACAATGACGATGTCGCTTTTCTGGAACAAATGATTGATCAGATCAGCCTTGAATATAGTGTGGACAACTCCCGCATTTTTGCTGTCGGCAATTCTATGGGCGGTGGGATGACTTATATGCTGGCCTGTACCCTCTCCGGCCGGTTTGCGGCAATAGCTACAGTATCAGGGTCTCAGGCCAGGACGGAAGGCAATCCCAGTATTCCCTGTGAACCGGCTTCTCCTCTTCCGGTATTGCTCATTTACGGCGCCGACGACAATATATCGCCTCCTGACGGAGGCCCTTTCTTTCTCGGCGCCGAGGGGACCGTGGATTTTTGGCGGAGTCATAACAACTGTTCTTCAGCGGTTACCGAGGTATCCTTCGAGGACACGGATCCTTCCGACCAATCAACCGTAACGGGATTCCTCTACACCGATTGTGACGGCGGTTCGGAAGTGTGGCATTACCGGATAGACGGCGGCGGCCATTGGTGGCCGGGAGGTGGCCCGCTTCCTCCGGGCTTTGAGATTGCCGGCCCCGTCAACCGCGACATCAACGCCAGCGCCGAGATCTGGAATTTCTTCAACCGGCAGGCGCTAACCAGCACTGAACCGTACCTGAAACCTTCAGAAATCAACCTCCGCGCCTATCCCAACCCGGCGGCCACCCAACTCACCTTCGCATTCGAGCTGCCGGAAGCGGCGCGGGTGCAACTCACCCTGTATAACCCCCTGGGCCAGCCCGTGCAGGTATTGGCTGATGAAAACCTCCCGGCGGGCCGGCAGCGGATCGGCTGGGAGCGGCCGGCGAGCGTGGCGGCGGGATTGTATTATTACCGCTTGCAGGTAGGTGGGCGCTTTGTGGCGCGGCCGGTGGTGTTGAGGTGAGTGGGAGAAAGGGAGAGGGGGGAGGGCTGCATTTATCTCTCCGTCTCCCCCTCTCCAGGTCTCTTCGTCATTCACCAAATTGACGACACTCTAAGTTCACCCCACCGCAAACCCCGTATGCGGCCGGGCATAAGGGGGCTGGAAGCCGAGCACGATATCCTCCCGGCTGACGCCCATTTCCATAAGTTCGTCCACCACTTCGCGCTCGGTGTTGTTGATCTGGAACCAGACTTTTCCGTCTTTGATATCAAAGTGAAATACGATGGCAAAGATGTACTGGTTGCCCTGCCAGCCGATGCGCAGCAATTAAAAACTGTTATTCTCCCGATCCGTTCTTTCAATCCTCCACCCGTCAGCTTCCAATGCTACTTTCACCTGGTTGTGATAAAAATCGCGAGCCATTAATTATTTTTCACAATTTAAGAAATAAAATAATTACCCGATAAATGGATGCAGCTGAAAAAGTATATGACATATTAACCAACGACGACGAGGCCCGTCTCTGCCGCGACATCCCCGAGGCCGCCTGCCGCGAGCAGCCCGAAAACTTCACCCTCCACATCGGCAGCCTGTCGCTCACCAAGACGGGCGACGGGCTGATGGACCCCAAGCTGATCCTCTCCTGGCTGCTGGGCGCCATCGGCGCGCCGGCGAGCCTCATCGGGCTGCTGGTGCCGGTGCGGGAGTCGCTGGCCCTACTGCCCCAGCTGTTCGTGTCGGCGCGTATTCGGGAGCTTCCTGTGCGCAAGTGGGTATGGGCCGGGGGAAGTGTGGCGCAGGGGCTCTGCGTGATCGGCATGGCCCTGGCCTGCTGGCGGCTGGAGGGTTTTACCGGAGGAGTGGTAGTTGTAGGCTTACTGGCTGCCTTTGCCCTGGCGCGCAGCCTCTGCTCGGTCAGTTATAAGGACGTGCTGGGCAAGACGGTGGCCAAAAAGAAACGGGGCACGGCCACGGGAACGGCTTCTACCATTGCGGCGGCGGCGGTGCTGGCCTATGGCCTGGCGCTGGGCTCCGGGCTGATCCCGCTCACGGTGGACAACCTGTGTATCGGCCTGGCAGTGGGTGGGGTATGCTGGTTCCTTGCCGCTGTGGCCTTTTCCCGCCTGGCGGAAGAAAAAGGCGCTATGGAAGGCGGAGAGAGCCTCTTCGGCCGGACGTTCTCCCAGTTTGCGCTCCTCCGGGAAGACCCGCAACTGGTGCGCTTCATCACGGTGCGCGCCCTGCTCATCAGCACGGCCCTGGCGCCGCCTTACTTCGTGACGCTGGCGGGCCGCAGCGGCCAGGGCAACCTGGAGAGCCTGGGCTTCTTCGTGGTAGCCTCTTCCCTGGCGGCCCTGGTGAGCACCTTCGCCTGGGGGCGCTTAGCCGACCGGTCGAGCCGGTTCGTGCTGATCGCTTCCGCTCTTATAGCCGCTGTCTTTCTGGGTGCGGCGGGCGCCGTCGGTTTTTTCTATTCGGAGGCTACCTCCACGCCCTTTCTTCTGCCGGCCTTGCTCTTCGGGCTGATGATCTCCTACCAGGGCGTCCGGCTGGGGCGCTCCACTCACCTGGTCGATATGGCGGACGAGGAGCGGCGGGCGGCCTATACGGCGCTGAGCAATACCATCATCGGTGTATTGTTGCTGGTGGGCGGGGCTTTTGGCCTGCTGGCGGAGGTGATCGGCACGGCGGCGGTGCTGTTGATCTTTGCCGGGCTGTGCGTGCTGGCGGCGATAGGAGGCTGGGGGCTGGAGGAGGTGCAGGGGTAGGGGTATTGGTATATTCGTGTATTCGTGCATTAGTGCATTCGCCTGTCCCGCCGAAGCCTGGGCGCAGGCGGGTGCATTTGTGTATGTGTTGGCAAAAGAAGGGCGGCAATCGTGCAAATTCTAACCCCTGAAATTAGAAAAGATTGTCGTATTTTCAACGCGTTCCTAAACCGTAGAACCATGCTTCGATTATTACCCTTATTTTTCCTTCTTCTCCTGATGAGCTGCCGCCAGGAGGCGGCCAAAAATGCATCCACTACAACTGAGCCGCCCGTCGCCAGAAAAGTGGCCCACGCCTTCGATGAATTCGGCGCTGCCCGCGAGGACCCCTACTACTGGCTGAACGACCCCACCGACCCGGAGGTCATTCAACACCTGGAGGCGGAGAACGCCTACTGCGAGCAGCAGCTGGCCCATACCCAGGCCCTGCAGGATGAACTGTACGAAGAACTGGTGGCCCGTATTGAACAGAAGTACGAATCGCTGCCAACCAAAAAGAACGGTTACTGGTATTACGTCCGCTACGAAGAAGGTAACGAATACCCCTTCTACTGCCGGAAAAAAGGAAGTATGGACGCTCCGGAGGAAGTACTCCTTAATGTGAACGAGATGGCGGAGGGCCACAAGATCTACCGCCTCTTCCAGTACTTCGTCAGTCCGGACAATAAGAAACTGGCTTTTCTGGTGGACACTGCCGGCGACCTCCGCAACACGCTTTACTTCAAGGACCTGTCTACCGGCGAGCTCCTGCCCGACCGGGTGTCCAACTGCTCCTTCGGCGGCGCCTGGGCCAACGACAGCAGGCATTTTTTTTATAACCTGAACGATAAGACGGTGCGCAGCTACCGGGTGATGCGCCACCTGCTGGGCGCCGCCCCGGCAAAAGATGCGGAAGTGTATCTCGAACCGGACAGCACCTTCTCCGCCTTTGTCGGCCGTTCGTGGGACGACCGCTATATTTTCATCGGTTCCGGAAGCACTACTTCCAGCGAAGTATGGTTCCTCAAGGCCGATCAGCCGGAAGGCGCGCTGACCGTGGTGCAGCCCCGGCAAAAGAACCTGGAGTACCAGGTGGAATCCTATACCGGCGATGAATTCCACATCTACAGTAACCATCAGGCGCAGAACTTCAAGGTCTCCACCGCGCCCGTACGCTCTCCGGGGCTGGTCAACTGGAAGGACCTGGTGCCGCACAATCCGGAAGTCCTCATCAACGGCTATACCGTGCGGGAAAAGTACCTGGTGGTGCAGGAACGCAGCCAGGCGCTGGACCAGATCCGCGTCATCAACCGGCAGAATGGGGAGAGCTACTATGTGGACTTCGGCGAGGAGGTGTACACCGCCGGCATGTATGACCCCACCGATGAGTTCGGCTCAGACAGCATCCGCTACAACTACCAGTCGCTTACCACGCCTAGTTCTACTTTCGGCTATAGCCTTTCCACCCAGGAGCGGAAGCTGCTCAAGCAACAAAAGGTAGGCGGCGGCTTCGACGGCTCCCTCTACGAGACAAAGCGCCTGTGGGCCACCGCTCAGGACGGCGCCCAGGTGCCCATTTCCATCGTCTACCACAAAGGGCTGTTCAAGAAGGACGGCAGCAACCCCTGCCTGCTCTATTCCTACGGCTCCTACGGCGCCAGTTCCATGCCTTATTTCAACAGCAGCGTCATCAGCCTGCTCGACCGCGGCTTCGTCTATGCCATCGCCCACATCCGGGGCGGCCAGGAGATGGGCCGGCAGTGGTACGAAGACGGTAAGCTGATGAAAAAGAAGAATACCTTCACTGATTTTATCGACTGCGGGCAGTATCTGGTGGACAATCAGTACACCTCAACCGAAGGCCTCTTCGCCATGGGCGGCAGCGCCGGCGGCATGCTGATGGGCGCCGTTACCAATATGCGCCCCGATCTGTTCAAAGGCATCATCGCCCGGGTGCCCTGGATGGACGTCATCAGCGATATGCGCAACCCGGACCTGCCCCTGACTACCCTGGAGTACGAGGAATGGGGCAACCCTTACGAAAAGGAAGCCTACGAATACATGCTCAGCTGGTCGCCCTACGACAATGTGAAGCCGGCGGACTTCCCCGCCATCCTGGCCACCGGCGGCATCAACGACACGCAGGTGCTCTACCACAACCCCGCCAAGTGGGTGCAGAAGATTAGAGAGAACAATACAGGGGCCGAGCCGGTGCTGTTCAAGTGTAATATGGGCGCGGGCCACGCCGGAGAGTCCGGCCGGTTCGCCAGCCAGAAGGAGACGGCGATGATCTACGCGTTTATGGTGGATCAGGTGGGGGGGCTGGTTGATTAGGTTGATTGGGTTGATTCGTTGGCAACAGGCGGCCACTTTGGACGGCCTCCCACCGCCAACGAATCAACGAATCCCGAATCCCGAATCCCGAATCAACGAATCCCGAACCCCTACAAATACTTCTCCAGAAAGCTCCACGCCTGCTGGTTCGCCTGCTGGGCCGCTTCCTCATTATACCTTTCGCCGCTGGGGTTGGCGAAGGCGTGGTTGGCGTCGTACATATGGACTTCGATCTGCTTGCCGGCCGCTTTGGCCAGATCCTCGAACTTTTTGGCCACTTCGGGGGTGATCCATTCGTCCTGTTTGGCAAAGATGCCGAGGATGGGCGCTTCCAGGGGCGCCAGTTCCTTGGCGTTCTGCACCGGCATACCGTAGTACATCACGCAGGCTGCGCCCTGATCACCCGCCATGATGGAAGCTGTCAGTGACCAGCCGCCGCCGAAGCACCAGCCGATGGTGCCGATGCGGGCATCCGCTCCCGCCTTATTGATGGCGCCCTGGATGATGGCGCGGGCGCGTTCTTCCTTGACGGACTGCATCAGCTCGCCCGCCTTGTCGGGATTATCCGCCACCTTGCCGTCGTAGATATCGAGGGCCATGACGTTGACGTCGCCCAGGTGCTGGAACAGCCGCTCCGCCTCGGCCTTGATGTTGTTATTCAGGCCCCACCATTCGTGGATGACGAAGAGATATTTGTTCGACGCCTCTTCCGGCATAAGGGTGTAGGCGCTGCCCTTCTGTCCGTCGGGCGTGTCGAATTCGATCATTTCTCCGGTGCCGTCAAAGTTCAGCTCCATAGGCGTTTCGTGGGCGCCCTTGAAGTTTTCGTCGTCGGCAAACTGGGCCATATCGCTGCTGTCGGCAGCTTCGCCTTCGGCCTGGCCGCCGCTATTGCCGCTGTGCTGGCAGGAGGTGAGAGTAAGGCCGAAGGCCATTGTAAAGAGGATCAGATGTCTTAACATAGTGGATTTTTTAAGTAAAGGAAGTTGGGTTTGAATGTATAGCTAAAATACGGAGGCAGGGGCATTTGTTTACTAAGGAGGGCTGGAATAAGTGCGGGAAATTGCTTTACCTTTGTGGGCTGAAAAAATGTGTATTGGTGTTTTCGTGTATATGTGTATTAGTGGCGTAACAGGGCGCCCCGGCTTTTTGCTGCTTTGCCGGCCGCATCCGCCACAGAAAAAGCCGGGGCAAAAAACTTTTATCATGGCAGAAAAGACGATAGAACCGATCATCAAATACGACCGCGGGCAGCTGTCCGACGAGGTATTGCTGAAACTGTACCGCCGGCTGCTGGAGCCGCGCCTGATCGAAGAGAAGATGCTCATCCTGTTGCGGCAGGGCAAGATCAGCAAGTGGTTTTCCGGCATCGGGCAGGAGGCCATCTCCGTGGGTTGCGCCAGCGCCCTGCTGGAGGACGAGCTCATCTTCACCATGCACCGCAACCTGGGGGTGTTCACCGTCCGTGAGATGCCACTGGAGCGTTTGTTTGCTCAATGGCAGGGCAAGGCGCTGGGCTTTACCAGGGGCCGCGACCGCTCCTTCCACTTCGGGGCTATGGACTACGGCATCGTGGGCATGATCTCTCACCTGGGGCCCCAGCTGTCGCTGGCTGCCGGTGTGGCCCTGGCGCACAAGCTGGCGGGAGAGGGGCGGGTGTCGCTCGCTTTTACCGGAGATGGAGCCACCAGCGAGGGCGAGTTCCACGAAGCTCTCAATACGGCGGCGGTCTGGGGACTCCCCGTTCTGTTCGTCATCGAGGACAACGGGTACGGCCTGTCGACGCCCTCCCGGGAGCAGTACGTCTGTGAAGACCTGTCGGACCGGGCCGAAGGTTATGGCATGCGGTCGGTGATCGTCGACGGCAATAACATCCTGGAAGTCTATCAAACGGTGCGGAAGCTGGCCGAAGAGCTGCGCGAGAACCCCGAGCCGGTGTTCGTGGATTGCAAGACCTTTCGCATGCGGGGCCATGAGGAAGCCTCCGGCATCAAATACGTACCCCGCGAATTGCTGGACCACTGGGACGCCAGGGACCCGGTCCGGAATTACGAAAGATACCTCCTGCAGGAAGGCGTGCTGAATGAAAAGCGGGTGAAGGAGATCCGCCAGGAGATCAAAAATGAGATCAATAAAGGCCTGGAAATTGCCTATGGCGAAGGGCCCATACAGTCCAGCCCCGGGCAGGAACTGGCCGATGTATACGCGCCCTTCCAGAGCCGGGCGGTGGCCCCGAAAACTGAAAAAAAAACCGAGCGCCGCTTCGTCGACGCCATCACCCACGGCCTGCGGCAGGCCATGATAAAGCACGACAACCTCGTTCTGATGGGGCAGGATATTGCCGACTACGGCGGGGTGTTCAAGATCACGGAAGGTTTCGTCCGGGATTTCGGTAAAGAGCGGGTACGCAACACGCCCCTGTGCGAGAGCGCCATCATCGGCATCGGCCTGGGGCTTAGCCTGAAGGGCTACAAGGCCATGGTCGAAATGCAGTTCGCCGATTTCGTCACCTGCGGCTTCAACCAGATCGTCAACAACCTGGCCAAGCTGCACTACCGCTGGGGCCAGCATGCCGACGTGGTGATCCGCATGCCGACAGGCGCCGGGGTGGGGGCAGGGCCTTATCACTCCCAGAGCAATGAAGCCTGGTTCTTCCACACCCCCGGCCTGAAAGTAGTCTATCCGTCTACTCCGGAAGATGCCAAAGGCCTGCTGCTGGCCAGCTTCGAAGACCCCAACCCCGTGATGTATTTCGAGCATAAGGCCCTCTACCGCTCTCTTACCGCTCCGGTGCCCGACGATTACTACACCGTAGAGATCGGCAAGGCGCGACTGGCCCGGGAAGGCAGCCAGGTATCTGTGATCACCTACGGTATGGGCGTACACTGGGCGCAGCAGATCTGTGAAGAAATGGGCGTGGATGCTGACATTCTCGACCTTCGGACATTGCTGCCGCTGGACTATGAGGCCATTGAGCAGACAGTTAAAAAAACGAACCGCGTGATCATCCTGCACGAAGACACCCTTATCGGCGGTATCGGCGGGGAGGTCGCCGCTTATATTTCGGAGCATCTCTTCCAATACCTCGATGCGCCGGTACTGCGCGCCGCCGGCCTCGACACGCCGGTGCCTTTCGCCTCCCGCCTGGAAGAGCAGTTTCTGCCGAAGGGGCGGTTCCGGGAGCAGGTGGGGCGGTTGCTGGCTTATTAGGTTGATTGGGTTGATTGAGGGGCTTCCTGGTTTCTCTTCGTGGTTCAACTTTTAACATACCAATCCAATTTGCATATAATTTTACGGCCTTCCATTTCGTTCCTTACCTTCGACGGGCTAACCCATTCCGGGTTAGATCCAGGCAGCTCCAAAACCAGATATCACCTGAATTATTGGGGAAGATGCAGTACAAAAGTTCAAATCTTTCCCCTCTGTGGTAGAATAGTAGCGATGTGATCTCTATTTTTGCCACCCTTTAGCGAGATTGAAAAAACTTTACGCCTGCCCGGTTGGCACTGGCCAGGCAGGCAGGCGTGAAGTTTTTTCAAGAGTACTTATTCCCAATTATCGATCGTTTATCTCAATCCGGAAAGATGATAAGACAGTCTATTCTCTTCGCCCTCCTGTTCGTAGCCAGCCTGCAGCTGGGGGCGCAAACACCCAGGAACATAACCATTCAAGGCGGATCCGCCGCCATGCGTTTAGTGCCCTGTACCGATAATGATGCCGGAACTATCACTTTTGATGTCGGCAACTTCGTGGGGCAGAGCAATGACATCACCCTGGACACCATTTACCTCTGCTTCGGGGATACCCTGCCGGTGCTCCATGCCGGAGATTTCGCCCTTAACGGCGACCCCAACCTCACTACAGATGCAGGTATTGCCTACGCTTTTTACGACTGTCGGCCAACGGTAGACGGGCCGGACCTCACCACCGTGCTTGGCGACCCTTGTGTGAACCAGACAAACCCTATCATCGTCAATGGTGTATCCATCCCCCAAACAGATGGCATCTGGGTAGCGGTTGATGATGAAAACGGCAATGTAAACCTCATCAACAACGGGTTTCACCAGGAAGCCTTCAATATGGGCAACCCGGCGCCGATACAGTTCTGGTTTGCTCCTATTACTGTAGATAACCTTTCCCTCCTGGCCTACGAAAACGGCGGCCCCTGTGTCAGCGTAAGTATAGGCGAGGCCTTTTCGGTAGTTTACCTGGAAGCGGTGGAAGTCACGGAAAGCTTCCCCAATGCCGGCCCCGGCCTGCAGGGCGCTTTCTCAGTCGGCGGCGGCCTGCCGGAGTTCCAGGCCGGTACGGTTTACTCGCCAATTACCATCACCCATATATCGGGCAACGGCCTGACTGGAACGGTGCAAACCCCAAACCCTACCCATAGCGATACCGTACAATTTACGGTGCCCCGCCCCGGAGAATATGAGGTTATCGTAGAAGACGGCAAGAGCTGCGCCGCCATCGATACGATCGAGATGCCGGTGATCTTCAGTGCCGGAACGGCCAATGGCGCCCCCGGCGATACGGTCTGTGTCGAAGTCCGGGTAGACAACCTGGTGGACGTGACCAATGCTCAGTTCACCCTGAACTGGGACCCTGCCATCCTGGATTTCGTGGAAGTCGGCAACCTCAATACCATGCTCCCCGCTTTGGACGACGGGGCTTTCAATACCAGCCCCGGCGTTACGGATCAGGGCCAGCTGCCGTTTGCCTGGCTGGATTTCCTGGGAACCGGGAACACCCTTCCGGATGGTTCGGTTCTTTTCGAGGCCTGTTTTGAAGTGATCGGAGCGCTGGGCGACAACAGCCCCGTTTTCTTTAGCGGCGCCCCGACCGACATACAGGTCGGTAACCCCAATAATACGCCGGACCGCTATCCTTTTGATACCATCCCCGGCAGTGTGTTTGTGACCAACTCCGTCCTGCTGGTACAAACCGCTCAGGACAGCGTGAGCTGCAACGGCCTTTCCGACGGCGCTTTCACCGTCACTGTTTCCGGAGGCGTAGGGCCTTACGCATTTACCTGGAATACCTTCCCGCCCACCGGGCCGGAGAACGGGCCCATCACCATTTCCGGGGGGACGGCCACGATCGGCGGCCGCCCTGCCGGCGAATACCGGGTTATCGTCACCGATTCGGATATGCCGGCCAATATCGACACCGCTTATGTTGAAGTCCTGGAAGGCCCCGAATTTGCCGTCAACGTCGCCGAACAGCAAAGCCCAACCTGTTTTGGAGATTCCGACGGCTCTCTGATCGCCAATGTGACGATCAACGGGGTGGCAGTGCCCAACCCCGAAAGCCTCTTTACCTTCCAGTGGGATGTGCCCGGAGAAACCGGCAGGGTGCTGGCGAATATCCCGTCCGGCACCCACAGCGTTACGGTAACGGACGCCAGCGGATGCCAGGAAATTGATTCCGGCAGCCTCTCACAGCCGGCCCAGCTTCAGTTACTGGCAGCCAATACCTTCATTACCGATGCAACCTGCTCCGGCTCTATGGACGGCTCCATCCTGATCGGCGCCACCGGAGGCACTACCGCCAGTGGAAACTACACTTACGCCTGGAGTGGAGGGCTGGGAACGGTAACGGCCAACACTTCTCAGGTCAGTAACCTGAATCCGGGAGATTACACGGTAACCGTGACGGATGACAGCAACTGTACCCTGGAAGAAAGCTATTCCGTAACTGCCGCCAAGATCCTTTTGATCAACCTGATCGGCCTGACGGATGTCACCTGCAACGGCGCCGGCGACGGCAGCATCGAGGTCAGCGGCACCACGACCGGACAAGGGCCGTTCGGGCCTTTCACTTATACCTGGAACACCGTTCCGCCTTCGGGCCCCAACTTCACCGGCCCCCAGGTTAACGGGCTGGGGCCGGCTCAGTATGCTGTGACGGTGACGGACTCCGACCCTGCCGGATGCGCCGTTTCCGATACGTTCACCATTGCAGAACCGGCGCCCCTGGCCATTCAGCAGGTTGAACTGGCCAACGAAACCTGTGCGGGCGGCGGCAACGACGGCCGCATTACCATCGGCGTGACGGGCGGCACCTATCCGTACAGCTATAACTGGACGGGCGGCCAGATGGACTCCATTGCCGTCAACCTCTCCGAAGGAATGTACACCGTTGATGTGACAGACGCTAACAACTGTACTGCCAGCCAGTCATTTAACATAACGGCGCCTACCCCTCCTCAGGTTACTCAGCTGAACGACGATACCTTGGCCTGTTTCGACGATACCAACGGCTCTCTTTCGGTACTCGCCACACCCGGCGGCGCCCCTATTCAGAGCTACAACTGGAGCAACGGCGGTATGGGCCAGACGATCAACAATCTGGGCCCGGGCGCTTATTTTGTGACCATTACCGCTACCGACGGCTGTTTTACCGTCGATACCGCCCTGGTTGTCGCTCCGGAACCGCTGGCGCTCGACAGCATCGTCGCGGCATCGCCCAACTGCCCGGGCGATGATAACGGCTCCCTTACTGTTTTTGCCAGTGGCGGCACCATGCCGTACACCTATATATGGAACAACCAGCCCACGAACGATACCCTGCAGTTTAACCTCTACCCGGGGCTCACCGCCGGCAATTATGAGGTCACAGTAGTGGATGTAAACGGCTGTACCCCTCTGACGGCCCTCGGCACCGTTACCGACCCGCCTGCCATCGTAATAGACTTCAACAACATTACGGAGGTGAGTTGTTTCGAAGGCGTGTGTGATGGCGGCGCTACCGCTACGGCCATGTACGAAGGCGGCGCCACCGGCCTGTTCGACTTCACCTGGGAGTCCGGGGAGATGAATATGGACGGGATGTCTTCTTCGGCGAGCAGCCTCTGTAAAGACTGGCAGACGGTGGTAGTGACGGACGCCAACGGCTGCTTCGGCCTGGATTCCGTCCTGATCCCCAGCCCGCCGGAGATCGAGGTGGCTTCCACCCTTGCCAACGTGAGTTGTAACGGATTCAATGATGGAACTGTCACGGCCATTCCTTCCGGAGGAACTCCCGGCTATACTTACCTCTGGCAACAAACCGGCGAGGCGACGGCTACCATCAGCGGATTGTCTGCCGGAACCTATAACCTGGTAGTGACGGACGCCAACGGCTGCGAGGAGCCGCTGGAAGTGGACATTACCGAGCCGGACCCCCTCATGATCTCCGTAAACACGGCCGAGACGCTCGATGTCTCCTGTTTCGGTGAAGAAGACGGCCGCCTGGTGGTTACCTACAACTCCAGCGACATGGTAAACGAAGTAGGGCCGAACCCCTACTCCTGGTCCTCCAACACTCCTCCGGGCTCTACTTCTCCGCTGGGGGTAGCGACGAACCTGCCCGCCGGCACCTACAGTGTGACCATAACCGACGTGGAAGGCTGCCAGGATTCCCTGTCGTACACCATCATGGAGCCGTCCGAGATCGTGGCCGTAGTGCCTGACCCGGAAGACCCGCCCTGTTTCAACTCGACCACCAAGGTGAATATCGATACAGTGTATGGCGGCGCCGGCAGTACGCTGGCCGATTACCAGTACATGGTGGATGGCAACGGCATCCTGCTGCCGGTCAATGTGGCGGCCGATATTTTCGGCGACGGCCTCCATGATGTGGAGGTCTTTGACCCGAATGGTTGCTCCACGGTGGTACAGGTGGATATCGACCAGCCGGATGAGATCCTGGTCACCTTCCCGGAAGACCCCTTTGTAGTGGAACTGGGAGATACTACGAGGCAGCTGCAGCCCATAATTACGCCTTTGTCCGTGCAGCTGGACTCCTTCATCTGGTCGCCGGGGGATTACCTTTCCGACCCCACCGTTCGGAATCCCTTCGTGCGCCCGCTGGAATCCCTGGAATACGAACTGACGGTTGTGGACATCAACGGGTGTGAAGGCTTCGGCAGCGTATTCGTCGAGCTTGACGCTAACCGCAACATCTACATTCCGAACGTCTTCTCCCCCAACGGAGATGGCGTAAATGACGAATTCCGCGTCTATCCCTGTGTCGGGGTGTCCCGGGTCGCCTCGGTAAATATCTTTGACCGCTGGGGGGGGCTGGTGTTCCAGTCTGAAGGGCAGGACGTGAGCAACGGCCTGTACTGCATCGGCGGCCTGCCGCTGTGGGACGGCCGCTTCAAGGGCAATGAACTGAAGCCTGATGTGTACGTGTATGTGGTGGAAGTAGAGTTTCTGGACGGCATTACCCTGGCTTACCGCGGCGATGTTTCCATTTTGAGATAAGAAGATCCATTCCAGATGAAAAGCCGCCTTCCGGAGAGATGAACCGGGGGGCGGCTTTTTGTTTTTGGCAAGGTTGTTGTTAGCTGTTCATTGTCTTTGGGAAACTTCAAAAAAAAGGAAAATATTTTGAACCTTTTTTTGAGGAAGAAACGTAAAAAGAGGCAAAAGCTGCCCGAAAACCCTGAAAAATGGCAGGATTGTAGGGCAGATTGGCAAAATAGTGAAGGAATAATCCCTTATCTTTGTCACCAAAGGATACAATACCAAACCGCCCCCCTTATCCCCCGATCCAATCGCCTGAGCTGAATAGCTCCTGAAAAAAGAGGTACATATCTACATACAGCTTTGAAGTAAGAATTTTAACAGCGTGGCAAAGCATGCTTGTCTGTAATTGTTATTGCTTTGCCAGGCCTGTGAATGGTGCTTCCCACCAACAGAGACAGGTGAGGAAGCTTGCTCCGTTTGGGGCCGCTCCTTTTTTTGCCGGAGCGGAAGAAGGTTGAAATTGACGAATTAATTAACATTTTATAATCTTAAATCATTTTCTAAGACATGAAGAAGCTAGTATTATTATTCGCAGCATGCCTCTTTGTTGTTGGCTCCACTATGGCCCAGCTGGAAAACAAATCCACGGTTTCCATTACGGACGACAGCGACGGCAACGAAGTTTACATCAAGCAGACCATCGGTGGCGATGACCACCACGATTCTGACGTGGACATCTTCACCGGCTCTGACTACAACGACGTTTACGTTGACCAGGATGGTGAAAACCAGGAGAGCGACGTTACCCTCGGATACGACGCTGACGGTAACTACGTAGAAGTAGACCAGAAAGGCGAAGACCAGGAGTCGGATGTCGAGATCTATGACAGCTACGACAACATCGTGGATGTCGAGCAGAGTGATGAAGACAACCGCTCTTCCGTCTACATCTCCACCATCAGCGACAACAACTACGTAAGCGTAGATCAGGACGGCGAAGACAATGAGTCTGACGTGGACATCTACGACTGGTCCAGCAGCAACACCGTTTATGTAGACCAGGATGGCGACGACCTCGACTCTGACGTTGAGATCGGCGACTACTCCAGCGGAAACTGGGTAGACATCGAGCAGGACGACAAGAACCACGAATCCGACGTCCTCATCTACGGCGATTCCAGCGACAACTGGGTTGAAGTTACTCAGAAGGGCGACTACAGCACCAGCGACGTTGAGATCATGTACGGTTCCAACAATAACGTTGTTGACGTAGATCAGAAGTAAGCATGAGGCTGTAAGCCATTACAGCAACAATTGACCAATAGGGCCGGCGGGAGAAAAGTTACATTTTCTCTCCCGCCTCACCCTGTGGTTTTGCCAACACCCTCCCTTATACATCCAATCCCCTCGGCCGCATTCGGTTCCTAAAGAGCTTTAAGAAGGAATATCAATAAAAAAAGAACCCCGGCCTCCTGCATCAGGGAGGCTAAATAATCAGTCTACTGGCATTTTATAATCTATTGAACATGAAGAAAATTATTTTACTGATAGCAGCTTGCTTCCTCGTTGTGGCCGCCGCCATGGCCCAGTCGGAGAACAAGTCGGCCGTTACCGTATCTAACGATAGTGACGGCAACGAGGTGACGGTCAAACAGGTACAGACGGACGATGAGCTGAACCTTTCCCAGGTGGATATCCTCGATGACTCTGATGACAACATCGTCGGCGTAAAGCAGGAAGGAGAAAACCTGGAAAGCGAAGTGTTCATCAATCTGAATTCGGATGATAACCTGGTTGACGTGGATCAGAACGGCGATGACAACGATTCTGATGTAAGCATTGTTAACGGCTCCAGCTATAACATGGTAAGCGTAGAACAAGACGGAGACGACAACGGTTCCGAAATCGACATCAGCGATTTCTCCGACGCCAACATGGTTGATATAGCCCAGGATGGCGATGATAACGATTCGCAAGTCGGGATCAGCGGTGACGCCGATGGGAACATCGTTGCGGTAAGCCAGGATGGGGAAGACAACGATTCTGAGATCGGCATTCTCAACGATTCGGATGAGAACGTAGTGGAAGTCAGCCAGGATGGTGACAGCCACGATTCGGGGATCGATATTTTCGATTTCTCCTCCAACAATGAGATCTACATCGCCCAGGAAGGGGATGATCAGTTCTCAGAAGTCGATATCTTCAATGCTTCCAACTACAACGATGTATTCATCAGCCAGGAAGGGGAGGACAACGAGTCTTACGTTTTGATCGAACGGGGTAATGACAACTTCGTCTCCGTCAATCAGGAAGATGAGGACAACTTCTCCGAAGTACAGATCTTCGACGGTTCCGATCTGAACATGGTCAATATTTTCCAGGAAGGAGAAGATCAGGAGTCGGTTGTTGAGATCGGCTTCGGTTCCGACGGCAACGTCGTCACCGTTACCCAGGAAGATCAGAACCACGAATCCTACATCGGCATCTTCGACGGCAGCAACAATAACACTGTCGATGTTTTTCAACAAGGCAACTGGAGTGAAAGCAGCGTGCTGATCACGAACGGGTCGAGCAACAATATCGTTTCGATCACGCAGCAGTAAC